>NZ_JADOEK010000032.1:0-1557 GCF_027563165.1 Alteromonas sp. PRIM-21 | reverse complement strand
TGGGAGCGCGGCGGCTTATAACAAACGCATTAAATCGCTCGCAGGCTCGCTGGGACGCTAACACATGGGCTGCGTCACTTCGTTCCTATTTTAGCCCATGTGTTATCGCCCTTTATGCGGGTGTTATGTTCTTTGGTAATTGAAATGGATTTTAACCCATACGATAACTTTGTCTTTTTTGACTCTTGTGCATTTGATGGTGGTACTGTTGAAGAGCAAACAGCATCATTACAAGCGCAAGAAATTCTCGAAAAGAACAAGAAAAAAATTATGGTCATGTACTCGGTTGACGATGAGTTAAAGCAAGAGAGTACGCCCAATAAATTGAAAGAACTTGGAAAGGTTTCCCGCAAGACTGTAAAGCTTAATCTTACCCACTCGGAAAAAGAACAACTCGACCGAATTACCGAGATTATTGTTGGAAACGGCAAGCCTGAAAAGCGTAGAGCCGACTGTCTTCACGTTTTTGAAGCACAAAAGTATGGCGGCTGCTTTATCACTTCTGACAAAGGTATATATAAACATGCCTCAGCAATTTTTAACGAATTTGGACTTTTTATAGTCACTCCTTCTAAATTTTTAGCGGTACTTTTGAAGTATAGTGAGCAAACATAACAATCGCATTAACACTCGCTGCGCTCGCCAGGGACAAAAATACGTAGGCTCCCTTCGCTTCGCTCTGTATTATAGCCTACGTATTTTTGCCCGTTATGCAGGTGTTATGCGCCAAAGCGTAAAGGATTTACATCCATACTTTTATGAAGAATTCTTATAACCAGAATTTCTTGGTTACCAGTTTGCTTGTAGAAAATAACGTGACTACCTTGCGGAAACTTTCTGTATCCGTCTCTTATTTCGTCGCAGCTTTTTCCGATATCAGGATTTTCAGACAACATCCAAAATGAATCATCGAACTGTTTTAGGTATACATTACGCTGTTCCCGCCCCCATTTCCGCTGTGTAAATAACGCGATATCTTTTAAATCGGATTTTGCGAGTATAGTTAACTTAAATGGTTTCACTCTTTTAATTCACCATCTAGTTCTGATATCAGGTTCTCAAGGTCGTATTCAGCCTCGCCGCTTTCTTCACCTGCTACAAGTAATTGACGCAAAGTGTTTAATTTGGTTTCCTGTGTTTCTAGCAAGCGAAGAGCTGAACGAATTACTTCGCTCGCTGAGCCATATCGACCAGTTTGAATTTGACTAGCAATAAAGCCATCAAAATGGTCACCAAGGGTAATGCTGGTATTTTTAGCCATTTGCTTTCTCCAAGTACCAATATATACCTAATTATGGTATTTGTGCGCTGTAAGTCAATAGCGCATAACAAACGCATTAAGCCGCTCGCAGGCTCGCTAGGACAGTAACACATGGACTCTGTCGCTTCGCTCCTATTTTAGCCCACGTATTACTGCCCCTTATGTGGGTGTTAGCCGCTACTTGTAAATCCAGCCTTTCACTTCTCTTTTTTAGTGGTAATATCAAATCATACCCAATGGGAGTTATTTTATGTCTGATGCATTGAAAGTGATGCTTGAAAATATCGAGCAACTCA
>NZ_JADOEK010000031.1:0-1623 GCF_027563165.1 Alteromonas sp. PRIM-21 | reverse complement strand
AATTTAGACAAGACAATCTGTGTGGGCACTCGTTAAGAGTGTCACAACGACGATTCATATTTCGATATATTTAATTGAAGAGTTTGATCATGGCTCAGATTGAACGCTGGCGGCAGGCCTAACACATGCAAGTCGAACGGTAACAGGAAGTGCTTGCACTTCGATGACGAGTGGCGGACGGGTGAGTAATGCTTGGGAACTTGCCTTTGCGAGGGGGATAACAGTTGGAAACGACTGCTAATACCGCATAATGTCTACGGACCAAACGGGGCTTAGGCTCCGGCGCAAAGAGAGGCCCAAGTGAGATTAGCTAGTTGGTAAGGTAAAGGCTTACCAAGGCAACGATCTCTAGCTGTTCTGAGAGGAAGATCAGCCACACTGGAACTGAGACACGGTCCAGACTCCTACGGGAGGCAGCAGTGGGGAATATTGCACAATGGGGGAAACCCTGATGCAGCCATGCCGCGTGTGTGAAGAAGGCCTTCGGGTTGTAAAGCACTTTCAGTTGTGAGGAAAAGTTAGTAGTTAATACCTGCTAGCCGTGACGTTAACAACAGAAGAAGCACCGGCTAACTCCGTGCCAGCAGCCGCGGTAATACGGAGGGTGCGAGCGTTAATCGGAATTACTGGGCGTAAAGCGCACGCAGGCGGTTTGTTAAGCTAGATGTGAAAGCCCCGGGCTCAACCTGGGATGGTCATTTAGAACTGGCAGACTAGAGTCTTGGAGAGGGGAGTGGAATTCCAGGTGTAGCGGTGAAATGCGTAGATATCTGGAGGAACATCAGTGGCGAAGGCGACTCCCTGGCCAAAGACTGACGCTCATGTGCGAAAGTGTGGGTAGCGAACAGGATTAGATACCCTGGTAGTCCACACCGTAAACGCTGTCTACTAGCTGTTTGTGACTTTAAGTCGTGAGTAGCGAAGCTAACGCGCTAAGTAGACCGCCTGGGGAGTACGGCCGCAAGGTTAAAACTCAAATGAATTGACGGGGGCCCGCACAAGCGGTGGAGCATGTGGTTTAATTCGATGCAACGCGAAGAACCTTACCTACACTTGACATGCAGAGAACTTTCTAGAGATAGATTGGTGCCTTCGGGAACTCTGACACAGGTGCTGCATGGCTGTCGTCAGCTCGTGTCGTGAGATGTTGGGTTAAGTCCCGCAACGAGCGCAACCCTTGTCCTTAGTTGCCAGCATTAAGTTGGGCACTCTAAGGAGACTGCCGGTGACAAACCGGAGGAAGGTGGGGACGACGTCAAGTCATCATGGCCCTTACGTGTAGGGCTACACACGTGCTACAATGGCATTTACAGAGGGAAGCGAGACAGTGATGTGGAGCGGACCCCTTAAAGAATGTCGTAGTCCGGATTGGAGTCTGCAACTCGACTCCATGAAGTCGGAATCGCTAGTAATCGCAGGTCAGAATACTGCGGTGAATACGTTCCCGGGCCTTGTACACACCGCCCGTCACACCATGGGAGTGGGATGCAAAAGAAGTAGTTAGTCTAACCTTCGGGAGGACGATTACCACTTTGTGTTTCATGACTGGGGTGAAGTCGTAACAAGGTAACCCTAGGGGAACCTGGGGTTGGATCACCTCCTTACCATTACGTCGATAGACGC
>NZ_JADOEK010000030.1:0-1913 GCF_027563165.1 Alteromonas sp. PRIM-21 | reverse complement strand
AAACTCGCTCTTTTATCCAGCATTGCCGTTAACATCTGGCATTTCGCACAGGGTTGTTTTATCTTAATTTCAACAATTTAAATAAGTGGCCTTATCGGCTAGTGGTGGCAGCAAAGCTGCGTACTTTCAGTTGTACGCCTAACAAAACGCTGTTGGCACTCCCTTCGGACGCTGGGACGCTAACACGTGGGCTGGCTCGCTTCGCTCGGATTTTAGCCCACGTGCTAGCGCCCCAAAGCTTAGCGTTATGTCTCAGAAGGAATTGATAAATGCGGTTAATTTTTTTATTACTTCTATTAGTCAATTTTGGCTGTCTTGCCTCATCCTGCATAGTAACCGATGAAATGCGCGCACAGTTCAATTCTAAACATGTCGAAGATGTTGCTATTGATACAGCCCTTAGAGATTCAAAATTCTCTGTAACTATTAAATTACCAGAGAGCATTGAAGGTCAAAGTTCTTATTCAGTACGGCTGGTATCAGACAGCCTTGAAGAACCAACATTCATCTTCCCTCTAGACTTGTATGAAGAAGATAACAAAACAAAGGCATGGTATGAAATAGATGCGGGGCTTGTGAGAAAGCACTTCGTAGTGGTCAGCTTAAATGACTATTGTGCTCCGAGCATATTCAAGGAAGTTTTTTACAAGTGAGACATAACAATAAAATTAAGTTCGCCCGCTGCGCGGGCTGGGACGCAAACATGTGGGCTGCTCACTTCGTTCGGATTTTAGCCCACATGCCTGCGCCCCTTATTTAAAAGTTAGAAGCCAAGGAGAATCATGGCTCGTCGTTCAGAGTTCAAAGGAATCGTAAGAAACTTTGCTCACATGCTAAATAACCGCAATAACGATCATCTTGGTTACTGGGCTACAGGACAACTATGCTTGCTCGCACAGAAACAGAACACCTCTTCTATATCAATCAATCTGTTAGAAATAGAGCATAACAGCGTAATAAACCACCTCGAACCTTTTGCTAAAAGCATTCGGAAATCACTCATTAATATGCTGAACTCTCATAAAATCCCCTCATCATGGCTTACGTCAGCTACTGTTACTTTTAGCTTTAATGAACAATATCAAAAGCAGTATCACTATTGGCGTTCGGCTCTGGGTTCCCCCTATCTGGTAACGTTGGAAATCACGTCAGACTTGGGCAAGGTGTATAAACAAACATTTGGTGGTAATGTAAATCCACACGATCCTCTTAAGGAACAACGGCGTGCAGGCTTCTAACAAAAAAAATTAAGTCACTCACTTCGTTCGCTGGGACGCATACATGCGGGGCGGCTTCGCCATTATGCCCCACATGCCTGCGCCCCTTATTTAAAAGTTATGTTCTTCGGTGAGTTATGAGCTTTGAAAAGCCAACAATTTGGGGGAATGGTTCGATAGTACCGTCTGCTAAATGCCCACGGTGCAAACTTATTATGTATCTCGGTAATCAGTGCCCTCATTGCAAACTTATTATGTATCTCGGTAATCAGTGCCCTCATTGCAAGCATTGGTTATCGGAACATGAAAAAGGAGAACAGAATCGTTTTTGGAAGCATCGCAGAAACAAAGCAATTATAAGAGGTATTATTTTCTTTCCTATATTGCTCTTGTTGCTGTATTGGCTTTTTGTTTAAGGCTACAGAAAGGCTGCTTTATTTAGATAGCTTTTTTAAACGCATTAGGTAAACATAACAAGCCAATAAACGCACTCACTGCGTTCGCTGGGACGCATACACGCGGGGCGGCTTCGCCATTATGCCCCACATGTCTGCGCCCGTTATTGAAAAGTTATGTTTCTAGGGAAAGAACACATGTTTTATAAACAACTTCTAAAGCTCACACTAACATGCACACTAGCTATAGCCTGCTTTCCAACCAGTGCAGATAACCAAATTAAAAGAAAGATGTATAACC
>NZ_JADOEK010000002.1:0-524242 GCF_027563165.1 Alteromonas sp. PRIM-21 | reverse complement strand
ACACTATACAATTTATTTTTATTGAACAGCCAATTAAAATAAAAACACTACCTAAGCGCATCTAAATTAACGCCTATAAAGCCTGCAGAAAAGCGGCTCAGATAGAGGTGAAGGTAAAGAAAGCTAAAGTGGTGTTTATTAAGCGAAGAGCGATCAGTTCGAACGTTTCGAAATCTTAGCGAAAAAAATAGTTTCAACACTATTCATCGTATTGAAACCAAATATGTGTATTAGCTTGTACGTATTTATTTTTCACGCAAAGAGCGCGCTAATTGGCGAGCGTTGTCAGCACTATTAAAAGTAGGAGTTTATGCATGTCATTACCAACTTATCAGAATTTCATTCACGGCAAGCCGATGGCGAACAAAAGCAAAGAAAGCTTTGCAGTAACCAATCCTGCAACCGGTGAGGTAATTTATCACGTAGAAGTGGCTGATGAGTTTATCCAACAAGAAGCGATTAAGAGTGCTAAAGAAGGCTTTGCGGTATGGTCAGCAATGATGCCTATCGAAAGAACTCGCATTCTTAATAAGGCGGTTGCACTGCTTCGCGAACGTAATGATGAACTCGCCAAATTAGAAGTGCTTGATACCGGTAAGCCTATTCAAGAAGCTGATTGTGTAGATATTGAAACTGGCGCCGACGTCATTGAGTACTATGCGGGCCTTGCTCCTACTCAACTGGGCACTCAGCAACCTGTTGGCGGCGATTTCTTCTACACACGCAAAGAAGCACTAGGTATCTGTGCTGGTATTGGCGCGTGGAACTACCCTATTCAAATCGCTTGCTGGAAGTCAGGCCCAGCGCTTGCTGCTGGTAATGCATTTATATTTAAACCATCAGAAGAAACGCCGATGGGCGCGCTTAAACTGGCTGAAATTTTTATTGAAGCTGGCCTACCTGCTGGCGTATTCAATGTTGTACAAGGTGCAGCGCAAGTTGGTCAATGGCTTACAAATAGCCCAGACATTGAAAAAGTATCTTTTACCGGCGAAGTTGGAACGGGTAAAAAAGTGATGCAAAGCGCCGCTGCATCGAACTTAAAAGACGTGACTATGGAGCTTGGCGGTAAGTCTCCGCTTGTAGTATTTGAAGATGCGGACATTAGCCAGGCTATCAGCGCCGCCATGCTAGGTAATTTTTATACTCAAGGTGAAATCTGCACTAACTGTACTCGTGTTTACGTTCAGCGCTCGGTGTATCAAGCCTTTATTGATGAGCTTAAAACCCGTACCGAAAACAATATCATTATGGGTGACCCGCTAGACCCTAATGTAAACCTAGGCGCACTTATCTCTAAAAAGCACCAAGAGCTAGTGCTTAGCTATATTGCGAAAGGGAAAGAAGAAGGCGCAACGCTATTAACCGGTGGTAACGCAGCCTCTCCAGCTTCTGCTCCTAACGGCTATTTTGTTGAACCAACAATTTTCACAGATTGCACCGACGATATGACTATCGTCAAGGAAGAGATCTTTGGGCCAGTAATGAGCGTGTTGGTGTTCGATGATGAAAACGAAGTGATCGCACGAGCAAACGACACTGAGCTAGGTTTGGCAGCGGGCGTATTTAGTAAAGACATCCAGCGCGCGCACCGCGTTATCCACCAGCTACAAGCTGGTATTTGCTGGATAAATGCATATGGAAACTCTCCTGCTGAAATGCCTGTAGGCGGCTATAAGCAGTCAGGTATTGGACGAGAAAACGGCGTTGAAACGCTAAATAGCTACACGCAAACCAAGTCGGTTTATGTAGGTATGAGCCAAATTGAAAGCCCGTTTTAAATCGCAGTAGGAGTACATATGCAGACATTTGATTACATTATTGTTGGAGCAGGTTCTGCTGGCTGTGTGCTAGCGAACCGCCTGTCGGAAAACCCAAAGCACAAGGTATTGCTACTGGAAACCGGTGGCTCTGACAAAAGCATTTTCATAAAGATGCCAACAGCGCTGTCTATTCCAATGAATACCGACAAGTATGCATGGCAATTTAATACTGAAAAAGAGCCGTATTTAAACAACCGTGAGATGCACTGCCCAAGAGGCAAAGTGTTAGGCGGCTCGTCGTCTATTAACGGTATGGTATACGTACGTGGTCACGCCAAAGACTTCGACGAATGGGAAGCACACGGCGCAGAGGGCTGGAATTACCAAGCCTGCCTACCCTACTTCCAAAAAGCAGAAACCTGGTACAAGGGTAACGATGCTTATCGTGGTGGCAATGGTGAGCTTGGCGTTAACAACGGCAATGAAATGAAGAATCCGCTTTATACCGCCTTTATCAAAGCCGGTGAACAGGCGGGTTACGACATCACGAGCGATTATAACGGTAAGCAACAAGAAGGCTTCGGGCCTATGCATATGACCGTCAAAGACGGCGTTCGTAGCTCAGCAAGCCGTGAATATCTTGACCCAGTTAAATCGCGCAAGAATTTAACCATAGTGACGGGCGCGCTGGTGACTAAAGTTGTTCTTGATAATAAAGTCGCAAAAGGCGTTGAGTATGTGGTTAATGGCAAAGCTGAAACCGCAAATACGTCTAATGAAGTTATCTTAAGTGCCGGGTCTATTGGTTCGCCACATATTCTGCAACTTTCAGGCATCGGCGATAAAAATGTTCTTGAAAAAGCAGGTATCGATGTCAAACACCATCTGCCGGGTGTGGGCCAAAACCTGCAAGATCACTTGGAGTTCTATTTCCAGTACAAGTGCAAGAAGCCCATTACGCTAAACCGCAAGCTCGGCTTAGTTTCGAAAGGGCTAATTGGCGCTCGCTGGTTACTAAACCGTTCAGGTTTAGGGGCTACGAATCATTTTGAGTCTTGCGCGTTTATTCGTTCCAAAGCTGATGTGGAATGGCCTGATATTCAGTACCACTTTTTGCCAGCGGCTATCCGTTACGATGGAAAGTCAGCATTCGACGGCGATGGTTTTCAAGTACACGTTGGTCACAATAAACCAAAAAGTAGAGGTAGCGTTACCATTCAGTCGGCTGACCCAACAGTGCCGCCAAAAATCTTGTTTAACTACTTACAGCATCAAGATGATATTGAAGGATTTCGAGCTTGCGTAAGACTAACAAGAGAAATCATCGCACAATCAGCATTCGACGACTTCAGAGACGGCGAAATTCAGCCTGGCGAGCATATTCAAACAGATGAAGAAATCGATGCCTTTGTGCGCGAAGCTGTTGAGAGTGCTTACCACCCGTCGTGTTCGTGCAAAATGGGCGAGGATGACATGGCAGTAGTAGATTCTCAAACCAAAGTACATGGCATTGAAGGACTGCGTGTGGTGGATTCATCTATCTTCCCTACCATTCCAAATGGAAACCTTAATGCACCTACCATAATGGTAGCTGAAAAAGCGGCAGACAAAATTTTGGGTAAACCTGCTTTACCACCACAGAATGTGGCGGTAGACATCCACCCTAATTGGCAAACCGAGCAACGCTAAACGTTAAACATTAAACATTAAACATTAAACATTAAACATTAAAGCAATTTCGCACCAGTGTGCTTGTTATTGCAACAAGCACACCTTCCACAGTGCCTATATGCCGCCGATTAAGGTGACGACGCGTGTAGCTGGGTGGTCTGTTTAATAACGAAAAAAAGGAAAAAACATGTTTTATTTTTATCAATACTGGGAGGGTGATAATGACAGTATGGCTTAGTGCAGGCATTATTTTCACTCTACTTTCGGTGGCCTATATTTTATTTAAATGGGGCAATATGAAAGTGGTCGGCGTAACGCCAGTTAGAACTTTTACCTTTATTGCCATCCTTTTTACTTCGGGTTTGGATGTGGGCCTTATTATGTTCCCACTCACTGAATTTGCTGGTTATGCTGACATAAGCGCAAGTCCTGAATACGCATTCACCAATCCGCTCGCCATTGAGTTTGGGTTTTGGGGTTTCTTAATTTGGGGATTCTACTTTCTTACTTGTTTTTATTTCTGCGTAATAGAACCCAAGGTTAAATTCTTCGAGCTTCCTATCGTTAAGTTCGTAAACAACGTGGTAATCATAGGAACCTGTGCTTTCACGGCTTTCTTATTGCTGTCTAACCTTCCATGGTACCTGCCGTCAGTAGGTGATGGTGAATCTGTAGTACCTGCGTTCTACCTAATTGTGTTTGCGGCTATTGCCTTTGCGGTCTATTCAAGTACTAGTATTAAATACGTGCGTATTTTAAGCCTCACTACAACGTGGGTATTTATAGCGCTTATTATTGGCATGTGGGCGGCGGCATTTGTGTTTGGTGAAAGTGAGATATCAGCTTACTTTAAAAACCTAGGCCTTATTGGCGGCTATTTTGCGAATATTGATAACTTCGTACTGCCCATTAATGAGTATCACGAGTTCTATCTATTTTGGTGGTTCAGCTGGAGTATCATGATAGGTCAGTTTACCTCTCGTTTCGTGGGCGGTCTTAAAACTTACCAAGTTATGTTGGCTATGATGGTTATCCCATCTATCCCTATTGCTGCCTGGTTTTCAGTGTTGTACCACTATCACAGTGCCGGTATTCCTACAGAAGGAATAACCAATATGGCGATGGTATTTGTGGGTATCGTTTTTGTAATCAATTCACTTGATTCACTAATAAGACTTTATACCGACAATCTTAATATGACCGTGGAACGCATTGGTAAAGGTAACTACATTGCTCTGAACATAGTCGCACTATCGTTACTTACACTGCTGTTCAAATTAGACTTTTTGCAAATTCAGTGGGTAGGTGCGTTAGTTATCGCTATCTTCTTTAGCTGCTTTGCTTTCATTCTAAGTCAGAAGTTTAAATCGGTGACGGCTATCAAAACCTCGCCGAAAGAGAACAAGATCGACTTTACTAAGATAGAAAATCTCAACTAACTAAATCATTTACTTCTTACCTTCTTAACATTGGCTCACTTTGAGCCAATGGGGGTAAGTATTGCCCGGAGCTCGCGTAAGAGCGCGCTTTATAAGAAATGGGCGAAATAAAACAAAGATAAAAAACAGGTGTTTAACAATGAAAAAATTAAATTCTCTTTTTACATCAACTCACATATTCACAGCGGCTCTCGTTACAGCATTGTATTCTTCAGCCACATTCGCTGATTGGAGCGCCAATATCTCTGCGGTATCAGATTATACCTTTAACGGTTTAAGCCAAACACAAAACGACCCGGCTCTTCAAGGAGGTGTTGATAAAGCTTTTGATAACGGGACTTACGTTGGTACTTGGGCATCTAACGTTGATTTTGGTGGCGATACCAACCTTGAGTGGGACGCCTACATTGGTCGTTACCAAATGCTCACTGAAACTGTCAGTATTGACTATGGCATTGCCTACTACTCCTATCACGGCGGTGACGATTCAAGCGACGGTAACTATCCAGAAATTTATACTAAATTCGGCTATGCGAGCGACTATGGTAATACTGAGCTTAACCTGTGGTACACGTGGGACTACTTTGGCACAGGCTCAAGACACACAGTTGCTATGATTGCTCACACCTTTGAACTTGCACCTAACCACAACCTTCGTGCAAGCTTTGACGTATCTAACTCTTTAGACAGCGATACTTGGGTATGGCGTGACGAAAACACGTCTTTCTACCACTACCGTTTGGCCTATCAGACAAGCTACAAAGGATTAGACTTTGAAATTGCTGCTGAAAACACAAACCTTGATATAAATACCGCCGACGAACGTATAGTGTTTGGTGTATCTAAGACCTTTAGCTTCTAAATTTCGATCTCTGGCATAGTTTTTACGAGAAAATCTCGTACTAATTTGAATGTATGCGAGCACCACATTCCCGGTGCTCGTTGTTTCAAATGCTCTTAATTAATCGCGTTCAGCTACTTGGCGATTAAAATGTCCATGCAATAAAGCGGCTTAGTTTGCTTCCCTGCCCCATATCAACCACTTTACACTGGGTTGCACCGTAATAGTTGATACTGGTTTTAATAGGTTTTAGGTGAGCACTTTTGGAGACTAAGCAGGTAAACCACTCTACGTTGTTTTTTACCGATGTGCTTTCTTGCACCATGCGCTGAATAAAAGCCAGTTCGCCGCCTTCACACCACAATTCATTAGCTTGACCTGCAAAATTTAAGTTCGCATCCTGCCTCTGGTAAGAGGCATTTTTGCCGTACAGCTTGGTTGTACGCCCCCCTAAACCTTGAACTTGATTATCGGTAAACTTTCCACTACTTCGCTTTTGCTTATTGCGAGTTAAATTGGATGTTTTTCTTTGTGTGCCAGACAGCGCTTCTTGGGCAGACTTATGAAACGGAGGGTTGCACATAGTAAAGGTAAACCGTTCGTTTCCTTTAATGACGCCGTTAAAGATGTGCGCACTATTCGTTTGTTTACGAACTTGGAACTTATCGGCCAAGACACTATTTTTCCTAGCAATGACACTAGCGTTTTTTACGGCAGCTTCATCAACGTCACTACCTACGAACGACCAGTCGTAGGTAGTAACGCCGATAATAGGATAGATAGCATTTGCGCCCACGCCGATATCTAAACCACGTACGTCTCGCCCACGTCCGTTTTTTAAATTAGAACTTGCTGATTTTAATAAGTCAGCTATACCGTGGATATAATCGGCCCTACCAGGTACAGGCGGGCATAAGTAGCCGTCGGGAATATCCCAGTAGTCAAGCCGATAATAGTGACGAAGCAAAGCTGCATTAAGTACCTTTACAGCTTGTGAATTAGTGAAATCTATACTGATATTGCCACTTTTAGCTTTAACGAGAAAAGGCTTAAGCGCAGGGTATGACTGGCACAGCGCATCCATTGGATAGCCGTTCTTATGTAGATTTTTAGGATGCATGAAGCGCTACTTTTTGTGTGAAACTAAAAACTGAGATTGCACGTTTTCATCGAGCAACTGGGCGCCACTACCTTGGGCTGCCACCTTATCGTCAGTATTGTAAAGCCTACAGCGTTCCAATGACAAACACCCACAGCCAATACAGCCTTCCAACGAGCTTTTTAAACTGGTCAGCGCCGCAATTTTTGCCTCAATATGCTTATTAAATACTGTACTCAGTTTAGCCCAATCGGCTTGGGTAGGTGTTCTGTTATCTGGCAGCGTAGACAACAAATTCTTTATTTGCGCAAGGGTATAACCCATGTTTTGCGCGATTAAAATAAAAGAAACTCTGCGAATAACAGAGCGAGGAAAAGCTCTATTACCTCCACTAGTGCGCACTGAAGGAATAAGCCCTTCGTTAGCATAATAGCGAATTAATGACACTGCGTTACCTGTACGCTTTGCAATAAAGCCGATACTTACCAAGGGTTCCGGTGCCATAGCGCCTCTCTTCTCACAATTTTTTATAGTGCATAAAAGTGCTTGATCTAAAGTTAGCTTTAGATATTAAGCTGTTTTGTGTTGATTATCTACACAAGGAAAAACACATGACAGTTGCATACTTAGAGCACACGAATATTACCGTTCAAGACCCAGATCAGTTAGCTAACTTGCTTTGCACGCTGTTCGGTTGGAAAGTAAGGTGGAGCGGCGGCGCAAAAAATGACGGCTACACCGTACACGTAGGAAACGATAGAGACTACCTTGCCCTTTACAGGCCCAAAACTATCAATGATATAGAAAGCGATTATAAAACTTTGCCCAACATTAATCATATTGGCATTGTTGTGCCAAATTTAGACGAAACCGAACAGCGGGTTCTTGCGTTAAATTTCAATACCTACAGCCACGGTGATTATGAACCAGGTAGACGCTTTTATTTCATGGCACAGCAAAACATAGAAATTGAAGTCGTTTCATATGTGTAATCCCATCAAGTGTTACACCTAGCTGAACTTTCAATTTTAGTGTTAGATTAACATTACCTCACTTGTGCGCGTTTTATTTAGTTTTTTGTTTGCTAAGTTTGTTTACTAAAAATGGACGCGCACAGTGATCATTTCAATAATAATAGACAGGAAACATGGATGAGAAAGGTACTAGCGATAAGTTTAGGTTTAGTAATGTTATCCCTATCGGCAAGCGCATGGGCAGATAACATACTTAGTATGAAACAGCGCAGCGAGCTGATTGATAAGATCACCGTTGAACGCTTCAATTCTGTACTCCCCCCAATAATGGAGCGTGAAGGCATCGACATGTGGGTGCTAATGTCACGGGAATACAATGAAGACCCTGTTTTAAGAACCATGCTGCCTTCAACCTGGATTTCCGCACGACGCCATACCATGCTAGTCATTTATAACCCGGGCAATGGTCAGCCACTGGAACGTTTAGCCGTTGCGAGATATGCAGTAGGCTCGCTATTTAAAAAAGCGTGGGACAAGGAAGCACAACCTGATCAGTGGAAAGCCTTGCAACAGATCATAGAAGCCCGTAACCCCTCGAAAATAGCCATTAATATGTCAAATGCATTTGCTCTTGCAGATGGCATGACGGCTACCGAACACGAAAAATTTATGGGTGTACTTTCTGAAGAATTAAAAAGCCGCGTTGTTAGCGGTGAAAGGCTGGCTATAGGTTGGTTAGAAACGCGAAGTGAACTGGAAATGCAGTATTATCCCGTACTCACTCAAATTGGTCACTCGTTGATAGCGACAGCTTTTTCAAATGAAGTCATCACACCTAACGTAACCACTACAGATGATGTTGTCTGGTGGCTTCGGGATCAAACGCGTGCCTTAGGGCTCACCAATTGGTTTCATCCTACGGTTTCCATCCAAAGAAAAGACAATGAAGTGTTCGATCAGGTCAGTGCTTTCAGCAAACGTCCAGGTGAAAACACCATTCGACCGGGCGACCTGATACACGTTGACTTTGGCATTACCTACTTGCGACTTAATACGGATCAACAGCAACATGCTTACGTATTAAAACCTGGTGAAAAAGATGCGCCTGCGTCACTTAAAAAGGCGCTTAAAGCGGGTAACCAACTGCAAAACATACTGACCGGTAATTTTAAAGTAGGCAGAACAGGTAACACTATATTGAGTATGTCGCGACAGCAGGCCATCGAGCAAGGTATTACGCCCGCTATTTATACTCACCCGCTGGGTTTCCATGGGCACGCAGCAGGCCCAACGATAGGAATGTGGGATGCACAAGAAGGTGTGCCGGTTCAGGGCGACTACCCAATGTTTGCACAAACGGCTTACTCGATAGAACTCAATGCAGCGAGTTTTATTAAAGAGTGGAACAAAGAAATAAGAATTATGCTGGAAGAAGATGCATTTTTTGACGGGAAGTCAGTAACCTATTTAGATGGTAGGCAGACCGAGTTTCATTTGATTCATTCTGATGAAAAGCGATAAATACATGCGTGATATCTTGCGCTAACTTCAAAAGTAATAGATGTCGATTGGCTAAAAAGCCAGAGTAGAAAAGGGATTTAGAAGTAAAATTCGTAAAGTGTCAGGCCTTTCGCCTTTTCAAGCGAAAGGCCATGAAACTGTACAAAATATTAGCAGTAGGTTGCTATCCTAAAACGCGGTCTTATTCAGCTGCTGTGCGAACTACTACGTTTTCTGCGCTGTATTCACGAACAAAGTCAGACATTTCTTTGTGGTTACAGATGATGTTTTCACCTTCCAAACCAAACTTCGCTAGTGCTGCATCTTTACCTACAGAAAGTGCTTCTAGACACGCTTGTGAAGCAACATCTTTATTCTTTGCAACAAGTGCTACTGTTTTTGCGTTTTCAGTTGCCTTGTTGTTTTTGTACATGTAAGCGAAAGTGCGAAGCGACTCACCGTTACAACGTACAGATGCACTGAACTCTTCAGCGTTAAAACCATTTGCGCGGATAAGGCGCAGAGCTGGGCCAAAACCTTCTTTAGCCGCAGTTAAACACGCTTGTGTTTCGATGTTGTCGTTAATTGGTTTTAGTACTACATCTTTTGCGAAAGATTGAGTAGCAGCAACAGTTAATGTTAAAGCAATAGCGAAAGTAGACAGTTTCATTTTTTGAATTCCTATTTTGTAACTAAATTAGATATCACCTAAGTGATGTGTACATTATGAACAAAACTTTCAAAAAATAAAGCACTTTTCGTAATTTAATTACAGAAAGTGAGAATTAAACATACAGATTACGACAAAAATGAAAGTAATTTACATAAAATAACAACATTTATATAAAAATTTACATATAAGTCTTTTTAGTTACAGGTTGCCCATTACGGGCGCACAAAAAAGCGCGCATGAAATTACTTTCAGCGCGCTTAATTCCAAAAATCATAGTGGGGGTTATAGTCGTTACCAACGTGACTCTGAAGTTTTTGACCTACAAAATGAGATCGTGCATCCAATTAAGTGATGGCAACTGCTGCTCTGGTTGGTAAAAGAGACGATTCAGCCTACCCAATAAATTAACTGAACGACTGGGATCATGGGCTTTCACCCTGTGCTCACTTTCGGTAAGCATAAATTCCCAAGGCTGAAGATTAAGATCGTCTACTTCTTCTTGCGTGACACCAAGTGACTTCAGCGTTGATAAAATGCGTTCTGTCTTACTTTCGATAATAGGGATAATCTCATTGCCATAGAGATCATCGAGCGGTTTATTGATAGCTTCCAATGTGTGATTTATCGCTGCCCATACCTCATCGTGATCGAACGCCCAGCCCCGCGGAGCATAGTAGCCTTCTATTTCCCATTCAAACTCAGCATTACTCACCGCAATAGAGCTTTCAGCTTCTGGAGAATAGGCTAAATCTGGCTTAGCGCCGATATTGTATGCATCAACACTCATGGCAATACAAATAATCAAATCACCGCAGTGTTGCTTATTTGTGTAAAGCGCTTCAAATGCCGCACGCTTAACGCCCATCCAACCGTGTACTTTTGATGGCTGCTCCACGAAGTGTCTTACATCATCCGGTAAGTCTTCCCCATAGGCATCAATGAGCAATGGAAGCGGGTTTTGATCTGGGGCTTCATCGGGCATCCACACTTCGTATTCTTGTCGGTTATCAGCTTTCCCGCGACTTTTTATTCCATATGACAAATTCACGGGGCGGCAAATACTTCTATCTTCATCTACTTTATGAAAATACTCAGAGCGCATGCGTTTTATAAATGGAGCATCTAACCCCGCTAACGCTGCTGTTGGATAGCGATAGCCTATTTCACTATGTTCAACCATGTGCAACGTTGGAATAGCTTGCGTTAGCTTATTTTTAAGCCCTGCCAGCGCGTTCACTTTTGGAAGAACTATACTTCTTTCTGGCTCTATAGTAAGCCTGCTTCCATCTTCAGTGACGAATTTTGGTGTTTTGTGAAATTCATAACCTGAGAACCCTAATACATTCACTGCGGCGTTTCTATATTGAGAAAGCTCGTTAAAAAGCGCAGTATGATTACGAATATGTTTAAATAACGGTCTTGATACGGTCATATTTACTTCCATTTCAGCTACTTCCGTTCTAATTCAGCGTTTACTCACCTAATTTTGGTCTAAAAAGCGAAGCCATATTTGTGCGCCCATATCATCGTATTTTTTTACAAGGTTACGGTAGCGCTCTCGCATCGCCACATCTACAAATGGTGAAGGCAGTAAAGGGTCAAACACCAAGTGGTATAACGCTCTGTCTCCTATCACATAAGACTCTTTAGTGGCTTCTTCAAGGGGTAAAGTAGGTATGCGGGCAAGAGATTTCTCTATTGCACTACATCCGACTTTATAAAGCGCCTCTAAGTTTAGGTGACTCCATAGTTTCATAGCCTTGGCTTGCGTTTGATTATCAAAATCGCTGGCGCTAAACACAAGTGCTTTGCCTGATAGACCAAGAGTGTGAAGTTTGTCTCGCACCTCACTTACACCACCTGAAAAATTGTTCGGCCTAATATACATATCACTTGCAAGTTTCATCATACCCACAAGTTTAAGTGCACGTTCAGTAGTCCTCAGCTGCTTTTTATCACTTTTAGGGAGTAAACTGGTTTGAGCAATAACCCAATCGTTCTGCCAAGGTACAAGCCCATTTTCATCCTCTCGCCACTGATGTATTTCCTTAGCAAACCTAATCCCCTTGTCAGCCAGTTTATAGTCCCCCCTATCAACCAAGGTGATGAGCTGTGCAGACTGTAAGCGGGTTAGCGTCACTCGAATGTTGTTTTCAGAAATACCAAACAGAGCTCCCACACGAACGGCTGCACTAGCATTCATTTTAATATTGTCACGGGAGCCCAAAAGCTTTAACAGTAGCTTTCTTGCAACGGGCTTTTTCTCTTTTTCTAATTGCAAACTCTATTTACTTCTTTGTCTCAGATATTGGCTAAGCGATGGCTAAGCAATAACTTCAGTTCCAACTTACCTGATTGCTTACACGGTATAAGCTCAGCCATGTGTGCTTCCATCATTATATAAACACAGGCCAGGCACAAACATTACATAATTTATTACTTTTAAACTATTGCCGTAATATTCTAGTGTAATAATTTAATGTAAAGCTCAAAGACAACGATACGCTTTACATATTCATTGAGTGGAAATGCCATGACTTCATCTAATCGATTTGTTACGCACCTTGTAGAAAACCAACCCACCATTTCTGCCCCCTACAATTTATGGCGTGATGATGCGTTGCTACGCGTGTTTGTAAACCAGCACTTGCCTCCATCCCATCAGCACGATGAAGGTTTGTTAGACAACTATGGTCAACTTGCAGGTGATGCACTTATGAACCATGGAGAACTCGCTAACAAAAATAAGCCAATTCTTCATACCTTTGATCGCTATGGCCGTCGTACAGACAATGTAGAGTTTCATCCTAGCTATCACGCGCTTATGGAAAGTGCAATGCAACACAATGTGCATAACTATTCGTGGAAGCATGAAGGTATTGGTGGAGCACATACCATCCGGGCAGCACTAATGTATATGCACTATCAAGCTGAGTCTGGTACTTCTTGCCCACTGACTATGACACACGCAGCGATCCCCGCCATGCGGTATGGTAAAAACTTACCGACGTACTACTTGGAAAAAACCATTAATGGCGAGTACGACCCTCGCGCTTTACCGGCGTGTCAAAAACACGGGCTGACTATTGGTATGGGGATGACTGAAAAACAAGGGGGTTCAGATGTTAGGCGTAATACCACTTCAGCGTATAAACAAAGTGATGGCAGCTATAATATCGTTGGGCACAAGTTCTTTTTCTCTGCCCCCATGTGCGATGCGCATCTTATACTTGCACAAGCTGAAGGCGGTTTAAGCTGCTTTTTGCTGCCAAGGGTATTAGAAAACGGTGAACTGAATAACGTTCGAATTCAGCGTTTAAAAGACAAGTTAGGCGATTGGAGCAATGCCTCTTCTGAAGTTGAATTTCAGGACGCCACGGCATATTTAATTGGCGACGAAGGTCGTGGCGTGCCGGTAATCATCGATATGGTTTCATTAACTCGATTAGACTGCATGATTGGTTCATCCGCTCTTATGCGGCAGTCGCTGGTTCACGCCTTACACCACGTAAGTCACCGCGATGCCTTCGGCAAAACGCTAATCAAACAGCCTTTAATGCAAAATGTGTTGGCAGACCTAACGATAGAATGCGCAGCTGCTACCGCACTCACTATGCGCGTGGCAAAAGCGGTAGACAGTACACTGAATAATAGCCATGAAGCAGCATTGGCGAGGCTGGCCACGGCAATTGGAAAATACTGGATTTGTAAGCGCACACCTATGTTTGTTAACGAAGCACAAGAGTGTTTAGGTGGTATTGGTTACGTAGAAGAAAACCCTATGCCCCGTTATTACCGTCAAGCCCCACTCAATTCTATTTGGGAAGGCAGTGGAAACGTTCAATGCTTGGATGTATTGCGAGCTCTTGCTAAGGAGCCTAATGTGAAAGAAGCCCTGTTTAACGAACTTAAAATACAGGCAGGCAAAAATAAGCACTATGATATTTACCTTAGTAAGCTGTTTGACGAGCTATCTAATACACAGAATATGGAAACGCGTAGCCGATATTTAACAGAACAAATGGCACTAGCGCTACAAGCATGTTCTCTTCTTGCCACGGCACTCGATAACAACGACGCCCTTATCGATATTGCCCACACGTTCTGTGAATCTAGACTTGGCAACGCGAGTGGCTTTGCTTTTGGTACATTACCCGACACCACGCCATTTGAGAAGATTATTGCGTTTGGGCAGGTATCATATGCTTAAGCTACTTCGTACATTTTCTGACAATTAATAGTGCGTCTATCGCGCAAAGTTGGGGCGAGCTGCCGCTTTATACCTTCTGATAAACCTGCAGATTTAAGCCTGTACCACCTGAGGTGGCGTTGAGATCATGTTTGCCACAGCGACAATAATTTTGAAAGGTGGAGCTAACGGCCTATTCTCACTGGCAAATACTCTGAAAAAAGACGCTGGTTGAACTTTCGCTCCTTGTCTCAAAAAGCACCCTATGCTAACTGGCTGAAACGTACGTGAAGCGGTAATTAATTGAACTCAAGGCTTAAGCGGACCTTGGAAGTTACTAAGGCGAGTGTTCGCGTATTTTGTTACACCCATCGATTGAACTCCACACAATACGCGGACACTCGCATGGACCAAATTTACGATTTCTTTCATCGGGTTGGCGACCGGATAGTTTACAGATACTGGTGATCGCGTATTATTTTGATGGGACAAAAAAAGAATAACAGGGAATGTTTGTGAAAAAATTAGTAATCTCGTTAACGATATTCTTTTTTGCTATTGTCTGCGCATTTGCATTACTGCTCTCCATACAATATTCACCTACGTATGTTTTTCGTTTAGTAACAATGCATGTTGCAGATATTAACGATTATCAATTCTTCCCTAAGCGTTCGATTGAAAAGAGTAGTTCACCGTCAAAATTCCAATCGAAATCCCGAGAGCAATATATTGAGTCGCTATTTAACAGACGACTAGAAGTATCTGGTTTCAATTCTTTCGACGACTGGGCTTTGAAGTCTCAAACTACGTCTCTTATCGTCATACGTAACGACGAAATTCTCTACGAAAAATACTTTAATGGTTTTTCAAGGGAATCCTTTTTTCACTCTCAATCAATGGCTAAGTCATTTATATCGTTTTTAATTGGGGTAGCGATTGATGAAGGCGCTATCGAAAGTGTTGATGACTCAATTGTAAAATATATACCGATTTTAGCTGAGCGAGACATTAGGTTTAATAGCATCACTATTCGTCATTTATTGGAAATGAGATCAGGATTGAAATATACGACTCACTATATTCCTTTTACCAATATTCATTCACCTTGGCACGACGAGGCTGTTGGGTATTATCACAATTATATGCGAGATAGGTTGCTCAACGGTATCGAAGTTGAAAATCCCCCCGGAGAGCTTTTCGAATACAACAATTACAATACTAGTTTTCTAGGAATAATTATTGAAAATGCTACGGGTAAAACCGTATCTAATTACCTAGAAGAAAAACTATGGCAACAGATTATGGAATACGATGCATTTTTCTCACTAGACAGCAGGGAATCTGGTTTTGAATACATGCCCAGCCGTTTGATAGCTAGAGCTATTGATTACGCGAGGTTTGGTATGTTGTATCTTAATAAGGGCGAGTGGCAGGGAAAGCAGTTAATATCAGCGTCATGGGTAAAGCAAAGCCTTTCTGAAATTTCTAACTCTTCGCCGGATATGTATCCAGACTGGTTCAATAACAATAATTGTGAGAGAACATATTACAGTTTTCATTGGTGGGGTCATGTTAATTGCGATGGCACAAAGCAGTTTTTTGCAACAGGTAATCTTGGTCAAAATATTTACGTCATACCAGACTTGCAAATAGTAATAGTTCATACGGGAAATTCGTTAAAATATTACGGTGATCAGGATATGTGGCACATTGCTAAACTGTTAAGAAAAGATCTAAATAATTGAGACAAAGATAACTGAAATGTCTAAGCATTCCTCTTCAGCGGCGGCTATATGTACTTTCGGCCGTTTAATTACAAATATTTGAAAGGCAGCTTTTGGCACAACTCGGAAGTTTGCAGCCTAAACACTGGTTGTGTATTTTTATGGGAGATGAGTATTACTATGAAGTTTCAGTAATAAGCTTTTAGATTTAGACATGGCGATTTTTAAAGGAATAAGATTTTTGGATAAACGCAATAAAGTTATACATAGCAAAGAAAGTAAAACTGGTGTTGCCATTCACATTTTTGGCGTTATTTGTTTTTTTGCTGCAATGACGCTTCTTTTTACATCAACTAAATCAAACTCGCCTTCTCTATACTTATTTTTTGCGGGCTTTTTTTCGTTCTCGATTCTTCTATGGGTGATCGGCGCTTATCAGAAGCGGAAATTTTCTAAACTGGGCAAAACACCGTTAACACTGACCCCGTCAGTCTGCACAATTGGCAAGGAATTCAAAGGCTCTATTGAAATTTTACAGCCAAATTTTAATAGAGTTAAAGAGATATCAATTACTCTATGGCACCGCACAATGAGGGGGGACGACAGCCGAAAAGATATAGTTTGGGTATCCAGTGCCACAACAGAAGTCAATTATGTAGGCGGTAGAACAATCTTAGAATTCAGTTTTGTTATCCCGCATGGTAAGCAGCCGACAAACAAAGCGTTTATTTCAGAAAACAAATATTTTTGGGAGGCTAGTTTCGAGTTCGTTGAATCAATGCAAAGTATTAAAAGAACTTGGGAAATCCCAGTAAAACTAAAAAAGGCAAATCAACAGGACTAAAAATTGTGGGCCCAACGCGAACCTGTCTGGTGTAGCCCGCAACTTTAAGTCATCTGTTAATGCATTGAATGTCCTTCTCTCTAGCGCAAAGGTTATTTCAAGTGTCCTGTCTCCAATTTTAGGTTTCCGCATAAGACCATATACTCTTAACAACGCAATCCTTACGAATACCAAAAAAAACTAAAAAGGATTAATCGAATACCCCTGTTGCGCTAAGCGCGCGTGGGCAGTCATGGCTGATAGGTCCATCTTTACACCTTCTATCAAAGCGTTTTTTTCAACGCCATGGGCTGCAGCTGACTGCCCGCAAACTATAACGTCAACGCCTTGTTTCATTAGTTCAGTCAGCAGCACTTCATTACCGTTAGGTTGCCCCTTGCGCTGCTTAAAGTTCGCTGTTTTAAGCATTTCTTCTGTGGCAGAGCCATGAACTACGAGCACAAGGGAAAGGTTTTCCTGTTTCACGCCGTTAGCTACGTGCATATTGATAAACCGAGCCAGCGACTCAAACTTTCGGTTAACCTCTCCTGGTTTTGCTGCTTTGGCTACGTCAAATGCAACCTTGAATGCCTGATTTTCAGTAAAACTGATGCCTTCCACAGGCGCATGCTTTCCGAAAGAGCTAAACACTGGTCCATATTCAAAATCTGATTTAGCTGACACTTCCCCTGTCATAAAGAACGCTACTGCCAAAACAAGAGCCGCTTTGCTGTTCACTTTCGTCATAATCATTTCCATGTTACTCAAACCTTAACGCGCAGGTAGCGCTGTTTTATATACTTCGAACGTCATGTCGCTTACATCGCTGCCAGCATCTTGTATTTTGCTATTGGTATAGTAAAGCGAACCGTTATAAATACTAAATGTATCAGCCCAGTTCACCACATCGCCTTTTACAAGTGTGCGAAGGTCGAGGCTCGGTGTAAGATACTGCACCTCTTGCTTTTCTAAGTCAGCTAAATAGACGTTGCCCTCGTGATAAATCATGCCATCTGGCGCACCTGTTGTAGCGACTTTTCGCACCTTTTCAGCCAATACCTCATTTGATGCTTTCTTTATATCAGAGGTATTAATGGCATACATTGAATAACCCGACAAAGCATGGAAATATAATGTGTCGTTCAACGTATCTAACGCGATGCCGTCTGATTGAACGGTCATGTTGAAAGGCTTGCCTTCAATACTTAAAGACTCTACCTCAGCCTTTGTGGTTTCATGATTATCTAAAATACGATAGCTGGTATTGTCATCAAGGTTATAGACTACTAAGCCTGCATGTGCCGAATCCGTCATGTATATACGATTATTATTCTCGTCTACGCGTAAATCATTTATGTAAGAATCAGAGTGATATGCATCTTCGCTAAGGATTAAGGTTCCTTCGATTTCGTTTGAGGCTAAGTCAACGACAAACAAACGAGGTGCATCAACTACCCCGTTAAACTTAGGGTTTCGAGTATCTAAAACATACAGCTTGTCTTTGTGGGCAACCACTGACTGCACGGCTAAAAAGCAATTCTTCCTCACCTCGCTTTGCGCTACGCACTCGTTTGTTTCATTATTAGGATATGCCACAAACTCTCCGTTATCGGCAACCTGAGCCACAGAAAAACTTACACCATCTCGCCAATTGGGCGCGTTCACAAATACTCGCCCATCGTTACTTACCGTCACGCCAGTAATTTGTGTGCCTTTAATGTCGCCGACCAATTCAACTTGAGAATCATGTGCTTCGTGTGCTGCTGCATTAATAGAAAAAACTGCCGCTATCGCAGTTACAGTTAACGTGCGCTTAATTCGTTTAATATGCATATCCTTTACCCTTTAAGTTTTTTCTTAAAACATAGTCGCTCGCTTACCGTAGACGTTTAAGCGTGCGCTTTGGCATGCATATTGGCAACGGAGTAAGCAGCATTTGATAACAAAGCATACGGTTTAAATACCTTAGCAGAGCACAATTCGACGACGAGTGACGACAATTCAGCGAATTACGCTCAGTGAGTAAAAGGTTGGCGCTTATTGCCCCAGTTGTGTGTTAATTCAGATCTAAAACAGGGTATTCTGTCGTTAAAGTTAGAAATAGTTAAACCTATCTGCTGACTAAGTAACCTTTTTACAGCAGTAATTTGGAGAGAGTTTATTATGCGAAGTAGCACTTCAATAAGATGTGACAAAGGGTTTTGGCAACAGAAGTATGGTATTAAGTCAGCCTTATTGTCGTTGTTAAGTTTAGCGTTAGTTGTTGGGTGCGCCAGCAAACCTCAAGTCAGCGTAGATGACACACAAAACTTTGCTGACATTAAAACTTTTTATGTCCAAGCGCCACTAAACCCTATCAATGAAACTCTTGCTAACCATTTATCTTCAACCATAACCGAGCGTTTAATTACCAAAGGTTTAACGCCAACAACAGAAAACAACGCCGATGTGTCAGTAGGTTACCTTCCTTCCACTACCACAAAAGAAGATGGAACCACGTTAAATTTAGGGTTGGGTACTGGGACCTTTGGGCGCTCTGGAGGCATTTCTCTCGGCAGTATATTTAGCATACCTGTGGGTGAGCAAACCTCTTTCCAACAAGGTCTTCAAATAGATATAGTAAAAGATGGGAAGTTTATTTATAGCGCATCGGGCAGCGTTGAACTCGAGTCTAAAGACAGTATTAGTATTCAAAATAAGCTCGATGAACTAGTAACAAGTTTGCTTGAACAATATCCAGCAAGAGTTAGTCAGAACTAGCGAAACTCCTTTATCAAGGTTGAGACCCACGCTGCTCTCTTAAAACAAATGCTGACAACACTATAAAGTTCGTAAACAAAAAAGCGCCATAAAGGCGCTTTTTACTGATTAAACATGGCATAAATTAGCTATGTTGACGCTGCTTTTTGCCACGTTTCTTTTTCATATTATCGAACTTTTCAAGCTGCTCATCGGTTAGAATGTCCGCTACTTTCATGCGAAGTTCAGCACGCTTAAGAAAACGCGCTTTTACTTTTTCAGCTTTTTGCTCTGCAATCGCATTTACCTTTTCTTGATAGTCAGCGTCATCAGGGTTTAAGCCCGCTAGAGCATTCATCTTTCTGCGCTTACCTTCTTCACCCATTTCGGTTCTTTTAGTCTGACGCTCTGCTTTAAGCTCGTCTTTTAATGCTTCAAACTGCGCTATTTGCTCATCAGTTAGATCAAGTACTCTTTCCATTTTATGCAAAGGTAAGAAATCTCCACCTCTACGTTCATCTGAATTCTTACCACCTGCGTAAGCAGTGGTTGCGATACATGCACTTAATAAAACACCGGTAATTAATTTTTTCATCTTAATCTTCCTACTTGTTTTGCCATGTTTATGCATGACGTTAGAAAATAATGTTGTTTAATCAACGGAATTAAGTATGCGTGAATCAATCGATAAGTAGGGTTAAGCTAGTGTAAAGTTCGGTAAAGTTGAAAAACACTTTAATTAATAGAGGGTAATATTCGGGCATGGAAAATGACAAAATAAACGTTTTACTCGTCGACGATGACAAAGACTTATGTGCCCTACTCCAAGAGTTTTTAGAAGGGGACGGTTTTCGTGTTGATGCAATTCACAGCGGCGATGAAGCAATAGAAACACTACTCAATACCGATCAGTACGACACCGTAGTGCTAGATATTATGATGCCTGGTATGTCGGGCCTTGATGTGTTGAAATCAGTGAGAGCCGAAAAGCAAACCCCAATTCTAATGCTAACAGGCCGTGGTGATGACATAGACCGAATTGTAGGCCTTGAACTGGGTGCTGATGATTACCTTCCTAAGCCTTGTAACCCAAGAGAACTTGGCGCTCGTATCCGCGCTATCATCCGAAGAACCCAGTACTTGAAAACAACGCCTGCCGCTTCGCCAAGCGAGCTACATGGTATTCATTTAGATACCGGCGCACGCCAGGCCACCGTTAATGGGAAATCCGTTGCGTTAACGGGGGCTGAGTTCAACGCACTTAGCTACCTAATGGAGCGTGTAGGGCAAACCATTTCTAAGCAGGAGATGACGCAAGAAGTATTGAAACGTCCATTGGAAGCCTATGATAGAGCAATGGATGTTCACGTTAGCCGAATTCGTCAGAAGCTCTCAGCTGCAGGGGTTACTAACGTTATTCAATCTGTCCGCGGTGTTGGCTATCAAATGCTAACCGTACCTCAGCAAGCAGAATAGAAGGTTTGGGTAATGATAAGTAACATCAAATGGTCGGACATAAAAGCCAACTTAGGGATTAAGCGCTTGTTCTGGCGAATTTTTGTTGCTTTTTGGATAGCCAGTTTAGCGGTTATGGCGGCAACTGGCTACGTCTTAGTAAATGAATACACCTCAAGTAACTATACCAAACGTTTTTTTGACGATGCGACCAATCAGGCAGAAAGAATTGTATGGCGATACGAGCATGAAACGTTTACAAAAGGCAGAGCTAGAAACGAGATTAAAGAGTGGATTAAACGTAGAAATGGTCGAGAAAACCAGCTAATCCCCATGCTAATATCCTCGGTAGATGGCGATGCAATTTATCACTACAGAATGAATAAGGTGCCTGAGGACCAACGGGTAACACGTGAAATCTATGGCCCTTCAAACACGCAGTACATCGTTCAATTAAGACAACCGCAAACGCCGCGAATCTATAAACATGTATTAAGCCGCTTTCAGTCAGTGCAGTTTGTATTTATATTTTTAGCCTCGGCATTAGTAAGCGCCCTACTTAGTTGGAGCATTGTAAAGCCGATTAAGTATTTAGGCGCCTTTAGTCGAAAATACGCCAACGACCAAACAGCGTCGCAGGTTCCCTCTCAGCTGCTTTCTCGCGGAGACGAACTCAGTGACTTGGCAGCCGATATAAATTTCATGGTTCGTAAAACCGCTGATGCTATAGAGGCCCAGAAAAGGTTATTGCACGACGTGTCCCATGAATTGCGCGCACCACTAGCTCGGCTTCAAACGTCAGCAGCAATAATCGAACAGCATCAACCAGATAACAAACACGTTTTGCAGATACACAATGACTGCCATCGAATGGACCAACTCATTCAGCAAATTCTGAACTTTTCAACGCTAGAGCATACTCCACAGAAAGCTGAACCTTGCGATGTTATTGCGTTATGCAATCGTGTTTTGGACGATATGGCTATTAACTATCCAGGCATCCCAACTTCACTAGAATTTAGCGAGTCTCGTGAAAACGATGCAATAATAAACGGGTTTCCAGAAGCGCTGCACCAGGCGTTAGACAACATCGTAGGCAATGCATGTAAGTATTCCGACAAAGGGCAGCCGGTATCTGTAAACGTCTCTGCTGATACTGAAAATGTTGTCATTGTTGTTGAAGACAATGGCGTAGGCGTAGATAACAATGAAATTGAAAAGTTAATGCAGCCGTTTTACCGAGCGGGAAATCAGATGCATACTGAGGGTTTTGGGCTGGGTTTAACCATTGCGCTAAAAGCAGTGGAAAAGCATGGCGGAACACTTGTAATGCAAAGTCCAGAACAAAGCGGACTCAGGGTTGAAATTACGTTACCTAAGAACACGCCAAGTCAATTGTGAAACACCTTTTGGTAAAAAGAAGCTTGGACTTATCGATGGCACAATGGGTTCACTTGGTAAATGATGGCTTACTGCACAACATCGATTCCACGACCACGTTTATCTAGTTTTCAAAAATAGAGGAAGTCGACGCGAATTAGCGTTATGCTTGGCGGCATGAAGAAGTGCAGATTAACATAATGGCAACGCAGCAGCCGCTTTCCGTTCAGCAAAACCTTACCATTAGGTTATTGCGTGTATTAAGGTATAACAAAGCCCGCATCGAACGCGCGCTCACCCTCATGCCTGATAAGCACAAACCACTTTTTCATGTGCTTCCATTTCTCGTTCACGTAAATCACGAAGCGCTTCCTGGTTATATTGCGCCGCATTCGTCGGGCGAAAGCGTACCTTTTGGCATTAATAACTATTCTTTTAGGCCTGATATAGAAAAAGCGCTTTTAAGATGTTTCCCAGCTGAGAATCACCTGTTCTCTAATATTAAGCAGATCTGGCCTAGACAGCGAGCCATTGAGTCACTCGTACTCATGGGGAGCGTGGGCACTATTGCGCAAACCGATGACTCGGACTTCGATTTTTGGGTATGCATTGAAGGCAGTCGCTTTTCAGAAACTGAACTTTCCTTACTACAACAAAAGCTAACTGCTATTGAAAAATGGGCGGAACACACCTTTGGCATTGAAGTTCACTTCTTTTTGTCAGAGATTGATAAAGTAAAGGAAAATGACTTCGGTATTGCTGAAGGTGAAAGCGCCGGCTCTGCACAAGCACTGTTTCTAAAAGCAGAATTTTACAACACCAATATTGTAGTAGCTGGCAAGGCGCCCTTTTGGTGGCTTACTCCAGAAAAAACCAGCGAAAAGCAATATCATGCTATTTATAACAGTCTGGAAAAAGGCGGCTCACCAGATTTAGACTGGTTTATGGATTTAGGTCATTTAGAAAAACTTGATGCCAGTGAGCTATTTGGTGCAGCCATTTGGCAACTGGGTAAAGCAATGGACTCCCCGTTCAAGTCGGTTTTGAAAATGGCGAAGCTTGAAGTCTACTTGGCCAATATCACACATGGGCAGCCACTCTGCAATCTGCTAAAAAAACATGTTCATCGTGGAGTTGAAGCGCCGGGCCACGTCACAGACATTGACCCTTACGCATTGATGTTTGACGAACTTATTACCCACTATAAAGCCAATGGACAGCCCGAGGACATTGAGATATTGCAGCAATGCTTGTACTTAAAATGTGCATGCCCATTAAGCCAACCGCTTTTTGAGGGAGAAAAGGCAAACTTCAAACGCCGGATTTTAGCGTCCTATGCTAGACAATGGGGGTGGAGCCGAAAACAAATTCACCATTTAGACAACCAACAAGATTGGACGTTTAGTGAGCGTGTACAACTTAGTCGCCGTGTCCATAGTTTTCTTTTGAAGTGCTATCGACGTATTTCTAAAGAGCTTAGTGACCACCAGCAAGCTATGGACGAAAAGGACATGACGGTGTTGGGCAGGCGCTTAAGTACCTATTACGCAAAAAAAGAAGATAAAATAGAATTTCTTCGGCGTGCCTTCGACGAAAGCCTTTATTGCGAAAAAATCACTATCGCTATGCGCCAGCTCAAAAACGGTGATGAAGTATGGTCTGCCTATGCCGGTGATTTGTTGAGTAAATCCGGAATCACTGATGAAGCACAGAAAATATCCCAAGCGCCTAGTGCGATTGCGCTAATGGTATGGTTGGTTTCAAGTAAAATAATTGATACTCGCAGTAAAGTTTATCTAGATTATAACTATGGCGAAATAAGTGAATTAGACCTCAACGACCTTCTCAAGCACTTGTGCAAGCATTTCCCGCCTGTCAGAGTGTCGTCCCTCCCCCGCAACGACCTACTTGCACCTGAGCGTATAACCGCATGCTTCTCTATTGTGAATTTCCCAACTTTACGCCAAAAAGCCACGGTTGAAGATGTAGCAGTAATCTATAAAACGTCTTGGGGAGAAACCTTTTTAAAATTCGGCAATGATGTATTGGATACCTTATGGTACGACCTTCAGGAAGTATCTCCTAAGCCACCATGTTACGTAATGGTTCCAAGAGGAAACCAACAATCGCGTATTTTAGGCGAATTTTTAGAGTCAAACGAACTTAACTTTAACGTGCTCTACTAAAAAGAACTACACGCTTTTTCTTAACACGACGTCACGCCCATGCCCACGTGTTAGCCTATTTTTTTTGTCTCACGTTTTCAGGCACTTCCCTGCTCTAAAATACGAAAGCACTGAATATATTTCTCTTCCCTTACAAACTTGGTTTAAAAAACACACAAAAAACCTTGCGCTTTAGAATTACAAGTGTAATCTAAATATATCGACTACAACTGTAATCAATAAATTAGATATGGTCACTATGAGTAAAATGTCAGACAAACCCGAAATTTCGAACGCCGAATTTGAAGTACTAGACGTACTGTGGGACGACCACCCCGCTACATCAAGTGAAGTGGTTTCACGGTTAAACGATAAGAAAGACTGGCATGAAAAAACCGTCAAAACACTATTGGGTCGCTTGGTAAAAAAGGAAGTATTAGGCTTTGAAAAACAGCAGCGCCAGTACCTTTATTACCCACTGATTGCTCGCGAAGATTATACAAGAAAAGAAACGACAAGTTTTGTAAGTCGGCTATTCAAAGGGAAAATCGCGCCTATGGTCGCCGGGTTTGCAAATCAAAACTCGCTGTCCAAGCAAGATGTGAACGAGCTTAAAGCCCTTATAAAAGAATGGGAAGAAAATAATGATTGATTGGATTATCGCTCAACAAGGTATTTTGTCGCTCTCGCTCATTTTACTCATTGTTTCTGAGCACTTTTTCACATCTAAATTAGGTGCCTCGTTAACGTATAAGCTATGGGCGTTGATACCAGGCAGCTTGATAGTTAATAACCTTCCGCAGTCGATGGTTAGCATCCCATCAAATAGCTTTTCTCGTTATGTAGTGGGTGTTAAACCTGCAGTGAATACTGTTGCGTTCGAAACTTGGTTTACTCTTTGGGCCATAGGCGCAAGCATTATCACTGCCTATGTTTTAGTACATCATATTACAACATGGACATCGATAGGGAAGCGACGCGCAATCCACACCAATGCCTACTATTCAAGTAAAGCAGCCACCCCTATGCTGTTTGGATTCATCGCGCCAAAAGTGCTTATTCCCTTTTCATTTAAAAGCACGTTCTCAAAGCAGCAACAGACACTGGTATTGGAACATGAAAACGTTCATCGCAAACATTATGACCACCTGTGGAATACGCTAGCACTCACTATAGCCATACTATTTTGGTTTAATCCACTAGTTTGGCTTGCGCTTAAGTCTTTCAGAATAAATCAAGAGCTGGCTTGTGATGATGCTGTACTAAAAAACAAGACAGAGAAGGAAAAACTCACCTATGCAAAAGCACTTGTGCAGTGTGCCGAGCATTGTTCACGCACTATAACTTTGTACCCAACCTTTGGAGAAAAGACGACTATGATCAAACGTTTAAATGCTATAAAACAACCTATGCGCAGCAATAAAGTACTGGCAGCGAGCGTACTTTCTGTTGCAGCTTTACTGACTATTAATACCGCATTGGCTAACGTGCCACCACCACCGCCAAAAGCTGAAGCCAACATGGATAAATCAAAAGTTAATGAAGCATCACCCGTTAAACGCGTTCCACCCATCTATCCAGAAAAGGCAGAACAAAATGAACTTGAAGGCTTTGTCGTACTGTCTTTCGACATCACTGAAACAGGCGCAACAGATAATGTAAAAGTGGTTAAATCTCAGCCGGCAGGTGTGTTTGATAAAAGTGCTAAAGTGGCATTAAAACAGTGGAAATACAAACCACGTATTCAAGGTGGCAAAGGCGTCAGACAAACTGGGCTTCTCGTCCAATTAGACTATCAACTGGGCCCGAAACTCGATACAACGAATGCTGAAAAGAATGCATCTTTAGATGTAGAGCGTATAATCATTCCGCCAGAAACAAAGTAAGCAAGGCCAACAATCAGTCAGAATATTAAAAGGAGCACACCGCTCCTTTTAGTGTTTTGTTTTAAGCTGAAGTTTTCAATCCATCGTTATAAAAATCTATACTTATTATTAGTTTAATACTGTTAGCCAAATTAGTATTATTTTGACACCGCAATATGATGAAGAGTATGGAAACTCTTAATGCAAACCTCTAGAGCAACAATTTATTTATTCACGGGCTTAAGTCTAACCCCCCTAGCAATATTTAGTTTATTTGACTTTTATTTAAACAGTGACATTTATTTTCAGATCGATACTCTGGCCCTCTGTTGCTTTGTATTTTGTCTCTTAGTACTTTTTAATTATTGTAAGAGGTTTGTATTTACGGCTTTTGTAATCTGCGCATTTACAAGCTTAACAATCTTTGCTTCGGCATCCAGAGAGTATCTTGATTTTTATGGACTCTACATCAGTTACGAGTCGCTTAAGCTTTATCGAGAGCTTTTTTTAGCGATCAAAAATTTCAACAGCACACCTGCTTTAATCTTCATACTATTTATCAGTGCCATTAGCGTAGTCCTTCATAAAACGCTATTTAAAAAACTACATCGCCTTTCGTGGCAAAAGGGAGTCTTATCCTTTTTGATACCTTTTATGACTGGGTTATTTTTAATCAGCATTCACACAACACGAAACGATACTAATGAACTACTCAACTTGCCGAATAACGATAGAAAAGACGTTGAGCTTGAAAACCCACTAATGTACTTTTTTAGAAGTACACCCATAGCACTATGGCTTGTACCAGAGTCAGAGGATAGTGCCGCAGAAAACAAAGCGAAGGTAATTGCAAAAGCGCTTAGAAAAAACACGCTTGTTGCACTTCCAGAAGAGTATAGTTCGCAAAACTTTGATCAACTTATATTAAATTATCCGGGGCTCAAGCATAAAAACAGTAATGTAAACCCCTTAGCCTTTTATCCAACAACTCCATTGACGCTAAATTTACCTAACAAGAAGAATGTAATACTTGTTGTATTAGAGAGCTCTCGGTTTAAAGAATTGTCGAAAGAAATAACACCCAATCTACTTGAGATTGCAAACGAGTCTTTTTGGTTCACGAACAATTATGCCACATCTAGAGCAACGATTAAGTCTGAGCAAGCTATTTTATGTAGTTCTATAGATGGAAACCTTCTTACTCCTTTTGCACGCTCCGAAGGTGTTTATCGCGGAAAGTGTTTACCTCACATATTGAAAAAGCATGGTTACACAACGTCTTGGTTTCATGGCAACACAAAAGAATTTTACAATAGAGAAATTTTCCATCCGTCTCTGGGCTTTGACAACATTTACTCAAAAGAGTTATTTGAACGTGATGGTTATAGTGACGCGCAAGATATTGGGTGGGGTGTTCCCGACCCTATTCTGTATGATACTGCCTTAAATTATTTTGATCAGCAATCAAGTCCTTTTTTCGCTGAAATATTAACCCTTTCGAACCATCAACCATTTAATTGGGATTACAAAGAGTTTAAATTCCCACCTCATCTAAAAGAATTGGACGACGATATCTACGGTAATTATCAACGTTCTCTTTATTACGCAGATGTTGCTCTAGGAGAGTTTTGGAGCAAACTCAAACAAAAAGCATATTACCACCAATCGGTCATCGTAATAACAGGTGACCACGGGGTACCTTTTTACCCCAAAGATACCGTTTCACCTGAAGACAAATTCGAAGTTTTATTTAAAGTCCCTATGCTAATTCATGTCCCTAACTCATCGCCGCGCCAAATCGACACAACGAGAAGTCATTTAGATATCGCGCCAACTTTGCTTTCCCTTTTAAATATTAATGAGGAAAACTCTTTTCTTGGGCGCCCCCTAATTGGAAGCAAGTCTAACGATGAAAAACGACCAATATTTCTGATGAACATGGATAGCTATGGTTTTATTTACGGAGGTACAAAATGCTTTCCCAAAGCAGATATGTGTTCTAAGGGCGCGAACTGCCTTAATGAAAAACGCTTTTCATGTGCAATTGATTCCTCAGAGGATGTTAAAGCGATAGAACAATCTGCACACCTCATGAAGTATTTGAAACTCAAAACTCTAGCCGCTTTCATAGAGTAAAAGAATAACCAAATCCTTATATAGCTAAAGTTAATCTGCCTTAATAATTTGATAGATCTATTTATGCGAACTGGTAAATGCTCTTTACACTTTCTCTACAGTAATTGAAGCTTCGTTAGGATAGAATGTTAGTATTTACCAACAAACCCATGCTCGTTTTACAAAATTTAATTGGCAATATGTATATTACATAGACAATTTATCTTAGCGTTGAGGGAGCTAACAACAAGGAAACTTACTATGAACCGTTTCGCTTTAGCACCTGCTGTGCTTGCTCTTACCGTCTTTACAACAAACGCAAACGCCAATATAGACCAGCTTAAAGGCCTTTTAGGCGGTAAGAAAGCTGACTCAACTGTTACTACTAGTAGCCTAACTGAAATGGCGACAAGTGCTGCGTCTGGTATCGACTTATCTAGCTTGGTAGGCACGGTTTCTGACAATCTCAATGTATCTGAAACCCAGTCAGAAGGCGGCATTGCCTCTATTATGAACTATGTTCAAGGTAACCTTTCTAGCGGTGACTACGCGCAGCTGGCAAACAGTATTCCTGGCATTGATGGCCTACTTGAAAATGTACCGTCACTTAGCGGTGATACAGCTGCAAGTTCTAGCTCGTCACTATCAGGCTTGCTGAATAAAGCCTCTGAATATAGCTCTACACTTAAATCTGTAAATGATTTGAAGCAACAGTTTGAAGCGCTTGGCTTATCAACTGATATGATTGCCAGCTTTGCCACTCAAATTAGCTCGTACTTAAATGTAAATGCCGATGAAGAAACACAAGCACTCTTCAAATCTGGCCTGGATAATTTACTAGCAGCTCTGTAGTCTATCGAAGACGTATTGATATATGCTGTCTCGCAGAAATTAATACGCTTTAAATCTTTTTTGCAAGGTTGTATTTCTAATAGCAACCTTGCTCATCTTTTCATACTCAATTACGCAGCCTAATCGCCTATGCAATATGCAACATCTTGGTTTTCAGCGAAACCAAAGTGGTTTCGAGTTACTACCTACCTCGTCCTTTTCTATCTTACTTATGCCCTTCTTTTAGGCTTAGTAACCCCTGCGGTGCTAGAGGCAAAATTACCTCACCTAGTAAAAGAAAACACAGGTCGAAATGCCACGGTAAAAGATATTGCGATAAACCCTTTCCTATTGAAGGTAGGCATTGCTGATTTTGTCATTTATCCAGAATCCAAGCCTTCAACCATCAGTGATAGTGACGAGCAGAGTAACAATAGCAGTGAAAGCGATACCAAGAATAAGGCGTCAAATAATCGTTTTTTTAGTGTCGGTAATTTTGCTCTAGACATTGGCTTTTGGCAAACGTTGTTTACTTTCACTCCTGCAATTGAGTCTTTAACTATCAATTCGCCATATGCAAAAGTGGCACGTTTAAATACCGATAACGACACACAAACATTCAACTTTTCCGATATTCTCGCTCACATTGAAAAGCGCAGTGCTAATGAGAAAGGTGAAGAGGAAGACGCATCTGACGGGCAGTTCCCTAGAATAACATTAGGTCAATTTATACTAAGTAACGGCCAACTAGTTTTAGAAGACGAAGTTACCGATACCTTGCTTGATTACCCGGAATTGGATGTTGCACTGCAAGACCTAGATACCCATGCTGTAATTAGTGTAAATGACAATAGCCAAGCCGCGTTTAATCAATATCAGTTTGATTTGCTTACCGCCGAAAAAGGCACAGTTTCCATCAAAGGTGAGTTCCAACTTTCTCCCTTTAAAGTGGCTACAGACGTTGCGATAAGTGACGTTGCTCTGGCACCGCTATGGTCGCTATCGAAAGACTTGGTAGAAGCGAAACTGGTAGAAGGCACCGTTGACTTAAGCCTTCAGGCGCAGGCTTTTGAAGAGGGAGAGGCACTTCAGTTTTTACTGGAAAACGGTGAGTTTGCCGTCAACAACTTGGTGTTTAATTCCACTGCATTATCACCCACATCAGCACCCACATCATCAACCGCGTTATCAAGCTCGCCAGATAGCGTCAGTACCTCGAAAGAGATCCTCGCCATCCCTTCATTTGCCGTTCACGACATAAACGTAAACGGCGCAAAGCAGCAGGTAAATATTGCTAAAGTTGCGCTAGACGATGTTAGAGTGTCGGGCTTGTTTGACGAGACGGGGCTCGATTTACAACGCCTGTTTACACCTAAAAGTCTGACCGCTTCTGCTACTAAAACAAGCGCCAAAGCGAACACAAATTCGCATTCTGAGTCCGGAGTAAAGGGCAAGAGCCGTCAGCTAGAAGGTGAAATAACACCTCAGCTTAAGGAACAAACAACACCTGATACTGACAACAGATTTGATGCAGAGACCGTTTCGCCTGAATCAATGGGCGAGGAGATGCAAACAACAGCAAAAACTAAAAATGCATCACCGGGACTAGAGCAAGAGAAGACATGGAAGGTTGCGCTACAAAAGTTTGCATTCAATAACGGCACTATTGATATGCTAGAGCGCAGTGTAAGTGATGGCACTTACTATAGAATTAGTCGATTGGATATTGAAAGCGGTGAAATCACCACTGATTTCACTAAACCTATTTCTTATATCACAAGCCTGCAAGTCTCTGCCGATACCCAGGCCTTTAGTAATATATCAAAGGGTACCCTGACAAGTAGCGGAAGCCTAGTTATTGCAGAACAAACGGTTAAGGGCAAAGCAGCTATTGAGCAACTAGCACTTAATCAATTTCAGCAATATATTTCACCCTACGCCAATGTCACCCTTGAAGAGGGACTATTCAATCTAAATGTTGAATTTGACGCTGCAGTCGGTGATGAGGGAACTGAGACATTAAACGTTAAGGCAAATACAAAGGTTACTGACTTAAGTGTTCTAGATGATGCCAAAGAGCCGTTGTTGCAATGGCAGTCATTAATAGTGGACGATATTGATTTTAACCATGCCTTAAACCAGCTAAGCGTAGACAATGTTCAGTTACAGTCGCCCTTCGCTCGACTCATTATTGACGAAGCCAAGCAAACCAACGTGAGCAAGCTAGTTGTTGCTTCAAAAGAAGACAACAAAGAAGAGCGACCCGCTAAAAATAATATCGCTGGCGAACCTGACAGCATGAACGCAACAAATTCACCAGCATCTGCAACCAATGAAAAGGCGACTTCAAACGCTCAACAACTTGCTATTGCCGTGAACGCTATATCAATTGAGAACGGTAAAGCCTATTTTGCTGACCACTCATTAACACCAAAATTCGCGTCGGCCATTGAAAGCCTAAATGGCAAAGTAACAGGCATCGACTCGCGTTCAGATACGCCGGCCAATGTGGATATCACTGGAAAAATAGATAACTACGCACCGGTAAAACTGGCGGGCACCATTCACCCATTAAAAAGTGATCTAGACCTAGATTTAAACTTCTCTGTAAAAGGCGCTGAACTTACATCAGTTAACCCCTATTCTGGCACCTATATGGGCTATTACATTGACAAAGGTTTGTTGTCATTAGCGGTGCAATACAAACTCAATGGTAAAGCGCTGGAAGGTAAAAATCATGTGGTTATTGACCAGCTAACCTTAGGTAAAAAATCTAATTCTGACCAAGCGCTAAGTTTGCCGCTTGGGCTAGCTATCGCGCTGCTAGAAGATAGCAACGGCGTTATAGATTTAGGTTTAGATGTATCTGGAGATGTAGACAGCCCAGATTTTAGCTTTGGCTCTATAATCCTCAATGCTATTGGCAATATCATTACCAAGGCGGTAACCGCGCCGTTTTCGCTACTAGCAAATCTGGTTGGCAGTGACGATGAGCTCGACAGTGTTGCGTTTACGTTTGGAGAACACAAGCTAAATGCTGAAGCTAAGGAAAAGCTAAATACCCTAGCTGAGGCCTTAAAAAAACGCCCAGGACTTAGAGTGAACATTGAAGGTACGGTTAATGCGGTATCAGATTCAAGCACGCTGGCACAACGCCAGTTAAATGCCACGCTGTTCGCAAGAAGTGGGCTTGTTGATCCCACTACTACCTCCGGCAGTTCAAGTACGAACGGAAATACTTCTGCAGGTGGTGACATTGAAAATCAAAGCAACAGTGGTAGCACGCAAGATGAGCCATTAACTGGCAGCCGTATACCACTGGAAGGCCCATTAGCTGACGCCCTTTTGTCACACTATGTAGAGATGTTTACGCCCGACCTTGATCAAGAATATGAGAACATGGTGGCTCAGGTATACCCTGAGTTAGCAAGTGAAGGTCAAAGTCAAAACAGTAATGATGACTTTATTGATGCGATTAACGAAGAGGATGTGCAAAGAGCGCTGACAATTGCCCGTTACAACAAACTTCGTAATAGTATCGACATTCCTGAAAGTGAGTTAATTGAACTTGCCGACTTGCGCAGTAAAGCGGTAAAAAGCTATTTAGCCAACCAAGGGGAAGTTGAAGCAAACCGTTTATTTTTGCTAAATACCCAGCACGACTTACATACTGAAGTTAGCGGCGTTGAGTTAACCTTAGAAGCGAACTAATAAACAAAAGGGTAGCCGATTTAACTGGGCTACCCTTTTCCTCTAATACTTATTTGAAATGTCCAGCTAACTAAATGCTGCAAGCAACAGGCAAGAGCCCTGAAAATTTCTACGCTACTTTTTCAAGTGTGGCGCACAGGTTTCAGCAACGTTTGACGCGTCAAAAATCTCAATCCAGTAGCCGTCTGGATCTTTAATAAAGGCGATACCTTTCATAGAACCATCATTGAGGCCCTTTTGAAAAGGAACGTCTAGTGATTCGAATCTGGCGCAGGCTGCCTCTGCATCAGGTACATGAAAACCAATATGACCAAAGCCCTTAGGTTCGGTATTGCCGTTGTGATAGCTAACGGTTTCTGGCGTATCGCCCCAATTATGGGTTAACTCAAGCATAGCTGGGCGACCAAAAGTTTGCTGAGTACGCTTTTCAACATCGTCAGAAATATCAGAAAAATCATCTCCGGCCGCCAAAAAGTACAAACTAAATTCCATTTCTTCAAAATCTAAACGCTTAATGAGCGTCATGCCCATCACTCGTGTGTAAAAATCTAATGAGCGCTTAGGGTCAGCAATGCGCAGCATGGTTTGGTTAAACACAAAGCCTTTTGTTGCGTCGTCTTTGTCTTCATAAAGGCCATCGGCTTGTTCGAAGTGTCGGCTCATAATAGTCGTCCTTAGCGTTATAGATTGTTAAAGGCAAAGTACCTCACTTTGCCTCGAAAGAGTCATAGAATTGAGGGGAGTTTTCTTTTAAACAACCGCATTTAGTCTATTATCCTACGCGCTTTACCTCAGATGCGTTTTATACAACTGCAATCTTTTGAAGGCTTTTATTTTTTAGGGAGCTTCCCCCAAACAGAACCTGCATCATCTTTCCTTGCTGGCGACAGGTTTGCACTTGTGTTTTTACGCGTTGCTTTTGGCTTCGCTTCTTTCTGCCTGCTATCACTTTTATTGAATGCGCTTGGTTTAGTGCCAATAGCATTCGCGCTTTTCGATGCCTGGCTTGACGCTTGCCGCGTAGACTCAGGTCGATACTTTTTCACCATGCCTTGTAACAAGTTACGAACCACTTGATCACCCGCTGGTTTGTAATTGCGGTGGTCTGGCTTTCTAAAAAGTGCAGAAAGTTCACTTTTGCTAATTCTAAAGCCAGCCAGTTGAAGTACTTCAATCATATCTTCATCTTTGTAACTCATTGCTATACGAATTTTGCGAAGTACTTCGTTATTACTTAATCGCTCTTTTGGCCCAAGCTCTTTGGGTGCTTGCCCTTCTTGTCGACCTCGGTTCTTAATAATCAATCCATCAAGAAAAAGCGCGATAATCTTATCTCGACACGGCAAATAGCCATCTTCATCTTCTCGCTTCATTACGGCATGTAAATAGTCAATTTCCATATCGTAGTTAACCAATTTGAAAATGCTAATAGCAGCGGTATCGTTTATAGCTAACGCATAACGAAGGCGACGTAGAACATCGTTGTGAATCATGTAAGTAGGCCTGAAAGGTGAGGTAGCCAATAAGCGGCATAGATTAAAGGTGTAGAGCCATCCGCTCTCTTTTACATTTTACACCACTTAAGCATTTGCATCTATCACAGGCTTAAAAGTTAGCGACATCAATTGGCTCATGGTGAAACCAAATTAACTTTCATGGCGTAACGATACTGTATATCTCGTTACGCTCATTTCTCTGGAGTACCGAAATTGAGCTTATTGGTAAAAGGATCCTTCCATGGCAACGTTAAATCTCAATGGGAAAGACGTCAGTCTTCCTGATGACCCGCGAACTACACTGTTAGATTTTCTTCATCAACATTTATCACTTTTCGGCACGAAAAAAGGCTGCGACCACGGTCAGTGCGGTGCGTGTACTGTTATCGCCGACGGCGAGCGCATCAACGCGTGCTTGGTGTTTGCATTTCAGCTAGAAGGCGCTGAAGTCACAACTATTGAAGGTATAGGTAACGGTGCAAATGAAGATGAAGCGCTTCATCCCTTACAACAGGCTTTTATCGAACGCGATGCGTTTCAATGTGGGTACTGCACATCCGGTCAGATATGTTCAGGCGTATCTTTACTTCGCGAGTTGAGTAATGAAGACCCTAGCGCTGTTACTTACAGCCGTTCTCGTAATAGTACAGCATCTCTTAAGGAAGACATCAGTGAACGCATGAGCGGTAATCTTTGTCGATGCGGCGCTTATCCAAATATAGTGGACGCAATCACAGATGTGATTGCTTTGGAGAAACAATAATGCAGCCATTTAATCTCCATCATTACAACGGCGAAAAGCCGTTAGATAATTTCCCTCTAGACAATACATCACGTTTTTTGGCCGGTGGTACCAACCTAATAGACTTAATGAAACTACAGGTAGAAACACCTAAAACATTGGTAAGTCTTGCGAAATGGGAACACGCTAACGCTATCACCGAAGACGACAATCACTATTATATTGGCGCCATGGTGACTAATTCTGACTTAGCGAAGTTTGCACACACGCATCCCTCTCTGTCCTTACTTGCACAAGCTTTATTAAGCGGAGCAACGGTTCAACTTAGAAACCGTGCGACGACGGCCGGCAATTTATTACAGCGTACCCGTTGTTACTACTTCTACGATACAACGAAAGCCTGCAATAAAAGAGAGCCTGGTACTGGCTGCAGCGCTATTAACAGCATGAATAGAATTCACGCTATTTTTGGCACCAGTGAACATTGTATAGCCACCCACCCTTCCGACATGGCGGTGGCCATGATGGCCCTAAACGCACAGATACATACCCAGCAACCTAATGGCAACACTCGACAAATTTCGATAAGGGATTTTTATCGTGAACCGGGCGACACTCCACACATAGAAAATCAATTAGGTGAAGATGAACTTATTACCCATGTCAGCATAGAGAAGAAATCCAACGGCACGCAGTACTACCACAAAGTACGAGACCGTTCTTCGTATGCGTTTGCCCTTGTGTCTGTTGCTGCTGGCTTAAAAATTGACGATGGTCGAGTTAAAGACCTTACGCTCGCCTTTGGTGGTGTAGGCACCAAGCCTTGGTACCCGCAAAAGGCAATACGCGTTCTTGAAGGCGCTGAGATAACACCTGAAGTTATATCGCAGGCGGCTGAGGCTGAATTATCCGGTGCAAAAACCTACGGCAGTAACGATTTCAAACCAGAACTATTGCGCAGGACGTTAGAAAAAGTGCTTTTAGAGATAGCAGAACATCAGGAAAAGCACCCCGAGCATGAAGGAGCTTTATATGACAACGCATAACGCTAAAACGGTTGGAACGTCAGTTAGCCGGGTTGATGGCGCTGCAAAAGTAACAGGCCAAGCAAGGTATGCTGCAGAGCATATGAACGAACGTACCCCTTTAATAGGCTGGGTTGTATCGAGTGACACTGCCGTAGGTGAAATCACATCTCTTAATACAGAGCAAGCAGAACAGGCCGATGGCGTACACGCAGTGATCACACATATTAACGCAGGGCCTCTTAAGCCATTTAGTAAGCCTGCGGACGAAAGCAGGTTTACCCAAAGTCGCGCTGTACTTAACGAGCCTCACGTCCGTCATTTTGGTGCGCCCGTGGCATTAGTTATTGCAGACACTTTGGAGCAAGCACGCTATGCTGCAAGTCTAGTCCGCTATACCATAAATGGTAAAACACCAGACTTACTAACAGCGTTTGATGATGCTACTCAAAAGCCAGAGTCGTTAGATGGTGGATTTGAGGCAGACGCCTCTAGCGGAAATAAACCACAGCAAAGCGATATTCGCGCAAGCGTCCACACAACCTATACCACGCCAAGCCAAATATCGGCCGCTATGGAGCCTCACGCCACGGTTGCCGATTTTAAAGATGGCCAGCTTGAGGTCTATTGTAGCGTGCAAATTATTGCAACGGCTGTAGAAGCGCTCGCGATTACCCTTGAAATGGATCCAGAAGACATTGTAGTACAAAGCCCCTTTGTAGGTGGTGGCTTTGGCTCTAAGCTAGGTCTTCACTACGATGCTACGCTTGCTTGTATAGGAGCTAGGCATTTAGAACGTGCGGTAAAGGTGGTGTTAAGTAGACGACAAGTCTTTTATAACACTCCTCACCGCGGGCACAGTACTCAGCAGATAAACCTTGCGTCTGGTGATGATCATGCACTGCTAAGCGTACAGCACAAAAGCGCTATGCCAAAAGCTAAAGGCTATGAATTTGCCGAAGCAACAGGGGCTGGCGCACGGGTTACCTATAAATCACAGTTTATTGAAAGCACGCATAGGGTTAAAGACGTAGACCTTCCGCTTATTGACTCTACCCGATCGCCTGGAGATGCCATTGGCTCTCTTGCTTTTGAGTCGGCTATTGATGAACTTGCTCACGAAGCAGGTATCGACCCGCTCACATTTCGCATAAAAAACCTGCCTGTCGTACACCCTATGAAAGGCACGCGGTTTACCACCCACAACTTAGGTGAGTGCCTTCGCCAAGGCGCGCAAAACTTCAAGTGGCAGCATAAAGCGCAGCCCACACCGGGTAAACAAATTGGTCATGGGGTAGCGAGCGCTATGCGCATGAATGTACTGGTGGAAAGTTCAGCTGAAGTGGAATTGAGTGCTACCGGTGAGGTAACGGTTCGCACTGATATGACAGATATTGGTACAGGCACCTACACTATTCTTACACAAATTGCCGCCGATACTTTAAATACGTCGGTAGACAATGTCACAGTCAAACTGGGTGATAGCCGCTACCCCGCCTCATGCGGATCAGGTGGTTCATTCGGAGCCGCCAGCTCTGGCTCGGCGGTTAAAAAGGCGTGCGAAGCGCTTATTGCGAATATTAAAAGCTCACTTCCCCCTGCCCTTAGCCAAGCGGAAGTGCACATTTCAGATGGACAAATAAAGTTACAGCCTAGCGCACAAAGTAACATTGATGCTACGACTGAGGCGCACTTGCTAGACGACTTTATCTCTCACAACGACTTCCCGTTATCAGCAAGCGGCAAAGTATCCGAAGACGACACTAGTGATGATGAGCAGTACTCCTGCGGCGCGCATTTTGCGGAAGTTGAGGTAGATGAGTACACAGGTGAAGTTAGGCTTCTTCGTCAATACGGTATGTTCAGTGCGGGGCAAATTTTGAATATGAAAACAGCTGCCTCTCAAATAAAAGGGGGAATGGTATGGGGCGCAGGCTATGCGCTTACCGAAGGCATCCACCACCATTCAGATACGGCAAGCTTCGTAAACCCAGACTTCGGTGAGTATCACGTTGCCGTAAATAGAGACATTAGCGAGGTAAGTTTAGATTTCTTACAAGAGCCTGATTATGCCGCATCGCCAGTAGGCGCCAAAGGCATTGGTGAGTTAGGCATTACTGGTGCTGGCGCCGCTATTGCTAACGCGATTTTTGATGCATGCAAAGTGCGGGTAAGAGATTTTCCCATTACTATGGATAAAATAATCGCTGGTAAAAACTAAACAATAAAGAAGCGGCCTAAAGGGCCGCTTCAATACACAATACTCCAAATGGCTGTCAAAGAACTCTACTGCTCGGCGTAACGCTTACTCAGCGTCATTAGAGCCGTAACTACCTGCTGAATTGCACTGTGCGTGGGATAGCCGAAGACGCAAGGTGCAATTCACTTCTTGGGCAATAACCCTTTGCGTCACATAAACTAAGCAACTTATTGCCACCAAGATGCGGCGACTTGAATTGGAGAGGGGTCGTTAGCATAGGATACCCAAATAACTAGGGCGCGTTTTGTGGTTGCTACATGCGTATTGCTGGGCAAAGGTAAGGTTGTCTCATATTGAAATGCGCGAGCATTGTCAGTTTCGCTACTTAACACCGCTTTTTCGTAATCTAGCACTACAAAATCATGAGTTAGCTTACGCCCTGCATTCTCACCTCGTTTTACCGATGTTTTTATGCCAAAACCAAGTAATGCCGCATGAACCATTAACAAAGAACTCCCCTTGCTGGCGTTTATTTTATTGAACGTCACGTTTATGTTGTCGTTGTCTATCGAAGCATCGAGTACGCCAGACAAAGGGGCGGTTTTGTTCGGTAACGGCTGCCCGCGAAACCAACCGTTCCAAGCACGGCCATTTAAGACGAAACCGGGCGTGGCGATAGTGTTGGCTTTACCTACACGCTTGTAGTCTCGTTGCCTTTTACTAAAAGCACTGTCAGCGAAGGGATCTTTCCAACCCAAATAATCCCAGTAGTCCACATGAAAGTTAATGGGAACTAACTCAGTCCATAACTTCTCGCTATCTACAAAGCCTGAAATCCATTTTTCAGCCGGAGGGCAGCTGCTGCAACCTTGGGATGTATAAAGTTCCAAGACGGTTGTTTGATTAGGCGTGCTGGTAAGTATGAAAGGCGCGCCTGTTGATTCATTGGATAATGAGTTTGTTGTTAGCAACGGTGCTAATTCAGACGCTGGAGCATGTGCTAAACCTGCAGTTTTACTCTCATTAGAATGCAGAGTAAGGGCAGCTTTAACTATGGGGTTCTTTGCTGCTTGGCTCGAAGCATTATCTGCGTCTCTATTTATAGATGTTGAAACCTTCGATTGTTCCGGCTGTGCATTAATACGCCAGTCGTAATCAATAAAGCGAAGCTTGTAATTGGAAGGTATAGGTTGCTCAATATATTTGTTTATATATTGAGGTAAGTCTCGGGCTTTGCCTGACGCAACAAAGTCTTCTGTATAGAAGTCTAATATTTCTGACACATACGCTCGTTTGCGCTTATCATCTAAATAGAAGTGCTTTTTCTTGCTGAAGAATTCATAGGTAAGCTGCTCTAGCGTTTCATTTAATTGCTCTGGGTAAAATGGCGTTTTAGGTAGTCGTGGACAATCTTTCACCATACAGTTAAGCGCGAAGTGTGCCTTTGGTTCGTTTAACGGCCTTATCACGTCATTTTCATAGTCGTATAAATTAGTGACTTTCCCGCCAATCACCACATCACGAAACTTAAAAAAAGCGGCGCGAGAGAAAAAGCTTGTAAAGCCATCTGGAATACCTTTTTCAACCACGCCATACATTGCCAATGCGTTGTAGCTATTAATGTGATAGCTCATTACTTTTTCTGGCGAATTGAATAATTCAGGTGTTGCTGTTGGACTAGCAAAGCCAATAAAAGATACGACATTTTCTAGTGGCGCAATATCCTCAGACAAGGCCTTAAAATTAGTTCGCCCTTCTTCATCAACATAATTTGCTAATACATACTCCCAGTCTTGGGTCGCTTGTTTGTAAGCTTTCTTCAGCGTAACAAGCGCTTGGTTTTCAGCGTTAGCACTCATTGAATTTACTTCATTTGGCTTTTCGCTTGCACTTACACTCTGTACCAAAAACAACAAGAAAAGCGCTAAAACCCATGAAACAAACACCCGCGAAGCGTCACCGAAAGCGCTGTTAAACTTGAGCGAATTAGAATACTGCATGGCTTCTTCCTTATCCTATTTCTGAAGTTTGTTGATTTGAGGTAACGCTACTTGCTCTAGCGCCAAGTTCGTTATTAACCCCGTGAACTGACTCATGACTTAGCTCTTGGCTTAAGTCTTGATTTGGCCCCTGATTTAGCACCTTAGATGACCCACTATTTGATTCGTTTGAGGCCCCAATGATGGGTTCGTGAACAGGCTTATCATCGGCAAGCAGTCGAATAGAGATCACGTTATCCTCTCGATAGCGCTCTCCTAATGGCTGGTATTGCTTTACCTGCCCGCGATGGTTGGTGTAAGAAAGTGGTTTCAATATATGCTCATCGCGCTCGGCGTTGTGTTTACACATGGAAACAGGGCCGTCTGCTGTCATTACCATGAATGAACACACATCAATTCTGTCTTGCTGCAGCGCACTGGCATCCATAAAGTTTTGAACGAAAAACGACAGTTTATGCACACGCCCGCGACTGTTAACTAAACTACTGCGCATTTCTAACAGCTTTGCCCATGTTGCTTTGGCGAGCTTCCAAATCCATAGTGGGCGAGCAAGCAGTGCTTTACTGTAATCCCATATAATCTTTGCGGTGCCGTGCTGTCGGGTTGTTTGTATGTGTTTAAAGTCTTCAATGAACTCGGCGAATAACGCGCTATCGTCAACTACCGAATAGACTTGATTATCGGCAACTAAAGTGGGCATATAGCTATGGCAATCACTATGGCCGATACGTACCTTTTCCCACGGCAAAGCTTTAGAAATTGTTTTCTCAATGGCCGCTTTTACGGTGAGCGGGTCGACCACATCAGTTCGCGCGCCCCACTCTCCTCGACCGGTTTCAGCTTGTAGCTGAAACGAAGCAAAACTTACCGCATCTGCGTGCTGTACAAAAAAATCCACCAGCATGGGCAGTTCTTTGAAATTGTCGGTATGTACCGTGGTGTTAAAGATAACCATAAGGCCCAGGCCTTTGGCTCGCTCTATGTACGCTTCACGAATAGCATTTAACGACTGCTCATCATCATAACCTTTGCGCTCTTGTGTAGTGTCAACATGAAACGCCACGTCGTTAAGCCCAGCTTCGGCAAGCTCCGTGAGCAGGTCTCTGGTAGCAGCAATTCCATTTGTAAATAGCGCCGTATGTAAGCCAAGTTGATTTGCATAAGCAACAATATCGATAAGCTCGCTGCGTTTTCTTAACGTGGGGTCGCCCCCTGTAATTTGCACGCTGGTTCCAGGCCCGTAGTGTTTAAGCACATTGTCTAATCGCTTGAACACTTCTTGAATGGGAATATCACGAACTGCTTGCGAATGCTCTGACAAATAGCATAAGGTGCAATCAAGATTACATTTTTGCGTGATTTCAACAGCAACACAGCCAATGGTATGCGTTCGCCCCAAAAGTTGATTGGGAGTAAAATGTTCGCCCATTCGCTTTCGTGTAGAGGCAAGCTGTTGATTTCTTGTGGTACCAGGGGAGCACGTCATTTCAATGTGCCTTTTTCAAACTACTCAGTATCAACAAAGACCTTTCACACTTAAAAATACTTTCAAGGCATGCCGTTTTTTTGCACTAACCACTTTGTTTTATTGTGTAACAAGTCATGCAGAAAATAGTGAAGCTAAGCTCGGTTTAGCTGCGCCATTGAGTGCGTTCGAGGAAGCGAAAAGCCTTGTTTTTTCTGACCCTTATTCAAGCCTTCCGCAATATGAGGTGTCGCGCAAACACTTTGATATCAACGGCGAGAATGTACTGTTGAAACATGCTCAAAGGACCCTTTCATCAAATGCAAATTTTATCGAATTAGACACCAAACATAAGCTACTTCAAGCCAACGGAATTTGCTTTGCCGGTATATGGAAGATGAGTCAAAACAGACCTTACTCTGGGCTTTTTCAAGCGGGCATAGAGGTACCTATTATTGTTAGGGCATCCGTCAGTTTAAGCGGAACAAAACAGCGGGATAAACGTGCATTTGGGATAGCGATTAAGCTTTTTCCTTATGCACATAGTTCACTTACTGAGAACATATTTCTTATGCACTCTCTTGGCGGTACAAAAACAAAGCATGTTGCAAATTTGCCAATGACTAACGAACCAGCGCTTGGTGAACTGCCTCCCTTTAGCCAATTGCTTACCGCTTATCGGTTGGAAAGCGATCTTGAGAAAGCCGATAAAGCGTTTAGCGGTAAAAAAGCCAATGCGCGGTTTAGACCAGTTTCTCATTTAGCCGCAGTGAAGGCTGGTGATGCAAACTCTAGATTGGCGGGGCATACAGAAGAAAGTACGCCAAAACTGAGCATTTCAATGCCAACTGCTTCGAAAGAAATCGAGATAAAGCCCGAACTTGAAATAAAAAGCGAAGCTGATACACAAGCCGAAATACGAGGCCCTCACTGGCTAAGAGCTGCATTAAGGTCAGATACACCACTGGTAGACAAAGATGACTTTCGAGATGAATTGTCGCTACAGCATTACCCCAATCAGACGCTGTCTTGGGTTTTATCTGCAGCCAATTTTAACGATGCCGGAATAGATAAAGCGCATTGGCAAGAAATTGGCGAAATTATATTAACCGAGTCGGTTGTTTCACTTACCTGCGACACAAAGCTTCACTTTAATCATCCCGCAATCAAATGACAGTGGATAAAATTCCGTTTAAACGGATAAACCTCGCGCTAGACGGTTTTTACTGCCTATCGAGATTACCGTATAGTATGCGGTGTATTTATCGTTTTTTTTAAGTGTTGTTTCATGTCCGCTTCCTTTCGCAAAAACAGTCGCAGTATTCACTTGTGGCTGTCGCTGGTTATTTTTATCCCTGTGATCATTGTTATCGCTAGCGGCTTGTTATTGCAGGTTAAAAAAGAATTCGACTGGATCCAACCGCCTACGCAAAAAGTGCAAAAAGGCCAAAACAGCGCGCCAACGCTGCCTTTTGAGGGAGTGCTTGATGCTGTAAAACAGGTGCCTCAGGTTAACTTAAATACGTGGGACGATATCGACCGTTTAGATGTTCGCCCCGGAAAAGGCATCATAAAAGTACGCGGCAAGAACCACTGGGAAGTACAGCTTGATGCCCAAAGCGGCGACGTACTTCAGGTTGCCTACCGACGCACAGACACCATTGAAGCTATTCATGACGGTAGTTGGTTCTTTGAAGGTGCCAAGCTATGGCTGTTTCTACCTGCTGCTCTGTTACTTTTTGTGCTGTGGGTAACCGGCCTTGTTATGTTGTACACCACCCTGAAAAGCAAATACCGAAAAAAGAAATACCGCCAGCCACTTAACAACTCATAGTTGGTAAGTGATGGCTAGCTGTACACTTTCTCCTTGAGCAAACGCGGCCTTGTCATCGGCACTGGTGTAGTAGTGTTGGTTAGTGAGGTTACTCCAGCTTGCTTGAAGTTGCATATCGTCACCTAACTGCCAGTTTGCGCCAATATCTAGGGTAAAAACATCGCTAAGGGCTCGTTCGCCGTCTGCAACGTCTGTCTTACTGGCCCGATAGCTTAGTACCGTGAACAAACGCGTGTCTTGCCAATTAACACCTACATCTAGGCGCTGGTTGTTTGCCGGTATATCTGCAATAGTGTTTCCCAAGTTATCTTCACCGCTAATCCACATGCCGCTAAGTCGAGCATCTACGATGCTATCTTGTGATTGCCAGCTAACCTGATAGCTTGCGCCTTCTATGGTTGCACTACCTAAATTAGCATATTGAAGTACATCTTCTGCGACTGTAATACGTTCAATATAGTTATCAATTTGCTGATGAAACACTTCAATCGAGCCCTGAATGTGTCTTGCGCTATAGGCCACAGTTAGCTGTTTATTAAGGGCTTGTTCGGTTTCAAGCTGTGTACTACCCAGTACTGTACCTCGAGGCGTTTCCCCAGCAAAGAAACGCTCAGTTAACGATGGGTTTCGAAATGCACTAGAAACATACAGGCTTGCTGACCAATGGGGAGAAAGCTGATAATTCGCGCCCAGATAGCCACTAAAATTCGTGGTTGATTGTGACCTGCTGGGCTGGCCATTATTAGTCTGGGCATTATTAGGCTGGACATCACTAGGCTGAGTTGCGCTGCCACCTGAATCATCAGACTGTCGCTGCCAATCAACCCTTGTACCGATAGCAACTGAAAAGCTTTGCCACTGGCGTGAAGCATCAACAATGGCTGCAGTATTAATTTCACTGGCATCAAGCGTACGCACTTCATAGGCCAGGTCAGATTCAGATGAACCTACTAAAAGGTCTGATGGCGTTAGCGTAAATTCCCTTTCATCAGCCACCACGCCTTCCCGACCGGATAGCTGAAGCTGCCAGTTTAAATCCCAGCCTTTTAATTGCGTATCTGTATTGATATTGAAGCCATAATCAAATGCTTTGTTCTCGCTATCATTTATACGACTTTCTGGTCGGAACACCGAGGTATCTAATGTTGATTTATGCCACCAGATATTCCCAGCAAATAGATTATCTTCGAACGCTATTTTACCAAGCCAATGGGTATTATTTGGGTAGGTTGTTCTTCTGCTTTCAGGGTAGTCACTACTGGATTTACCAATATCTTTGTTATTTGAATATAGTGTCCAGGCTTCTTTTATAATGCTATTTTCAGGTCTATGCTTGAGGAACAACCCTGTTTGGTCAAATTGATCAAACAGGGTATTTCCGTTCGCATCTTCACCGTTATTTGCGCTTCTGTATGAGATGTTCCAATCTGTAACCCCTGACTTTTCTGTGCCGTTTGCGCCATTTTTGCTGCTATCGGCAGCACTGGTACCAGCATAACTCACAGCTTTCATCTGCTGATTACTGCTGTAACCTACTTTTAAATAGGGCTCTTGCAGTGATTCAAGCTGTAAGTTCACCGCGCCGCCAATAGCGCCTGAGCCTAGATAAGTGGAAGCTGCGCCCGGTAATACCGTGGCTGACGAAATAAAATCGGGCGGAATAAAGCCTACACTAGAACCTGCGCGCCTATCGCTGACGATAGGTACACCATCCAGCAAGGTTTGAATTCGCCACCGCGAATACCCTCGCACACTAATACTTTGTATCTGTCCCCCTTGCCCATTTATGGATACTGACGGCGATTGAAGCAGCACATCATTGGCGTGCAAAGGCGAAACAAGACTACTTTTATCAAATTCATACTGTGGAAATATGCGTGACAGCGCTTCGTCATAATAGGGGCGCGTAGCCGTTACCGTATAGCGTTCAACGCTATTGGATGGTTCGCTTTGAGCAAAGCTCGGTGTCGTTAAAAGTGATAACAAAAACGCTGCAAAGAGCCTTGAGGAACATATAGATGGCGAAGATGTACAAGGCAAAGTAATAGATGCAGGTAAATCTGATGAAATTTCAAAAAACATTGAAGAACGTAGAGCCGGAAAAAAAGAAAACAATAAAGATCTCACTAACCGATACGGACAAATGTTAGGAGTACGTACCGAAAAATTTGGTTAAAAATGAAAAGAAAAACGCGGCAGTAATGCTACTGCCGCGTGCTAAGCCCAACTAGACTAAAAATTAGACTAGTCGGCCGCTATTTAGCGATTACAGGAAGACCTGTTGTCCACGGCCCACCAGCATCGACCACAGCTTGTTGCAGCTTAGGTACAGCAGTATTTTGTAAAGTACTGATGCGCGTAACTACGCTATCTAGACTGTCTTGAGCATAACCAAGCTGATCTTTGTGTTGCTGTGTAGGCCCATAAGATGAACCTAACGCAGAACGTGCATAGCGCAGGCGACTCATGATATTCGCTGGCTTAATGCCCATTTTATCGCGAGATTTAAGACCGTAAAACGCTCTGTTCACTTCATTTATCTCGTCTTGAATCGCAGCAAATTGGGCTTCAAGTTTAGTTACATCATTTGGCGTGCGGTCGATAGCTGTGCGCAAAAGAGCCATTGTATCTTTAAGCTGCGTCAGCACTGTCGTTGAAGAGAGTGCACGTTTTTGCGCATCGCTTACTTTGTCTGAATAAGCAGCAATTTCTTCATAAGTGGCACCTTCAAGCGCACCTTGAACAATAGGCTTAAGTTCAAACGAAACAGGTTCAGATAGTGGTGTTACCTTGGCATTAACGCGCTTGAACAAGGTAGCTGTATAGGTACCGGGCAGCGCCATCAAACCTCTACTTCTGCTCTCTTTACCGGTAAGCGGGCTAGTTAACGCATGCTTCATATCCCAGGTAATACGGTGTAGGCCTTTCTTCGTTTTACCCTCGACACGCTTAATAACGTCTCCGTCGCTGTCGCGTACCTCAACATAGACTGCTGGCGCCGCTTCTTGGTTCTCGGCTTCTACAGCTTCCCAGCTTGGATATTTAGGGTATTTCTTGTCTTCTACTAACTTCTTCTCAGCTTCTTGGCGTTTTTCTTTTGCCGTAAGCAAGCTGTCTTTCAGATAATAGGTGAAGGTTGCACCATGTTCAGGGTTTTCGGCAACAAAGCGATCGTCACCGTCAGAGTCAGTGTGATTGTCATCTAGCTGGAACCATTTAACTGGGCGGCTCGGGCCAAACAAAATAGCGTCTTGCTGCATAGACTTTTCTGTTAACGAACGCAGCGGCGCGTAGTCATCAAGAATATAAATACCCCGACCAAAAGTACCAGCCACAAGGTCATTCTCTCTGCGCTGTATTTTCACGTCGCGGGTTGAAATGGTTGGCATGCCACCGTCTAACTCAACCCAGTCTTTACCGCCATCTACCGAGAAAAATACACCAAACTCTGTACCGATAAAGAGCAAGTCTTTGTTCACATGGTCTTGCACAATACGCCAAACTAGGTGCTTCTCAGGCAGGTCTTCAGCAAGTGATGTCCAGCTTTTACCCAAGTTAGTCGACTTAATAAGATAAGGCTTGTAGTCGCCATATTTGTGATTATCTAGCGCCACATATACGGTATTAGGGTCGAACAAGTCAGCACGAATATCATTTACATAGGAATTGGCAGGAATGCCTCTGATATCGTCTAACTCAATTTTTTTCCACGATTTGCCGCCGTTGGTTGTAACTTGAATAATCCCGTCGTCAGTGCCTGCCCACAGAATATTTTCATCCACTGGGCTCTCAGCGAAATTGGCGATGGTGTGGAATTCGGTCATGGCATATAAGTCCCAACCGGCCTCTACCGACCAAGTGCGCCCCATTAATGGCGAGTGCATACGATTGCCGTTTTTCGTTAAATCGCCTGATACCGGCGTCCAGCTGTCACCGCGATCATCGCTACGCCACACCCGCTGCGATGCAAAGTAAATACGCGCTGGGTCATGAGCTGAAACATTTATCGGCGCGTCCCAGTTGTATCGTTCTGCCGGGTCGCCTGGAAGTGGCTGAGGCTTAATGTATACGCCTTCACGGGTTTTCATATCAACGCGGGTCAAGTTACCCTGCTGCCACTGAGAATACATAATATCAGGGTTACCAGGCTCTACTGCTGGGCCGTGTCCGTCACCACCTAACGTTAAGAACCAATCTTTGTTCTTTATTCCTTCTTCTCGCATAGTGCGTGAAGGGCCGCCTTGTGTAGAGTTATCCTGCGCCCCAGCGTAAATCTTATAAAAAGGCTTTGAATCGTCCGGCGCAACTTTATAAAACTGGGTCAACGGCAAATTAGCCATAAAGCGCCAGTTCGCCATTCTATCGTGAGACATATAAATACCGCCATCAGACCCCATTAAAACAAAATCCGGGTCAGTGGGGTGAAAGGCCATGGCGTGATCGTCTACGTGCTTGCGCTTAGTATTGATAGGCGTCCATGTTTTACCACCGTCGTCTGATACTTTACTGTAGTTGCTGGCGATATAAACACGGTCAAACTGATGCTGGTCCGCGAAAATCTCTTGATAATAGTGAGGGCCTGTTCCACCGCCTACTTCATCTGACATCTTTGTCCAGCTAGCGCCCTGATCAGCCGAGCGATAAAAGCCACCACCGCGATTATCAGTTTCAATGGTGGCATAGATAACATCAGGGTTCATAGGCGATATAGCCATACCTATTTTACCCATATTTCCTTTCGGCAACCCTGTTTTAAGCTCCGTCCAGGTTTCGCCACCATCGTTAGAAGTATGAATACCTGCGCCTTCGTTTGTGCCTACGTAAGCGCCAATTGAGCGTTGGCGAGCCCACGTTGCTGCGTAAAGTTTATCTGGGTTGCGCGGGTCAATAAGTAAGGATGTTACACCCGTCCATTTATCAGCAGGCTTAAGCACTTGCTTCCAGGTTTCTCCCCCGTCGGTAGTCTTATATAAGCCGCGCTCGCCGCCGCCACTCCAAAGTGGACCTTGAGCTGATACCCACACGATATCTGGGTTAGTAGGATGGATAATAATGTCTGAAACGTGCTCTGACTTCGACAGCCCCATGTTTTTCCAGGTCTGTCCGCCATCTAAAGATTTGTAAACACCGTCGCCGAAGCTGATGTGTCTACCACCGTTATTTTCGCCCGTTCCCACCCAAATGATGTTTGAGTTGCTCTGCGCAATGGTCACATCGCCAATAGAATAAACCGGCTGGTCGTCAAAGATGGGCTCCCATGTTGTGCCAGCGTTGGTGGTTTTCCACACACCGCCAGAGCCAACAGCGGTGTACCAAGTAGACGGGTTGTTTTGGTCAATTGCAATATCGGCTATTCGGCCCGACATATAAGCAGGGCCAATGTTTCTAAGCTCCATGGCTTTAAAGGTTGCGCTGTTGAATATGCCGTCTTTATCGTCTTTGTCTGCGTAGGTGGGTGAGCATGAAAGTGCAATTGACACCGCAACTGCCGCTTTAAGAAGCTTTTTCATTATTATTATCCGTTGTGTGTTGTAGAGCATGACGCTCTGTTTAAATTGTAGTATTACCAGTTATAGCATTACTAATAATTTCTTAAAGTTACAATGTAACATACGACCAACAGCACAATAGTAGAGTTAAAAACATTCAGCTCTCACTATGCTTTCTTTAATATTCCAATTAATAAGCAACAAAACCAGTAAGATATGCTAAATAACGTCGTAGCGCCGCCAGCGCTTTGAATCCGTATATTTAAAGCGTCTAGTTAATCACGAAATTATAAATAATCAGTAGCATGTAAAATTAAACATAACAAAATATGCACAAGATGGGCGGTGTTAATATTCTTTTGCTGATACACTGAATGCTTTAATTGCATTATCCTGTAGTTAATGCCCGTTATATCTATTTAGTAAATGGAAGTGATATCGTTTTCGTGAAATTAGTTTCAAGCAGCTTTTGTTTCCTTATTTTGATGCTATTACTCTGTGTACCAGTGGAGGTACGCGGGTCTTTGTCGGCTCCACAGAAACAAGACCGTTCAGTTCCAGCAACCTCTGTCAGCATCGATAAAATGAAAGAACGTGCACTGTCTTTATATAAAGCAGGGAATTATGAGCAGGCCATTTCAATATTTTCAACGATTGCTAAAGCATTAGAAAACCGAACTCGCGAAAACGACGTGTCTGCGTTGGGCAGGGCCTACACCTATATTGCACAATCATATAAAAGACTTAAGCTACGCAAGGAAACTGCGGCTTTTTACAGGAAAGCGTTAGCCACTTACAAACGCATCGATAGTAAACGCAATATCGCGCGCACTTTAAATACCTTGGCGGAAGCCGAACGCTATCTTGGTAATTTAGATACTGCGCTGAATTTGGTCATGGAAAGCTTACGCATACACGGAACGATTGACGATCCGGAAGGGAAAGCCAAAGCGCATATGGGCGCGTCGATTATTTTGCGTTACATAGAAAATTACGAACTCTCTCTTGAGCATTTAAAGCTAGCTTATGCCTATTTCAAACGAGAAAACGATGCCGTAGGAACGGCCAAAACAGCGAACGAAATAGCCCACCTTTATGTGCGTTTGGCTGCGTTTGAAGAAGCTAGATCGTTTTATGAGGTCGCCTTAGAGTACCCAGCTGATCAACTTCCCCCTGCCACAGTAGCTACCGCTTTGCGAGAACTAGCTGGGATTGAGGCGATAGCAGCAAACTACCAAGAAGCGCGTAACTACGCTAACCGTGCTATGGCTATTTACAACACACAAAATGCACCTGAAAAGAAAACCGCTGTATTTCGAATTATTGGTGACGCGTATAAAGGCGAAGATAACCTTACTAAGGCCATTTACAACTATCAGGCGAGCTTGAATATCGCTAACGAACTGGATAACAACTTATTTAAAGTAAAAGCGCTTTTGCCACTGGGCGAAACATACTTTCAGCAACAAGACTTAACAGAAAGTAAACGTGCTTTTGAAACAGCGCTAACGTTTTCTGAAGACTTGCGAAACAAAACATACCGTTTGGCGGCACTCAAGGGGCTGCGAGAGGTAAGTTCTGCGTCTGGCCAGTATAAAGCTGCCCTCGAATTTGCTGAGAAAGAATTGGCGCTAAGTGAACACATACAGCTTGAAAACAGTGAAAAAGATTTGGAGAAAGCCAAAGCCAAATTGCTGTCGTTTAAATTAGAAAACGAGGTGGAAGCACTTAAAGAACAGTCTCGTTTAGATGAGCTAGAAATAGCGAGACAGAATAGTGAAATTGAAATATCGCGAAAAGAACAACAAATAGCCAATCTTCAATTATCGAAAGAGCGATACGTAAAGTTAATGTTATCGCTAGTGGTTATCGTGTTAGTAAGCATCGCTTTAATTTTATATCGAAGCTACACCATGTCGCGACGTAAAAACGCAGAGCTTAACTATCTTGCTACTCACGATTCGCTAACCGAATGCTTTAACCGGCGCTATCTGTTTGATTCATTGAGAAGTCTTTTTTCAGAATCACACGCTACAAACTCTGCCTGTCTTGTGATGATAGATATTGATCACTTTAAAAAAATAAATGACGACTTTGGTCATAATGCAGGGGATGAAGCACTCAGAGGCGTAGCACACGTACTGCGCCAAAACATATCAGACGGTGACGTGTTAGCGCGTTTCGGCGGAGAAGAGTTCTGTATGGTGTTGTACAACATTTCTCTAAAAGATGCCTTGACCGTCAGTGAACAAGCTCGTTCACAAGTGGAAAGTTACGGCTTTGGCGAAATAAAACTAACTTGCAGTATTGGTGTTACCTCAATTGAACTTGGCGCTTCATCACCTACAGAGCTTATAGAGCAGGCTGATAAAGCGCTTTTCTTTTCAAAGGCTAACGGACGTAATCAAGTCAACGCTTATACCGCTACCTAGTTAGCGATTACTTGTATTACTTGATTCCCGGTTACCCGATTTCCCAAGTCGAAAAGTTAAAACGAAAAATAAGCTACCTTTAAAACGTAACAATTTCATCGTCTTTGAGATGTCCCACAGCTGGGCTTAATTCTGCATCTTCAAAAGCCGCATCAATGGCTTTGAATCTACCTGTGGTAACTTTTCGATAGTTAGGATGGGTATAGATATAAGTTTGTTTTGATTGAAGGGCTTCTATTACACGCTCTGCGAGCACAGAGGCTGCTATACCGGACTCAACCGCCTTAGTTGCCGCTTGAGCGCCTGCTTTGAGCTTATCTTTATCAATGCGCTTTTCAGCTGCCACTGCATACTTTTCCTGTCTGTTTCTGTAAGACTCATGGATACGAGTTTTTACAAATGCTGGGCACAATACCGAGGTATGAATACCAAAGGGTTTCAATTCTGGCACCCAACTTTCTGTCATAGATACCACCGCCGCTTTTGAAGCGCAATAAGCACCCGCATATGGCATTCCCATCATTCCCGCCATTGACGCTACGTTTAATACCCAGCCTCCTTCGCCGTGTTCTTTGATGGCTGGTACGCATGCTTGTGCGCCGTAAAGTACACCCATTACGTTAACATCCATAACCCAGCGCCAGGTTTCATGCTCTGAATCTTCAACTTTGCCCGGCGTGCCGCCCACACCAGCATTGTTAATAACCATGTGAACCTTGCCAAATTTCTCTTTAGCATTGACAACTATATCTTCCCACTGAGAGAAGTCGGTTACATCTAGGGCGCAAGTCAGCACATCAAAACCTTGTTCGCGTAATCCTTTGCTTGATTCGGCTAACGCCACGTTATCAATATCGCCCATAACGATATTCATGCCCTGCTGCGCCAACGCTTCTGCTAACGCTAGCCCTATGCCACCAGCGGCACCAGAAATTATGGCAGTTTTACCCGCAAATTCATTAGACATCCGACTCTCCTATTATTTTTGTAGTGCTGTAGGCTTATTGCATAGACCTTCTCAACAAGCACGAAAGAAAGATTTTTCCGTTTAGTTAACTAACACCTAGGTTAGTCATTCAGCACTTATAGAAACAAATAGATTAGGGGTAAACCAACGGACAACATACTTTATTTGGTTAATTTGGAATGCTTCATGAAACTGATAAGCTACGTTATGACAGAAAGGCTGCGTAATGTCAGATAAGCTACGTAATGACAAGAAGGCAGCGTGATGTTAGATAGACTGCGTAACGTCAGGTAGTAAGTATTAACAAAAGATATATAGAGTGAATAAAAGCTGAGAACAAAGATGTCGTGGGGATAAGTTGGCAAAGAAAAAGGCAGCGTAATTACTGCCTTTCTTCCAAACCTATTAGGTGATGCTGGCCTTCTTATTTTGCAGGCATCACATAAACTTCTCGAACACAGGCCGAATCATCTGCACTTAGCGCGAACAATACCGACTTTGCTATATCTGCTGGCTGAAGCTTATCTTCCTTCGGCTCGTCAAAAAATGGCGTATTGACCATACCGGGGCAGATGGTAGTGCATCGACCACCCCATTCACGCATTTCCTCGGCAAGATTTTGGCCGAAGCCATAGGCGAACCACTTGCTAGCACCGTAAACAGACCCCTTAAGGGCTACTCTTCCGGCTACAGAGCTAGTAATAATAAAATGCCCCTTCGTTTTTCGAAGAAGAGGTAAGCTAGCTTTAGCGGTATAGAGTAAACCGTTGACGTTAGCCCCTAACATGCCATCCCAGTCTTCTACATCGCCTTTTTCAATGCCGGCAGCTTTGGCACCGCGCCCAGCGTTGGCAAATACGCCATCTAAACGGCCAAAATGTTCATTCACTTGCTCGAAAGCGCGGTTCACCTCATCAAAGTTACTCACATCAGCTTTGACAGCGTGGGCATTGTCTTGGCCCAATTCATTAACTAACTCTGTTAACTTATCTTCACTTCGCGCTAAAAGCGCAACTTTGTAACCTTCATCAACCAGTTGCTTTGCCGTTTCTTTGCCTATACCGCTAGAAGCACCGGTAATCGCAATAACCTTGTCGCTCGGTGTAGAGTCTGACATATCATCTCCCATTTTTAACTTATAGAAATTAGCGTAAGACAACTTCTTTCACAGCTTCACACTGTGAAGAGCAGCTAAAGTTAGGAAAGACACTATGCAATCATCTTACTAATTTGGTCGACAAAAGCGGGGATATCGTTAGGGTTTCGGCTTGTAACTAACTTATCGTCGGTTACAACTTCTCTATCTACCCAGTTCGCACCTGCGTTTTTCAAATCCGTTTGAATGCTGGGGAATGAGGTGAGGGTAGCGCCTTTCGCTAGACCCGATTCCACTAACAGCCAAGGGCCATGGCAAATTGCACCTACCGCTTTGATGCTATCAGTATTGTTTGCTTCTTTAATAAAGCTTACCGCGTCTTCGTTGGTACGAAGTACGTCTGGATTTATCTGACCGCCCGGAAGTACAAGGGCATCGTAATCACCCAGCTTGGCCGATGTAACCTGCAAGTCAACATTTACGTCTTTACCCCAGTCGTCTTCATCCCACGCTTTGATAGAGGTTTGATCTTCAATAGACAAAATATCAACTTGTGCGCCACGTTCTGTGAACATCTCTTTAGGTTGAACCAATTCACTTTGCTCAAAACCATTGGTTGCTAAAATAGCAATTTTTTTACCCTGAAGGTTTTGCGTGTTGCTCATACTAGTTACTCCTTTTGAACGTTCTATCGAATTCCCGAAGCCCTCCTAACGCCGAAACGATTAAACAAAGCTCCGCATGTCAATTTAGTAAAAAGTAAACTGCAAATTACAAACCACCATCTTAAAAAGCCAGTAAACTGTTATTTTATAAGCATTTATTCATCGCAAGTTAAATAAAAACTTATTAAAGACTTCACCAATTATTTGCACACCCCATGAATGATTTACAAAGAAGATTAAGCCGTCTTCTTCTTTTTGGTGTATGAAAGAACACAAACGCGTACTTATCGAAAAAGATTCGAGGAACTATGAGCAAGGGACGATTCAGCCACGCAAAATCTGCATTCGAGCTTTCACTGAAAAGCTGGTGGAGCATAATAAAACGTATATTCACTAGCCTGCAAAAAGACAATATTCCCCTTATTTCGGCAGGTGTTGCTTTCTACTGTTTATTAGCGATATTCCCATTACTCGGTGCAACTATCGCCCTTTACGGTCTTATGGTTTCGCCACAGGAATTACAAAATCATATGTCTTTACTTGTTAACGTAGTGCCAGCTGATAGCCGATATATAATTGAAGAGCAGCTTACCAATTTAACCGAAAAATCGAGCACAGCTTTAGGCTGGGGCTTTCTATTTACCCTTTTGCTCTCACTTTGGAGTAGTAGCAAAGGCGCTAATGCACTTATTAAAGCCTGTAATATTACGTACAGTGAATCGGAAGGGCGAGGCTTTTTAAAAGGGATACTGGCTCGTGTGACCTGCACGATATTCATGATTTTAACTGTAATAGTCGCCCTAGCCTGCATTACCATTTTACCAGAAGCGATAGTCTGGATAACGGCAAAGTCTATTAGCGCAGAGCAAGCTACATGGATAACCTGGCCCATCATGCTTGGCTTGTTCAATCTAGCCTTATCAGCGTTGTACCGCTATGCTCCACATCGACGTGAAGCTCAATGGCGCTGGGTAACACCGGGGTCACTGTTTGCTACCATATTGTGGCTAGTTGCATCCTTTGGTTTCTCTTTCTACCTGAATGAGTTTGCAAGCTATAACAAAACTTATGGTTCTGTGGGCGGCATTATCATCTTACTCATGTGGCTATATATTAGCGCTTATATCATTCTTATTGGCGCAGAGGTGAATTCGGCAATAGAGCTTCAAACAACAGCAGATAGCACTAAAGGCGAAGACAAGCCTATGGGCGAACGCAATGCTTTTGTAGCTGACCATACCCCAGATGATGTGAAACGCTAGTGGTTACAAATTAAGCATGGCGCGGTAATATTGAAGGTAAACTTTGTAAAACTATACCTCTATTCAGTTATTTTCATTCAGTGTTTTGTATATCTTTTCCCTTACCCAATGTTGGGTAAATTCATAAAAGGAATTATATAATGCAAGAATTAAGTTTTACTGAAATAGAGAACGTTTCCGGCGGCTGTGAAGAGCACTGTTGGGGTGATTTTAGCTGGGGAGGCTTTTGGGCCTCAGTAGGTGCTGGCGCCATAGGTGGAGCAGCTGCTGGCTTGGGCGGCGCTGCCTTGGGCGGCTTATCTAGTGGTTTAGGTTACGCTGGTGGCAAAATAGGCGACAAAATGTCAGAACGCACGACAGAAGAATAAAAAACCGGAGGCGTTACGCCTCCGACTTTGGAGTTTTTCAATGAATATATCAATTTTACAAATAGCTAAATATATTGCCTACATGCTTTCGATAATTGTAGTAAGCGTATTTGCGTTAAATACACTTTCATCGTTTTTTCATCTTCATGAGCATGCTGAAATAGTTATTACGTCAATAGTCATTTTCGTTATAACGCTACTTTGTACTATCGTAGCGAAAAAGCTAAATGTCTTCCCCTCCCCTACAATCAAGCGCTAGCCTATAAACAACTGCATCTGTATGCAACGTGTTTTTTGGGCTGACGCTTTTAAAACTTGGCTAGTTCTTCGCTGCTATTTTTCACTGCTTTTTCGCTACAACAGTTCGTTTGATGTTAGCGTATTTAAATGTTGCGCTTTGCGAATGCTCTGAACAGTAAGCGGAAAACACACTTTCGCCATTTTTCTTCACCACCTCGCCATAATAACTGTTCATAATTCGCCCTAATCGGGGCGTTTAATAATAGGTATCGTCACTTAAAACGAGCTTATTCCATGCTATTTACCAAACCACCCAAGCGTGACTACTTCAACCCTGGTCATATACATAAGCCCTTGTTTCGCGAGCGGCCACATTCGTCAAAGTCTCGCAGTCATACCTTGTTAATACTTGTGTCACTCCTGTGTTTCTTACTTGGCGTAGTGGTAAGCCCATTAAGTCTCGCACAGTCTGGTGAACTAGTGATGCAGAGCGAAGATGGAGAGTCGACGCCAGCCTTATTACATTCAACTCACGTTGAGCTGCAAGTTAATGGCATGATTGCCCATGTTACCTACTCTCAAACGTTTACCAATGATACCGATGAATGGAAACATGGTGTGTATACCTTTCCGCTCAATGAAAATGCGGCGATAAATAGTATGGAAATGCTTATTGGCGATAGGGTTATCCTGGGGAAAATAAAGCCAAAAGTACAAGCCGAAGAAGCGTTTGATGCAGCAAAAAAAGCAGGAAAGAAAGCCAGCTTAACGCAACAACAACGCCCAAACTTGTTCATTCAACATCTGGCAAACATCGCTCCGAGTGAAAAAATCACGGTTAAGCTACAGTACATACAGCAAGTTAACTATGACAATGGAGAGTTTAGTTTTCATCTACCTACAACCCTCACCCCACGCTACATTCCGGGTATACCCATCAAAGATTTAAGCGATACGGTTCTTTCTACACAGGCTTTCGCTAACAGTGATAAAACTGAATTCAAAAGTACTCAAGCCCCGCAAAGTGCAGGCAACAACAGCAGCCGTTTAACTAACAACAACACATTTATCTCAGGCTGGGCGCTACCCACAAATGAAGTCAGTGACGCCGATAAGATAACACCGTTTATGGCGCCAGCTCAGCCCGATAGCAATACGAATCAGCTTTCATTCAATGCAACTATAAACGCAGGAGTGCCTCTTGATTCCATCAATAGCACAGGTCACAAACTTAACTGGCACGCTATTGAAAACGCTAGATATCAATACCGCGCTTGGCTTGATGATAAACAAACACCCATGAACAAAGATGTGTGGTTGCGGTGGCGTCCATCGAAGGATTCTACCCCACAAGCAGCCTATTTCGCTGAAGATATAGATTCGGACCACTACGCGTTAGTCATGTTAACACCGCCTCAAGTTAACCCTGACGAACTTCAAGACTTTCCGCGGGAGGTTACTTTTATCATAGATACCTCGGGTTCGATGGGCGGACGTCCCATTCAAGATGCCAAAGCCGCGTTGAAACTAGCTATTGAAAGACTAGACACACAAGACAGGTTCAATATTGTGGCATTCAATACAAGCTACACAAAATTATTCAGCCAACCCGCGAATACCAAACCGCATAATATAAAAACTGCTCTGGCTTTTATCTCTGAACTGCACGCTAACGGTGGCACTGAAATGGCGGGCGCCCTTTATGAAGCGCTAAACGTACAGCCAAAAGAAAACCACATTAAACAGATTGTATTTATCACTGATGGTGCCGTAGGTAATGAAGCTGCACTCTTCTCAATGATTCAACAACAGCTAGGTAGCGCAAGGCTTTTTACAGTAGGAATTAGTAGCGCACCTAACAGCTATTTTATGACCCGCGCAGCTCAATTCGGGCGAGGTAGTTACGTATTTATCGACAACCAAAATAACATTCAAAAAGAAATGCAGCGCTTGTTTAGCAAGCTTGAAAGCCCGGTGTTGAGCAATCTTTCTTTAACCCTACCTAAGAATATGCGGCATAATGATAACGTTGAAGTTTATCCAAAACGACTGCCTGATTTGTACGCTGGCGAGCCACTGCTCATTAATTTAAAGGTGCCCGACCTTGCCCCCGAAGACCACGAACATGGCAAAGATTTGGTTGAAAACACCGCAGACAACAGCCTGGTACTTGAAGGTACATTAACCGACAAAGACGGTAATACCCATAGATGGCAACGCAGTATAAAAGCTCGTTATTTAGCAGCTGAGCGCAATAATAACGTAAGCGATAATTCGGCCAATACTAAACCACCACGCTCAACTCAAAGCAAAGGCATCGCTACCGCATGGGCACGTAAAAAAATTGCGGCGCTGATGGATGAAAAGGCTCTTGGTAGAGAAGAAAACGAGGTTAAAAACGACATTATTAACGTTGCCCTAACGCACAACCTCATTACGGCATATACCAGCTTTGTTGCTATTGAAGAGGTAGTATCAAGACCTGAATCGGTAAACGTTTCATCGCAGAATATAAAAAACCTAATGCCGCAGGGTACACAAATGCGCGCCGTTAACTATCCGCAAACTTCTGCTAATATTAACTTTTACCTCGCTATTGGTGCTCTTTCATCCCTCTTTTTGGTACTGCTTTACTCATGTGACATTCAGCGTTTTCTTTTAAGGCAATGCCGTATTTTCATAAAAGACAAAAGAGTAAAGCACAATGGTTAAGCCCAAAGTACTCATAAGTGTATTGCTTGTTGCGGCTGTAACCTTTGGGTTTGGTAAAGCTGCGTGGATAACGATAAAAGCAGAGTTAGCCCAAGTGCTGATTGAAAAAGCCTGGGCAAAGACCTTACAAACGGGCGCTGAAGTTAAGCCTTGGCAATGGGCAGACACGTGGCCCGTCGGGCGATTAGTGCACCCAAAAAGTGATACCGACTTGTATATTCTAGAAGGTGCCCAAGGTAATGCATTGGCCTTTGGCCCAGGAAGACATATCAATGCAGGAGAGTTGGCCAGTGAAACCAGCGTCATTGGAGGCCACAAAGACACCCATTTCGCTTTTCTTGAAAAGGTAAATATTAATGATGCGCTACAACTTCAAACGTCTGATGGGATATGGCACCCCTATCGAATTTCAGCCAAGCGCATTGTTGATATAAAAAACCAATCGCTGAATGTTCAGCTCAATCAAAAAAGGCTGTATTTAGTCACTTGTTACCCATTTCATACCATCGCCCAAGACAATCATTTGAGGTTAGTTGTCGAGCTTAAGCCTTCATAGAATCTAAGCTATGGGGTCAGTGTCGTTACCCTGCCCCCACTTTCTTGATAAGCGCGGCTTTCTCGCTTTCGCTTAAAAACGCTATTGCTAAGGCGTTTTCTTGCGCTTGCTTAATATGAGAAGAAGTCAGGCCTGCTTGCTTAGCCGCTACATTAAACTCGTGATCTAGCTCTATACCTTGAACGGCCGGATCGTCAGTGTTTAGGCAGGCTAATATGCCATGATCTAAAAAGGTTTTTAACGGGTGTTCTGGTAATGAAGTGACCGTATTGGTAAGTATGTTACTAGTTAAACAACTTTCTATGCCAATGCCCTTATCGCGCAAATAGTCCATAAGCTTACTATCATAAATGGCATTAACGCCGTGGCCTATTCGCGTAGCACCTAAATCATTGATAGCTTGCCAAATACTCTGAGGGCCCACCGCCTCACCCGCGTGCACTGTGATAGCTAACCCCTTTTGCCGCACCTGTTTAAAGTGCTCTACGAACAAGTTACCCGGAAAGCCTTTTTCATCGCCCGCTAAATCAATGGCAGTAATGTGTGTTTTGCACGCCAGTATTGCATCTAACTCTTGTTGACATGCTTTTGCACCATATGAACGCGACAATATACCTATCAGGTTAACTTTAACATCGTACTCTTTGGCTGCGCTATTTACACCGTCTATAACAGCCTCAACCACACCTTGTGTAGGCAAACCGTGGCTTTCAGCCATAAAGTAAGGGCTAAAGCGCAGCTCTGCGTAATCAATGCCCTGCTTTGCCGCATCTTCAACGTTTTCAATAGCCACACGTCTACAAGCATCAAGATTGCCTAAAACCTTAACGCCCCACGTTAGCTTATTTAGAAACGATAACAAATCCGGCGCGATTTTCATTACTTGAACGTGCAGTCGCAACCCCTCTATCGAGTTAGCGGGCAGATCAATATTAAACTGCTGCCCAAGCTCAAGAATGGTTTGCGGACGCACATTACCATCTAGGTGGCGGTGTAAATCTAGAAGCGGAAGTGTGTTATTGATCATGGGAATACGATTTGAATAGGAGCATTCTCAAGTATAACACCTGCCGCATCAAACCTCGCTTTCTGTCCGAAAATAACTTTTTTATAGCGGGACAAAACTGTGCTTTTTTTGAAACGAAATTTGTTTTAAGTTTCATTCATCGTATCGGCGCAATACTGTCGATGCTTTTGCAGTTTTTCAAAGCCACGTTCTCTCAATTTTTGATGTGGGCTTTGTATAAAAGCTCTTTTCCATTTAAGACTAACCGGTCACCTCCCTTTACAACCTAAATAACAGGAGCACAGTTATGTGCGGAAAGTGCATAGAAGGCTGCTATTTAGCAGGCTGGCGTAATGGTGCGTATTCATTCGAACACATGCAAGAAGACCCCGAGTTTATGGGACTAGATGTGATGGCCGCCCATGGGTTTGTCGAAATAGTTTGTTCGCCAGGTACGTCAATTGAAGATATAAAAGCGCTCGGCCTAAATTCATCGCCAATGATGGCATGGGCCGGGTATGTTTATTCGACAAGTTCGCCCCACGCTTCTGTCAATTTGGCCTGCTATGACTGTTACCTAGAAAGCCAAAAAGCGAAACGTTATTCAACAGACAGCGAATGGGTAGAGCTTAATGCTCGCTACCCAATAGTTGCGCTATTTTTGGATAACTTAACGTTGCAGCACATCGGTAATTATTCGGATGCAGCTCTTCTAAATGGAATAGGATCGTTCTTGCTTGCCATTCATGGTAATGGCTATTACACCTTTGAATTTGTGACATCGATGTTTGCTGATGAAGGTGTGTTCCCAATTGTTGAACTAAGTAAAAACGCTAAACCTTCTTTATTTGTTGATCACGCACTTGAGATCTTTTTGCTTACCGAACACCTATTGCACTACCGGCCTTTAAGTTGGGTGCTTCAAGCGGCACTCAGCATTGACCTAACGTGCGATTTCGACAGCTATCACATGTCATGGCGCCGCTATACGGCAAATCGCGTTTTGCAAAATTTGAATATTGACGATATAAAAACGTTGGGAGGGACACTAGCGCTCAATACTATTCACGCGGTCTGTCAGCGCAATGTAGAAAATAAACCGCTGCTTAAAGCACTATTGAACGTAGTAAAAGACTGTAAGGGCGATACCTACATTGAACCTACAAAACTAGCTTCGCAAATCGCAACGCTACTTTCCGTTTAAGTGCTGGCGGCTTTTTAAGTGGTAGTGGCGATAGCTTATCAAGGCTCAAAGACTGCGCCTTGATAAGGCTTGCACGAGTCATTACATCTCTTTTTTAAGGGCTTTCGCTACCGATAATACCAGTTCTGCCGAAGGGCGAACTTTGTAGTCTGGGTTCACATAACTAAATAAAACCTTCCCTTTTTTATCTAGCATAAAAATAGCAGGCGCTGGCAGCACGCTTTTTCCGCTTTCATCTTTGGTTAAATCAATACCATAGGTTTTGTACTTTAAGTCAGTCATGGTATCCACGTAGAACCCAACGCCGAATTCGCGGATTGTATCTAACTTATCGTCAGATAAGAGTGTAACCAAAAACTGAGTTTCAAGTTTTTGCTCTTGTAAACGCGCAGGTGATTCAGGCGAAATTGCCAATATCTGATATCCCATGTCCACTAAGTCTTTTTCAATATCTTTTAGCTGGGCAAGCTGTTCGTTGCAGTATGGGCACCACCCGCCACGATAAAAAAGTACAATACTGGGCTTTTGCATAGTCAGCGCTTGTAAGCTTACCGGTGATCCGTCAGCCATTTTAAGCGTTGTTTTGGGCGCAACCTGGCCATTGAGTAATGGCGTCACCGAATTAGCATCTTCTGCAATGGTTCCGCGCTCTAAAGCATGTACATTTGATATACCCGTAATACAGGCGAATACCATAGCTGCCATAGCGACGAGTCTTTTCATTAATCCTTCTCCAAATTTATATTCTTATTGTGGCTTGTTTACTGTTTTAGTTATTCGCGCTTCGCGCGATGCCCAAGAACATGACCGAGAAGGTTTGTTTAAAATTTCATTACCCATGAAAATAAACGCGTACTTACCTGTGATATAGGCCTCTTAGCTACAGCAGGCAACGCATTTTACTGGTAATATAGCGTCAAAATTTGCTGTAGCGTTTGTTCGCATGGCACACGAGGCTTTTCTCAAGCCTTAATAAAAACAAAGCAGGATCACCATGGCTCTTAAAGCGACCATTTTTAAAGCTGACATATCAATAACAGATATGGATCGTAACTACTATAACGATCACAACCTTACTATTGCCCGGCATCCATCTGAAAATGACGAGCGCATGATGCTGCGTATTATCGCTTTTATTGTTAATGCGCATGAGCGCTTACAGTTCACCAAAGGGCTGTCTGACGATGAAGTGCCTGATTTGTGGCAGAAGAGCTTTAGCGATGAAGTCGAATTGTGGATTGAGTTAGGTCAACCGTCAGAACAGCGTATCAAAAAGGGCTGTAATCAAAGTCAACAGATGATGATTTATTCATACGCTGACAATAGCTTTGATGCCTGGTGGAAGAAAGAGCAAAACAAGTTACAGACAAGAAAGAACCTATCAATTTTTACTTTGCCAGAGCCACTAGCTGCTACGTTGGCGAAAGCAGTTCATCGCTCTATGCAAATACAGGTTACCATTCAAGACGGGCAAGTTTGGTTAACCATTGAAGGTGCCGATGTCACCGAAAGCGTTGAAGTAGCTATCGAGAAACACCTTTAATGAAAAAGCTCTCTGCCGTTCAGCTTAAACAACAAGCACTGGTTTTCAGTATAGCCGATAGCTTAGAAGCACAAGGAATTGAAGAACTTGAAGGTATGCAACAGTGTTGGTTCGACGTTCAATATCATCAATTCCCAGGTTCTTTACTGCTAAGATTTCAGTTCGAAAATGAAGAGACACTGTCACGGGCCGAGCCTGAATTAAAAAAATGGCAGCGACGATTAAGCGCAGCGCTACTTAAAAAAGTGTAGTTTTGAAAGACATGCGTCGACATCTTGTGTTTACTACGCAAGGTCCAGAAGATTAACCCGCGTAGTACATCACAAAATAACATCTTGCGACGCACTTATTTTCTATAGATCGCACTTTTTTTGTTATAAACCTTTCATTTTTCCACATAAAGTCTACTTACACTTTACTAGATAAGTAGGCTAGACTGAGTTGGTTGAATATCCAGCTTGCCAAACATTAATATTAAATGGCTAGTAACCCTTAGCCTTATGCTGCATGTTCGAACACCATGTTGACCGGTTATAAAAATAGCCACTATCCCAGTAAAAGGAGCTTCATAATGAAAACTAAAGCAATGGCGTTAGCACTACTACTGTCTTTAATGGGCTGTACAGAGTCTAGCGAAGAAACAAAAAGCGAAGTAAGCAAAGAGATGGAAAAAGCGGGCGAGACTACTTCTGAAGCCTATGAAGAGGCTAAAGAAGGCGCGGCAGATTCTTGGGATGAAACCAAAGACGCGACGTCTGATGCCTACGAAGACGGTAAAAAAATGGCTTCTGATGCCTATGAAGATGGCAAAGAAATGGCTTCAGACGCATACGAAGACGGCAAAGATATGGCCTCTGACGCGTATGACGCAACTGCAGAAAAAGCAGGTGAGTATAAAGATGCAGCAGCGAAGAAAGCACATGAAGCTTGCGTGAAAATGAAAGAGCAAATGGGCGGCGACGTTAGCGAATGCGACGATTAAGTTAATCGCACTATAAAAAATTAGAGAGCGAGCCTTCGGGCTCGCTTTTTTTTTGGCATTTAATTCGGGCTGCAGTTTGAAGCTAAGGCTAATCGCAACCCGCTAAAATCACAGAATCGGACGTTATTGTTAAGGGGGCAACCCTTAGTAACGTGTTAATGCCTAAAATGTTATTTCCTTTCGGAAGCACAGCGATCTCCACCGGCCCGACTTCACAAGTGTTACCAATTCGAACAGAATTTAACTGATACTGAGATATCTTTACAATCTTTCCGTTCGCCATTCTTGCTGCCGAGGTTCGAGTGGCAAGCAGCTTTTGGTTGCGTGTCAAAGCATCGAAGGTGGCTTGATTTAGGGTCAGCAGACTTGAGCCCGTATCCAATAAAAATGAGGCATTCACATTGGACTCCAAGGTTGCCTCTAAATAAAGCGTGCCGCCTTTGCTTTGTGAAAGTGGAATACTTTGTTCTATCGCCGACACTGTCGATGCAAAAGCGAACAATAAAGTTGATAGCGCCAGTGATGGCACCTTGAATTTTAACTTCACCGCAAGTGTACCTTGTGCCGGTTCTAAATAGGTATTAGGTGACAGCAAGATAAAGACCAAAAGCTAAGTGATTGATTTAGCCAGCAGTCTTTAAAACTAAGCTGTTCCATAGCACCAGAACGGTGCAGCCACTCATTTTCCCTGCACTATGGTTAACCATCTAATTTCTATCATGGCCCGTTATCACTAAACTCGTTCGCGGTCTTCTTGATTGTTAAAACTTCTTGTAAGCAGCCAGGTGATAGCAAATGACTATCACCAATCGCCATTGTTTAGAACTTTTTTGGTCATACAATATACTAAAGTAGCAATTCAATAAGAGGACACAACATGAAATTACGCTATGTATTGGGTTCATTAATTACCGCGGTTTCACTTGGCGTTTCTGCAAATGCAGCACAAGCAATGTCTGCATCAAGCGATGAAACTGTAGATGTGCAAGTTGTCGATTACTCTGGCAAGCCACCGTTCAAACGCAAAATCGTAAGCTTGTCGGTTAACGATGTTGCACAATTAGAATCGGTAGGGCAAGACGCCATCGAGTATGTAGAAGTGAAAGACGTCATTATGCGCGGTAAGCCACCATATCGTAGAGTGACGAAAATGATGCCAGTTTACGACGTAGCCCAACTTGAAATACTCGAAGAACAAGCTGACACACAAAAACGAGGCACGCGCCCGCCGTTCAAACGTCACTAATAGACATTTGCAGTACCCAACCTATTGCACCAAAGCGATTCACTTTTGCCTGAGTGAATCGCTTTTTTATTGTGCATACGTAATAACGTGACCTGTTATTTTGCTCTGTACTACAACATTCGTTTTGCCCGTTTTATTTTTAATAACGCGTCAGAAGCGATAAAGTAATAGAAAACAAATAAGAGACAGTAAATGCAGCCTCACGACCATTCACCACTCAATGATTTTATTGAATATCCTGAAGAGCAAATGCTAGCTCGCAGCAAAGAATTTTTGAAAACCATGCAGCGTCGCCACAGCATTCGACACTTTAGCGACCGCCCCGTTGATAAAGCAGTCATTGAAAACTGTATTTTGACCGCTGGCACTGCACCTAGTGGAGCGAATCATCAGCCTTGGCATTTTGCCGCAATACAGTCGCCCAAAGTAAAACAACAAATACGCGAACAGGCTGAAGCCCATGAGCGCGGGTTTTATAATGGGCGTGCTGGGCAACAGTGGCTAGATGATCTCAAGCCGTTAGGCACTGATGCAAGTAAGCCTTATCTGGAAACAGCGCCTTGGCTTATAGCCGTATTCAGTCAAAAATTTGGTGAAACAGAAACTGGTGAAAAAAGCCAAAACTACTATGTGCACGAATCAGTGGGTATCGCCGTGGGCATGCTTATTACCTCACTTCACAACGCAGGTTTAGCAACCTTGACCCATACGCCTAAACCTATGAACTTTCTAACCGACGTGTGCCAACGACCAGACAACGAGCGCGCTTACATGCTCATTATTGCAGGCTACCCAGCAGATAATGCCACCATTCCGGCTCACGCCAAGAGTAAGAAGTCGCTTAGCGAGATTGCGAGTTTTCTATAGAACAAGCGCACAAACTTGGCTTGTGCGCACACACTAATAACAGCGTTTAAGCAGCACAGCTTTAGCGAACAATAGATTTGTAAAGCTTTGCTGTGCCGTTCCCCCCTTTTTCATCTTATCCATTAGAAAGCACGTGATAACAAGCCATGTGGGCCGAATACTATTAACGACATAGACATGAGAAATGCAGCACTTATAATGCGTCCTCGTTATTAAGGGCTGCGACCTTTTCTTTACGAATTTCGGTCAAACATGTTTAACAGTCCCTCGGAGCTTGTACCCTCATGTCATCGCGTCACGCATTTTCACCGCAACTTCCTTTTCTACTGTTAAGTCTATTAACAGGGTTAACCTCGTCTTTTGTTACGCCACTGATGAGCTATTTTCTGATTGACGAGATAAATGTTGAGCCTATATATATCAGTATTTATATGGTTTCCGTGACATTATCAGGCTTGGTGGTCAGTCAATACTTAGGTCACTTGGCTGACAAAGGTTTTAACGCAAATCGTCTTTACGGACTTACGATGGTTTGCGTAGGCATTGCTATGGTCGCGTTTATATTTAGCGAACAATTTTGGCACGTGTTTTTAGCTGGCGTTTTGTTTATGTCGGTAGGTGCCGGGGCTGTATCTCAGATGTTAACCGTTTCGGGGCTATGGGCAAAAAATCAAGACATTGATTTAGCGGCATTTAACTCAAAAGTGCGCGCGGCCATCTCTCTTGCTTGGGTGGTAGGCCCCCCACTGGCATTTACGCTGGTTGCCAACTTTGGCTTCGCCGCGTCTTTTTCAGTGGCTATCGTTTGTGTGATTGTGGCAACACTCTTTGTCGTTAACGTTGTGCCACCACAAAAAGCCAGTCAACGGTCATTTAACACTTCGCTAAAAGGCTCACTTTCTCTGCCTTTTTGGCTGGTTGGTTTGGCCATACTTGCCGGAATGGCAGGTAACGTTATGTACTTATCTTCAATGCCTTTGTACGTTATGAATGAGCTAGGGCTAGCGGAAAATTTGCCAGGGCTAATGATGGGCGTGGTAGCCGCGCTTGAAATACCTACTATGCTGCTAGCGGCAAAGTTAGCGCGACGCTTTCCTCCTGCTGGGATCATGGCAGTGGCGTTTATTTTTGGTTGTTGCTTTTACGTCGGCGTATATTTCTCTCAATCGAGTTGGGAGCTGTTAACACTTCAAATATTAAATGCCCTGTTCTACGGTTTATATGCTGGCATTGGATTGACCTTGCTGCAACAACAAGCGCCCGATTTGACTGGGTTTACTTCAGCGTTTTATTCAAATGCCACCCGAGTAGGTATGATGCTAGGCACCATTGGCGCGGGCACCGTGGCACAATTTTTTAGCTTCAGAGATGCCACTATCGGTTCGCTCTGTATCGCCATATTTGGCCTAAGCGTGATGCTGGTATTTATGTTTGTAAAGCGTCGAGTACATCGCTGAAGGCTACCTAGCCTCATTGATTGGGTTACACGCAAAACTCCATCAAAATGCGATACCGCTTAATACACAATCTAGCTTAAGTCGATAGTAGATCATCTGTAGGAAAAAAGTGACCGTTCGAGATCACTTTGCCTGACATCGACCACACCAATAGAGCCGTCGCCCATTATACGTCTGTCGCTTTATTGGAGTGGCGCAGACTCTACAAGGCTGCTCTTCCCTGTCGAACACCATAAACCGCGTGCCTTCAAAGTTAACGCCTTTTGCTTCAAGCACTTCGCGTAGTTCTGTGTACACGGTATAACCACCAGTTTCATAGCTGCGTTGGCAGATGGCTAAGGTATGATGCGATAAGCAACGCAGCTGCTCATCATCTAATTGAGAAGGTTTTAGTGATGGGTGAACGCCTGCAGCAAATAGGATTTCACTGCGAAGGTAATTTCCCAGTCCTGCCATAAAGCGCTGATCTAAGTATAAACCGCTAAGTGCCCGGTTATAGAATGCTTTTGAACGTAATCGTTCTAACACCAGCTCTTCTGTTACCGAATCGTTGAGTACATCAGGCCCTACCCGCTTTAAAAAAGGATGTTCATGAATGGTTTGTGTTGGCCAAATACTAATGTCGGACGCGCTATACAAAATAGCACTGTGTGTTTCGGTATGAAGCCCTACTCTTAACTGACGCTTAGTATCAGGCATTTCATTGCGTTTGCAGGTATGCCACACTCCATAGAGCTGATTGTGAGAATACATAGAAAGCCCATTGCTAAAATGGGTGATCAGCGCCTTGCCACGGGTTTCCATACGCAAGACTTTTTCGCCTTCTAGCTGCTTAGCGTAGGGTTTAAGCTGCGCTAACCCAAACTCTACTTTTTCTAAGGGTGTATCTTTAATTACTGCTTCGACTTTGTCTGCAGCACGACGAATTTCAGGACCTTCAGGCATGTTGCTTTTTTAATACCTTTTACTAGTTTTTACATCACCTTAGGCAGGCTTTTATCATCCTTTCATACAGTTAGCACTGAATACAAAAAGGGCCCGGTGACCTTTAATGTACCTTTAAACCGTGGTTTATACATCAAAGATCAACGAGCCCTTCTACTTTAATCTATTAAATTAAAGCATGGAGCTTTAAAGCTTAGGCACTAGTCGCCTTTATTAGGCACAATCAGATATTTCGTACCTGTCTTTTTCGCATTATACAAAGCCACATTCTCTGGCTGTAACGCTTCTTCAAGACTTAACTCTTTACTGTACGATGAAGCAAAGGTAGTGTTAATTTCCGTAGCCACTTTTTGATATAGCTCGCCTACGCGTTTCTTATCAAGCTTGCCTAAGAAGCGCATTAGTAGCCAGCCACCAATACTCCACGTCATACCGTAAGCGCGGTTTAAGATTGTCGGAGAGAAATCTAAACCGCCGTAGATATACACTTGCTTATTGCTGTCAGAGCCATAAGTGTTGAAGCCTTTTGCATCTTTACTGCCCGACGCTTCCATCATAGTAAGGATATCGCTAACTAGCTCGCCGCCGCCAATGGCGTCGAACGCAAGTGTAGCGCCAGTGCTGTCGATGGCCTGGTAAAGTTCAGCTTTAAAATTCTCGCTGCTGGAATCAAGCACAATTTTCGCGCCAATACCTTTAAGTAGGTCTACCTGCTCTTGGCTACGAACGATATTGACTAGCTCTACGCCTTCCTCTAAACAAATTTTGTTTAGCATTTGCCCAAGGTTAGACGCCGCTGCAGTGTGAACCAAGGCTTTGTGCCCTTCCATACGCATGGTTTCAACCATACCAAGTGCAGTAAGCGGGTTAACAAATGAAGACGCAGCTTGTTGCGGCGTAGTGCTATCTATATGAGGTAAACATGCCTGCACGGGTACACAGGCATACTCGGTATACGCTGCGCCGGTAAGAATAGACACGGTCTTGCCCATCAAAGCCTGCGCTTCAGGGCTGTCGCCCGCGGCAACTACTGTGCCCGCGCCTTCATTCCCAATAGGTAAAGTTTGGTCAAGACGTGACTTGATACGGCTTAGCAAAGGCTTGTGTACCGGCGCAACCAATGCATTCTTATCAGCATCGAAGGTCGCCTTATCAAGACTTGCCGGGCCAAACATGGGCCACATATCTGACGGGTTTATTGGAGAGGCTTCCATGCGCACAATAACCTCATGTGCCTTCGGCTCTGGAACATCTACCTCTTTTAGCGATACCTGAAGCTCACCTTCTGATGTAATTAGCGTAAATAGTTGTTTAGATTTATTCATATTGACTCTTGTGCCCTAAAAATTAAACGCTCTATGTACTGTTAAGCTAACACGCCACCACTATCAGCAGTATTTATATTTCGAATACATATGCGTTTCGATGGTTTATACACCCGATTACCTAGATGAGTTACACTGCAAAGCGAATATCGACTTGTAATAGCGAATAAAAAATGAAAAGACACTGTATATACCTCTTTCTAGGACTCATCGGCATAAGCAATGTGGCGTTTGGTAAAGCTGCACCTTTGGTCTCAATTCCTACTCACGACGCATTTTTTAACTCAATAAAAGCGCACTGCGGTAAAGCGTTTCAAGGGAAAGTAAGTAAAGATAATGTTGGTAATACCTTCGGTGATGCAGAACTTGTTATGCACATACGAAAGTGTACAGACTCAGAAATTCAGATACCTTTTCATGTGGGTGAAGACGCGTCCCGCACCTGGATATTAACAAAGACTGGCGCTGGTCTTATGTTAAAACACGACCACAGAAATAAAGACGGCAGTTACCACTCTTCAACCATGTACGGCGGGCACACTGTAGATGAAGGATACGCCCAAGTTCAATCATTTCCCGCAGACGCCTACTCAAAAGCATTATTTATAGAATCTGGGATAGCAGCATCCACCGATAACGTGTGGCAAATGATGATTTACCCCAACCGCTTTAGCTACCGGTTGATTCGCCCAGCGCGCGAAGTCCAGGTTGATTTCGTTCTAGATAACACAGTCCCCGTTCCCAGTACGCCTTGGGGCTACAAAGATTGACTGAGGCCGAAACTGGACTCGGGTATCGTTGCGTTTATTACCACAACACCATATAACAAGTTTTAAATTTCTTCTTTATCTTGTCCCAACATACGACTAGATAGAAATAGTTAGACCTAAATCATCAACTACTTGGATAAAAAGAATGTCTTCTACCCCCAATGTTTTACAACAGCTTTTTGGCTTTCCGACGTTTCGCGAGGGGCAAAAAGAGGCGGTGGATTCTCTACTTAGTGGGCATTCAACGTTAGCGGTCTTTCCGACTGGTTCGGGCAAATCGTTGTGTTACCAGTTCGTCGCTACACAGCTGCCACATTTAACGCTGGTGGTTTCTCCATTACTGGCGCTAATGAAAGATCAGCTGGAATTTTTGCATAGTAAAGGCATTGCAGCAGCTAGCATAGATTCCACGCTAACACCTGAGCAAAACAAACAAGTGATGAACGACGTGCGTTCAGGGCAGTGTAAAATTTTAATGGTGTCAGTGGAGCGTTTTAAGAACGAGCGCTTTAGGCAGTTTATTGAATCCGTTCAGGTTAGTATGCTTGTGGTTGACGAAGCGCACTGTATTTCTGAATGGGGCCATAACTTTCGCCCTGATTATCTTAAACTTCCCGCCTACCAAAAAGAGCTTAACATCCCACTGGTATTGCTACTTACAGCAACGGCCACTAAAAAAGTAAAAGAAGATATGTCGGCCCGCTTTGATATCGCGCCGAACAATATTATTCAAACAGGGTTTTATAGACCTAACTTAAATTTATATGTCAGACCTGTTCTCGAACCCCACAAAAACCAAGCGCTAATTGAAGAAATTCAAAAACAACAAGGTGCTGGGATTGTTTACGTTACATTACAAAATAGCGCAGAGGATGTAGCGCGCTTTTTACAGCAGCAAGGATTTGCTGCGAAGGCCTACCACGCAGGCCTCGACAGTGAAATACGGCAAGGTATCCAACAAGACTTCATGAACAATAGGATTCAAGTTGTTGTAGCTACTATTGCCTTTGGTATGGGCATAGATAAATCGGATATTCGTTTTGTCATTCATTACGACTTGCCCAAATCTATCGAAAACTACAGCCAAGAAATTGGCAGGGGCGGACGGGATGGAGAAGCAGCAAACTGTACAGTTCTCGCGAACCTAGATGGGCTTGTTACCATAGAAAACTTTGTTTACGGCGACACGCCAGATAAAAGCGCTATTGAACGCGTACTTAACGACATTAAGTCGCAAGCCCCAGCAATGAAAGGTGCTGTTAACAAAACTAGCCCTTCAACTAGCAATGAAGCTAGCGTATACCAATGGGAAACACAGATAAACAGCTTATCAAGTGCGAGTAATATTCGTCAGCTTCCTCTTAAAACGCTGTTGGTACAGCTTGAGCTCGCCAACGTTATTCGCCCGTTATATGCCTATTTTGCAGAATACAAATTCCGCTTCATTACAGATAAAGCCACTATATTAAGCCTGTTTTCAGAAGAGCGTGCGCGCTTTTTAGACGCAGTATTTACACATTCAAACATGAAGAAAGTCTGGGGTGTCGTCGATTTTGACAGTATTTATCAGCACTACGGTGCAGAGCGTTCTAGAGTTGTGGCGGCCTTAGAATACTTGCACGAGCACAATTATATAGAACTCGCATCGCGCTTAATTACAGATGTGTACCGTGTTAACAACGAACTACTCCAAGCCGGCGATTTAGCAACCCAACTAGCCCACTATTTTGCGGAGAACGAGCGTAAAGAGGTCGAGCGCATCGCCGCACTAGTAAGCTTTTTCGAACAAGACACCTGCTTAAGCCACAACTTGTCTGCATATTTTGATGATACTCAAGCGCCGAAGACGTGTGGACATTGCAGTGTATGTAAAGGCGATGTGGCAAAGCTTAGCTATTCATCACCAATATCAACACCAGATATTGAACAAGTATCTGAAGCTATGACAGCACTGAAAACACATTTAAGCGGTAAGTTTGAAGGCACTATTACCCCTTCTATTTATTGTCGCTTTCTAACTGGCATGACAATGCCTTTATTTAGCCGCTTAAAAATAAGACAAGTGAAAGGATTTGGCAGTTTTGAACACTGCCGATATGCAGACGTTTTAGAAAAAGTGAACACAGTTTTATGCCAATGACCGGCAGGGCTGGCTGCCAAAGACCCAAGAACGGGCCAGCCTTAAAATAAACCCGTGCCTGTTACTAAAAACGGGCAAATCCCGCTAACTATAACCCAATTACATGAGCCATGTTTACCACCGGCTTAGCGAAACTTTAACGCTAATGCCTGATTACGCTTTATAACGGCGAATCACACCATATTATCAATTTGCTTTAAGATACTGCCGAAAGCACGGCTTCCAACACTTTGAATCTGTTTATCAAAGTAAAGGCTTCCCAAAAGAAAAATAGTAATGTGCCCTTTCGAGCGCCAAATAACATGCGTTTTTTCACCGTCTTCTTTCAGTGTTATTTCACCTAATTGATGATCGTATGGCAACGGCTTCGACTTCACCACTTTGTAGCCTAATTTATAAGGCGGCTCGTAAGCCACTATCTCTTCGTGAAGGTTCGAGCCCCCAGAAATAATCTCACGTACGGCACCCAGCCCATTTGTTTCATGTTTACCTTCAACCAGTAAATTAGACTGCTCAATAGCTTTGAACTGCGCATAATTAGCATGGTCACTTAATATGGAAAAAACCTCTTCAATAGGTTTATTTATGGTTCGCTCTACATGGATTGAGAACACGCTTTAATCCTTTTTATACATTCTTATTAGCGATATTTTTCGATAATAGCCTAAACGCAATCAAACGTTTACTTAACATAATTTATTGGTCTTGGGCTAACTTGTGAATATAGCAAAAACCTTAATTCTATTTTATAGTGGGAAAAACAATAGTGTCGTAGACGGTATAGGAAGTATGGACACCAATAAAAAGGGATCACTTGTTGTGGTCGGCACAGGCATTAGCGTTGCAGGCCAAATGACCCTTGCCGCTAGAAGTCATATTGAAAATGCCGACATCGTCTTCATGGGTATCATGAACAAAGTTGGCGAGTACGTGGTAACTACGCTTAACCCAAATAGTGTATCGCTAGACGACCTTTATGAAGAAGGAAAATCCCGCGCCCTCACCTATTCTCAAATGGCCGATAGAATTGTAGAGTCTGTAATAGAAGGCAATAAAGTTTGCGTTGCTTTTTATGGTCACCCCGGTGTTTTTGTTACTCCCTCTCATGAAGCTGTCCGCCGAGTCCAGGATATGAACTTAGAGGCAAAAATGTTGCCCGGTGTATCGGCAGAAGACTGCTTAATTGCCGATTTAGGCATAGACCCCTCACGCTTTGGCTGCCAGTCTTACGAAGCCACCCAATTTCTGTTTCGCGATTACCGCATCGACCCACATATGACTCAAATAATCTGGCAAATTGGTTTAGCCGGAGAAGCCACATTGAGCGTATTAGATGCAAGCCATAGCCAATCAGGGCTAGCCATGTTGGCAGATATATTGGCGGAGCATTATCCGGCGGATCACGAACTTATCATTTATGAAGCGGCGACACTGCCACTTTGCGAACCAAAAATAGAGAAAGTACTGCTTCGTGAACTCGAATTCGCAACACCCACTTTAATCTCTACTCTCGTTGTTCCTTCCAAAGGAATGCCAGCGTATAGGCAGGACCGATTAGCAAAGCTAGGGCTAACAGAAAAACAAGTGACTAACTATAGAAACCCAACTGTAAATTAAAAAGGATAATAAAAATGGCAAAATCTATTCAAGATTTCATGGTTGAACTAGACACCAACAGCAAGCTAATGGACGCCTACAAGAGCGACCCTGTTGCAACAGCAAAGAAATACGGCTTATCTGCCGATGAAGTAAAAATTATTGCAGATCAAAACTGGGACGAGCTATCTAAGCGCTTTGACGATACCAGTAAGACAATTCGTGTTGTTAGCTACTAACGACCTATAAACAAATTATGAAGCGTTATGCCTTGTATATTGTTAGTGTCATTACCTTAATGACACTACCTGCACGCGCTCCCGCGGCGCCGCAAGACAAGGCTTCCTCTGCCGTACATCAGCTTTCTGAGCTTAGAGCTCGAATTCAAGAGAATGACCCGAACGTTCAAAATACGTTTACAGAATTACATGCTTTTTTTACAGCTCAGCCTGATGCTTTTGAACACGCCCGCTTTTTAAATATAAAGTCATACTTTTATGTTTTAAAACAAGACTATACGTCGGCCTACGAAGCATTACTTGAAGCCCGAAAGTACGCAAATTCATCAGAAAATCTCCTGGCGCTTGCGGAGTCGTATCGCCTAGAAGGCTTAATTCTAGATTTTTCAGGCGAGCATGCCAGTGCACTAGAAGCCATGCACCAAGCGCTAGATTTTTACAATGAAGTAGGAAGCGACCGCGTTCTTTTGGTGTATAGCGCCATGGGCAACGTTTACATGTCGCTAAAAAATTATGAACTGATGCTGACATTTGCGCATCAGTATTTGGCCGCAGCACAACGTTTTAATAATAAAGAGGGAGAAGGAACCGCGTACTTTTTTCAAGGGTATGCACAGCGTGCGCTAGGCGAATATCAAAATGCGAAAGTAAGCCTATTATTAGCCGAAAATTTGCTTCGCGAAGCTAACTACCCTTTCATTGGCATTGTACACAGCGCCATGGTAGAGCTTCACATTGCACAAGGGAATTTGAGCGAAGCATTAAAGAAACTGAATCAAGCGTCAGAAGCCGACCGCCAAGTTGGGTTTCGCTATAACGAAGGCTCTCACCTTCTTCACCTTGTAGACATCTATAAGCAACAGGGTGAAATAGAGCTTGCTATCAGCGAACTTGAAGCAGGGCTTGAAAAAGACGTCATTAAAAACGACAAAGTATTGGTTACTGACCTTTTAAACCAACTTATCGAGCTTCACGAACAAAACGGAAACTTAGAAGCCGCACTTAGCTATTCAAAGCAACATCAACAAGCATTCAAGAAAAGCTTTAATGAGCAACAGTCGAGGCTAATGGCGCTACACCGCGTGCGTTTAGCCGTGTCCGAAAAAGAAGAAACAATAAAGCTTCTGGAAAAAGACAATCAGCTCAAAGAACAGCGAAACCTGATCCAACAGAAAAAGAACACTCAGCAACTTTATTTTATTGGCTTTGTGATCCTTTCATTAGGTTTAGTAGTCGGGCTATGGCTTAGAACTCGGCTACAGCGAAAAGCCCTTAATACTCTGACGCAGGACTTACGTAAAGCGACTAAAGCTAAGTCAGATTTTCTAGCCCGTATGAGCCATGAAATTCGCACACCGCTAAACGCAATTATTGGCCTTACCAAGCTTTCTCAACGCGCCGCAGAAGACAAAGATCAGCAAACAAACTTAATACAAATTGAGGGCGCATCACAAACGCTGCTTAGTATAATTAATGACATTCTTGATTTCTCTAAAATTGAGGCTGGCAAGCTAAATATAGAATCGACGCAATTCAATTTAGATGCCCTAGTAAACCAAACTATAAGGTTGCATCTAACCCGCGCACAAGAAAAGCACATAGAGCTTATTCAGCATATTTCACGAGACGTGCCGCTAAACCTAATTGGCGACCCGTTGCGCATACAGCAGGTGCTAAACAACCTATTAAGTAACGCGCTTAAATTCACTGAAGATGGGCTTATTTCCGTTAGCGTGAGGTGCTCACAAACCACAGACGATATTCAACTTGAGTTTGAAGTGAAAGATTCAGGCGTTGGCTTAACTAGCGCCCATCAAGCCCAGCTTTTCCAACCGTTTAATCAAGGTGACGAATCCATTTCAAGACGCTACGGTGGCACAGGTTTAGGCCTAGCAATTTGTAAACAGCTAACGGCTTTAATGGGCGGCGAAATCTGGGTAGAAAGCCAGCTAGGAAAAGGCTCTATTTTCCACTTTACCGTAAAAGTTCAGCAGGACACCTCTCAACAAATTATTTCGCCGTCTAAGCAGCTCTCTGCGTTAAAAGTGCTTATAGCCGACGATATTGAAGCGTCGCGAGACGCAATTTCTGAAGCCCTTTCAATGGCCAACATTCAAGCTGATATCGCTTCTGGCGGAAAAGACGCAATTGTAAAGATGCGCGCTGCATTAGCCGCCTCATCACCCTACGATGTACTCATTTTAGATTGGAATATGCCAGATATAGATGGCCTGGAAGTAGCGGCGATAATGAGCCAAGAGTTTTCTATTAAGCAGCCAAAAGTGATCATGCTTTATGCGTTTGAGTCGCCACGTATGAGAGAACAAGCGAACCAACTTGGCATACGTAACTTTATAAAGAAACCATTCAGCACAAGTGAGCTGGTAGATGAGCTGCAAGAGCTATGTCTTAATGTAAAAACTAAAGCCTTACCTAAAGACAAACCAACAGTGCCTAATTTAAAAGGTACACGTATTCTTTTTGCTGAAGACAACGCACTAAACCAAAAAGTAACTATTGGCCTTTTAGCTGAAACCAAAGCCTCGATTGAAATTGCCAATAATGGTTTAGAAGCAATAAGTATACTGCGTAAAGACAGCGCATTCGACGTAGTATTGATGGATATCCAAATGCCAGTAATGGATGGTTTAACGGCTGCCAAACACATTAGAGAAGAGCTGAAGTTAACTTTACCTATCATCGCCACAACCGCTCATGCCATGCAGCAGGACATCGATAAAAGCCTAGCGGCTGGAATGGATGGTCATATTAATAAACCTGTCGACCCTAATCGCTTTTTTGATGTACTTGTTGAGGTATTGGATAAAAGGCAGTCTTCGGCCACCTCAACAGTAAATAACGACAAGCTTGTAGCGACTGATTCACTTACGTTAATAGACAAATCAAAAGCCCTAGAAACCTTGCTTGGTGATGAAACGCTTTATAATGACTTGCTTAACGATTTTGTGGCTTTAGAAGGTGAGCTTAGTGCGCTAAAACAAGCTATTGATAGCCATGACTACCCTTCCATCGCAAAGATAGCGCATATCTTCACAACGGCGCTTCGATATATCGGCGCATTTCCGCTTGCAGAATTAGCAAGCACGATAGAGCTAACCATAAAGCGCAACGAGCATAAAACAACTGACAGATTCGATGGCCAGTTAAAAGCTTTTCACGAAGCTTTGTTGGAATTGAGCGAAAAAGTTAAGGGGATGATGGGGTAAATAATCAACCGGAATGGGCGTATTTCTTCCATTGCCTTTTGACTGTTTAACTTATACCCGCGCTTATAGGCCATGAGACAGCGAAATAGCAAACTGATTTTTTCCCTGTTTTTTAGCTTGATAAAGAGACATGTCCGCTTTTTCATACGCAGCTTCATAGTGTGCATAAAAGTCGTTAAGTTGTGCGGCGCCGACGCTTATGGTGACCTGAATGTTGATATCATTATCTAAACAAAAAACTTTGCTTGCTACGCTTTTAACTAACCTATCGGCCAACTCTTCTACCTTATCTTCAGAACATATAAATATAACGAACTCTTCTCCACCCAGTCGTGCTAATACATCTTCACTTCTGACGACACTTGAGAGACGAGAGGAAACTTCTTGAAGAATTTTATCGCCTTGAGAGTGCCCGTAAGAGTCATTAATTTGTTTGAAGTCGTCAATATCAACAATCAGGAGAAACCCCTTTTCGCCCTCTTTCTTCTTCATAGCAGCTTCAAAGCCCCTTCGATTGAGCAGTGCAGTAAGCGGGTCATGATTCGCAGACGTTTCCGCCGCTTTTAAAGCAGCACCTTTTTTCTACTCAAAAAGCCAGCTATCGTTAAAAGTGAAAAGAAAAACAGTAGATTTATAGCCAATATAATAGCGAGCATAATGGCATTCGCTGCGACTTGTTGGTACTCAAAAACGTCGTCTGATACCGCTTCTACCGAAGAGGAAGAAAACAAGACAGCTAAGAAAAATAGTTTTTTCACTGGCTTCCCCTTCCTCTAAGCAAGTAAATTGCTTCAACGACAATACAAGGGACACTAAAATAAAGGACAGACATTAAACCAACCGCTACAACGGGGCCGGTGAGTAATACCGGCAGCGATGAAAGCAATACAAGCTTCGCTACGAAAAGGTGTGTCCACCCCATGACACAAAACATTACTCCACAATAACGAAGGGGTAATCGCATCATAGAGCGGTGAAAAATCAATAACCCCGTGCAGAAAATGCATAACGAAATAGCAGCGTACGCGTTTGCCATAGTGCCTATATTTGCTAATAAATTACCAAACGTCAGATCATTGAAATTCCAAAATTCAGGCAACAAGGCTAACTGAAAAAACTCTAAATTTGTGAATAGATTTATAAACTCAAACAATGGAATCGATAGCTTGTCTTCATCAATATCTAAAAGAAATATGAGTCTTACGACAAAGAAAATTGAAAAAATAGATAGGAGCAGTGTAGTGACATTCAGCTGCGGTGACAGCTTGGAAGAGAAAACGACTTTTAACATTCCTTGTTCTTATAGTAACTACGTCTAGCCAAAGTCTGCCATATTCAAGCTAAAAATCAATCTCGAAAATTCATAACCAGTAGGGATAGAGCCCGCACGATAAATGCAGGCACGAGAAAGTTGTCCGTTTAAGCAGCAAACCTATGTTTGTTATTGATCAGACTCTTGCGACGCATACTCATTTTTCATAAGCCATGCATATGCTGTAGTAAACGCGGTCTCTTGGAACTGTTTTAGACCGGTTTCAGAGAACGGAACTGCTAGCGGGTTCCTGCGAAGCGACTCTTTAATATCTGTAGGGCTAAATACAATAACTTCTAACCCATCAATTAACTCAATTGCTGCCTCTAGCTTAAAGCCAATTGCACTTCCCGCAAATTTACCTTTGCTTTGACGTTGGCGAATGATCACAGCATCAATTTTATAATCTTCCACAAGCTTCGCGAAGGTGCTTTGAAAGCTTTTTAGACCCTTGGCACTAGTATCGGCTAGGGTTAAGCGGCGCGTACGGCAGTCGGGCAAATGAAACAAACCGTCAACTAGCGACACCAAACTAATAATTGCTTCGTTACCTTTTAAATCTATACCACAGACTTTCATATTTATTCCTAATTACGTTTGCCTGCTATTATAACCCGTTTCGCGGCTGTTATTCACTTGCGAGCATTTTTCTTTACTTACCACCAATTTTGCGTTACCGCACTGATGGGCCCTGCAAGACTAACTTAGCACTGACCTAATAGTATCTTTCGACAGGGGCTTAACAAAATGCTCGTCGAACCCGGCTGCTTTAGAGTCTTCCACGTATTTGTCTGACCCCCAGCCGCTCTGCGAGTAAAACTTAACGTCATCAGCTTCGGGTAAAACTTTAAGCATTTTAACTAGCTCATAGCCGTCTATATCTGGCATGCCGATATCAAGGAATACATAGTTTGGTTTAAAGGCTTTAAATTCCTCTACCGCTTCTGTAGGAGAGGTAATTCCCAAAGCAGTAACTCCCATCGACTCAGCTAGCAAGCAATAAGCATCGATAAGATCTGCATTGTCATCCACAAACATCACTTTACTTTTGCTTTGAATAACCGAATCAACTTCTGGACTGTCTGACTGCTCGTACGCGGTTTTTGAAATAGGCAGCCTTACTTCAAAGGTGCTTCCTTGGTCAACGCCGTCACTTTTCACAGATACTTCACCGTGATGTAAAGCCACCAGCTTACTCACCAAGGTTAGCCCGATACCAAGCCCGCCTTTAGTATGCGTAGAATGAGCTTCAATTTGAGTGAACATGTTAAACACGTCTTTTAGCCTGTCTTCAGGAATGCCCATTCCGTTGTCTTTAACAGAAACGGCAATCATCACGCCTTCTTTTCTGATATCTACAACAATTTTCCCAGACTCTTTTGTATACTTGGTCGCGTTATGAATAATGTTTGAGAATATCTGGCTTAAGCGCGCTTTATCTCCATAAACGGTCACATCTTCGTCAAGAAAATTTACGGATATATCGTGTTTCTTCGCTTTTACCTGCTGTTCGACAATTTCAAGAGAATCAGAAAGCACGTCTTGAATGCTTAACCGCTCAAATTCAAGCTTAACTTTGCCCCGGGTTATACGAGATACATCCATTAAATCGTTAATCAGTTTAGACATGTATTCGGCTTGACGATTAATAATAGCTGTAACTCTTTTGCGGGTTTTATCATCATCAACCGATTCTAAAATGCTCGCGCCTGACATGATTGGGCCCAGTGGGTTTCGCAGCTCATGCGCCAATGTAGCAAGGAATTCGTTTCTGTAATTATCCTGTTTTTCAAGCTCTTGGATACTAATATGCATACGCTCTTGCACATCAAGTGCGTATACCAAAAACATCCTGTTTAACCGGTTGGCAGTGTCAACGTCTGTTTTATCGAAAGATGTTGAACGCCCTTTAATGGTTCGAGTATGGATAGTAAATGCTGAACGAGGTTTAAGGCGTTCCGCTTTCGGCGCATCTTCTGATTTTTCATCTTCTGCGCCAATCCACTTTTGAACGCGATGGGTTTCTTTTCTAAACCAAGCGGTAAAGTACTGCTTTTTCTCAAACAGCGGGATGACCATAATACCCGCTATCCCATATTCTCGCGCTTCAGGGTAATCATCATAAAGTGAATCGTTAGTGTAAGGAAAATCACCTTCTTCACTCGCTTTTGAAAAGATGTCTTTTATAAGCTCTATTGGTAAGGTCGCCCCAAGCGTAATGGTTTCATACTGTGAATAGTACACAAACCCTGAACTATTAAGCGCGTCTAAAAAAGCACGTTCTCCGCTTTTCACAACACGACTGATAGGGTTTGCCGGACCTATCTTGTCTAGCATGGCATCCACGGCTTCGTCGGTGACATACTTTTTGTGTTTCGCAATTTCTTCTTCTTTTGCCAATAAATGCCAGCTAAACAGCTGGCTTAAATTCTCGCACTGCAACCTTACATTTTGCGGTATATAACAGGGCTCGCGATGATGACAGGAAATCAAACCGTATAACTCTCCATCCGTCACTAAAGATATAGAGAACGAAGCGCGTAACCCTTGGTTTCTAATGTATTGAAGGTGAATAGGTGAAAAGGTACGTAGTAGAGAACGTGTAAGGTCTAGGCGCTCTCTTCCCGATTCCTCGGCAGAAGGTACTAATCTAGCTGGGGGCAGGTCTGTATCAGGTGTCAGCCTAACCCAGTTCGTTTTGTAAAGCTCCCTGGCCTGCTTAGGAATGTCTGATGCAGGAAAGTACAAGTCTTGGTAAGACTCCATGTCTTCAGCTTTAGCTTCTGCGATAACCTTTCCAGAGTAGTCTTCGTTGAACTTGTAAAGCACCACTCTATCCATGTTAGTGAGATATTTAATGGTCGACACCATCTCTTGCGCCATTTCACCTAGTGATGTCATTTCTTTAAAGCGTGGGGCGATAGACATGGAATAAAGCTTAATAAACTGCTCGGCGCTGTAAGCGTCTCTAAACTCTGTAGCAGGCTCTAGCTCTACCACATAATGATGACCTGAGTCGTAAACAACCGCTAAATAATCTGTGGCTTCGCCTTCCTTTAAAAGAGTTTTATTTAGAATCAACTTAATAGGCAGGCGTATTTTGCTTTTTGATACTCTATCGAAGGTTTCTTCAAGAAAAGCGCGCTCGTTAGTATCAGAGGAAAGAATATCCAAAAAGTTTTTACCAACGATCCCCTCTGCAAATATCGTTTCGCAGTTTTCACTGACAATTGAGATATTCAGGTCGTCGTAGCTAAAGGCAATAAGAAAACCGTAACTTTGTACACTTTCGGGAATGTGTATCGGCTCGTCTTCACAACGTTCAAAGTTAAAGTTTTGAGGAGATTGATTCATAGAGTTCCTAAAGTTTTTATCCGTCCGTTATAAGCGAGAATGAATCGAAAACTATCACGTCAACATGCCAAATAATAATGCGCTTACGTTTTACTGGCTTAATTTAATTAAACGCCCGCCTTCCTTATCTTCAAGCACATAGATATTACCCATGCTATCTTGCTCGACTTCACGCACTCGCTTGCCCCACTCGTAACGCTCAGCTTCTTCAACTTTCCACTTACCTTCATCATCTTTATTGAAGGCAACACGAACCAGCGCTTTTGAAGACAAACCACCGATGAAACCGTTACCTTTCCAGTCGCTAAACTTATCGCCTTTGTAAATAATAAAACCGGCGGGGCTAATAGCAGGTACCCACGCTAATTCAGGTGACTTAAAAATAGGAATATCTTCGTGATTAGGTATTTTTACGCCTGAATAATGGTCGCCTTGCGACACAGTGGGATAACCGTAATTGCGAGCTTTTTCGATAAGGTTAAGTTCATCGCCATGACGCGGCCCCATTTCGTGAACCCACAAATTACCTTGCTCATCAAAGTCGATACCTAAAGGGTTGCGGTGACCTAATGTCCAAATTTGTTCGGTTACGCTGCCCTGACCATAAAACGGATTATCTTCTGGCACACTTCCATCTTCGTTCAAGCGTACAACCTTGCCCAAATTCATTGCCATGTTTTGAGCTGGTGTAAATTTCTGGCGTTCGCCAGAGGTAATAAACAAATAGCCATCAGGGGAAAACGCCATGCGATGCGAATAATGACCGTTCCCTGTCACTTTGGGTGACTGACGCCAAATAAGCGTTCTATCAGATAGCTTCGCGCCATTATCACTGACACTTAGCGTAGCGCGCTCTATTACCGCACCGCTAAACGCATCATCTTTTTCATCCCGTTCAATATACGAAATATAAATAGTGTTGTTCGACGCAAAGTCAGGGTGAATAATAACGTCCCCCAAACCTCCCTGCCCGCGCGCAGTAACATTTGGCACATTGCTTACCGAAAAACGCTTCTGCTGGTTTTCATCGAGCAACCACAGAGTGCCAGCCTTTTCCGTTACCAAGCTGTGCCCATCTGGCAAAAACGTCATGGCCCACGGGCTCTCAAAGGTAGCTTGAACACTACCTTTAACGCTCGAGCCATTGCTGCCTTTCATATCAATTTGCTTAGATAAGTTTGGCTGGGCAAACGTAAAAAAAGAGGTAGCAAAAAGCATAACCAATAGTGCGGCGTTTCGGCTCATGCTGTTTTTGGGTGTATTTGTTATTTGCATCTGCGTTCTAACCTTGTTGACGGTTTGCGTACTGCTACTTACACATTGACGCATTAATTAATCGTCAACGGGCGGCGCAAAGGGTTTCAGTTAGCATTGGTTACGTAGATTTAATTAAAGAGGTTTATATTATTGCTTTCGTTTTATCATTCGCATTTCTAAGTAATAAGATTTCTCTTAACTTTCTTTAATGCATCCATGCTTTACATAAGCCCCGCCTATGTTATTTTCGATTTAGTTTTAGCAACGAAGATAAGGAGGTGATCATATGTCTAGAGTTAAGGTATTTGAACAGGCAGCTATGAGTGAGGGTCGTTCTAGTTAACCCCTTTTACGCAATTGCTCTATAAGGTTGCCCAGTCAGCCCAACTCGGAAAGCCGCATCACGTTGCTGAATGCGGCTTTTTTCTTTTTAACTGGCTATTATTTGGCTATTTTTTGACAAGCAAGAGTGACTATGACAGCGTAGGATAAACAAATTATAAAAAGCTCGCGCCTGATAGCGGGAAAGGGAATTTCAAATGTATCAAAAGCTTGCCTGCGTTTTTATCGGCGCCGTATTTATCCTAAGCCTTAGCTTTCACGTAAACGCAAAAGTACGTGGCGAGGCCGTAGTTACAACAATAAAATCAGAGGTTTTGAATGAGTCGCGAGAACTGCTTATTCACTTACCTAATAACTATTCCCACTACAAAGACACCACCTACCCTGTTTTATATTTGCTAGATGGACAGCGCAATTTTGCGCATACCGTAGGCACGCTTGATCTGTTAAATCAGTCTGGAATGGCCCAGGAAATGATTGTTATCGGCATTACCAACACCGAACGCACGCGAGACTTCACGCCTACCTATGATGAGAGCTACAACCAGTGGGGAATATCTGGTGGTGCCGACAACTTTTTAGACTTTCTAGAAAAAGAACTAAAGCCTTACGTAAAGGCAAACTTTCGCACCAATAACTACGCAATTATTTCCGGGCATTCATTAAGCGGCCTTTTTACCGTATACGCACTGCATGCGCGGCCTGAACTATTTCAAGCTTACTTCGCATTTAGCCCAAGTTTGTGGTGGCACAAAGAAGTGATATTTCCAGAGGCAAAAACGTTCTTTTCATCAGATGGCGACCTTAACAAATACCTTTATATCAATATGGGTAACGAAGACGGGAATATGCTAAGCGCATACGAACGTTACGTTGAACTACTAAATAGCAGCAAACGAAAAGGGTTTAACTTTGATACCGAGCTCGATACATCTGAAAGCCACAATACTATTGCGCTTGCTGGTATGAGCTTGGCGCTTCAAAAGCAGCTTAATTCGTTACGCCCAACAGGTGCGACAATACAAGAAGGCATTCTGGCGGTAGAGCAATACTATAAAGACCTTTCTGCAAAATACGCTTTTGAAGCAAAGCCAGAATATAAAGCCGTAAACCACGCGGGTTATGCTGCCCTAAACAAACAACACTTTGAATCCGCCATTGCAATTTTTAAGAGAAATGTAGCACGCTTCCCTAACAAATCTGACGCCTACGACAGCTTGGCAGACGGTTATGAAGCCAACGGTGATTTAGCCATGGCCCTTGAAATGCGAGAGAAAGCGCTAGCAATGAGCTATGAAGAAAATGTTGAAAATGGCGCTTATAAAACGCGGCTAGCTAACTTGCGAAAGAAGATTGCGGCAGGTACAGGCGACTAGCTATTGAGCGCCTGATTTAGCATATTGCTAGCATTGACCGAATAATAGTAGGAACGTACGCCGGGCGTTCATACTTAATGGAATACACATAATGAAAACAAACAAGCTCTTCGCCCCTTTAACACTTTCGCTTTGTTTAGCTTCGTTATTAGGCTGTGCAGAGCCTGAGTCCCTACCCGCCTCTCCCGCTTCTCCCTCTGCTGCAGAAGAACCAAAAGAAGCCGACCTTTTAAAAACTGGGCTCGCTGAACGCATTCGAATTGAAGGGCAAGAAATTAATTACCAATCTTTAGAGCAAAGACAAGCGCATTATGATGTGCCTGGTGTGTCTGTCGCGTTCATGAGAAATGGCCAACTAGCATGGACCATGCAAAGCGGCGTTAAAGACGTAACCACTGAATTGGCTATTGATGAAAACACGGTATTCCAAGCAGGCAGTATTTCAAAACCCGCATTTGCAGCAGTATTGATGAAATATCGCCAAGATAACCCGCTAGATTTAGATGTAGACGTTAATACCTTACTCACCAGCTGGCAGTTGCCTGAACATGAATGGACTGGCCAAGACGTTGTTTCTTTACGCAGATTATTGAGCCACACGGCAGGTACCACAGTACATGGCTTTCCTGGTTACGCGGCAGGCGAAGCTGTGCCTACTTTGCAGCAAGTGCTAGAAGGTGTAATCCCTTCCAATACCGATGCCGTTGTTGTTGATCTTCAACCGGGTACACAAATGCGTTATTCCGGTGGCGGCACTACACTAGCTCAACTTGCCTTGCAAGACGTAGCTAACGAATCTTTGCCGACTATGTCGCAACGGCTTTTGTTTAAACCTTTAGGTATGACACGTTCAGGGTACGAACAACCCATAACGACAAACCTATCAAACAATATGGCAACACCTTACGACGGTGACGGCTCGCCAATTAAAGGTGGTGCGCATACCTACGCAACACTAGCTGCAGCAGGCATGTGGAGCACGCCATCAGACATGTTGAAATTGGCAAGCGGCGTACGCAGTGCGTATTTAGGGCAGAAAACCGACTGGATATCGCAAGCCACCGCGCAGGAAATGTTAACCAACAATACGCCAAGTACTGAGCCGCCCAATGTAGGAATAGGCTTTTTTATCAATATGGATGATAACGGTGAAATTTTAGGCTTTGGTCACGGTGGCGCAGATGCTGGGTTTATGTCGCAGTTATACATTGAACTAGATACCGGCAACGGCTACGCCATTATGACGAACGGCAACAACGGTAGGCAGTTAATAACTGAACTAGAAATACGCTTAAAAGAAGCGTTAAACGTAGGTTACTCGGAAGCTGAGGTTAGGAAGTTAGTATCCATAAGCCCAAAGGAACTGAGTAAATACATTGGAACCTATGTGGTGACTAAACCCGTTAACGTTAATGTGGTGCTAGAAAAAACAGCCAATGGTTTTGTGCTTAACGCCTTACCTTACGTTGAAAATGAAGAATATTTTCATGAGGGTGGCGGACGATTTTTTGCTAAGAATGGGAGTAGTATTCGGTTTGAAATGGATGGCGAAAACGGGCTGGTTAAGGCGCTTGTTATGGATGGCAATATTCGGGGTGTTAGGAAGTATTAGTGAATCAGGTGTTAAGCTTATTCACTAATACTTCCCTTAACCCAATCACCTTTGTTGACATACTCCGAGCCAGGCGGCAGCTATGAGCGTAAAGGAGATACTGAAGTTTCAATTAAACGTCCAGCGTTTTCATTATCCCACAACTTTCAACTGTATTGTCTGAGGAGCAAGCTTTCTTCATTATTTGAAGCTCGGATTTCAATGCTCTCAACTCTCGAATCCGCTTGTTTACTAAGCCAAGCTGATTTGCAATTAAGTCATTTATTGATGAACAACTTTCTTCAGGTCTGTTTTTAAGTTCAAGTAAAGTCTTAATATCTGATAACGGAATATCAAGACTTCGACAGTGTTTAACAAACTCTAATTTCTTCAGAGCTTTTTCATCATATAGCCGAAAATTTCCTTCGCTACGACTAGGCGGATTCAGTAATCCTTCTTTTTCGTAATACCTAATTGTTTGTATTGAACAGCCCGACACCTTGGCTAATTGGCCTATTTTCATATTAATTTCAATTCTAGCTTGACTCTATAGTAACTATAGATTCTATAGTTGTTTTATACAAAGTAAAAGTACGTGAGTGTATTGTAATATGAACGAGAACTATCTATCTAAAACAACAATACTTAACTTTAATCATGAGGCTATTCAGCGATTGATTTTAGAGCGAAATTGGCAAGCTTTAGATGATTACAACAAGATAGGTGCTGCTTACTCTTTTGTTAAAGACGATATTCAGTTCGGCTATAACCACAGTGATGATATTTCAGCAAGTGAAGTTTTAGCTGATGGCTATGGTCAGTGTAATACTAAGGGGAACTTGTTAATGGCTCTACTACGGGCGCTCGGTATTCAATGTCGATTTCATGGGTTCACTATCGATCAACAGCTCCAAAAAGGTGCTATTCCCGCTTACGTGTTTTGGCTTGCGCCTAAATATATTATCCATAGCTGGGTTGAAGTCTTTTTTGATGGTGAATGGATCAACTTAGAAGGCTTTATCCTCGACCATGATTATCTAAGCTCCGTTCAATCTAAGTTCAGTCAAGATAAAGGTGATTTCTGTGGGTATGGTATTGCAACCACCTGTCTAGAGAATCCTCAGACAGAATGGACGGGAAAAGATACATACATTCAAAAGGAAGGCATTCATGATGACTTTGGTTTATACAACTCGCCAGATGAATTTTACAGCGAGAAAGGCACCAATTTGTCAGGCGTAAAGCGCTGGTTATATCAGTCGGTGATTCGTCATCTTATCAATATGAATGTTAATCGCTTGAGAAATGCTAGCAACCAAAGTAGAGGTAAAAATGCACAGCCACAATCATAGTCACCACCACTCACACGATAAAAATGAGCGCATTGGTTGGACATTTTTTCTAAATGTTACTTTTACCATCATTGAATTCATCGGCGGCTGGCTAACCAATAGTACGGCAATAATGGCTGACGCAGTTCATGATTTAGGTGACAGCATATCCATCGGTTTTGCTTGGTTGTTGAGCCACTTTTCAGATAAACAAGCATCTTCGACGTACAGCTACGGTTATAAGCGCTTGTCACTGTTTGGTGCCTTAATCAATAGCGTTGTTTTAATTGCTGGCTCTATCTTTATTTTGGTTGAGGCAATTCCTCGATTATCTAACCCAGAAATGCCAATGGTAGAGGGAATGCTAGGATTGGCGCTACTTGGGGTTACAGTAAATGGTTATGCCGTATATAAGCTTAAGGCGGGAACCACATTAAACGAAAAAGTATTAACATGGCATCTATTAGAAGATGTCCTTGGCTGGGTTGCTGTCCTCATTGTATCTGTTATCTTGATGTTTGTGGATTGGCCTATTTTAGATCCATTGTTATCTATCGCTTTTACACTTTTTATTTTATTTAACGTTCTAAAAAACTTAAGGTCTACGCTAGCATTATTTTTACAAGCGTCACCTGATAAAGAAACACAAGCCACGATAACTGAAGCCCTACTTTCGAAATCTGAGGTGAGAGAAGTTCATCATTTGCACTATTGGTCTTTAGATGGCGAAAGTCATGTGTTAACTGCACACCTTGTCTTGAATGAGCCATATGATGTACCTAAGTTACAATCACTCAAGCAAGTAATCTCTGAAGACTTACGCGGTTTTGATTTGTCGCATACCACCATTGAGTTTGAATTTCCCTATGAAATTTGCAGAGATGAGTAACATTTACACTGATTAACTGGCTTAGATTTGTACTCAGAAATTTGTTACATTACCTGCGTCTAATGAAGAGAATAGAATATTGAACACCAACATTGCTTTAAAAATACTGCTGATTATATCGATTGTTTTGCAATCGTTCGTCGCTGTATCTGCAAGCATGGAAAGTCATCAATTAGACGTTGAACATCTACAAACTATTCATGACCACGAAACAGATCATTCTCCTCAGTTAGATAAAGATAACGAACACGATATCGAGGACTGCCACCATTGCGGACACTGTAGCGGCAATCATACCAGTTGGATTTTGGTGAAAGCATTTACACCAAACCTGTCTTTAAATGATTCACATAACTTCAAAAAATTAACTTTATTGCCTTTGGGTATTTCAACTAGGCTCTATCGACCACCTATCGCTTAACTTTGTTCCATACAGTGCGCTATCGCGCAAACACAATTTGGTTTAATAAAAGTTAAGAGTCATTATGAATAATATTTTTCGAACTACTGGCGTAGCGTTAGTAGTCATTCTTGCTGTGTTTTCAATAAACACAACCTTGGCAATTGAAAGTCAAAGTAACACACAACACGATGAACATTCGCATGAGCATGAAAAGCCAATCAAAAAAGCTACTGATGAACATGACCATGCAGAGGGTGAAGAACATAAAACCGAGAGTCTAGCTAAAGAAGAGGATCATGAAGAAGGGATTTCTTTAAGTACGGAACAAATTAAAGTAGCAGGCATTGAAGTTGATGCTGTTTTTCCAAAGAAATATCTAAATTCGGTCTACGCTCCCGGAGAAGTGAAATCAAACGGTTATAAAAGCTATCTGGTATCACCTCGCACAGATTCAGTGGTTATTAATCGCCATGCGAGCTTAGGAGAGCACGTGAAGTCTGGACAAAAATTAGTTACCTTGTTCAGCGAAACGATGGCTCAAACTCAAGCAGATTTTTTAATAGCCTCTTCTAATTGGAAGCGAGCGAAAAAGCTAGGAAGTAACAACATAAGCGAACGTACGCTTGTTGAAGCAGAAAACATCTATAAAGGTGTTTATGGAAAGTTAGTAGCTTTTGGCTTAACAAAGCAGGCGATTGACAAAATAGCCCAACAAGATAGCGCTACGTTTGGGCAGTACGTGCTCATAGCTGAGCGGGACGGTGTTGTACTGCAAGATGACTTCATGCAAGGTCAGCGCATTGAAGCGGGTGAAACCATTATGTTACTCGCCGATGAGACAGACCTTTGGTTAGAAGCAAGTGTTCCTCCTAACAAAGAGTTAAATTTAGCCTTAGGCAGTCCGGCCTTAATTGATTTAAATGGTTATAAATACAAAGCCAATGTCATTCAAGAAGCTCACACTATCGATCCAATTACACGAACCCGAACAGTAAGACTGTCGGTTACGAATACTGGACATAAGCTTCATTCAGGTATGTTTGTGAAAGTCTATTTTCAGTTCGAATCGAACAGCGAAGTCATTGCAGTACCAGAAGATGCGTTGATTAGAAGCAGTGATGGTGATTGGACAGTGTTTATTGAAGACCATCCAAATGAGTTTAAAGCAGTCGAAGTAACAACTGGTCGATCTTTTGGCGAATACCGAGAAGTTTTCGGCCTTGAATCTGGAACGAAAGTCGTTACCCGTGGTGCTTTTTTTGTCGCCTCTGAGATAGCTAAGGGCGGCTTTGACCCGCACAATCATTAAGGAGACCAGTTATGTTTAATCGAATTATTGATTGGTCTATTAACAATAGATTGCTCGTGCTGATCGCATTACTTGCATTGATAGCAAGTGCTGTTATCACCATACCTAAGTTGAATTTAGATGCGTTTCCAGACGTTACAAACGTACAAGTTGCTGTTAATACCGAAGCGCCAGGTTTAGCCGCAGAAGAAGTAGAGCAACTTATCACATATCCAATTGAAGCTGTGATGTACGCATTACCAGATGTAGAACAAGTGCGCTCTATTTCAAAAACAGGTTTGTCGGGCGTCACTGTAGTCTTTAAAGAAGGCACGGATATATATTTTGCAAGACAATTGGTATTTGAACGCTTACAAGCTGCGAAAGAGCTTATACCTGCTGGGGTTGGGACACCAGAGATGGGGCCAAACACTTCTGGTTTAGGGCAAGTATTTCAATATTTGTTGATATCAGACGACACAAACAAGTATGACTCAATGGCGCTTAGAAGTCTGAATGACTGGATCATTAAACTACTAATAATGCCTGTAGACGGTGTTACAGATGTGCTGTCATTCGGTGGTAACGTTCGTCAATACCAAGTTAATGTCGATCCTTCAAAACTATTATCCTACGAGTTAACCCAAGAAGATGTGGTATCAGCGCTTGAAAATAACAACGCCAATGTTGGTGGCTGGTACATGAATCGCGGCCAAGAACAGCTTGTTATTCGTGGTACTGGTTGGTTCGAAAGTGGTGAAAAAGGTATTGAAAATATTCAGCAAGTGCCTGTGAAAACACTCAATGGTGTAGTTGTTACTGTTTCGGATGTCGCTAACGTAGGACTTGGTGCTGAGATCAGACAAGGTGCTGTCACTATGACCCGCAAAACGGAGAATGACAATGTTGAGAACTTAGGTGAAGTGGTCTCTGGTATTGTATTAAAACGCATGGGATCAAATACCAAAGCGACGATAGACGGTATTAATGCTAGAACAAAGCTTATCAATCAGGCATTACCAGAAGGTGTGCGATTTGAGCCTTTTTATGATCAAGCTGACTTAATTGAAAAAGCCGTGGCAACCGTTGTTGAAGCCCTTACTTTGGCTTTTATTTTTATCACTATTGTGCTTGCTCTATTTTTAATGAATTTAAGAGCTACATTTCTGGTGCTCATCTCAATTCCAATTTCCATTGGTATTGCATTAATGGTGATGGCTTGGTTAGGTATTTCAGCCAACTTGATGTCGCTCGGCGGTATCGCGGTGGCTATTGGCATGTTAGTCGATGGTTCAGTTGTCATGGTTGAAAACATGTTTAAACACCTAAACAGGCAACTAGAAAGCGGAAGCGCTGATGAAAGTATTGAAGCTAAACAAAAGTTAAAATTGGCAGGCAAAGAAGTTGCTCGCCCTATCTTTTTTGCGGCTTCAATTATTCTCGTAGTTTTTACGCCACTGTTTAGTTTTGAAGGTGTTGAAGCGAAGCTCTTTCAGCCAATGGCTATCAGCATTATGTTAGCTGTGATGTCAGCTATTGTAGTTGCTTTGTTTATTGTTCCTGCACTTGCCTCTTTTATGTTTAAGCGAGGGGTGACAGAAAGGGAAAGTTTGATTTTAAAATCTATCGATATTTTGTATCGAAAGTTATTGAAAATCGCATTAAAGCAAACCAAGTTTGTTGTGTTTGTGTCAATAGCTCTAGTCGCGTCGGCAGCGGCAATCATTCCACAAATTGGAACAGAGTTCGTGCCAGAGTTAGAGGAAGGAACGATCAACTTAAGAGTGACACTAGCGCCTTCTTCTAGTTTGGAAACAGCGCTATCTGTTGCCCCTATATTAGAAGAAAAGCTAATGGCTTTCCCTGAAGTGACTTACGCATTGAGTCGAATTGGCCGAGCAGAAATTGGCGGCGACCCAGAGCCAGTTAACAACATTGAAATCTACATTGGTCTTAAGCCTGTTTCAGAATGGACAAGCGCCTCTAATCGTTATGAGTTGCAAGATAAAATGGAGCGCTCATTAGAAGAGTTTCCGGGTCTTTTACTAAACTTCTCTCAGCCTATTGCTACTCGTGTAGATGAATTGTTATCAGGAGTTAAGGCACAACTTGCGATTAAATTATTTGGCTCTGACTTATTGGTGCTAGCAAAAAAAGGACGAGAAATTGAAACTGCGATTAAGTCAATTGATGGTGCAAAGGACGTTGCACTTGAACAGATTGCAGGTGAAGCACAACTTGTTATTGCTCCTAATAGGTTTGAGCTTTCTCGATATGGTTTATCTGTTCGTGATGTCATGGAAGTGGTTCAAGACGGTATCGGTGGTGTTGAGGCTGGACAAATTATCAATGGTAACGAACGTTATGATATTTACGTGCGCCTAGATAAGGAATTTATAGCTAATAGCGAAGCAATAGCTGATATTAGACTGCAATCTCCTACAGGAGCTTGGGTACGCATTGGCGATGTAGCTTCTGTGTCTTTTGAGTCTGGCCCTCCACAGGTTAGGCGAGATGATGTACAGCGTAGAGTGGTTATTCAGGCCAATGTTCAAGGCAGAGACATGGGAAGTGTTGTTGAAGATATTCAAGCAAAGATAGCCTCTGATGTAGAATTGCCCGCAGGTTATTCAGTGTCGATAGGTGGGCAATTCGAAAGTCAGCAACGAGCGCAACAACGCCTTTCTATCGTCGTGCCGTTATCATTGGCTTTAATCGCATTACTCCTTTATTTTGCATTTGGTTCAGTAGGACAAGCGATGCTGATCTTACTTAATGTTCCATTAGCTGTTATCGGAGGCATATTTTCTCTATACCTATCAGGCCAATATCTATCAGTTCCAAGCTCTGTTGGTTTTATTACCTTATTTGGCGTGGCGGTGCTTAATGGTGTAGTTATGGTGGAAAGCATTAATCAACGAATCAAAGATGGACTTGAAACCGCTGAAGCAATATTTGATGGTGCGACTTCACGGTTGCGTCCCGTGCTTATGACAGCTATCACATCAGCGTTGGGTCTAATACCTATGTTAATGTCAAATGGAGTAGGCTCTGAAATACAACGACCACTTGCTAGCGTTATTGTTGGTGGCTTAGTTACAGCAACGCTACTTACGCTGTTTGTTGTACCAAGCCTATATCAGTTATTTTCTATAGGAAAATTAAAAGAATCTGAGCTATAGAACCCATTTAGCCTCATACAGTTCTTGTTTTGGGGCTGTTCATACGAATTGTCCTCCAATTAAAAAGTCACATGAAGGTCTCTTAATGGCACAAAGCAGAAGTAGCTAGTCAATAATCTGTTCGCCCGTAACTTGTCTCAAACGGACTTCCAAAATTCATCAAAGGAAACGCCCCTCTACCCTCGAATTAGTTGTTCAAATGCTAAAGTTTAAACGCATAAAAAAGGCGAACCACTAGGTTCGCCTTCCAAATCAACCTTTAACAGCTAAGCTGCTAAACCAACACCCTACTCCTCAACATAGCTCTCAATGCTAGGGCAAGAACAGATCAAGTTACGGTCGCCGTATACGTCATCAATACGGTTAACCGTTGGCCAGAACTTGTTTCTGTGTACTTCTGGTGCTGGGTAGGCCGCTAACATGCGGTCGTAGCTGCGGTTCCAGTCGCTGTCACAAATATCCGCTAATGTGTGCGGTGCGTTATGTAGCGGGTTGTCAGTGGCATCCCACTCACCGCTTTCTACTTTTGCAATTTCTTGGCGAATGCTAACCATCGCGTTAATAAAACGGTCTAGTTCGTACTTGGCTTCCGACTCGGTTGGCTCAATCATAAGCGTACCCGCTACTGGGAAGCTCATAGTTGGCGCGTGGAAACCGTAGTCGTTTAGGCGCTTCGCGATATCTAGCTCGGTTACACCGCTTGCTTCTTTAAGCGGGCGAAGGTCAATAATACATTCGTGCGCTACGCGGTCGTTGTTGCCTTTGTAAAGCACTGGGAAGTGCCCTTCTAGCTTCTTAGCCACATAGTTAGCGTTAAGAATAGCGACTTCAGTTGCTTTACGTAGGCCAGCGCTACCCATCATTTTGATGTACATATAGCTAATAGGCAGAATAGATGCACTGCCCCATGGCGCTGCCGATACCGCACCACAGTCTTTGCCTGCCGTTTCTACGTTAACAACCGTGTGGTTTGGTAGGAATGGCGCAAGGTGCGACTTAACACCAATTGGTCCCATACCTGGGCCGCCACCACCGTGTGGAATACAGAAGGTTTTGTGCAGGTTAAGGTGCGACACGTCTGAACCAATGAAGCCAGGTGACGTAATGCCCACCTGCGCGTTCATGTTCGCACCATCCATGTAAACCTGGCCGCCATGTTCATGAACAATGTCACAAATCTCGCGCACGGTTTCTTCGTATACACCGTGGGTAGATGGGTATGTGATCATGGCGCACGATAGGTTCTCGCCTACTTCTTCCGCTTTTTTGCGAAGGTCGTCAAGGTCAACGTTACCGTTAGCATCACAAGCCACTACTACCACTTTAAGGCTAACCATTTGCGCTGATGCAGGGTTAGTACCGTGGGCCGAGCTTGGAATTAGGCACACGTTTCTATGGCCTTCGCCGCGGCTTTCGTGATAGCGCTGAATAGCCAATAGGCCAGCGTATTCACCTTGTGCACCTGAGTTAGGCTGCATTGAAAGCGCGTCGTAACCTGTTACGTTAATTAGCCACTCGGCTAGTTCGGCAATCATTTCTTGATAGCCTACTGCTTGGTCTAGCGGTGCAAATGGGTGAAGCTGACCGAATTCAGCCCATGTTACTGGGATCATTTCAGCCGTTGCGTTTAGCTTCATGGTGCACGAACCCAATGAGATCATTGAGTGGTTAAGCGCCAAGTCTTTGTTTTCAAGGCTCTTGATGTAGCGAAGCATCTCTGTTTCAGAGTGATACTTGTTAAACACTTCGTGGGTTAGGAAGTCGCTTGTACGTACTAAACCTTCAGGAATAGATTTAACCTCTTGCGTGGTTACTTCTGCATCCAGACCTTCCACTGTTAGGCCGTGATCTTCACCAAGAAGTACGTCGAATAGCGCAACAATGTCTTCACGTGTGGTAGTTTCGTCTAGCGATACACCTACCGCACCTTCAAGGTCTGCGCGCAGGTTCATGCCTTTTGCATAGGCTTTCTCTAGTACGTCTTCTTTGTTGCTTACCATTACGGTTAGCGTGTCGAAGTACGTGCTATGTTTGAGAGCTACACCTTTTTCCGCACCTTTCTGGTTTAAGCCAGTCGCGAGAATGTCGGCAAAACGGTGAATGCGCTCAGCAATAGTTTTAAGGCCTTGTGGGCCGTGATATACCGCGTAGAAGCTTGCCATGTTGGCTAGCAGTACCTGCGCTGTACAAATATTCGAGTTCGCTTTTTCGCGGCGAATGTGTTGTTCACGGGTTTGTAGCGCCATGCGCAGAGCTGGGCGACCACGGGTGTCTTTACTCACACCAATAATACGGCCAGGTAGTGAACGCTTGTAGCTGTCGCGTGTAGCAAAGAATGCCGCGTGTGGGCCGCCATAGCCCATAGGTACACCAAAGCGCTGTGCACTACCAAGTGCAACGTCTGCACCTAGCTCACCAGGCGACTTAAGCATTACTAAGCTCATAAGGTCAGCGGCTACTGCCACAATCCCTTTTTTCGCTTGTACTGCAGCAATGATGTCGCTGATGTCTTTTACTTCACCGGTAGAGGTTGGGTATTGAAGTAGCGCACCGAATACGTCGTGTTCAGCTGCTTCTTCTGCCGCACCTTTGATGATTTCAAAACCAAACATTTCAGCGCGGGTTTGTACCACGTCTAATGTTTGTGGGTGAACGTCGTTAGCTACGAAGAACGCGTTCGCTTTTTTGTTCTTAGATACACGCTTAGCAAGGCCCATAGCTTCTGCTGCCGCTGTACCTTCATCAAGTAAAGACGCCGATGCTAGCTCTAGGCCAGTTAGGTCTATGGTCACTTGTTGGAAGTTAAGAATGGCTTCCAAACGGCCTTGGGCAATTTCTGGCTGGTAAGGCGTGTACGCTGTGTACCAACCTGGGTTTTCTAGCACGTTGCGAAGGATAACGTTTGGTACGTGGGTATCGTAGTAACCCATACCAATGAAAGAACGGTTAATTTTGTTCTTTTGTGCAACGGCTTTAAGTTCACTTAATGCTTCAACTTCTGTCGCCCCTTCACCACATTTTAGTGGCTCTGGTAGCGCAATACCTGCCGGAACAGTTTGTTCGATTAAATCGTCTAGTGAGCTTGCACCAATGGCAGACAGCATTTCTTCAATTTCGCCTTTACCCGGGCCAATGTGGCGGCGGATAAATGTATCTTTTTGCTCTAGTTGAGCCAATGTAGGGGAAGTATTCGACATAACGTTGTTAAGCACTCGTAATGGTTGCCGCAAGGGCGCGTTAAATCTTTAAGTTAAAAAGGGGCTGAATTATCTTCATGCCCCTTTTCAAAATATGTTTCTTTTAAAACTACGTAACGAATTACTCTTCGTCGATGCTGTTTTCGTAGCCTTCAGCGTCTAGTAGACCTTCTACTTCAGCCGCATCGTCAGCTTTAATTTTGAATAGCCAACCGTCGCCGTATGGGTCAGAGTTAACTAGTTCTGGTGAATCTTCTAGGTCTTCGTTTACTTCAACCACTTCACCTGAGATTGGCGCATATACGTCAGATGCTGCTTTTACCGATTCAGCAACACATACGTCGTCACCAGTGCTTACTGCATCGCCAACATCTGGCAATTCAACGAAAACCATGTCGCCAAGTAAGCCTTGTGCGTGCTCAGAAATACCTACAACGAAAACACCGTCACCTTCAGGGCGAACCCATTCGTGCGTAGCGGCATAGCGTAAATCAGTTGGGATGTTGCTCATAATCGTTCCTGTTATTCTCTGTTAACTTATAAAACACTTTTTCCATTGCGAACAAAGGAGGGCTTAACCACTTTTACTGTAACCCACTTTTTGCGCATTTCCACTTCTACTGTTTCGCCAACATCACGTGGTACTCGTGCCATCGCAATTGAATGACCTAGTGTTGGAGAGAAAGTACCTGAAGTGATAACGCCTTCGCCGCTTTCTGTTTTTACTTTAAGACCATGACGCAGCACGCCTTTTTCAGTCATTACCAAGCCTACTAGCTTGTCGGTACCCGCTTCACGCTGCGCTTCTAATGCTTTACGCCCTACGAAATCACGTTCTGCCGGTTCCCATGAAATTGTCCAGCCCATGTTGGCAGCTAGTGGCGATACGGTTTCATCCATATCTTGGCCGTACAGGTTCATACCTGCTTCTAAGCGTAGCGTGTCACGCGCACCTAGGCCGCATGGCTTAACGCCCGCATCTAGTAGTGCTTGCCAGAAACTTTCCGCTTGCTCAGCTGGCACCATAATTTCGTAGCCTGCTTCACCGGTGTAACCTGTGGTTGCAATAAATAAGTCTTCTGCTTGAACACCAAAGAATGGCTTCATGCCCGCTACCGCTTCTTTTTGCGCTGCGCTGAACAAAGTGGCTGCTTTTTCTTTTGCGTTAGGGCCTTGTACGGCAATCATGGCAAATTCAGGGCGCTCGGTGATGGTTACGTCAAAGCCTTCTGCTTTGCTCATTAACCAGTTCATGTCTTTTTCGCGCGTTGCTGAGTTAACCACTAAACGATAGTTAGTTTCGTCGAAGTGATAAACGATAAGGTCGTCTACAACACCGCCTTCTTCGTTAAGCATGCCGCTGTATAGCGCTTTGCCTTTGTCTTTTAGTTTTGCCACGTCGTTGGCTAAAAGGTACTGAAGATACGCTTTGGCTTGTGCGCCTTTTACGTCAACAATGGTCATGTGAGACACATCGAACATACCGGCGTCTTGACGCACAGCGTGATGCTCTTCAATTTGTGAACCATAGTTAATTGGCATATCCCAGCCGAAGAAATCGACCATTTTCGCACCGGCTTCTAGGTGCTTTGCGTGTAGGGCGGTGGTACTAGACATTCCACTTACTCTTTTTAATTTGAAAGGTAGAAAACGAAATTGAGTATAGTGAGCTAACGTTTATGCAACAAATTGGAAATTTTTATCAATACATTTAAAAAGTAAATGTATTCTTGATAAAACATGAGAAAAGCAAATATGTAAGCGTTTACCGCGCTTTGAGATAGCCTAACAAAGATCGCAGCCACGACTCTCGAACCTGAAAAAACTTAATATCAGAAGGTGTTTAGAACAGGGAGTTATAATCTAACACCTAGCTTTTTTTGAAACATTGCTGAGTGCTTGCTGCGCAATTGTTGAGGGCGTTGTAAGGAATGTTTAAATACTTACTAGCAGCCGGTTGGATGTTGTTCGATAGCAAGTGTGCTAAATGCACACCTCACCATTTTGCCAAACGTGTGCAAGTGCGTTGTTTTCGCTTAGCTCTACGAAGTTCGCCCGCTGCCCTACTGCAATGCTGCCTAGCTTCTCGTTAATCCCCATAAACACAGAGGGTGTCGCGCTTGCCATATAGCTCGCTTCTTCTAGCGAAATTCCTATGTCGTTAACGCAGTTAATAACCGCGCCGTGCATGTCTAAACAACTTCCTGCAAGGGTGCCATCAGGTGTAGTAAGTTTGTTTCCCACACGGGTTATGTGCGTATCGAAAAAGTCTATAACGTCTTCGTCGGCACCTACATGGGCCATTGCATCGGTAACCAGCATTAATTGCGATGGCCCTTTGGTTTTAAAGGCAAGTTCAACGGCTTTAGGGTGTAAGTGCTGATGATCGACAATGATGCCGCAGGTGTTGTTGCTTAAAAGCGCTGCGCCAACCATACCAGGTTCACGTGAGGTAAACGGCGACATAGCGTTATATAAATGAGTAAACCCAGTCGCACCTGCTTCTATCGCCCTTTCAACTACATCAAACGGTGCATTAGAGTGCCCTAGCGCTACAATAACGCCTTGGTTTACCAAGTCTCGAATAACATCACACGACGTATTTTCTGGCGCTACGGTAATCATTACCTTGCCAAGATCTTTTCGGGTGTAAGTGGCAAGCTCTCTTTCGGTAAGCGGGCGAATGTATTTCGAAAGGTGTACACCTTTTTTCTCAACGCTTAAGTGCGGCCCTTCAAAGTGAATACCTTCAACACTGGGGTGGCCGCTTTCTATTGCTTCACTAACCGCATTGGCGGCGCTTTCTATGGTTGCTATGTCATCGGTAATCAGCGTGGGGAACAATGTGGTGGTGCCAAACCTACGATGGGCTTTAGCCATTGTTTCTATGCTTTTAAACGTTGGTGCGTGATTAAACATAACGCCACCGCCGCCGTTCACTTGTGTATCTATATAGCCAGGAATAAGCCTGTTAGACACGCGCTCAGGAATTTCTTCACGCTTCATTTTTGAATCAGAAAGTGCTTCGATGTGAGTAATTACGCCCTCTTTGATTGTGAGTACTTGGTCTTTTTCCCACTTACCATTTATCAAAACGTTTTCGGCTAAAATTGTTTTCATCATTGGGCTTTCATTTTCCTAATTAAGTGCGGTTGTAGCATTGTTTCTTTGCTGCTTATAACGTTGCTTTTTTCGTCGCCTATCTCATTACTTACATCGAAATTTGCCACGTGAAATATTCATTACGTCTTTGCGGCGATTAACAGCTACAAGTCATCATAAAATGCTTGAGCATACTTGATAGCGCCCTGCTGTGGCGATAACTCACATGCTTGCAAGCGAGCACGTGTTTTCTCAGAAAAGAACGGTACATAAACATCGCTTAACCCGCCTATCAAAGCAAGGTTATACCCGTTATCACCTAAAAGCCGCTGTGCCATAGTTTCCAAGTATTCCGCCCCTTCTTTGAAGATGCATGTCACTTGGCTATTACCTTCATTTAGAAGTGGCAGCATACAGGGTACTAAACTCGCGTAATGATGAGTGTTAAACCCAGCGCACTTAGCCACTATGTCGTCAGCGTTCGTTGTGCCTAGTTCTACACATACTGTTTTTGCTAGCTCGTCTTTGCTTCGAATGTTATCTATACATAGTAAGGTGTGCTGAATAGCTTTTAAACCCAGCCAAGCGCCACTAGCAAAATCACCAACAGGAAAACCGTGTCCACCTAAGTCTGTAAACTTACCTTCGTTAAATACGGTGCCAGCCGACCCCGTACCCACAATAATTACTGCACCGGGCTTACCGTTGTGAGCACCTACGCAGGCAGCATGTAAATCACTTAGTATATGAAGCGAGTGAAAGGGATGCGCCCAGGTTTCAAAGCGAGCTTTTGCGGTACTGATGTTCGCGCCTGCAAGCCCTGCTGCTACTACACACTGTGATAGCGTAATAGGTGTTACTGGGGCGTCGCTATTTTGTGAAGCCAGTAAGGTATTAGCAGATGTTATAGCCTTTTCTACTCCATCCATTATGGATGCTTTTGCTAGTGTTTCGTCACGCATTATATTAGCCGGGCCGCTAATGCCCTCACCTATCTGCGTGCCGCTCTTGTCTTGTAAAATAACTCTGCATTTGGTGCCGCCGCCGTCTATGCCAATAAAATACAGATCAGAGTTCATTTACGTTCTCGCAGATTAAGTAAGTGGTTAATTTAACTCGCCAATTTAAATGCTCAGATTCGATAATCAAATGAACTAACTATCGAAAGCAGGTAAAAAGTAGAGTGCGTGATATTACCGTAAAGTACTGTTTACCCGAAGCGTAAAATTACTGAGGTGAATTCAAGTTAGGTTGGCTAAAAATACGGCTTTCACTCGTTTTCATTTGCAAATATAATCATAGCAAGCACATACATTAGAAATACTGATAAATATGAAGCAGCTTTCTTTAGACACGCTACGCACCTTTGTAAGCGTTATCGAGCTTGGCGGTTATGCCAAAGCTGGCGACTTTTTGGGGCGCTCTCAACCTGCTATCAGTTTGCAAATTAAAAAGCTTGAATCACAGCTAGACAGAAAGCTGTTCACCAAGGTAGGTCAACGTCATGTACCTAGTGCCGATGGAAACTGGCTTTACCCCAAAGCGAAAGAGCTGCTAGAACTTAACGACAATATCTTTCGAAGCCTAACCCCTGCGCCACTTAGCGGTAGATTACGTTTAGGCATTCCCAACGAGTTTGCTTCTACCCTGCTGCCTGGCTTAATTGGTGAGTTTTCAAAGCGCTACCCAGATGTATCGTTAGAAGTAACGTCTGCGCTAAGTCGCGACCTGCTTCACCCGTCTCAGCGAGATCACTTCGATTTAATATTGGCCCTGGTGAACCCAGATGAACAAACCGAGGGCGAAGTAGTAATAGAAGACGATGTGGTGTGGGTAGGTGATACCTCTCACCCGCTGGTAGGAAATAACATCCCATTAGTGCTAGCGCCGGATGGCTGTATGTACAGAAGCCGAGTAATTGAACAGCTAAAGCAGCAAACCTTCGCCTGGAAAATTAGCTACACCAACGCCGATTTGGGCGGTTTGGTTGCCGCTATTCAACAAGGGCTTGGCGTTACAGCGCTAGCAAAATCGAGCTTACCGGCAAATTTAGCAGTACTGAACCACCCGCACCTGCCTAAGTTAGGAAAGGTCAACATTTGCCTATTTAATCAAGACACCCAACATCCAGTTATCAGCAAAACCCTTGCAGAATTCTTCAAAGTGCGCCTAACTCAATAAGAGTTTGGGGGTCAGAGTACTTTTTCTGCCCCTCCATCCTTATGCTAATTAGTGTTAACCGTCGCTTGTGATGGTGTCGATAAGCTCAGCAAGCACGGTCTCTGCTTTACTGGTTTCAACTTGGCAGGTACCCGCATTCATGTGACCGCCGCCACCATATTGCAAACACAGCTCACCCACATTGGTGTTAGAGCTACGATTAGTAATAGACTTACCAATCGCAAACACCACGTTCTGCTTTTTAAGCCCCCACATTTTGTGGATAGAAATATTGCAGTCTGGGTACATGGCGTAAATAACGAAGCGGTTAGTAGCGTAAATGGTCTCTTCTTCAGTTAAATCGAGTACCACAAGGTTATCGTGTACGGTAGAGCACTTAGCTATTTGTGCTTTAGCCATTTCATTGTGCTCGTGATACAAACTTACACGCTCAGCCACATCTTCCATTTGTAGTATTTCTTCAATACTGTGGTCTTTACACGCATCTATCAGCTTCATCATTAGCTGATAGTTTGAAATTTTAAACTCTCTAAAACGGCCAAGCCCAGTACGCGCGTCCATAATGAAGTTCATAAGCACCCAGTCGGTAGGCTCTAAAATTTCTTCTTTTGAAAACTGCGCTGAGTCGCCTTTATCTACCGCGTCCATCATATCTACAGAGATATTTGGGAATTTCTCGGCTCCACCATAATAGTCATACACTACTCGAGCGGCTGACGGTGCTTCTGCATCGATAATATGATTCTCGATATCGCCGGCGTTTCGCACGGTTTCGCTAAGGTGATGGTCAAAGGCTAAATGGCAGCCTTCAACGTAAGGCAAGTTAGTCGTAATGTCGTTCTCAGTGATGTCTATTTTGCCGTCTTGCATGTCTTTAGGATGCACAAACAAAATATCATCAATCATATCTAAGTCTTTCAGTAATACTGCGCATACTAGCCCGTCAAAATCACTTCGAGTAACTAATCTAAACTTTCGTTCTGACATCACGTGTTTCCTTTATTAACGATTATCTAGTAAGTGTAACAGCTAGTAAAAATTTTGAGAGATTACCTATACAGAATTTAATCACTTAATAGATAAACTCGACGAAAGTATATATAACAGCTTGATCACTCGCATGTTTACTTACTTCACTATTGCTAAAGGCAATTAGAAGATGAGCGACTGACCTTGTGTGGCTAGTATAAAATTAAAGCCTAATTTATTAGCCTGCTTTAGCTCTTTTGATATGACAGAGCGTGGGTTTTCTCCTGCTTTTAAACTGTATTTGATGTGGCTTATCACGATATTTATGTCTGGAACCTGGCTTTTATCTTCAACTAGTTCGTAAAAGCGAGTGAGCTCTTGTATTAACCACTTAGGCGTAAGGTGTCCGAATAACAAATTATCAGGGCGACTGTTATCAAACGACACCTCAACAACCATACCTCTTAGCGTCTTCTTTCGCATTTGCTGTGCTAGATAGCGCCATATTACGCCCAGCTTGCCTTCTTTCTCGACATCGTCCGGGCCAGTATCACCGAAATAAACAAACATATCGTTGTCACTTTCAATAACGAAAGCCGTCGATTCTAAGGGGTGGCTTAAGCTAAAAGGCGTTACCGTTAAATTGGTACCTTCAATGGCAGTGGTATGTTGCGAAGCCAAGTCGACAACATCGTATTTATTTAGCTTTGGCTCCATTCCTCGATTGGTAAAGTTTGCCCATGCCTGCCAATTGAAATAGGTCGCCCCCATGGTGTCGTTTACTGACTTTAGGGCATAGATGGGTTTATTGTTGTCATCTGGTGAAGCTATGAGTAACCCGGCTACATGATCTAGGTGACCGTGGCTAATCAGGTATGCAGCAACGTGATTATGCAGTATATTGCCGTTGGCTCGCAGGTTATCGTCGGGCTTGCTTTTTAAACTATCGAAAGCCCCTTCTTTCAACGCAACATCAATACCATTAACTATGCTTCCTGCGTCTAGAGCAACATAGCGCTCCTCTTCTATACTTCGCAGTAGAAATGCGCTCAAATTGCCGTCTTTAATACCGCCAGTATCGCCTAATGTAATAAGTTGAAATGCAGGCTCTACGCTGCTTTCACTTGCTTTAATGGCAGTGTTATATTCCGTTGCACTGTCATTCGTTGAAATTGTGCTGCAAGCGCTTATCGCTGAGACAATCAAAAAACCAAATATATATTTCAAAACTTCTTTATCTCCACACAAAATGTCTGTTTTTTGGGCCTTTGAAAGCTGAGCGAAAAAAAGATAAATCACAGAACATCAAGCCCACATCACCATAATAGCGGCAGCGCCGATTAAGAGCAGTCCAATAATTTCGCGTTTTGTAACAGCGTTTTTTAGCCAGAAATGTGAGAGTACTAAAGTGAGTAAAACCTCTAGTTGTCCAAGCGTTTTCACTAGCGCCACATGTTGTAGCGCCATTGCAGTAAACCAGCATATAGAGCCTAAACAGCTTACTGTACTTATAGCTAGCACCTGCTTTTTAGCGCTCACTAGTTGCTTAAACACGAAGGGTTTGGTTAGCGCAATATAGCCACTTAAAGCTACCGCCTGAACGCATAGCACCCATAATAGAACCCAAGCTGCGGCTACTGTATGCTGAATGTTAAGCATATGGCTAGCCTCGCGCACTAGCAATGACGTGAGAGCAAAACAGGTACCGCAAGCTAAACCGATAACCATGGTTTTCAAACTAATGCCTTGAAGCCTGTTACCACTGCTTAATACAAATACAGCGACACCGCCTATGATTATTCCTACCCAACCAAGGGGCGTTAAGTAACTGCCAAAAAAGAGCATGCCTACCACGCCAGCCACTAAGGCTTCACTTTTTGCCAAGCCTGCTCCAATAGCGAAGTTCTTTTGCTTAAACAAAATCACCATTAAAGAAGTGGCCGCTATTTGAAGTAGTGAAGCGCACAAGATCACTGTGATAAATGAGCCCGTAAATTGCGGCAGCTGGCTGGCACTGCTGCTATAGAGTATAAGCAAATAAACAAGGGCTATGGGCGGGGCCAAGATAAAGCGAGATAGCGTAACACCAGAAGTGTTAACGGCACCACTTAGTTTGCTTTGCAGCGCATTACGCACGGTTTGCATGATTACCGCGCCCAATGTGAATAAGACCCAACTCATTAGCGTCGCTTTACCTTTAAAGTCATTTTACTAGCTGCCGTTCAAGCGTTTTTATTTGGTAGTGGTTTCGCTACCAGATAACGCCTGTAGACGTTTTGCTTTGAAGTCACTTTCACGCTTCCAATAAGGCCATACATCACCTTGAGCATAATGAGTAAGCATGGTTCCAATAAGAGATAGGTCTTGTTTTACACCACCTAATGTCCAGCTTGGAAGGTAGTCATCATCGGCTTTATGGTAGCGCTTAGCAATAAAGCTTGGGTCGGTATCGCCTAAGCTCATAAACAAAATAGAGGGCACGCCCTGTTTTGCGAGTGCGAAATGATCAGAGCGGAAGAACAGGCCATTTTGAGGGCGCGGGTCCATCTTAACGGTTCGCCCCTGTAACGCTGCCGCCGTCGCTAAATCATCTTCAATAGATAAATAGCCTTCGCCATACTGCAAGATATAATCAACATCATCGTTTACATTCATGCCGTCGATATTTAAAAACGCTACCATGTTCTTAGTAGGTACAGGTGGGTTATTTGCAAAATAATCAGCACCCAACAGCCCTGTTTCCTCTGCGGTAAACGCGCTAAACATTAGCGTACGCGCAAAGCCTTCTTTGTTCTTTGAAAGCGCATCTGCCAGCGTTAGCACTCCAGCTGTGCCAGACGCATTATCTACCGCACCATTGTAAATAATAGTTTTGCCATTCTTCTCTACTTTACCAAGGTGGTCCCAATGAGCGTGCAGCATTACCCACTCATTTGGCTTTGAGGTGCCTTCTAAAATACCGGCAACATTCTGCGATTCAGCATGCTCAATAGCATTGTCAAACTTCAGAGATGCTGAGGTGTTTAAGGAGATAGGTATAAAGCCAGGCTTGGATGCTTTTCTTTTAAGTTCGCCGTAATCTAAGCCTGCTTCTTCAAATAACTGTCTAGCAGCATTTAGATGAAGCCACCCCATTACGCCAACTTGTGACGCATTATTGTTGTCATCGACTAGGCTAAACTTAGTGTTAGAATTTGAGTTTTCAACAACGCCCCAGCCGTAGCCAGCAGGCATAGTTTCATGGACGATGAAAACAGCTTCTGCGCCTTGTCTAGCGGCTTCTTCGTATTTGTAAGTCCAACGACCATAATAGGTCATGGCATTGCCTTGAAATAAATTTGGATCTTTAGAAGCAAAACCTGGGTCGTTTACCAGCATTACGACCGTTTTACCTTTTACATCAAGGCCGGCGTAATCATTCCAGTTATACTCGGGCGCATTTATACCGTACCCCACAAAAATCAAATCACTATCAGTTAGTGAGTATTCATTTACTATACGTTGTGTTCGTGCAGTAAACTCACTTCCCGCTTCAAAAGAAAGGTTGCCAATGCTTAATGAACTCATATTGCTAGGCGTAATTTTCGCGAGCGGCACTGCTTGCGTATAGCTGTCGCCAAAAGCTGGTTTTAGCCCTAATTTTTTATACGCTGATACCAAGTATTCTACGGTTTTCTTCTCGCCTTTTGATAACGGCCCTCGCCCTTCGAATTCATCACTTGCCAATGTTTTAACGTGCTCGCGATAAACACCTAAATCGATAGAAGCGTTATTCAGTGACATCTCTACGTTTTTTGCTTTAGCCGACGAAGGCTCAACCGAGGTCAAACTGGAAGTAGTGACGTCAGCATTCGCCGAACCAGTAAGTAAAGTAGAAGAAAGTAGAGACGCTGCGCATGCAAAGGAAAAGGCGCGATAAGGTTTGCACAAGAAAGTAAACATAAGCCATTGGTAGAAATAAAAAAGGATACCGAAGAGTATCCTTTACCGGCGACTATCTCAACGCCAAGAATGGGGTCAGTGTACATTTTTAAATAATGGGGTCAGGGTACATTGTTGGCATTCCCTACTTCAAAACTAGAGAAATGTACTCTGACCCCATTATTCAGGAGAAATGTACTCTGACCCCAATTTTGAAGCTGGGAAATGTACTCTGACCCCATTATTTGGGTTTATAGACCCATGGCGTGGCTGACGAAAGCGTTTTTGATGGTTGTGAGTTTGTCGGTGGCTGAAAGCCCTATGCCGCGTACTAGTTTTTTGAGGGGGTCGTTGCCGTCGAATAAGAATTTGAAGCCATCCATTGCTGCTATCATTTTCGTGGCTTCTGTTTTACGGCTTCGCTCGTAGCTGCGCAGGTGCTTATATAAACCTATGTCTTTACCGGCAGCACTCAGGCTACTTAACGACTCAGCTAGCGCTAGTGCGTCTTGCATTCCCAGATTTGCTCCCTGCCCGGCTAGCGGGTGAATAGTATGAGCAGCATCGCCCACCAGCACTACCCCATCTTTGGCCCATTGCCTTGCATAGCGCATGGTTAGTGGAAATGCGGCGCGCTCGGTTTCAAGCGCTATTGTGCCTAGAACACTGTTACTTGCGGCAGTTAAAGCGTGACAAAAAGCGTCGTCATCCAGTGTCATTAGCGCGCTTGCTTGCTCTGGCGTTTGCGACCACACAATTGAACAGACATTCGGTTCGGCCATTGGAAGTAGCGCAAGTGGGCCAGTTGGCGTAAACGCTTGGCGTGCCACATTGTTGTGTGGCTCGTCGGTTTTGATATTAGCTACTATGGCCGTATGCTCATAATCTTTAAAGGTAATTGGCAGGCCAGCCTGCTTTCTTACAAAAGAGTTAGCGCCGTCTGCGCCAACGAGCAACCTGCAACTTAGCACGTCGTCGTTATCTAGCATCAGCATGGTTTGATTAGGGCCAGCAAGTACCCTTTCAATACCCGCAGTAATTAACTCAACATTAGGCTGCGATTCCACAGCTTTAGACAGTGCATTAACTAAAGCTTGGTTCTCTACAATAACGCCAAGTGTATCGCTTCCCATTTCGTCACATGAAAAATGTATATCACCAAAACTGTCTTTGTCCCACACATGCATAGCGGTGTACGGGTTGGCGCGATCTAGCTGTAAATAAGGCCACACATCAAACTGTTGCAGCGCTTTAATATTAGCCTGATTGATTGCGCTAACACGCGCCGTTGGCTTATCTGCAAGCACCTGATAACAAGGCGTCTTATCAATAACCGCTATATTTAGTTCACTGTCTTTTAGCGCTGCGGCTAGGGTTAACCCCACAATTCCACCGCCCACTATTGCTATATCAACATGCTGCATTGTTATCTCTATTTCCGTGTGGTGTTACGCCATAACCTGTTGTGTGCTTTACGAAGGTTTTCTTCGCTTGCGGCATCATACTTAATGCAAGTAAGGAAACGTTTCGGCCTATAACGGTAGGAAAATACTGGTTGGAGAAAGTTCGCACTAGGGTATCGGTAAGCGCAATCGTGTTGTCTCGGTCTTTCTTACGCTGGTTCGCATAGCGCTGAACGATATTAAATGCCCCAGCGTCAAAGTGGTCAGCACCACCTTTCGCTTGCGTTTCTTGATTGCTATCTTGCTTCAAAGATTGTGACATAGAACGCTTAGATACAGCACTTCTTAATACAGACTCTCTTTCCAATACAGACACCAGAGCACTTAAATCGCGTAAGCCCAAGTTGAACCCCTGCCCCGCTATAGGGTGTAGCGCCTGCGCAGCGTTCCCCACCACTACCGTTCGGTGGCTGGTAACTTGCTGGGCTTTAGTAAGCGCCAATGGATAGCTAGCCGTATCACTCACTCTTAGTATTTTGCCCTGACGATAACCGAAAGCTTGCTGAAGCGCGTTAATAAACGACGCTTTATCCATTTCCATAAGTGCTTTAGCGGCTTGTGTTTCTAGCGTCCATACCACTGAAAAACCATTGCCATTTGCTTTTACGCCGTTAATCTCACTATCAAAGGGTAAAAAAGCAAGGGGGCCAGAATCAGTAAAGCGTTCGTACGCTTTGTTTTTATGAGGCATTTGCGTATGCACGTTAAATACGATGGCGGTTTGGTGATAATCACTGACTGTTTTGGCAATACCCACACGCTCGGCTAAACCAGAACGCCCACCATCTGCAAGTATCAGTAGCTTAGTGGTTATCACATCCCCGCTATCTAGCAACACGTCTACATTGTCACGGTGCTGCTTAACACCGGTCACTTTTGCTGGCGCTATGTGCTGATAAGCAGTACTCGCATTTGCAGCAAGGCGCGTTAGTGCGCTTAAACTTACCACCTGGCCAAACGCATCGATGTGATAGTCTTGGCTATGCAGATTTAAAAGGCCAAGGTGGCCCTTATCACTCACTTCTATCTGCTTTATTTTAGGAGGCAGTTCGCCGTTGTGTTGCTTGGCTAAGTCGTCAAGGCTTAAACCAACATCGGCTAATTCGTTAACCGTACGTCTTGCTAACGCAATAACTCGTGTATCGGTAAACGGGTTGAAATCATTGTGAGAGGGTGCCGTTTCTCTAGGGTCTGCAGCATCAATAAGTGCAACATTTAATCCGCATTTTTTACCTTCGGGCGTTTGAATAGAAATGTTTTCACAAAGCGCTTTAGCAAGCACGGTTCCTACAATCCCACCACCGATAATAACTACATCAACCGCTGCCGATTCCACTATATTTTTCTTCCCGTCGCTCTAGCTTTAGCGCTTTTTATTGTTTTAGTTTTTCGCCATTAGTGATTCGATTTCGTCAATCTCTTTAGGCACGTCGGATGTCAAAATATCCACACCCGATGCTGTGATGACCACGTCATCTTCTATGCGAACACCTATCCCCTTGTATTTATCGGGTGCTTCACTGTCTTGACTAATATAAATACCGGGCTCTACCGTTATAACCATTCCTGGCTTTAATGGTCGGTCTTGGCCGTCTATTTTGTAGTTACCTACGTCGTGTACATCTAGCCCCAAAAAGTGACCTAACCCGTGCATGTAAAACTGGCGCCAACTTTCGTTCTCTAAGTTTTCTGCCACACTACCTTCTAATACACCAAGGTCAACTAAACCTTCAGTAATAATTTCTGCGCTGTGTAGCATTGCCTCAGAAAGCGTGACACCGGGCGCTAACATATCCAATACGCTTTTTTGCGCTTTCAATACAACACTGTAAATTTCACGCTGGGCGTGACTAAACTTACCGTTTGCAGGAAATGTTCGGGTAATGTCCGCAGCATAGCCTTGATATTCTGCGCCTGCGTCGATCAAGATCAAATCACCGTCACTAACCTGCGCGCTGTTTTGCGTGTAATGCAAAATACAGGCGTTGTCACCGCTTCCTACAATAGTGCTGTACGCGGGGGAACGTGCGCCAGCCATAGCAAACTCATGGTGAATTTCGGCTTCTAGTTGATATTCAAAACAGCCAGGAGAAGCAAACTGCATAGCGCGTTTGTGAGCTCGGGCACTGATTTCCCCCGCCGCTTTCATCATTGCCACTTCACAGGCAGACTTAAACAGTCGCATTTCATGCAGTTGGGGGCGTAAATCGTGTACCGCGCAAGGCGCTAATGATTCTTTTGGCGCTTCACGCAAAGTATTTAAAGCTTCAGTAAATAATCGGTCGTGACTTTGGTTATGACCTAAAGCGAAGTAAACATTGTCTTGCCCTTGAATGGACGCCAACAAAGCTTCTTCTAATTCATGTGTTTCAAACGCTTCATCTAGACTAAAGCGAGAGAGCGCAGCCTCAGCACCAAGGCGCTTACCGTGCCAAATTTCAGCGCTTTTGTCTTTTTCCTGAACCACCATTGCGCGATAGCTCTCGCCGTAGCGAGGATGATTAGACAATATTAACCATGCATCAGGCTCTTCAAACCCTGTCAGGTACCAAAAGTCGCTGTCTTGCCTAAAGGTATACTCGGTATCACGGCTTCGCGTTACCAGCCCAGCGGCAGGTACTATACATACACTGTTCGGTTGGCACTGCGCCAACAGCCTGTCTTGTCTGGCAATAAACTCTTGAGCGCTAATCATAAACTAGAAAACCCTAACTAATTCACTGTGAAGTGAGCCGCTTAAACAGCTGCTACTTTTAACTTTCCCTAAGTACTAGTGTACGGATGGCGTGTCTTGTTGATCATCAAGAAGTGATTGACCAAGTTCACTGAAGCATAAAATAGCTGAGATTTTCACGTATTCTTCTACTTCAAAGAGCGCTTTTTCAGATTCTTCATCAGCATCCATCGGCTCTTCCATACGAGAGATATCTGAGAAGTCTTCAAGCGCTTCTTTAACATCGTCAGAACACTGCACAAGGTCCTGCTGATGTAAACCGAAACCAAGCATAAAACCCTGCACCCAGTTGATAAGCGCAGCGCCGCGGTCGTTAATAGGCGCTTGGTCTTCTGGAAGCAACAAGCTAAGCGCAAATTCAGGCTCTAATAACTGCTGACAGGTTTGATTGAAAAGCGTATTGAGAAGGTGTTGAGTTTGGTCGCTGAACGCATCACCTTGATTGATGGTTTCGCTAAGGGCTTCAAGCCACTTTTGATCGGTAAGCGACATGCCACCACAGAGCATTCCGGTTAGAATGCCGTGTACTTCTGCCGCATCTACAATGATACCTTGCTGTGACAATTTATTAGTTACGCTATCGTAATCGAGCTGTTTTTCCACGATTCGTTCTCTTTATTTAAGATGAGTTGAGTTTTCACAGCCCTTTTTGATTTCGGCCGTTACTCCGTGATGGCGTTAATACTAGCAAAAATCAATATACAAAGCCCACTTTTGGCAATTTACCGTGCAGTGTTTGAACAGTGCATTTATAGTAAAGATTATACTTTGTACAACGAACTCATATATTGTTTAATGACTGTTCAAACAACTGCGAATTGGCGTTAATTTAACGAAATGAGCGCTGCTATCCCTAGCAACGAACGCATAATTAATCTAAGATCACCATTGTTGGATACGGAATTCCTCTCGCAGCAGTATTTAAAAGTCTTGTAAGTTTGTAACTAAATTAGCTGCTTGGTTATTATTGAGCTTATCTTATATGCGTGTATAATTGCTGACCAATTGGTCAAGAAAATAGTATTTTTTTTTACCGCTTTTATATTCACCACGCAAAAATAGTTATAAAGCGCGTTAGGTGATCCTCTTCACTGGATCTCGCGTTTGTTATACCCTGTTGCGTTAATACAACAACAATGTTTCCTGGGATGTTTGCTAGTTCATTCATGTCCCTGGCCGATGCTTTAAACCTAGGAAGTTGAAACAGCTGCTATTGTGCAAGCTCGACGCGTATCGAGAAGCCTACGGCAATTGTGATTCTTCCGCCCTGAACTTTTCGGTTCACGGGCGAAACATGGACAGCGGCATTCTGGGAAGCGCCCTCTTTCGACGGAAGAAGAAATGGCAATAATAAATTTTGGCTCTATAAATATTGACCACGTTTATCAGGTAGATCACTTTGTGCAACCTGGAGAAACGTTGGCCTCAACCCATTACCAAACTTTACTAGGTGGTAAGGGTGCAAACCAGTCGATTGCTTTAGCGCAAGCAGGTGCAGACGTACGTCACGTCGGCAGCATTCACGAAAACGACGCCTCTTTCAAGCAAGCCCTTATCAAAAAAGGGGTAGATTGCCGTGGTGTTAAGTGTTCAGAAGTTCCTTCTGGTCACGCTATCATTCAAGTTACGCCTAGCGGCGAAAATGCCATAGTGCTCTTTGGTGGTGCTAACCAAACCATTACAGCAAAAACGGTAATGCAAGCGCTAGACGATACACGCCCTTCAGATTGGGTACTAACCCAAAACGAAACTAGCAGCATCGAAGAAGTACTTCGCCAAGCGAAAGAAAAACAGTTAAAGGTTGCCTTTAACCCTGCACCTATGAGCGAGTCGGTTAAACAGCTACCACTGGAATGCGTCGATTTGCTTATTGTTAATGAAACAGAAGCGGCAGCTATAACTGGCAAAGATGAATTTGAAGATATTGTGACAGTGTTCAAAGAACAATGGTCACACTGCGAAGTTATCATTACACTGGGTAAAGCAGGCGTAATGATGCTGCGTAAAGACGACGTCATAGAAGTAAACGCTTTTTCTGTAGATGCAGTTGATACAACTGCGGCAGGCGATACCTTTATCGGTTATTTCTTATCTGCCTACAGTAACCACACCGATGCTAAACAGGCGTTGCGTCGTGGCTGTGCCGCCTCAGCGATTGCAGTAACTCGTGAAGGCGCAGCACAGAGTATTCCAACACAAAAAGAAGTGGATCGTTTCTTAGCGAAACACGCCAACTAGCAAGACGCACTGAGAAAATTTGATGGCACATAAGATCATATTAGATACGGATCCGGGGATTGATGATGCAATGGCGATTTTTTTCGCTTTCCAATCTCCAGACATTGAAGTACTTGGTTTAACCACAGTTTACGGGAACGTTCCGGTAACAATGGCTGCGCAAAATGCGCTTACCCTTTGTGAAATTGCCGGTAAAGACATTCCTGTAACCAAAGGCGTAGGCATGCCGTGGGTAGGCCCTGAGTCTACCTATGCACACTTTGTGCACGGCGAACACGGTTTTGGTCATATAAAACCTGAAGCGCCTAAGACGGAACTAGACCCTCGCAGCTCTGCGCAGTTTATCGTAGACATGGCGCGTAAGTACCCAGGCGAAATTACATTAGTGGCAATTGGCCCATTGGGCAATTTAGCCCTAGCCCTTCGTCTTGAGCCTGAGCTACCTAAGCTGGTTAAAGGCGTTAGCATCATGGGTGGCGCTGCGTTTGTTCCTGGCAACGTTACGCCTGTAGCAGAAGCAAACATTTGGAATGACGCCCACGCGGCAGAAATCGTATTTGCGGCAGATTGGGAATTGACTATGTTTGGTTTGGACGTGACGAACTTCACGCCATTCTCGCCAGCTTTTGTTGAAAAACTTGAAGAGAAAAACAATACCCTTGGTGGCTTTGTAAAAGAAAGTGCCCAGTTCTACATGGACTTTTACTCACAAAACCGTGAAGACCGCGTATGTTTCTTCCACGATGCGTTCCCAATTGCTCACCTTCGTCACCCAGAGCTATTTGAACTGACTGAAGGTCACGTTCGCGTTGGTACTGGCACGCTGGACAGAGGCCAAACGGTGGTTGCACCAACTGGTACAACACCTAGCCCACTTTGGAACGAAGCTAATACCATTAAAGTTGCAACTAAAGTTGACCATCAAAAACTGGAACAACTATTCGTAGACACCTACGCACTGTGATATGTTTAAGGGATTGTGAATATACAGTCCCTTTTTTATTTCTGCGTTAGGTTAATATAGATGGAAGCAGCTGCACTCCCTGAAAATGAAGATGAACGTCTTGCCGAACTACTCAGCTACGATGTTCTTGATACTGAAGCGGAGCAGCTTTTCGACGACCTTACCACGTTAGCTTCTCAAATATGCGAAACCCCCATTGCACTTATTAGTCTTATTGACCCTGACAGGCAGTGGTTCAAGTCTCGCGTTGGTCTAGATGCTGAAGAAACATCTCGCGAAATAGCCTTTTGCTCCCACGCTATTTTGCAAGAAGAAGTGTTTGAAATCCCTAACGCCACGTTAGACCCGCGATTCCATGACAACCCTTTAGTAACTGGTTCGCCAGATATACGCTTTTATGCAGGTGCGCCACTCATTACTCCCTCAGGCCACGCTATTGGTACGCTTTGTGCCATCGACCGCAAGCCTAGAACACTAACTGAAGCGCAAAAGACGTCGTTGCAGACATTAAGTAAATCAGTGGTAGCACATTTAGAGCTAAAGCGGAAAAACCGAGAACTTGAACGGACTAGCCAATTCAAGTCTGATTTCCTGTCCTACGTTAGCCACGAAATTAGAACACCACTTAACGCTATAAACACGTTCAGCCGTCTTCTTGAAGGCGAAGCTAAAAAGTTAGATTTACCCCCGTCTTTTACCACTCCGCTTTCACATGTAAGCCAAAGCGGTGAACGGTTACTAGAAATTGTAAATTCGGTATTAGATATTAAGCAAATAGAAGCCGGCAAAATGCGTGTAATGGCACGAGCGGTGAATACAAGCGACTTCTTTACACATCTTTTTTCGTTAACTAAGATTCGCGCCGAAGACAGCGGTATTACCTTTTCCACCAGCATTGATAAATCAGTACCTGACTCGCTATTTTTTGATGACACCAAGTTTGGACAGGTTGCACTGAACTTGCTGTCTAACGCCATTAAATTTACCAATAAAGATAAGTCTGTAAGAGCGCAAGTAAAATACAAGGGTGGAAAAGTGATATTCAATGTCATAGATGAAGGCATTGGTATTAGCGAAGATGATCAAAAGCGACTCTTTGAGCCTTTCGAACGGATGGGTAACGCTCAAGAGATTAGTGGAACTGGCTTAGGCTTAAATATATCTAGGCGTCTTATCGAGCTTATGGATGGGACGATTAAAGTTAGCAGTAAATTAAATCACGGTACCCGCATAAGCGTAACCCTGCCCGCCGATGCGCTAAGTGCGAATCAGTTCGTTGAGGCACAACCGCAGAGCTTTGTAGCACAAGTTAACATTGATAAATCTGCAAATGTATTAGTGGTTGAAGACCACTATATAAACCAGGTGGTTATTCAAACCTTGTTTGAAAAATTAGGTGTGGCGCTTTCTGTGGTAAGCACAGGTGAGGAAGGGGTTGAATACGCTAGAGCTAACCCTGTCGACTTAGTGCTAATGGACCTAAACTTACCCGGCATTCAAGGCGATGAAGCGACAGCACAGATAAAAGCTTATAAGCCAAGCCTACCTGTTGTAGCATTAACCGCTGACGTGATCACTGAGTCAGAGTATTTGCGAGAGCGAGGTCTTGATGACGTGCTAACCAAACCCATAGACAATATTGAGCTGGTTCGTGTACTGAATCACTATTTAGGGCAGAAGAGCCACTAACGGCCCTTAACGCCATGTAAGGTTGCCCAATATGCAAGTAAGCGTTTCACCAGAAAAACAGAAAGCTAGAGCCCAACTTCGCAAAAAGCTTCGCGAAGCGCGCCGTAGTTTACCTGACGAACAGCATGAAAACGCTGCACAGTGCATCGCGACTCAGCTAAACACCCTTCCCTTTGTTAAGACCGCAACTACTGTAGCCGGGTACTTGGTTAACGATGGCGAAGTAAACTTAAAATACTACATCGAATCAACCTGGCAGCTCTCGCACAAAAAGTTCGCATTGCCTGTGCTACACCCTGTATGCAAAGGGCACTTGCTTTTTTTATCTTATACCCCCGATTCTTTGTTAATTAATAACAAATACAATATTGAAGAGCCTGTATTGTCCTGTGAAGCCGTCATACCTGTTACACAATGCGATGTTATTCTTATGCCGCTAGTGGGGTTTGATGCAAGCGGAAATCGCTTGGGTATGGGTGGGGGCTATTACGACCGCACTTTAAGCTTTACACAACGCAAGTTAAATACTCAATCAGCCTTGAATCAGCATACTCCAAAATTGGTAGGTATCGCTCACGATGTGCAAGAAGTTGATGCCCTGCCCACTGCGCCGTGGGATGTACCGCTCAATGCTATAGTGACCCCTTCTCGCACACTTATATTCACTAAACCGTAATTTCACTATATCAAATTGAACCTATGAACTTATGGGTTCATGTTCACTTATAAGTTACACTTGCAAGCATAATAAGTTGGAGAGTAACCATGGATCAGAACGAAAAAAAGCAAGCCGTAGCCAAAGCAGCCATCGACTATGTTGAAGCAGACAGTATTGTCGGTGTGGGTACGGGCTCTACTGTCAATTTTTTCATAGAAGAACTGGGCAAAATTAAGCACAAAATTGAAGGCGCGGTTTCAAGTTCAGAGGCATCTACCGAGCGTTTGAAAGCCTTGGGCATCGAAGTCTTCGAGTTAAATGAAGTTAGCAACCTTTCAGTTTACATTGACGGTGCCGACGAAGTCACTGAACACAAACATATGATTAAAGGCGGCGGCGCAGCTCTGACACGCGAGAAGATTGTCGCGGGTGCTGCTACCACGTTCGTTTGTATTGTAGATGAAAGTAAGCGCGTGCCTGTTTTAGGTGACTTCCCACTTCCTGTAGAAGTTATTCCTATGGCTCGCTCTTTTGTCGCTCGCGAACTGGTAAAACTAGGTGGCGACCCCGAGTACAGACAAGGCGTTATAACAGATAACGGTAACGTTATTTTAGATGTTCACAATCTTGAAATACTAAACCCACGTGAGTTAGAGCAAAAGATAAATAATATTCCGGGCGTAGTAACTAACGGTATTTTTGCGCTACGTGGCGCAGATATAGTGTTAAGTGCAACCGACAATGGTGTTGAAACCTTCAAGTGATACGGGCGGCTTAACCGCCCCTAATCTAGCGTTTTGTTGAAAAGCTAAGCGAAATACTGCTTTTAACTTAGCGTGTTTTCTGTTAATTTCCGTTTAGACGTCTAGATGTCTTAATTAATACTATTTTACAGCTAGATGTTTATGTTGCTTAAGGTTATGAACCTTTATTATTAAAGCAATTAGCGTAACTAAAACGCTAGATAGCAGGCGCTAAACTAAGGCTTTGTTGCAAATAAGGTAGTGCATCTTTAGATGTTAGCTACTTAAAATTTATGAGAGCCTATGGTTGGCACTGCCAGCAACCCCAATTAAATCAGCGAGAGATAGCGAGTTCATGAGCAAAGTTTCATTAGAGAAGGATAAAATCCGAATTTTGTTGTTAGAAGGTGTACACCAAAGTGCTTTGGAAACACTACAAAGCAATGGGTATAGCAACATTGAATTTCTCAAAACCTCTCTTCCTGAAGATGAGTTAATTGAGAAGATTAAAGACGCCCACTTTGTTGGTATTCGTTCACGTACACAGATTACCGAGAAAGTAGTTGATGCGGCACAAAAGCTTGTTGCTATTGGTTGTTTCTGCATTGGTACTAACCAGGTTAACCTTGAAGCTACGCAGCGCCGTGGTATTCCCGTTTTTAACGCGCCTTTTTCTAATACTCGCTCGGTTGCAGAACTTGTTCTTGGGCAAATTATTCTTTTGCTTCGCCAAGTGCCTAGCAAAAACGCCAAAGCTCACCGCGGTGAATGGGAAAAAACCGCAGTAGGTTCGTACGAAGCTCGCGGAAAAACTTTAGGTATTATCGGCTATGGCCACATAGGTACACAGCTTAGTATTCTAGCTGAGCACCTTGGTATGCGTGTTCAATTTTTCGATATCGAAGACAAACTAGTGCTGGGTAACTCAGCTCAGGTGAAGTCACTTGAAAAGCTGCTTAATACCTCTGATGTGGTATCGCTACACGTTCCTGAAACGCCGCAGACCCAAGATATGATTGGCGAAAAAGAACTGTCTCAAATGAAAAAAGGCAGCATTCTTATCAATGCCTCTCGCGGAACAGTAGTTGATATTGACGCACTGGCTAAGGCGCTGGAAAGTGGCCATCTTAACGGCGCTGCCATCGATGTTTTCCCTGTAGAGCCTAAGTCTAACACTGAAGAGTTTGAATCGCCGCTTCGCGCGTTCGACAACGTTATTCTTACTCCTCACGTAGGCGGAAGCACCCAGGAAGCGCAGGAAAACATTGGTATTGAAGTAGCGGGTAAGTTGGCAAAATACAGCGATAATGGCTCTACGTTGTCGGCGGTTAACTTCCCTGAAGTATCACTGCCTGAGCACACTGGTCGTTCGCGTTTGCTTCACGTACACAAAAACCAGCCAGGTATTCTTACGCAAATCAACAAAGCTTTTGCGGAAAAAGACATCAATATTGAAGCTCAGTATCTACAAACTAACTCTGAAATTGGTTATGTGGTAGTGGATGTTAAAGAAGATCGCGGCTATGAAGCACTAGCGGAACTTCAGCAAATTGACGGCACTATTAAGACCAGAATCCTTCATTAAACAAAACGTTTAATCAAAAACTTGCTTAATATTTAGTTAAAAAAACGCTGCAACAATGCAGCGTTTTTTGTATCTGTACTTTTGTTTCACTCAGTAACCCTTTTATGCAAGAGCCTGCTCAAACAACACTATGGCATCAGTGCAGAAAAGAATTACCTAAGCAAAACATTTAAACGCCTCAACGCACAACTGAGCAGTCAAGGCGCTTCAGTTGAGTTTAGAAGAAGTTGTAAACTAGGCTTACAGCTGTTTCTGTATCAAGTTTTTCTACGTCTTCATCAACGTTTGTGTTGTGATCCAATTTGAACGAAAGACGCATAGAAAGGTTTCCGCTGATCGTAGCAGTAAGAGCAGATTCAGCACGTGACTTCGTGTTGTCAGAACCCACTTCTGTACTCACGGTTTGCGTGAATTTAGCAGTGTCAGAAATTTTCCAAGAATACGCTGTTGACGCACGAACAATCATGCTATCAAGATTTTCATCTTCTTGTGTTTCAATGAACGAGTAACCAGGACCAATTGAATATTCTAGAGTGTGGCGATCATTCTCTAGCACTTTTTGGTTCCAACCCGCTGCTACCGTTGCTTGATAGTTAAAGTTACTAAAGCGGTCGTCTTCATATGACGCGAAGGCAAATAGACGGTTGTCTGGGTTTTCTAGCTTGTAGTTACCCTGCGCCGAGCCGAAGAACTTTTGCGCAGATGTGTACTCAACGTCTTCGCCATCGTCATCTTCTGTGGTTTCTTTTTTATAAAGACCTTCAATAGCGTAGTCATTACTCCAATTCTCTAACTCTTGGTGTGCAGTAATACCCGCGCTGATTGAAGTCGTCTCAGTGTTACCTGATGTAGATATGAAGCCAAGCTCACCTTCCATTGTGAAAGGTTTTACGTCTTTATCTTGAGCGAATACGGCAGGAGTAAGAGAAATTGCAATTAAAGATGCAAGCACTTGCTTTTTCATTGAACAATCCTATTGATTATCGGTCCATTCGTTGTACACGATACCTTAAGTACTGCAAGGCGGTACAACACGAGTTTTGAAAGAGGTTTGCTTAATAACGGCGCCAAATAGCCAACGCTACAAACAATGGTGCGCAGTGTACATTCTCAACACTCTCAGTCAATCCACCCGCGGTAAAAAGCCGGTTTTAAGCCCTAAATTTACACTAATTGACTAAAAAAACTGATAGACCAATGCTACAGATGTCTCTGTGCTTAACGCCGCGACATCTTCAGGGGTGTCGGTTTCATGATTTAGTATAAATGACAGCTTCATCGCTAATGAACCGAATACATTTGCTGAAAGCGAGGTTTCAGAGCGGGACTTGGTATTTTCTTCACCGGCCTCAGTGCTCACAAATTGACGCAGTTTGGCACCTGAACTCCAGTGATATTTGTACTCAGCTGAAGCGCGTACTATTACCCCGTCATTAACAAGAGTATCGCTGTCTTCCTCTGCTTCGATAAAGGTGTATCCAGGCCCTACGCTGTAACGAAACTCACTATCTTCGTTTCGCCAAACCCGCTGAGACCAACCCGCCGCTAGTGAAGCTCGATGCTCATACCCTGTAAATTTATCATCTTCGTAATCGCCATACATAAAAAGACGGCGTCCAGGGGTAAGTAATTTATAGTCGAATTGCGCGCTGGTAAAAAAGCGCTGTGCGCTTATGTCGCGCTCTGTGGTAGGCGTACCGCTTTCTTTGTAGAGCAGCTCAGCAAAATAGACACTGCTCCAATTTTCGGTTTCATGGTCGGCATTCACTGCCGCTTTCACACTTGCAGCAGACGTATTACCTGTATTGACAAGAACACCTAGTTCTCCATCTAATGTAAAACGGGGAATTTCGTCATCAGCATCGGGAGTAAAATCGGCGTGATAAAGGGTCTCGATAAGATCTCTTGCATGCGCTGAGAAACACATACCAATGCAAATAGCACCTACAACAACATGTGGCCGGAAGATTTTTGTGAACATAATCTGATTTTACGTTGAGCTTTTTAGTTATTAGATTACGTCTAAATGAGACGCTTATAATACCAATCCTCTGGGAAAGCTTTACTGCGTTTTACAGTATATCAGCGCTGTAACAGAATAGAGGCACTGAAAGCTTAGTGAATAAGCGAGACAATTTTTGCTGTTTCTTGTTCAGCATATTCAATTGAATTACTTATCACTTCCATATCGAGACTTACTGTATTGGCTATCTCTGGCGTAAAAAGTTCAATGTCAGCATAACTTTCTTTATCAAGTTGACTAAGCGTTATACGACTAGCAAGAGCAAGGACACAAATATCAACATCAGAAGCGTACTTAGCTTCTTCGTTCATAAATGATATCGGATAGTACAAACCAATAGGCAAGTGCCACTTTTCCAATATGATACCGCTACAATGTGCAAACGTAAAACCGAAGTGGGCTAACTGTTCGATATGTGGCAACTCGCTTTTTTGAGCCTGACGGTAATCGTCATAACGCTTAGGTTCTTTCTTAGCGATAATGAGCTCACTTAGATTCTGAAGGATTCCCATTACAAAAAACCGTTCAGCGCCACGAATATTAAGTCGCATTGCTAAGCTCTTCGCCACCATGCCGCAATAAACAGAAGCATGCCAGTGCTTGTCTAAATCAATTAATAATGTATCGAAGTGCTTAAAAGCAGTGGTTGCCGTTTCAGCAATGACTAAATTATAAAGCGCTTCGCCACCTATTACGTTAATCGCTTTTGTCAAAGACGCGATTTGGGAGGGAAAACGAAAAAGTGAACTGTTGGCTAGCCGTAAAACTTTTGCAGTCAGAGAAGGATCCGCACTAACTAATACAGCAATATCTTCGATACTAGAACGAGGATCATCTAGGGTTGAACGCAAGCGAACACATATATCGGGTAACGTAAACGATTTCGCGGCATACGAAACATACTTATCTAACGGCATCAAAAATTCTCTAACTTTTTTAACTTTTTTCAGGCGGCTCATTGAAAAGAGGAAACTGTTCGGTTGACTCTTCACTTTTAAGCTCTTGCGCTTTGCGTAACTTCGCCATTACTGCTTTTTTACGTCTTACACACGCACTGATTATTTTTCGTTTTGTCGCATCATCAACTTGAAGCCAATAGAGGCGTTCATCTCGACTTCTGTAACAGCCTTTACAAAACCCTCTTGGACCAGACTCGCAGACACCAATACATGGGCTTGGAATTTCGAAGAATTCAAGCTGTTGGGACTGCGCTTTAGGGTCCTTCATTTCAGGCGTGCCACCTTAATTAATAAGCGTTAAGCGCTGAAGTAGTCAGCGCTTCTTTAAATTAAAACGTATACCCGCAAATCTAGCCACTAGACATTAGCAGTAATATAATACATAAAGTGCACAAATGCGTGAACTCGCCGTGGCTATATGGCAGTCTTAGCATAGCATGAATATCAATCTACAAGCGTATATTCAATGGTCGACACCACTCTCACTTTCTTTATGTGTGGATGGTGACTGTCGCGACTAGAAATACTGAATTGCCCTTGGTTGGCGCGTTTAATTTTACCCAATGTACTTTTTGAATCTTTGGCAAACTTTTCCGCCACTTCTCGTGCATTAAGCGTAGCCTCTTCTATCATTCCAGGCTTAACTTCATTTAAACGAGTAAACACATAATCGGGTTGAGCGCGATAGCTTTGTTCAGATAGGACAATTCCAGTTTTAATAAGCTCTCCAATCTGCTGCATAAGCTCCCGCACCTTTTCAACCTCATTGGAAAAGACAGTTACAGTTTGAATGGCGCTATAGCGAAATGGCGCTTTTTCACCACTTCCATACTGCTGTGCTAGCTTGTCATTTATTTCGGGCTTTCCAATAGTAATGCTATCAGCTGGAATACCTTTCTCTTCTAAAAAGCTAGCCACTTGAAGGCTGTTTTTCTCGATATGGTCATATAGTTGAGGTAGGTCGTTGCCCGCATCGACAAACTGGATAGGCCAAATGACTTGATCTGCGATGTATTCTCGCTCTGATAGGCCTTTCACCGTGACCACCCTATCCCACGTTTGCATATTGCTCATGGCTGAAGACACCTGAATACCGAGCAAAGACACTGCTACCACCATACCCAACGCCATTACTAACGCCGCACCTATTTTCATTTAACGCTCCGTTCTGTCTACTGTGCTTTTCACCTAACCCTTATGTTATAAGCGAATATAAGCTTTTCAGTTTTACAAAACGAGATAAATGCTGACCAAAAGTGGCAAAAAAAAGGCCACTCAAATGAGTGGCCTAAATAGCCCCTTAAGAGGGCAACGCTTGGGTAGACGGGAGAGTTAACCTTTACGTTTTAGCAAATAGTAAAATACGGGAGTTAGAATTAAGCCGAAGAAAGTGACGCCTATCATTCCAGAGAATACTGCCACGCCCATGGCTTGTCGCATTTCTGCACCCGCTCCGGTAGAGATAACCATAGGTAATACCCCCATGATAAAGGCAATTGATGTCATCAAAATTGGACGTAAACGTAAGCGGCTTGCTTCTTTAATTGCCGAAAGCGCATCCATCCCGCTGTCCTGCAGCTCTTTAGCAAACTCGACAATAAGAATGGCGTTCTTTGTAGCAAGACCGACCAATACAATAAGACCAATTTGGGTAAAGATATTGTTGTCTCCACCGTAAATCTGAACACCAATAAGGGCGCTCAATAAGGTCATAGGAACAATCAATATAATTGCCAGTGGTAAACGAAGGCTTTCATACTGTGCAGCTAGTACTAAGAACACGAGAAGCACAACCAGTGGGAAAACGAAAGCTGATGCATTACCGGCTAATATTTGCTGATAGGTCAACTCTGTCCACTCGTAGGTCATTCCTAGCGGCAAGGTTTCAGCCAAAATCTCTTCGATGGCCGCTTTCGCTTGGTCTGACGAATAGCCAGGCGCTGGAGCACCATTAATTTCGGCGGTAACGTAGCCATTGTAGTGCATCACTCGGTCTGGACCGGCGCTATGTTGAACGTCTAGGAATGAACCTAGTGGAATCATTTCACCTTGGCTATTTCTGATTTTAAACTGGGTTATGTCCCCTATCTCTTGACGATATTGAGCATCAGCCTGCACGTTCACTTGGTATGTACGACCAAACAAGTTGAAGTCATTTACATAAAGCGAACCTAAGTAAGCTTGCATCGTGGTAAATAACGTATCGATGTTTACCCCTTGGCTCACAGCTTTTTCACGATCTACGTCTACATCAAGCTGCGGCACGGCTACGGTGAAGCTTGTGAACGAACCTGTTAGCGCTGGGTGGGCCCACGCTTTACCAATCACTTCTTGGGTTACACGCTCTAGCTCTTCAAAGCCTAAATTCCCTCTATCTTCCACTTGCAAGCGGAAGCCACCTATAGTGCCTAGCCCCATCACCGGAGGCGGCGGGAAAATAGCGACATAGGCCCCTTTAATCGAGCCAAACTGCTGATTAAGTTTTGCAGCAATGGCGCCTGCAGATAACTCGGGTGACTGTCTTTCACTAAAAGGCTTAAGCGGCGTAAATAAAATTCCAGAACTTGGACTATTAGTAAACCCGTTAATATTTAAGCCAGGAAACGCTACGGCATCTGACACGCCTGGATGTTCCATCGCAATGCGAGACATTTCACGAACCACTTCTTCCGTTCTGTCTAAACTCGCTGCATTTGGAAGCTGCGCGAAAGCCACCAAATATTGCTTATCTTGACCTGGAACATAACCCGTAGGCGTAGTCGCAAATTGGTTATAAGTAAGCGCAATAAGGCCTGCATATAACACAAGTACAATGCCGCTTTTACGGATTAATCCGCCAACTGCGCCTGTGTACTGCTTTGACCCGCGTTCAAAAACACGGTTGAAAGGCGCAAAAACTAAGCGACCGAATACTTTATCCATACAGCGTGTAAGCCAATCGTTTGCTTTACCGTGAGGCTTCAATAGTAGAGCAGATAAAGCAGGGCTCAGTGTTAACGAGTTAATTGCAGATATTACTGTTGAAATAGTGATAGTAAGTGCAAACTGTTTATAGAATTGCCCCGTTAAGCCGCTCATGAAAGCCGTTGGTACAAATACGGCAGCCAAAACCAGCGTGGTAGCAATAATCGGCCCAGTCACTTCTTTCATTGCCTGAACAGTAGCGTCAAAAGGCGATTTACCTTCGGCAATATTCCGCTCTACGTTTTCCACTACAACGATGGCATCGTCTACAACAATACCAATAGCTAACACTAAGCCAAATAAAGACAGCGCATTAAGCGAAAAGCCCATTAACTGCATAAAGGCGAATGTTCCTACCAGTGAAATAGGTACTGCCACTAACGGAATAATGGAGGCACGCCAAGTTTGAAGAAACAGTACAACCACAAGAACAACAAGTAATACCGCTTCTAAAAGCGTGTTTACCACGGCCTCAATCGAGCCTCTTACAAACACAGTAGGGTCGTAAACAATGTCATACTCTAAGCCATCGGGAAACACCTTCGAAAGCTCTGCCATGCGCGAACGCACGTCGTCTGATATTTGTATGGCGTTTGAGCCTGGCGCTTGGAATATTGGAATTGCCGCTGCTGGGTTGTTATTTAACAGCGATCTTAAGGCATAATTATTTGCCCCAAGCTCAACGCGAGCCACGTCTTTTAGTCGGGTAATCTCGCCATTTTCGCCTGACTTAACGATGATATTTTCAAATTCTGCTTCGTCTTTTAAACGACCACGTACATTAATAAGTAGCTGAAATTCACTGGTGCCTGTTGGCTGCGCACCAAGACTACCTGCCGCAGCCTGCTGGTTCTGATCGGCAATAGCCGCTGCTACATCACCAGGGTTTAATTGAAGCGCTGCAAGCTTGTTAGGGTCTAGCCATACTCGCATGCTGAACTCGCCTGCACCGAACAGACGTACTTGCCCTACTCCATTTATTCGAGCTAGTTCGTCTTTAACAAACTGGTCGGCATAGTTTGAAAGATACAGCATGTCATAACGATTATCGGGCGACGTTAAATGCACCACCATGGTTAAATCTGGTGATGATTTTTCGGTAACCACGCCTAAACGCTGCACTTCTTGAGGTAAACGTGGCGTAGCGCGATTCACACGATTTTGTACCAGCGTTGTTGCTTCATCTGGGTCAGTGCCAATCGCGAATGTAACCGTTAAGGTCATGCGGCCGTCGCTGGTAGCTTGAGAAGACATATACAGCATATCTTCAACACCGTTAATTTCTTGTTCTAACGGCGTAGCGACTGTTTCAGCAATAACTTCAGGGTTAGCGCCAGGGTAATTCGCGGTTACCACAACAGTAGGCGGCACTACTTCTGGGTATTCAGTGATGGGCAGTTGCCAAACAGCGATGGCACCGCCGATAAAAATAAGTAAGGAAAGCACGCCCGCAAAAATCGGGCGGCTAATGAAAAACTGCGAGATATTCATTACTTAAGACCTGCCGTTGCTGTACCTGAGGTAAATGAACCACCAGATAAAACATCTTCATACTGCGCCATGTTTTGGGTTACTTGGGTAGCGTTATCAACACGTGACTGCCAGTTGGATAAGTTTGCAAGGGCATCTTCATCACCCATGGGAACTTTATTTGCGGCAACTTGTGCACCAGGGCGCACTCGCTGTAGGCCATCCACTACAATAGTATCGTTAGCATTTAGGCCGCTAGTGATAATACGCATGCTGCCAACTTTGTCACCCAGCTTCACTGCACGGTATTCCACTTTATTTTCGTCGTTGACCACTAACACAAATTTATTATTAAGGTCTGTGCCAATGGCTTTTTCTTTAATTAGAATGCCTTGTTCTTCGGTATCACCTGCCAATTTTAGATGTGCAAACAAACCAGGGATTAAGCGCCCCTCTTCATTATTAAATACCGCGCGAACTCGCAATGTCCCTGTATTACCGTTAACTTGATTGTCGATAAAATCGATTTGACCCCAATGGTTGTACTCAGACTCATTAGCAAGGCGCATCGCTACTGGCTGGTCGCTTACCGCCGTTGACACAGTTTTATCGCTGTTGACGTAATTAAGATAGGTCTGCTCATCTATATCGAAATACGCATACAAACGGTCAGTGGATACAATACGGGTTAGCTCTGTTTGCCCTGCAGTAACAAAGTTACCCTCTGTAATATTGGCACGGGATACACGCCCAGAGATTGGCGCTTCAACTCGGGCAAAACCACGATTTAAGCGCGCGACTTCAAGCGCAGCTTGGGTTTGGTTTAAGCTTGCTAGCGCTTGATTTTTTTCGGCCAATCGGGCGTCTAGCACTTCTTCAGATACCGCTTGAGTTTCGCGCAACTTAAATGCGCGGTTAAAGTTTTGTTCGGCCAGTTTCACGCGGCTCTTCGCTTCTTCAAGCTGAGCGGTTAGGCGCTTCACTTCAGCTTTAAATGAACGGTTATCGATTAAAAATAAGGTTTGCCCTTGCTCAACATATTCACCTTCATCAAACGCGACAAAATCGATATAGCCCGATACGCGAGGTCGAAGTGCAACAATGTGCGGCGATTCTAAACGGCCTGTGAAGTTATCCCACTCGGTTAAACGTTGTGTCACCACAGTAGCCACATCAACAGGAACGCCTGCATTTGCGTTAGCGCTCATTGATTGACTTGGATCCTGCTCGTCACCACCGCATGCAGCGACTAACGCAGTTAGGCTGACTATTGCCAATAAACGGATAAAAGTATTCATTGCAAGATTCTCTAAAAAATTAAACTAAAGTTTGATGCCGCGCATTATGCATATGCGAAAAGAATAAAAATAATTATATTTTTATATGCAACACATCACATGATGTTATATATTTAAATTCGAGCTTAGAGAGAAGACAGCGGAGAGAACGATGCGTCCACATGATTTAAATTTATTGATGATTTTTGATGCCATCATGACTGAGGGTGCGATTACCCGAGCGGCTGACAGGTTATCAATGACGCAGCCGGCGGTCTCTAATGCGCTATCTCGTATGCGCACCGCTTGGAACGATGAATTGTTTGTTAAAGATGGGCGTGGTATTCAGCCTACATCTTTCGCTAAAAACTTGTGGAGTCAAATACAAGGTCCTTTAGGCGAGCTTGAAGTGGCCGTGAACCCGACTGACTTCGACCCTGCAACAGCTAAACGTACTTTTCGTATTGCAGCCACTGACAGCATTGTGTCTATGGTGTGGGGCCCGCTGCGCAAAGTTATTGAGAACGAGGCGCCTGGTATTAATATCCATGCCATTCCTAATTACGATATGGAAACGGACAAAATACTTAAAGATGCCGAAGCCGAACTGACTTTCTCTAAATACCAAGAGCCTGGCTCAGTTATTCGTGCTGAACATGTCCTAGACCCAAGCTGGGTGGTGGTAATGCGTCCCGACCACCCTTTAGCCAAATCCCAACTAACGTTAGAAGACTTTGTCGCGGCCGATCACCTTCTGGTTTCTGTTACAGGCGATGTGACGGGTCCCACAGATCAAGTGCTGGCAAATTTAGGCCTTAAGCGCCGTGTAGCCATGTCCGTAAACCAATTTTATAACGCCACACCGCTATTAAAAGAAAGCAACCTTATTTGTGTTGCGCCTTCATTGGTCATGGAAAAGGAAATCTTCTCTGGAGAGTTAGCGGTATTTGAAACACCTGTAGAAATTATTAGCTCTCCTCTATCTATCATGTGGCATAAACGCCAAGACCAAGATGCAGGCCTACAGTGGCTTAGAGGCTTAGTGGTTAAATTTATACGTGAGCGTGTTCAGCGCCACGAAATGCTGCTTTCTCAGTGCTGCCGGAAAGCCTATTGTGCGGACACTGTGAAGCGATTCATGGAAGAGCGCGATATGAACTGTGATGAGTTTACGCCCGCCCATTTACAAACCCCAAGTAACGATGAAGAAGCAGAAGTCATAGCGGGAAAAGAAACGGCCTAAGTCTTTTAGTCGGTCTCAAAAAAACAGCCTAGAGTGGCTAACCATGCAAGCGCTTCACTTTCAGAATCACTGAAATAGCATGCTAAGTTGGCCGCTGCATATACGCGTTCAAACTGACTTTTAACCAAAGCGGGTATGTCAGCATCGCTAGTAACAAAAGCACAAGCTTGCATACCGTATTGCTTTCTAAGACGCACAGATTCAATTAAAGCTTGTTCGGCATCGGGCGTTAAAATACCCACACCTTGTACGAAAATCAAAAATCCCCAAGGCTGTCCACCTAAAGGTAAGGCGAGTTTTTTGACATCTTCATGATAGTGTTGAAAAAGCGCTTTTGTTACTACTCCCTTTCCATCGAGGCGAATAATGTTGCCTTTAAGTTCAACGCTGTATTCCCCAAACTTCGATTGTACCTTAATTGGGTCTTTAATCTTTGCTGACATCTACCACCACTTCTTGTTTCCTGCGCCTAACTTATATTTTCGGATTGGGCATTGAAATAAAAGTGTAGTACAAAAAAACCCGCTTAAAAGCGGGTTTTTAAAGTATTTTGAAAAGAAGCTAATTTACTTCTTTTTCTTCGCTTTAGGGTTTGGCAGGTCAGTAATGCTTCCTTCGAAGATTTCAGACGCAAGACCGATAGACTCATTAAGCGTTGGGTGAGCGTGGATAGTCAATGCTACATCTTCAGCATCAGCACCCATTTCAATAGCTAGGCCAATTTCACCAAGCATTTCGCCCGCGTTTGTACCAACCATTGCGCCACCGATAACACGGCCCGTTTCTTTTTCGAAAATCATCTTGGTCATACCGTTAGTTGCATCAGATGCAATTGCACGGCCTGAAGCAGCCCATGGGAATGTTGCTGTTTCGTAGCTAACTCCCTGCTCTTTCGCTTCTTTCTCAGTTAGACCAACCCAAGCAACTTCTGGCTCAGTGTACGCTACTGAAGGAATAGCACGTGGGTCGAAGTAGTGCTTCTGCCCAGCAATAACTTCTGCAGCAACGTGACCTTCGTGAACCGCTTTGTGCGCAAGCATAGGCTGACCTACAAGGTCACCAATTGCGAAGATATGGTCAACGTTAGTACGCATTTGCTTATCAACATTGATAAAGCCACGGTCGTCTACGTTTACACCAGCTGCATCTGCGCCAACTAGCTTGCCGTTTGGCTTACGACCTACAGCAACAAGTACTTTGTCGTAGCGTACTGGCTCTGCAGGCGCTTTCTTGCCTTCAAACGTCACATATAGACCATCATCTTTAGCTTCAACCGCAGTTACTTTGGTCTCAAGCATGATGTTAAACTTGTCTTTGTAGTCTTTCATGAATACTTTCATGATGTCTTTGTCAGCTGCTGGAATAAGCTGATCTAAGAATTCAACTACATCGATTTTTGAGCCAAGTGCTTCATATACTGTACCCATTTCTAGACCGATGATACCACCGCCTAGTACTAGCATTTTCTCTGGAATGTCTTTCATTTCCAGCGCGCCAGTTGAGTCGATTACGCGGTCATCTTCTGGGATGAACGGTAGGCTTACAGGCTCAGAACCCGCAGCGATAATCGCTTTCTCGAAAGTAATAGTAGTAACGTCGTCACCATTTTTTACTTCTAGGGTATTTGCGCCAGTAAACTTGCCGTAGCCTTGTACATGCTTGGTTTTACGCATTTTAGACATACCGCCAAGACCGTTTGTTAGTTGGCTAACAACACTGTCTTTATATTCGCGGATTTTATCTAAATCGATGGTAGGCTCGCCAAACGTAACACCGTGGCTTGCAAGGTGCTTCGCTTCTTTCATCACTTTTGCAACGTGAAGAAGGGCTTTTGAAGGGATACAGCCAACGTTAAGACAAACACCACCAAGCGTGTCGCGTGAGTCTACGATAACTGTTTCAATACCTAAGTCAGCCGCACGGAATGCTGCTGAATAACCGCCAGGGCCGCCGCCCAGTACCACCAATTGCGTTTTAATTTCGCTCATTGTGAACCTCAATCCTGTTCTTGTAGGGTCATGCTATTACTTTTACGTAATAGCATAACCTAAATGCCACCAAATGGGCTTATAAAATCGTCGAAAATGTTACTGATATTGTAAACTTTTGCGACCTTTTACTTAAAGTATGATTCTGCGTAAGTCAGTTAGGTTTGCAGCAACCTCAGTAGAGAATCTTGCACCTACCGCACCATCGATTACTCGGTGGTCGTAAGACAAGCTTAGCGGCACCATTAAGCGCGGCTCGAACTCTTTACCATTCCACTTAGGCTTCATCTCAGACTTAGATACACCTAATATGGCGACTTCTGGTGCATTTACAATAGGCGTAAACGCCGTACCGCCAATACCACCTAGGCTAGAGATTGTAAACGTACCGCCCTGCATGTCAGCCGCTTTAAGCTTGCCTTCACGGGCTTTCTTAGATGTTTCGATAAGCTCGCGAGACAGCTGCTCAATACCTTTCTTATTCACATCGCGAATAACAGGTACAACAAGGCCTCCCGGTGTTTCAACCGCAATACCAATGTTGATGAACTTCTTGATGATCAAGCTTTCGCCGTCGTCAGACAGTGATGAGTTAAATACTTCGTATTTCTCAAGGGCTTTCGCTACCGCTTTCATTACGAATACAAGTGGCGTGATCTTAAGACCAGACTTAATCTTCGCGTGGTAAGCGTTTTGCTCTTTACGGAAGTCTTCCACTTCAGTGATATCGGCTTCGTCGAACTGTGTAACGTGCGGGATAGTCGCCCAGTTACGGTGTAGAAACGGACCAGAAATCTTTTGTATACGAGAAAGTTTTTGTTCTTCAATCTCGCCAAATTTGCTGTGGTCAACAGGTTTAACTGGCACGATTTGAAGTACGTTGTCGCCTACTGGCGCGCTGCCTGAAGCTGCTGCTGTGCGAGGCTTAGCAAGCTCAGCTTTCACATAGGCTTGAACGTCTTCTTTCAAGATACGGTTTTTAGGGCCAGAGCCGTTAACTTGAGTCAGGTCTACACCAAACTCACGAGCAATACGGCGAACCGAAGGTGAAGCATGTGCTTTACCTGTATTCTTAGCTTCTGGCGCTGGCGGCACAGGAGAACGCCCTTGCGAGGCTTCTTGCTGTGACGCTTGTTTAGGTGCTTCTTGCTTAGGCGCTTCAGCAGGCTTTTCTGCTTTAGGTGCAGATGGTGCCTGTTCAGATGAGCCACCGCTAGTTTCTAGCTTAACAACTAATGTGCCTTGCTTAACTTTATCGCCTGTTTTGATAAAGACTTCTTTAATGGTACCTGCATGCGTTGAAGGTACATCCATGGTGGCTTTATCAGTTTCTAGCGTGATAAGACCGTCTTCTTTTTCAACGGTATCGCCAGCTGATACAAGCACATCGATAACGTCAACTTCACCGTCTTCACCAATGTCAGGCACGGCTACTTCAATGGTTTCGCTACTTGCAGACGCCGCAGGAGCTGACTCTTGCTTTTCGCTTTCCTGCGCAGCCGGTGCAGATGCTTCCGAAGGAGCATCGCTAGAAGACGACTCACCTGAAGACGAGCCTGAGCCCGCTACTTCAAGCTTAATAACAACTGTACCTTCTTTCACTTTATCGCCAGTGCTGATAAATACTTCTTTCACCGTACCAGCGTGTGTTGAAGGAACGTCCATCGTTGCTTTATCGGTTTCAAGGGTAATAAGACCATCTTCTTTTTCGATGGTGTCGCCCGCTGAAACCAATACATCGATAACGTCAACTTCGTCGTCAGAGCCAATATCGGGCACTGCGACTTCAATCACTTCACTGCCGCCAGACGCAGCTGGTGCTGCCTCTGACTTGCTTTCTTCTTTCGGTGCTTCATCTTGCTTAGGCTCTTCTTGTGAAGCTCTGTCTGAAGATGATTCTTCAGCAGTGCTTTCACTAGAACTTTCGCCACCTGCAGCCTTCATTTCACCAATCACATCGCCTTCTTTGATTTTATCGCCTACTGATACAGACAGGCTTACAATCTCACCTTCAAACGGTGCTGGGATGTCCATTGACGCCTTGTCACTTTCAACAGTAACAACGCCTTCATCGGCTTCGATGTTGTCGCCTACGGCAACACATAGCTCGATAACTTCAACTTCGTCACCGCCTACATCGGGTACGATAATCTTTTGAATATCTGACATATGTAAAATACCTTATCTGGCTTACGCGTAAAGTGGGTTAAGTTTTTCAGCGTTAATTTCAAAACGCTTAATGGCTTCTGCTACCACTTTCTTCTCAACGTCACCGCGCTGAGCTAGTTCGTAAAGTGATGCCACCACAATGTATGACGCATTAACTTCAAAGTGAGTACGCAAGTTTTCACGGCTATCGCTTCGACCGAAACCGTCTGTACCTAGGCAACGGTATTCAGTTTCAATGAAAGCACGTACTTGGTCTGAGTAGTTCTTTACATAGTCAGTGGCAGAAATCGCAGGACCTGCATCTTTGGTAATTACCTGACCAATGTAAGGTACTTTTTGTTCAGCTTCTGGGTTTAGCATGTTCCAGCGTGCAACATCTTGACCTTCACGGGCTAGCTCGTTGAACGAGGTAACAGAGTAAACGTCAGAAGATACGTTGTAGTCTTCGCATAGTATCTGGGCCGCTTTACGCACTTCGTTCAAGATAGTACCTGAGCCCATTAGCTGTACGTTAAGCTTAGACTTGTCGTTTTCAACGCGCTCAAGCTTGTAAATACCTTTAATGATTTGCTCAGCAATATCATCACCTTCTGGCATTGCTGGGTGCTGATAGTTCTCGTTCATTAGTGTTAGGTAATAGAAGATATTTTCATTGTTACCGTACATGCGACGCAGACCGTCTTGAACAATAACCGCTACTTCGTAACCGTACGTTGGATCGTAAGTAATACAGTTAGGAATTAGGTTCGCCTGAACGTGTGAATGACCGTCTTGGTGCTGTAGACCTTCACCATTAAGCGTGGTTCTACCTGCTGTTGCACCTAGTAGGAAACCACGTGCTTGGCTATCACCCGCTGCCCATGCAAGGTCACCAACACGTTGGAAACCAAACATTGAGTAGTAAATGTAGAACGGAATAGTGGTTGCGTTACACGTTGAATAAGACGTACCTGACGCTACCCACGATGCCATTGCACCTAGCTCGTTGATACCTTCCTGCAGTACCTGACCTTTCTTATCTTCGCGATAGTAAGCTACCTGGTCGGCATCTTGAGGCACGTATTTCTGGCCTTCATTGGCGTAAATACCTACCTGACGGAACAAGCCTTCCATACCGAATGTACGGGCTTCATCAGGGATAATTGGCACAATACGCTTACCAATTTTCTTATCTTTCAATAGCGCGTTAAGTACACGTACAAAGGTCATGGTTGATGACACTTGACGGTCGCCAGAACCTTTCAAGATAGCGTCGAATGCGCTAAGCTCAGGAATTTCAAGCTGCTCTTCAGCTTGTTCGCGGCGAGAAGGTAAATAACCGCCTAGCGCTTCACGACGTGCACGAAGGTACTTCATTTCTTCGCTGTCTTCGTCGAACTTGAAGTATGGTAGTTCTTCAATTTTCTCATCAGCTACTGGAATGTTGAAACGGTCACGGAACTGCTTGATTGATTCAACGTCCATTTTCTTCACGTTGTGCGCTACGTTTTGCGCTTCACCTGAAGAACCTAGACCGAAACCTTTAACCGTTTTAGCAAGGATTACTGTTGGACGGCCTTTGGTATCGATGGCTTTTTGATAAGCTGCAAATACTTTCACTGGGTCGTGACCACCACGGTTCAAGCGCCAGATGTCATCATCAGACATATTTGCTACAAGCGCCGCTGTTTCAGGGTACTTGTTGAAGAAGTTCTCACGAGTGTACTTACCGCCTTTGGCTTTACAGTTCTGGTATTCACCGTCTACTGTTTCACCCATAAGCTGAATCAACTTGCCAGATTTATCACGAGCTAATAGTTCATCCCAGTAACTACCCCAGATTACTTTCACTACTTCCCAGCCTGCGCCGCGGAACGTACCTTCAAGTTCTTGGATAATTTTGCCGTTACCACGTACCGGGCCGTCTAGGCGCTGTAGGTTACAGTTGATAACGAACGTTAGGTTATCTAGACCTTCACGAGATGCTAGACCGATTGCACCCAAGCTCTCTGGCTCATCACACTCTCCATCACCCATGTAGCAGTACACGCGCTGTCCTGAACAGTCTTTAATACCACGGTTAGTTAGGTACTTAAGGAAGCGTGCTGTATAGATAGCTTGAAGTGGACCAAGACCCATAGATACGGTTGGGAACTGCCAGTAGTCTTTCATCAAGTGAGGGTGTGGGTAAGACGATAGACCATCGCCGGCACACTCTTGACGGAAGTTATTTAACTGCTCTTCAGTTAGGTTACCTTCCATGAAAGAACGCGCATAGATACCCGGAGAAATATGGCCCTGAGCGAAAATAAAGTCGCCGCCCTGGTTTTCATTGGGCGCTTTAAAGAAGTGGTTGAAGCCTACATCGTAAAGCATAGCCGATGATGCGAAGCTACCAATGTGGCCACCAAGCTCTAGGTCTTTTTTCGATGCACGCAATACAATCATTAGTGCGTTCCAACGAATAGCGGCACGGATGCGCGCTTCGATGGTCAAGTCGCCAGGCATTTTTGGCTCTTGCGCTGCAGGGATAGTATTGATGTAGGCAGTAGTAGCGTCATACGGTAAATGCGCTCCGCTGCGACGTGCTTTATCAATAAGTTTTTCGAGTAAATAGTGGGCGCGTTCTACGCCTTCCTCTTCTAAAACCGACTCAAGCGCATCAATCCACTCTTTAGTTTCTTGAGGATCTACATCTTGGTGCATCATATCAGACATGGTGCCATCCTATTTTTTGCTTATATAGAAAATCCTCCCTTAGCATTGCCTCTATCTTAAAGGCGCTAAAAGAAGGAAAACTAAATTACGTTGTACTCACAGTGACCCAATCTGGCTCACCTGCTTTTGCAGTGGCACAGGAAAAACCTGACCGGCCTCTGCGAATGAATAGCTAACTAGCCCTTATTACGAGGGTAAGACTAGGTAACTAAATCTCTAATCGTCGCAATGCGCGCTGCACGCGGGTATCGCGTTGATTAATAGTTAATAGCGTTTTTTCAATAAACGCTAAATGCGTGTTACATGCCTGGCGGGCAGCTTCAGGGTCGCGAGAAGCAATAGCCTCTACAATTTCACGACGCTGCTTCGCGATGTCTTCCACCGCTTCAGGGTGCGCAGCCAGCATGTCAAAGTTTCGTTCAATATTGTCTACCAGCATGCTTTGCATGGTGCTCATTACGTGTAACAGCACCATGTTGTGCGATGCTCTTGCCATAATGATGTAGAACTTTCCTAGCGCCTCGGCTTGAGCACGTTTACTTTCATGCGCTTTAGGCGTAGGTACGTCATTTAATGCTTGCTTCAATGCTTCATAGTCTTCAGGTTGACCACGAAGTGCCGCGTAATACGCCGCCATCCCTTCAAGGGCATGACGAAATTCAAGCAAATCGAATTGAGTTTCAGGACGCTGGCTTACAAGGTCCATCAGCGGATCTTTCATGGCTGAATTCAGGTTGCGATTTACGAACGTACCGCCGCCTTGCTTACGCTCTACCAGACCACGCGCTTGCAAATTACCTATCGCTTCTCTTAACGAGGGACGTGACACATCAAACTCAAGCGCAAGCTCTCTTTCTGGCGGTAACTTTTGACCGGCCAATAGCGTACCGTCGAGTATCATTGACTCGAGTTGTTCGGTAATTACATCAGAGAGTTTTTTTCGCTGCTGACGCATGCGCTCAACGTATCCTTTTATTTTTACCAATGCTGCTATAAGAGCGGTGAATGTAAAAAATAATCATGAAAAATTTAAACACAAACACAATTGGTAATACCATTTTACCTATCTAGTTTAAGGCAGATCGATTTCGAGGTAAATACTCCCAAGCATAGCAAAGCCTATGCTATTTGCCGGGTGTTAAGCTTTATTGTTGAATTTGTTAAGAAAAGTATTCGCTTGCGAACTGGTCTGATGAGAAGCAGATAGGATATTAGGTTAAGCAAAGCGCCTGATCTACATACAATTAATAAATAGACCAAACGCTCCAATAAGTAAGATACTTTAGTAAATGTTAAAAATAATGATTATGCCAAGCTTCCTACAAGGGTTAGCGCTGCCGTTATAACAAGTAGAAAAATAACATTACGTTTTGCTAACTTTACTAGCACTTGGGGTTCAACCGCTGCATTTTCGGCCTGTAACTGCTGTTCGTCAGGGGTTAGCACCTCGGCTTTCGAGGAAATTTGCGTTAGCACATCGTAGGCAGGAACATCAAACTGAAGCGCGTGTTTTAACCATTCAGGTAACGCTCTTGAGAAGTGCCCCATCATCAACATGCCGAAGGCGGTCACGCGAACAGGAATGTAGTCGAGAGCAAACATCAACCTACCCGCAGCCGCTTTTAAAGGGTGATTAGCGTCACACAGAGCCTCAGTGGTGCTTCTACTTAGGCAGTAAAACAGTGCGCCCGGGGCGCCAAATGCAATAAACCATAGCATCACTGCTGCGTAATGCTGGTAGTTCAGCCAAGTAAGGTGCTGGCCAAAACTTTTACCTTCAGTGCCCGCACTGCCGTCGCTTTCAGTTTGACTTGCACAATGGCCCAGCTGGTCGGTATACATACTACACGCCTGAAGGTCACCTCGGTCGGCGGCATTCAGGAAGTTTTTATAAATGCTTCTTAATACCGGACAGCCAATGCATATGAACAGCACTAAACTTTGTTCAATAAAGGTAAGGAATGCGCCAAGCAACCAGTACTCGATAGCACCTAGCACAAGTGCAGGAAGTAAAAGGTAAAAATAAAGCGCAGTAGACGATGCCTTTTTACCCCTATCCTCTATTCCCTCATCCGTTTCTTGGAACTTGATTAAACCTTTATCTTGGAGAAAAGCTCGATATTGCGCGGCATACTTTTCAATATGCCAATTCGGTGTTTTTGTTATCAGTCGTTCAAGACTAAGAACTAACAACAGACTCATTAACATCATAGGTATTGCGTTCCTTTTTCTCAGCTTCCTAGGTCGAGTAGTGTTTTATAACCCAGTTACGCGCATTCTGTATCTTGCCCAATCGAAAGCAACACCGGGATCTGTTTTACGCCCCGGCGCAATGTCATTATGACCTACAATACGCCCTAAAGTGATCCGAGGATAGTGTCGTGTAATAAAATCAGTGAGCTCGCCAAGCGCTTTATACTGCGCATCGGTAAAAGGCAGCGTATCGGTGCCTTCCAGTTCAATACCAATAGCATAATCGTTGCAACGACTGCGGCCCTGGAAGCTTGAAAGGCCCGCGTGCCACGCCCTCTGTTCAAAGGGAACAAACTGTTCTATTTCGCCCGTTCGATAAATCACACAATGGGCAGAGACTCGCAAGTCAGCAATTTCTTGATAAAAAGGATGATCGTCTGGGTTGAGCGTGCCGGTAAACAATTGTCGAATACCTGGCGTACCAAACTGTGAAGGCGGCAGTGAAATATTATGTATCACTAAAAGACTGACATCGGTATCGTCAGGGCGATCATCATAATGCGGACTTTGGGTGTACTTCGCTTTGTTATAAAGCACCATAGAATTTGCTTCGGTAATTGATTTTCTGTTTTATAGCCTACATTGTATAAGGACATAAGTGTATAGGGTTATAAGCGCTACATGCCGGTGCTAACTCAATATTTTATGCCACTGCTGTAATCGGCAGCCTTCATAAAAGCATGATTGGTAAACAGTGCCTCTCTGTTATTCGTAAGGCAGTTATCAATAAGGTAAAAACATGAATGAACAACAAGACCCGACAACATCAGCGGGTAAATGGATGGTTGCCCTTGCATGGATTTGCGGTTTTGGTTTACTTGTTTTTGTCTTCTCTGACTTACTAGAAAAACAAATAAATCCGAACAGCGAGCCCACGTCCGAACGCATTGGTTCACAAACTGAAGTGCGCCTTAAACAAAATCGCCAAGGGCATTATGTAACAACAGGCTATATCAACGGTGAGGAAGTGGTATTTCTTGTTGATACAGGTGCCACTGATGTAGCAGTTCCCGCACACTTAGCCAACAAACTCCAACTAAAAGCTGGGCGAGAAGGTTTAGCCAGCACTGCCAATGGCGTAGTAAGGGTTGCCGAATCAACAATTGACACATTACGCATTGGCGAAATTGTTGTGCGTAATGTAGACGCAAACTTAAACCCCGGTATGCAAGATGACCATATACTGCTAGGAATGAGTGTTCTTCGCCAATTAGAGTTTACTCAGCGCGGAGAATGGTTAATATTGCGTACCCTTTGAATATATAAATAGCATAGATAAAAGCGATGAAAATGACATCACCAGATATGCAGGCGATCCGAGAGCAAGTATCAAGCGCGCTTGTAGAAGATCTTGGCGGCGAATTAAATGCTGCAAACGATATTACCGCAAACCTGATAGATGAGAGCGTTACTGCAAAAGCGACCATTATTACTCGCGAGCCTTGTGTCGTTTGCGGAATTGCTTGGGCGAATCAAGCATTTGCGCTTATTGACGAGTCAGTGTCGCTAACCTGGCATGTAAAAGATGGCGACAAGGTTGAAGCTGACACGGTATTAGTGAGTTTGGAAGGCTCTGCTCGCGCTATATTAACAGCCGAACGTACAGCGCTTAACTTTCTCCAGACACTTTCTTCAACAGCTACAGTAACTGCTTTTTATGCCAAATTTCTAGCCGGCTCTAACACTAAAATTTTAGACACCCGCAAAACCTTACCCGGACTGCGCTATGCACAGAAATACGCAGTACGTTGTGGTGGAGGTCAAAACCATCGCGTAGGTTTGTTCGATGCATTTCTAATTAAAGAAAACCACATTTTTTCTTGCGGAAATATCGAAAAAGCTGTGAGTCGAGCGAAAACCATGATGCCGGGTAAGCCTGTTGAAGTAGAAGTTGAGAGCTTAGCTGAATTTGAACAGGCCCTTTCAGCAGGTGCCGATATTGTCATGCTAGATAATTTTACTAACGAACAGATCCAACAGGCAGTAGCGCTTAATAAAGGCCAATGTAAACTGGAAGTATCAGGGAACATTACTGATGAACGACTGGCATCACTTGCACAACTAGGTGTAGATTATATTTCATCTGGCGCATTAACCAAACATGTGCAGGCAATTGATTTGTCGCTTCGAATTACTCTGTCGTAGTAGAGCAGTTTATAAGGCGTTTTAATCAGCTAACTTGGTGTCAACACCTTAGTTAGCCGCTAAGCCAAAAGCGTGAGTTGTAGTATGATCAAAGATACTAGAACTCACGAATATCCCCAGTTATTTCTCGTCATGTTTTTCTGTGTATAGATAGATATACGTAGATAAGTCATTAACTTTTATACGAAAGTACAAGTGATCGCGCCTGCCATAGCGCAGTTATTCATGTCATACTTCAAAAGCTAGACATACGTATATTTGCCTATACTTGTCAGTAACAAATAAAATTCTATACTGAGTATCAAGTACCAGGGGCGTTAAAAAGGACGACTCGGGTATAAACGTCAATTTGAATTAGATTTTAAACTTTACGTGTTATACACGTCCCGGAGAAAAACCATGATGAACATGAATAACAAAAACCAAAAAGGTTTCACACTAATCGAACTAATGATTGTTGTAGCAATCATCGGTATTCTTGCAGCAATCGCATTGCCTGCTTATCAGAACTACACACAGAAAGCGAAGTTTACTGAAGTAACCAACGCTACTGCTGCTGCAAAGACTGCAGTTGAGATTTGTTACGCGTCAACTGGCGACATTGACGATTGTGATGAGGGTACAAATGGAGTTCCAGGCATCATAGGCGCAGATGCTGACACCGTCGGTGTAACAATTACTGATGGTGTCATCAAAGCAACAGCCTCTGGCGACTCAGGTCTTGTAAACGGCACTGACGCTGCTACATATACGCTAACTCCTGACGTTACAGACGGCAACGTTAAATGGGGTAAAGCTTGTCTTCCAGCAGACCTTTGCTAATAAAATAGAATCAAATAAACGCCCAGGTTAGTCTGGGCTTTTTTGTTTGTAAATTGCAAAATTTATATAAAGACTAAAAAGTTATGGCAAAAGCAGCAACCGTATTCACTTGGCAAGGTAAAGATCGTCACGGTCAAGCTCGAAAAGGCGAAATTTCTGCCACCTCGCTATCGGAAGCCAAAAACCTTTTACGTCGTCAAGGTATTTCTGCCAATAAAGTAAAGAAATTAACTAAGCCGCTATTTGGCGGCGCAAAGAAAATAACACCCGCTGATATTTCCGTTATCTCTCGTCAAATCGCGACTATGCTGGCCGCAGGTGTGACCCTTATCCAATCCCTTGAAATGATTGCGCAAGGGCATGCGAACCCGTCAGTGCGCAAACTGCTTGGTGAAATTACTGAAGAAGTCAAAGCTGGTAATCCACTATCTTCGGCGCTACGAAAACACCCCCTTTATTTTGACGACTTATATTGTGATTTGGTGTACACGGGAGAGCAATCTGGCGCGTTAGAAACCATTTACGACCGAATAGCTACTTATAAGGAAAAGGCTGAAGCACTAAAGTCAAAGATCAAAAAAGCGATGTTTTACCCTATCGCGGTTTTGGTGGTTGCTTTTATTGTTACGACTATCCTTCTTATTTTCGTTGTACCTCAGTTTGAAGAAATATTCAGCAGCTTTGGCGCTGAACTGCCTGCATTTACTGTATTTGTATTGGGGATTTCGCGGTTTGTACAAGACTACGGTATTTTCATTGCAATGGGTGTGGCAGCCGCAGGCTTTATGTTTGTGCGAGCACACAGACGGAGCCAGAAGCTGCGCGATTCGGTCGACCGCAACATTTTGAAAATTCCGGTTATTGGTGAAATACTTAAAAAAGCCAGTATTGCCCGCTTCACCCGTACCCTTGCAACCACCTTTGCAGCAGGTGTTCCGCTTATCGGCGCACTAGAATCTGCTGCGGGTGCCTCCGGTAACGCTGTCTACCGAGAAGCCATATTGTATATACGAAAAGAAGTGGCAGGCGGTATGCCAATGCATGTTGCCATGCGCGCTACCCAAGTATTCCCTGATATGGTGACGCAAATGATTGCCATTGGTGAGGAATCGGGCGCGGTTGACGAAATGCTGAGTAAAATAGCGACTATTTACGAAGCTGAAGTTGACGACATGGTAGACGGTTTAACCAGTTTACTGGAGCCTATGATTATGGCTGTACTAGGCGTAGTTATCGGCGGTCTAATCGTTGCAATGTATCTGCCTATATTCCAGATGGGTAACGTGGTATAACTTGCACATATTGCTAGCTTTGTGATTATTAGTTTGACGATTGCTAGTTCTATAAATTTGATCGATTTGGGCGACGCTTTTTAGTGGCGCCTATAAATAAGGTTTAACACTCGAATTTTTCCAATCACTATTATAACTAAAAGACCTGCACTTCATGGACGCCATAATAACGCTTAGTCAGCTCTACCCTGCTGTATTTTATTCTCTTGTTTTTTTCGTAAGCTTAATGGTGGGCAGTTTCCTAAACGTAGTGATTTATCGCCTGCCTATTATGATGGAGCGCAGCTGGCAGCAAGAGTATGAAAGCTATTTTAATGATAGCGCAAATGGCGGTGAAAATAACAACGCCAGCATACCTGCCGATAGTACGACACCCGCACCTGCGAAAACTTTCAACCTAGTAAAACCAGACAGCACCTGCCCGAGCTGCGGCCACAAAATTCGCGCTTGGGAAAATATCCCGGTTATCAGCTACCTGTTTCTAAAGGGCAAATGTGCTAAATGCAAAGTAGGTATTTCAATACGCTACCCGCTTGTTGAGCTTTTCACAGCTATAGCCTGTACCTTCGCTGCTTATCAGTTTGGCGTGACTTCACAGGCAGTGTGGGTGGTAATCTTCACCTATGTGCTTGTTGCGCTGCTGTTTATTGACTTAGATAAAATGTTGCTACCCGACCAGCTAACACTGCCTCTACTTTGGCTAGGCTTACTGTTGAGTACACAAAACATATTTGTTGGCACTACCGATGCCATTGTCGGTGCAGCAGCTGGCTATTTAAGCTTATGGTCTGTTTACTGGCTATTTAAGTTAGTTACTGGTAAGGAAGGCATGGGCTATGGCGATTTTAAACTGCTAGCTGCACTTGGGGCATTTACTGGCTGGCAAGGGCTACCTGTTATTATTTTGTTGTCCTCATTTGTGGGGGCCATTGCGGGCATACTCATTATGGTCATTCAGAATAAGGGCAAGTCGTTAGCAATTCCTTTTGGCCCCTATTTGGCTGTGGCAGGCTGGCTAACACTACTGTACAAAGAAGAAATCATTACTGCCTATCTTAATGCAGTGCTATAAACCCAAGCGTTACTTAACCTCAAGTAGCACGTTAACTTCAGGTAACGCTCTAACTTCAAGGCTTAATGATTATGGATAAACAAAACGTGTTCGTAGTGGGCCTTACCGGCGGTATAGGCAGCGGCAAATCGGCTGCTACTACTATTTTTGAAAAGCTCGGCATTGATATTGTGGATGCTGACGAAGTTGCGCGTGACGTAGTTGAAGTAGGTTCAGAAGGCTTACGACAAATTGCCGAGCATTTTGGCGAAACGATTCTGCTAGAAGATGGAAGCCTTAATCGCGCGGCCCTTCGCGAAAAGATCTTTGCTGCCGAAGAAGAAAAACATTGGTTAAATGGTTTGCTGCACCCCCTTATCCGCTCTCGAATGCAACAGCTAATCAGCGAGTCAACATCGCCCTATTGTATTTTATCTGTACCCTTACTTGTTGAAAACAAACTAACTGAGATGTGCAACCATGTAGTGGTGGTAGATTGCCCAGAGATATTGCAGCTTGAACGGGCATTAAAACGGGACGGCAGCACAGCGCAAACCATAAAAAGTATTATGGCTTCCCAGGCTACACGCAAAGAACGCATTGAGGCGGCAAACGACGTTCTGGATAACAGCACGACCTTGGAAGCGCTTGCCAGTCAAATATCAACTTTACACCAAAAACTACTAAGCCTTGCTTCAGTGTAAACGTAAGTGGTTTGCACAATAGCAAACCGCTTCTGCCTCTACTTTTCATACCTACCGTTGCTGTTTGGCTTTTCTGCTTCTCACTTCTGCCTAACTCTTATGATTAGCTCTTCTGTTTCTTTCTTCTGTTTTCATTTGAGGCCTTACCATTTTTTCTTATAACGGGCCTTCCCGATTAACATAATTACTTTTTGAAACTTTTTTGAACAATCAACGTCAAAGTAAGCATTTGTCGAACAAGTAGACTTGGCTTCAAAGCCTTGATGCTTTAGGCTTGCTGTTATTCGCCGCACTACAAGGTCGTAGTGCAGTTTCTCTAAGTCTATGTGTTTTAAGGGGTTCCATGGGTAGCGCTGTATTCGAGTTTCCACTAAAGGAAAAAGTACGTAACTATTTACGTGTTGAGCAGCTGCTTGGTCAACTTAAAATAACCGCCAAATCAGAACACACGCACCTTCAGCTTGTGTTTTTTGAACAACTTTTCGAACTGCTCGACCTAATAGAAAGGCTCGATCTTCGTTCCGATTTAACAAAAGATCTTGAAGCTCACGAGAAGAATTTAGTCTATTGGTCAAAACACCCAAAAATAGACAGTACGGCGCTAGAGCAAGCGTTGAAAACAGTACTTACTTTAAAGCAAAAGCTAAAGACAGATCGCCGTTTTGGTAGCGCGCTTAAAGATGACAAACTGCTTAGCGCCATTAGACAGCGCTTTGCCATACCCGGCGGCGCATGTAGCTTTGACCTTCCTAATTTGCACTTTTGGTTACAGCAGCCGCTTGAACAGCGTCAAATTGAGATTGCACAATGGTTAGAGACTTTAGGGCTTCTTGACGATGCAATTGCGGTTAGCCTATCGTTTATCCGCGAACGAGGTCAGTTTGTAAATGCGGTGGCAGAGAATGGCTTTTACCAAGGCGCGGCGGAAGATAAGAACGAACTTATACGCGTGAAGTGCAGCGTAGATGAAGGCTACTACCCAACCTTAAGTGGCAATAAATACCGTTACGCCCTGCGTTTTATGTTGTTTTCGCCGCAAGAAGGCCAAGCTGGCGCAGTGGAAAACAGTATTCAGTTTCGTTTAGCGGCCTGCTAAACTCCACCTTTATTCAATATTTTTCGTCTTGGGTACTTTCTTTGTTCATAGTTCATAGTTCATAGTTCATAGATTGTGCCGCCAAGACGTATTTCACTGGAGTCTATTATGGAAGTGAAATGTCCTATCTGCACCAAACAGGTTGTTTGGGCGCCAACCAGCGAATATCGTCCTTTTTGTAGTAAAAAGTGTCAGCTTATTGATTTAGGGGAGTGGGCTGCAGAAGACAGAAAGATTGCGGGTAAGCCTGCAGAAGACGCCACGCCTAAAGATATCGATGTGGAAGAAATTGAGGCGATGTTGGCGCAGCAGTCTGATGACTTTTTTAAACACTAATTTTGTAGCCGCATTTTCACACTAGTAAAAAGGAATAGTAATGTTTAACTCTATCGCACTTGTTGGTGGTACTCATGGCAATGAAACCAGTGGTATTCAGCTTATTAAAAACTGGCAACAGTTTGGGCTGCCTTCGCGATTTAATGAGCTAAACGTTTCATTAAATATAGCAAACGAAGCCGCTCTAGACGCTAACGTGCGGTTTGTAGAAGAGGATTTAAATCGGCAGTTTACCTTTGAGCGCTTATCTAATGACAACACCGCTGAAGAAGCCGTGCTCGCTAAATCATTGAATGAAAAATTCGGTCCGAAAGGTAACTCAAATACCGACTTTGTTATTGATATCCATAACACCACCAGCGAGATGGGCGCTACGCTAATTATTTTAGAGGCTGATGACTTCCACGTTCAGCTAGCACGGTTCGTTAAGCAACAGATGCCTGAAGCGAATATTCTAGTGGAAGATGAGAAGCCTTATTTAGAGCACGGCTATCTGTGTACTACGGGTAAGAAAGGCGTAATGATAGAGGTGGGTGGTCAGCCTCAAGGTGTATTAAGAGAAGATGTGTACCTTTTAACACAAACCATGGCCGAAGCCATTTTAGATTTTTGTGTCGCCTATAATAATCAAGAAATAAAAACAGACGCATTACCAAAGTGCGAAGCATTTCGTTTGGGAGAAAACGTAAGTTTTCCTTTAGACGAAAATGGCAAGCGTACCGCTATGGTTCATCATTCATTACAAGACAATGACTTTAAGCCCTTGTTACCAGGCTCTCCCATGTTTAGAACCTTTGATGGCAAAGATATTCTATGGGACGGCGAGAAAGAAACCTATCCTCATTTCATTAACGAAGCGGCGTACTTCAAACTGGACGTTGCATTTGCCACTGCCGAGCGTATAGAGCTTTAATTTAGCGTTTGCAGGCCGGGAGCTGAAACGACTTAAATATGCTATTTGAATGCTATTCAAATGCACTGCAGCTTAAGTAAACGGTATTCGTGCCGGCTTATCGAATTAGCGTGTTAAATTTAACACGCTAATTAAAAAAAATGGCCACATCTTGATGTGGCCATTTTTTTTATTACTGTAATGCGTTGATTATAGGAACGTTCGCTTCTGGGAAGTCTGCTGCGTTAAGCGCCTGCACATTGACCCACCGCGACTGTTGGCCTTCTTTCCCATGGGGCTCACCGGTAAAATCACACACGCGATGAACGTCTAGTTTAACTTGCTTGTCGCCGTAATCATGGGTTATCACAATCACCGGCTCACTGTGGTTTACGCTAATACCTACTTCTTCAGCAAGCTCTCGCCTTAACGCCTGAAGCACGGTCTCACCCGCTTCCACTTTGCCGCCAGGAAACTCCCATTTCCCGCCTTGGTGAACGTTATCTGGCCGAAGGGTAATGAAAATTTCATCGCCGCGGGCGATAACGCCCACAGCAACATGTACTACTTTCATTACTTAAGCTTACCGTGACACTGCTTATACTTTTTACCAGAGCCACAAGGACATGGGTCGTTACGGCCTACTTTCGCACCTTCGCGAACTTGGGTACGTACTTTGTCACTTGCCTCTTCTGGCGTGGCGTTCGCTTCTTCGTGTTCAAAGTTCTTAGGTACATCGTCAGCTTGACGACGTTGCTCTTCAACTTTTTGTACGTCTTCTTCAGCTTGCACTTTTACACGCGCAAGAATAGTGATCACTTCAACTTTAAGCGCTTCTAGCATTTGCGAGAACAAGGCAAACGACTCACGCTTGTATTCTTGCTTAGGGTTCTTCTGCGCATAGCCACGTAGGTGAATGCCCTGGCGTAGGTGGTCCATTGCTGCCAAATGCTCTTTCCAGTGGCTATCTAGGTTTTGAAGCATTACCGCTTTTTCAAACTGGCGCAGTACCTGCTCGCCCACTACCGCTTCTTTCTGCTTATAGGCGCTTACCACTTCGCCTAAAATGCGCTCTCGAAGCTTCTCTTCGTAAAGCTTGTCGTCATTTTCAAGCCAGGTTTTAATTGGCAAGTCTACGGCGAAGTCGGCACGCATGCGCTCTTCAAGGCCGCTTACATCCCACATTTCTTCAAGAGATTGTGGCGGAATGTATTCATCGACAACACTTGAAATAACATCTTCACGAATAGCTGCGATAGTCTCGCTAATATCACCTTCATCAAGAAGTTCATTACGCTGTTCGTAAATAACTTTACGCTGATCGTTGGCTACATCATCGTATTCAAGCAACTGCTTACGAATATCGAAGTTACGACCTTCTACTTTGCGTTGAGCATTTTCAATGGCGCGAGTTACCCATGGGTGCTCAATAGCTTCACCGCGCTCCATGCCCAAACGCTTCATCATATTGCCCATTTTTTCAGAGGCAAAGATACGCATTAGCGCGTCGTCTAATGATAGGTAGAAACGGCTTGAACCCGGGTCGCCCTGACGGCCTGAACGTCCGCGAAGCTGGTTATCAATACGGCGAGATTCGTGACGCTCGGTACCGATAATGTGTAAACCACCAGCTTCAAGCACTGCGTCGTGGCTCTTCTTCCATTCAGCTTTAATCTTTTCGATTTGCGCTTCAGTTGGGTTTTCAATTTTCTCAACTTCCGCTTGCCAGTTACCACCTAACACAATATCGGTACCACGACCTGCCATATTGGTCGCAATAGTTACAGCGCCGGGCTTACCAGCCTGTGCAACGATATCCGCCTCGTGTTCGTGGAACTTAGCGTTTAGTACCTTATGAGGGATTTTCGATTTCTTGAGAATGCGAGAAATCAGCTCTGAGTTCTCGATAGAAACCGTACCTACAAGGGTAGGCTGACCGCGCTTAACGCACTCTTTAATGTCTTCAACAATGGCTTCGTATTTTTCTTCTGCCGTTAGGTAGATAAGGTCAGCCATGTCTTTACGCTGCATAGGGCGGTTTGTTGGAATAACAACCGTCTCTAAGCCGTAAATATGATTAAATTCAAAGGCTTCTGTATCGGCAGTACCTGTCATACCCGCAAGCTTGTTATACAAGCGGAAGTAATTCTGGAAGGTAATTGACGCAAGGGTTTGGTTTTCGTTTTGAATACGAACGCCTTCTTTTGCTTCAACCGCTTGATGCAAACCTTCAGACCAGCGACGGCCTTCCATAGTACGACCCGTGTGCTCGTCAACAATAACGATTTGGTCGTCTTTAACAATGTAGTCTACGTCTTTCGCGAACAGCTTGTGCGCGCGAAGTGCCGCATTGATATGGTGCAGCAATGAGATATTACCAGCAGCGAACAGCGACTCACCTTCAGGCAATAAGCCTTCTTCATGAAGTATCTCTTCAACGTGTAATTGACCGCGCTCGGTAAGGTGTATTTGTTTTGCTTTCAGGTCGATAGTGTAATCACCATCGCCTTCTTGGCCTTCCTCATCTTCTTTTTCTTGCTGAACAAGCTTAGGAATGATGACGTTGATACGGCGATATAATTCTGAGCTATCTTCAGCCTGGCCAGAGATAATAAGTGGCGTACGGGCTTCGTCAATAAGGATGGAATCAACTTCATCCACTACTGCATAGTTAAGCGGGCGCTGAACGCGATCCTGAGGGCTAAACGCCATATTGTCGCGTAGGTAATCAAAACCAAACTCGTTGTTGGTTCCATAGGTAACATCTGCTTGGTAAGCGTCGCGCTTTTGTTCAGGTGACATACCCGGTACGTTACATCCAACGCGCATGCCTAGGAAATTAAATAGCTGATTACTCCACTCAGCATCACGACGTGCTAAGTAGTCATTCACGGTAACAACGTGAACACCTTTGCCAGATAGGGCATTAAGGTAAGTTGGCAAAGTAGCCGTAAGAGTTTTACCTTCACCGGTACGCATTTCCGAAATTTTGCCTTCGTGAAGTACTTGGCCACCTAGCATTTGCACGTCGAAATGACGCATTCCGTAAACACGTTTACTGGCTTCACGCACCGTAGCAAAGGCTTCAATAAGGATACTATCTAGGCTTTCACCTTTTTCGATACGGGCCTTAAATTCGTCAGTTTTTGCCTTTAGCGCCTCATCGGAAAGCTTTTCAAATTCTGCTTCCAGTGCATTAATGGCATCTACGTTTTTGCGTAATTTTTTTAATAATCGGTCGTTTCTACTACCGAATACTTTTCGAAGGATGCTTGAAAACATTAGCTTTTATATTCCACTACTTGTCGAGGCGCCGCACATCGTGCACAGCTAAATTAAACGTATAAAACACAATATTAAATGCGTTGTGTTCTGCGATGTTCTTAAATTATGCTTCTTCGCTTCAAATGACCTTAACTAATAAGGCATTATCGACGAGAATTACCTGGCTGCTACCTACGCTACTTTTTGTAAACGAAAGGCAGAGGATCGATTGGTTTTCCGTTTCTTATTACTTCGTAGTGGACATGAACACCAGTTGAGCGCCCTGTATTGCCCATTTTTGCAATTGGCTCCCCTTTGGTCACCACATCGCCTATTGAAACAGTAAGGGTGTCGTTGTGCCCATAGCGGGTAACATAACCATCACCGTGATCAATTTCTACTAGTTGGCCATAGCCATAGCGCTCACCCGCCCAGGTCACAATACCTGCGGCAGTCGCCACTACGTTTTCCCCTGCTTTACCCGCGAAGTCCAACCCTTTGTGCATGGTAGGTTCGCCAGTAAACGGGTCGGCCCGCATACCATAATAAGAAGACAACCACCCTGACTCTATCGGACGACCAGATAATTGGCTCTGTTCGTTGATATGGTGACCCCTTACCAAACTTTCAAGCATAGACAACTGTTGAGACTTTAAATCAAGTGATTGCTCTAGTTTGGCTATTTCGTGAAGGATGGGGTCGTCTTGGAGGTTTTCCGGTATCGATACCGGTACGAAAGCGTCCAGGTCAGCCGCTGACATACCTAATTCTGTTGCGATTTGCTTGCCCTTTTCGTCAAGTAGCGAGGCCTGTGCAGACAATTCTGCTACATGAGAAAGCAAAGCTTTTAGTTTTATTGTGGTTTGTTGCTTTAGCGCCTCAACGTCTTTTTGTTTTTCGCTGACTTCAGTTTGCGCTAAACGAACCCGTGCTACATCTTCCGACACAGATTCAGTAGAACGGCTCGACACTAGCATAAAAATAGACGAGAGCACGGTTGCGCTCACGAGTGTACGGACACTAATGCTGTGCCTGTAGCGTTTATTTTTACCTGCTAATGTGATTGTTAATTTCATACCACGAAGAAAATTGCTGTTTCACGCCATTCTTTTCATACCACTTCATAACACTATGAATGCGTTTTTAGCTAAAGGCGACAACCTTCAACTTATAGTTTTTTGTCGAATGGGTGAAATTTATATTAATTATTCGGCTACTGTATCATTTATTACAGTAATTGCCATATGAAAAAAAGCCGCCCGTTAGGCGGCTTTTCTAAATTTTTTACGCTAACGCCGGTTGAGCGTAACGAATTGGTGCCGTTTCCTGCGAGTCGTAGGTCACAAACTCCCAACACTCTTTCTGTGCCAAAACGGCATTTAAAAGTTTGTTGTTAAGGCCGTGCCCAGTTTTATAAGCACGCAGCTCACCAATTAAACTATGACCGCCAAGGTATAAATCACCAATGGCGTCCAAAATTTTGTGCTTTAAGAATTCATCATCGTAGCGTAACCCTTCAGGGTTAAGCACGCGGAACTCATCTAGCGCCACAGCATTTTCCATGCTTCCACCAAGCGCTAGATTATTAGCGTTCATATACTCTAAATCGCTCATGAAGCCGAAGGTACGAGCGCGGCTCACCTCATTAACATACGAGCATGAATCAAAGTCCATAACCATATGCTGACGAGTTTGACTGATCACAGGGTGGTCAAAGTCGATTTGAAAATCAACACGGAAGCCATCGTAAGGCACTAATTCGGCCCACTTATCACCATCTTCAACACGAACTGGCTTTGTAATACGAATAAACTGCTTAGGCGCGTTTAATTCTTCAACACCTGCAGATTGAAGTAAGAATACGAACGGGCTAGCACTTCCGTCCATAATTGGCAGCTCGTTACTGTCTACTTCAACAATAATGTTGTCGATACCTAAACCCGCAAGCGCAGATGCTAAGTGCTCTACCGTCTGGATAGTTACACCGTCTTCATTATTTAGACACGTACACAGCATGGTATTACCTACCGCGTTCGCACGCGAAGGTATGTCAACATGTGGTTCAAGGTCAACACGCCTAAACACGATACCCGTGTTTGCTGGCGCAGGTCGGAGAGTCATTGTGACCTTTTCCCCTTTATGAAGCCCAATTCCGGTCTCTTGTACCGATTGCTTGATTGTACGTTGTCTAATCATCTGCTTAAGCTTTTACCTATTAAAAAAGCGGGCGCGAATTATAGTGAGTTATTACTCACATGTCAAAAAACACCCGTTCTGGCAAGTTTTACCTTGTCAGATTACGCATTTTTTCGACCTATTCACGCGAAATTCTTCACGCTGTGTAAATACACCTTACTGAGTAAGACAACACAAACGTAAAATAATTCCCTTCCTTTTCAGGCAGCTAAATTAGTCTGCCTGCTTGCGAAGAAACGCAGGAATATCTAAATACTCCAAATCGTTGTCTGGCTGAGCACTATCGTCAGCTTTCAGCGCTTGGTTGCCTTCTGTGCCACCTACTGCAGAACGCGGCTCACTTGTTTGTGAATTACCGTATTCCTTAGCCGGCTGGGTAAGGCGAGAACCTTCTGCGCTTACTAATGAAATGTCAGGCTTACGCTCTGCGCCAATACCGGTCGCAACAACCGTTACGCGAAGCTCATCTGTCATTTCCATATCGATAACGGTACCGACAACCACGGTCGCGTTTTCTGATGCGAACGCTTTAACTGCATTACCCACAGTTTCGAACTCGTCGATAGCGAAATCAGGACCCGCTGTTATGTTAACAAGAATACCGCGTGCACCTGACAGATCGATATCTTCAAGCAGTGGGCTGGCGATTGCTGCTTCGGCAGCTTCTTCAGCACGGTCTGGACCGCTTGCTGCACCGCTACCCATCATGGCTTTACCCATCTCAGACATAACAGTACGTACGTCTGCGAAGTCAACGTTGATCAGACCAGGGCGAGTAATAAGCTCCGCAATACCTTGAACTGCGCCGCGCAAAACATCGTTTGCTGCGCTAAATGCTTGAAGAAGCGGCGTACCTGGTCCCATTACTTTTAATAGCTTTTCGTTAGGGATGGTAATTAACGAGTCAACATTGTTGGCAAGCTCTACAGTGCCTTGCTCAGCAAAAGAGGTACGCTTTTTACCTTCAAATGGGAACGGCTTAGTCACTACCGCTACCGTAAGAATACCCATTTCTCGAGCAATCTTCGCTACTTCAGGTGCTGCACCTGTACCTGTACCACCGCCCATACCGGCCGTGATGAAAACCATATCGGCACCGTCAAGCGCCTGACGAATGGTTTCTCTGTCTTCTTGCGCAGCTTCGCGACCAATATTTGGATCGGCACCTGCACCTAAGCCTTTGGTTACGCTTGAGCCAATTTGAAGTGTTACGTCTGCACTTGAGCTACGAAGCACCTGTGCGTCAGTATTCACTGCGATAAATTCTACGCCTTCAATGCTTTGAGACACCATGTGCTCAACGGCATTACCACCGCCGCCACCGACACCGATGACTTTGATTACGGCTTCTTCGCCGTGACTATCCATTAATTCGAACATACTTACTCTCCGGTTGTACGTCTTTTTCAACACTACGCCAGGTCATTCCCTTAGGCTAATTGCTTCCTGCTAGCCTTAATGCCGTAGCTATAGCGCCCCCAAAATAAAATTAAAATTCACCTTTAAACCAGCTTTGCACTCGATGAAATAAGCTTTCACCGGGTTTCTGCGTACTGGATTTCTTATTATCAGATTGTACTTTGCCATATTGCAGCAGCCCTACGACTGTTGCAAAGCCAGCATCATCAACGTATTCAGACAAGCCTTTTACGTCGATAGGTTTGCCCACGCGCACGGGCATCTGGAAAAGTTCTTCGGCAAATTCCACAGCACCTTCCATCTTAGCGGTACCGCCAGTAAGTACAAGACCTGCTGCAATTTGCTCTTCCAGACCGCTGGCACGAATTTCATCATGTACCAGCTCAAAAAGCTCTTGATAGCGAGGTTCAATGACCTCAGCTAGCGTATGACGAGACATGACTCTAGCCGGGCGCCCGCCCACGCTAGGTACTTCAATACTGTCTTCCATACTCACCATATCTTTTAATGCACAGGCATAATTCACCTTAATTTCTTCTGCATTGCTGATAGGCGTTCTAAATATTTTAGCAATGTCGCTGGTAATTTGATTACCCGCAACCGGTATAACTGCCGTGTGGCGAATCGCACCATCTGTGAATATAACCATATCCATAGTGCCACCACCAATGTCAACCACACACACGCCAAGCTCTCGCTCGTCGTCAGTTAACACTGCGTAACTTGACGCTAACGCTGAGAAAATTAGCTGGTCTGCATTCAGTTCACAACGCTCAACACACTTCACCATATTTTTCGCCATATCGTCGGCGCAAGTGATAATGTGGGCATCGGCTTCCATTCTTACTCCTGACATACCGATAGGGTTTTTAATGCCTTCTTGTACATCAATCGTAAATTCTTGAGGTAGCACGTGAAGTAAACGACGTTCTGCTGCAATTGGCACACTGCGCGCCGCATGAATAACGTTATCTACATCTTCTTGTGTTACTTCTTGGTTGTTAATCGGTACCATGCCGTTTTCATTCTGGCATTTTACGTGACGTCCCGAGATAGACATGAAAACTGAAGACACACGGCAATCTGCCATTAACTCCATCTCGTTTACTGCACGCTGTACCGACTTAACGACCAGGTTTAAATCGTTAACGCCGCCCTTATCCATGCCTTTCGATGCATGGGTGCCCACGCCTACGATACTGATTTGATCGTCTTCTAGTAATTCACCCACCACGGCCTTTACTTGGCTGGTGCCGATATCTAGCCCTACAATCAAATTGCGTTCAGCAGGTTTTGACATGGTTTCCTTAACTCTCTTCATCTGTGGCGCTGTCATCTTTCCATCCGACTGCAACGCCCGTGTCATAGCGAAGGTCGACGTATTTCACCGCCTTCTCTTGTTGCGCCAAAAGTGGGTAAACATCAATAAACCGTTGTAGCCTATCGATAAACTCCTGACGCCCTAAATTCAATTTAATGCCGTTTTCCAACTGCACTTGCCACGCAAATCGCTCACTCAGTGACAATTCATCAATTGTCATGTCTGTTGTTGCTATTAATGCGTGCATCGCGTTATAGCCTTCTAAGGCAGTTTTTTCACTGCCGCCAGGGCCGTACAGACGCGGCAAGTTAAGCTTCACGCCTTCGTCGTTAAACGTATCCCCATAAGGATTTAACAACAAATCTTCATTCCATTTCGCAACAGGCTGTTGCTCAACCAAATAAATTTTTAACGTATTCGGCCACTTCTTTCTAACTGACGCGCGATAAACCCAAGGCTGCGCTTCAACAAGCTCAAAAACTTCGTTAACGTCAAGCGCAAAAAAGCTTCCTGGCTGCGCTTTGCGTATTAAGCTCTCCAGCTTAGCAATATCGATGTGCTGATAATCACCAGAAAAATCGATAACCTGAACCGGCACTTGCTGTTCGTCTTGCAAATACTGGTTTGCTTTAAGCCCGCCAAATACTAACCCAGCAATTACAAACAGTAAGAAAGCGACACCGCCCCACACTGCCGTTTTGCTTTTTCCGCCTTTTTCAGAAGCGGACTTAACTTGGTTAGTATTGGTATCCGCCACTTTTACGCCTTGTTCGCAACGTCATCAAAACTGGTAGAAAGAATACTTAGTACCAGTTCATCAAATGTTAATCCTGCAACTTTGGCTGCCTTCGGCACCAAACTCTTTTCTGTCATGCCAGGTACTGTGTTTGCCTCTAGCAAGTAAAATTGCCTTTGATTGTCCTGCATAACATCAATTCTTCCCCAGCCGCTGCCAGAAATAGCGTCAAAAGCACGAGATGCTAATTTTGCTAACTGTGCCTCTTGCTCTTCAGACAAGCCGCTTGGGCAATAGTATTCTGTTGTATTATCCTGGTATTTCGCAGCATAATCATAGAATGTATGTGGAGTAGACATGCGAATAGACGGCAACGCCTGCCCCTGTAATACAGAAACAGTGAATTCGGGGCCGTCTATATACTGCTCTAACAGGACTTGATTATCGTATTTAAAAGCGTCCTGAATGGCAGTTTCGAGTTGTTTAGCGCTTGTCACTCTCGCCATGCCAATACTCGACCCTTCTCTGGCCGGTTTTACCATGACTTCATTCCCCAATTTATCCATTATAGCGCTGCACTTACCAGCTTCAAAGTGCCTTTTATCAGCAATTTCATATTTTGCAGTGGGTAAACCTAAACTTTGCCACACTTGCTTAGTATGAATTTTATCCATTGCCAGCGCAGAGCCTAAAACTGGGCTCCCCGTATAGGGAATTTTTAGGAACTGAAGGGCCCCTTGCATCGAGCCATCTTCACCGCCACGACCGTGAAGCATGATTAAAGCTCTATCAACGTTTAATTCAAGGAGATCGGTAAGCGGTCGCTCTGCTGGGTCAAAACCAAAGGCATCTACGCCTTGCCTTAATAGCGCTTTTAATACCGCGTTACCTGAATTAAGTGATACTTCGCGCTCTGCAGAGTCACCACCAAGCAGCACAGCCACTTTACCGTACTCACTGGGCGAATGGGTTTTCTGCGAGCGAGCACTTACCGAAGGACTAATCATGTTATTCCCCTTCCTTAGCAAGTGTGGCAGGCTCTAACTCATGGCGTGCTAAAAGCTTGGCAATTTGTCCGATGTTACCGGCACCTTGAGTCATGACGATATCACCGTCCTGCATGATATTTGCCAAAATTCCTGGCAGCGCCTCTTTATCGCCCACATACACAGGTTCGATTTGACCACGCTGACGAATTGAACGACATAGCGCTTTACTGTCAGCGCCTTCAATAGGCTGTTCACTGGCGGCATATACATCTAGAAGCAAGAGTGCATCGACACTGGATAACACTTCAACGAAATCTTCATAGAGGTCGCGGGTTCGCGTGAAACGGTGAGGCTGATAAACCATAACTAAGCGCTTATCAGGCCAGTTTGCCCGAGCAGCAGCTATAGTTGCTTTAACTTCCGTTGGGTGGTGACCATAGTCATCCACCAAACAAACCTCACCTTTACTGGTAGTAAAGGTGCCTAGCTGCTCAAATCGTCGGCCTATTCCGCCAAAGCTAGCTAGTGCACGAATAATAGCATCGTCATCCACACCTTCGTCGCAAGCCACTGCAATAGCAGCTAGGGCATTAAGCACATTGTGGTTGCCGGTAAGATTCAACGTAATATCTAGCGGTTCACGCTCTGGTCGAATAACGGTAAAACTCGCTTTACCAAATGACAGTGAAATATTCTCTGCGCGATAGTCGTTGTGAGACTCAAAACCGTAGGTGAGAATGCTTCGGCCTATGCGAGGGCGAATCTCTTGAATATTCGCATCGTCACCGCACATTATGGCTTGGCCGTAAAACGGTAGGTTCGACAAAAACTCAACAAAAGTATCTTTTACTTTCGAGAAATCACCACCATAGGTATCCATGTGATCCGCTTCAATATTGGTCACAACCGATACCATTGGCTGCAAGTGAAGAAACGATGCATCGCTCTCATCAGCCTCTGCTATAAGGTAGCGGCTTTTACCTAAGCGTGCATTCGTACCGGCACTGTTAAGCAAGCCACCAATAACAAAAGTAGGGTCATATTCCGCTTCTGCGAAAATCGTCGAAATCAAACTGGTTGTGGTCGTTTTCCCGTGGGTACCCGCTACTGCAATACCGTGGCGGAATCTCATCAGCTCTGCCAGCATTTCAGCACGACGAATGATGGGTATACGCTTTTCACGAGCAACGATAATTTCTGGGTTTTGCTCATTGATGGCACTAGAAACCACAATAACGTCCATGCCTTCGACGTTTTCAGCGCGATGACCTATTTTCACATCAGCGCCCAATTCGCTTAAGCGCTGTGTCATTGGCCCTTCTTGAATATCAGAGCCAGCAATTGCATAACCTTCGTTCAGCAGTACTTCTGCAATACCACCCATACCGGCACCACCGATGCCAATAAAGAATATACTTTTAACCCTGCGCATTTGCGGGCTTTCAAATGGGGTTTTAAAAACCATTAGTCCCCTACTCCTACCACGCTTTTAACGTGGCTTACTACATTTTCCGTGGCATGGGTGCTTGCACATGTTTTTGCAACGCGCCCCATATTCAAGCAGTCTTCAGGGTGTTGTAACCACTGACGCACCGCCTGCCCTAAATTTTCTTTTAATACTGATTGAGCAATCATCAGTGCCGCATTTTGCTTCACTAACGACTGCGCATTTTTCGTTTGATGATCGTCCACTGCAAAAGGTAGCGGAACAAAGATAGCTGCACGTCCTGCCGCAGCTACTTCACTCACAGTGAGTGCCCCAGCTCTACACACAATGAAATCAGCCCATTCATAGGCTGCGGCCATGTCATCGATAAAATCACTGACATAAACTTTCGACATATCAGCGCCTGCGGATTTATAAGCTTGGGCAACACTTTCACTGTTGCCTTTACCGCACTGGTGCTTTATCGATAAGCCTTCTAATACACCGCATGTCTCGGGCACAGTTTCATTCAGTATTTGAGCGCCTAAACTTCCGCCAACCACAAGCATATTTAAAACTTGCTTGTCCCCACTGGTGTTTCCTAGAGGGTTTTCAAGGTTGTTAGCATGAGCGCCTGCGTGATTATCTTCAGCTTTAGGCATCACCTGCCAAATTTCATCGCGAACAGGGTTACCAACAGTATGCACTTTATCCGCACCCCCTGAAAATTGTTCTTTAGCATCGTTAAAGCCAAGAAGCACACGGCTTGCAAATTTACTAAGAAGCTTATTAGTCATGCCAGCCGCTGCATTTTGCTCATGCACTATCACAGGAATACCTAAGCTTTTTGCTGCAACGCCACCAGGTCCGCTGGCATAGCCACCAAACCCGACAACAATATCCGGCTGTAGACGTTTTATAATTCTTCTTGCTGAAAACAAGCTTTTTACTAAAGCAACAGCACCTTTAAGGCGTGCCGAAATACCTTTGCCACGAAGCCCTTTTACAGGAATGAAGTGAATGGGAATGTCGTGCTTAGGTACAACTTGCGCTTCCATTCGCTCGGCGGTGCCCAGCCAATGAATATCCCAGCCTTCATTTCGCAGCGCATTAGCTACTGCAAGACCAGGGAAAACATGCCCGCCTGTACCACCAGCCATAATTAAACAACGCTTAGCCATTATCCGCCTCCTGCGCCACGCGAGCGAGAATAGCTTTAATGCCGGCTTTGCCTTCATCTTCTGCTGTTGATTTTTTTGTCGCAGGCTTAGCTTCAACCGTGGATGATGAAAAGTCTTCATCATCGGTGTTTTTTTCTGTTTTAGTTCTTGGTATAGCCGTTTCCTTAGCCTGAGCTTCGTTTGAGGAAATAGGCTTTTTGCGACGGACCCTTTTCTTGCCGTCCTTACCATCGCCTCGGCCGATTGCTTGTACGCCATCAACCCGTAATTCAAAATCGATACGAAGTAATATAGCTACCGCCACTGACATAATGATAAGTGACGAACCGCCGTAACTAACTAACGGCAGTGTTAGCCCTTTGGTAGGAAGAATACCGGCGCTTGCACCAATATTTACCGCGGTCTGAAAGCTGAACCAAATACCAATGCTGTACGCCATGTAACCATCAAACGCTCGCCCTTTATCTAGTGCTTTGTTTCCAATACTTAGCGCACGCAATACCATCCATAAAATGAGTCCAAGTACTGCAAGTACGCCAACAAAGCCGAGTTCTTCAGCTAAGATAGCCATAACAAAGTCAGTGTGTGCTTCAGGCAAAAACTCTAATTTTTGTAAGCTATTGCCCAGACCTTGCCCAAACCAGTTACCGCGGCCATAGGCCATTAAAGACTGGGTAAGCTGATAACCAGCACCGAACGGGTCGGCCCAAGGGTCTAAAAAGGAGGTAACCCGTTTCATACGGTATTCTTCAAACACGATAAGCGCTACAACCGCCAATATGCCTGCAAACACCAGGGCGAAGAACTGCCAAAGTCGTGCACCCGCTAAAAATAGCAAGCCAATTGTGGTTGCAAACATCACAACGACGGTACCTAAGTCAGGTTGAAGCAAAAGCAACATTGCAAGTGCAAAGAACACCACAAGGGGCTTTATAAAGCCCTTCAAGTTTTCGGTCACTTCTTCGTAACGACGAACCAAATACCCAGCCAAATACGCAAAGAAAAAGAGCTTGGCCGGTTCGGCGGCTTGAATGGTTATAGGCCCAATCGCTAACCAACGGGTACTACCATTCACGGTTCTTCCCACCACCAGTACTGCTAGTAATAGTGCGATAGCCGCTAGCAGAAGGTAGGGGTTGGTCATGCGCCAAAACTGCATAGGCAAGTTAAGGACTACCATTGCGGCAATGATGGCCCCAACAATGTAAATACCGTGGCGAATAGCAAAATAGAAAGGATTGTCGTGCAGCCTATCGGCTACCGGCATAGACGCCGAGGTAACAATAACAACCCCAATGCTCATCAAAGCCAGCGCAATTAAGATCAGCGTTACATCATATGGATGCGTTGCCGAGGGCTGTCCGTCGTGCTTCGCGGCAAATAGCGCACTAAGTTTGGTAGAGGCAGTCATCATGATGTAACCTCCACAGCGCGGTCGTTCTGACTATGTAGATTATGTAGGTCGTATACATCTTGTTTAAACACGTCACCGCGATGCATATAGTTCTTAAACATATCAAAACTTGCACACGCAGGCGAAAGCAATACCACATCACCAGAGGCTGCTAGCCTTGTTGCCGCTTTTACGGCGTCTTTCATGGTTGCCACACGCGTTGTATGCGCAAAACTCATTTCAAACAGATGTGCATCTTTGCCCAAAGCAAACACGTGCGATACATATTTAGTTAGATAAGGATTAAGGCTGGCTATGTCTGCACCTTTAGCGTCACCACCTGCAATAAGAATTAGCTTCCCCTGTATAGTTGGGGCTAACCCTTCAAGGGCCGCTACCGTGGCACCAGTATTGGTTGCTTTGGAGTCGTCGATATAGCGAACGTTGTTTACACGGGCTATTTCCACACACCGATGTGGTGCAGATTTAAAACTGTGTAGATGTTTAACCGCGAGTTCAGGCGACACGCCAAGCTTAAAGCAAATGCCTAGTGCAGCCATAATGTTTAGCACATTATGCATGCCCGCTAAATGAATATCGCTAAGGGCAATAAGCTTTTCGCCATTAAACGTGATGTACAGACGTTGCTCTTCGTCATGAGCACTACCGTCACCGCCAAAAGACGCAATCGCAAACCCTGTAGAAGACTCCCCTAAACCATATTCAGTGATCTCGTGTGATGGTAGCGGCTCTTCAGGCGCTACAAACTCACTGTCCCGCCATACAATCGCAGATTTCGCGTTATCGAAAATGCGATGTTTGGCCTCGATATAGGCTTCAAGGGTACCGTGACGGTCTAGGTGGTCATCGGAAATATTAAGCACAGTGGCAGCGTCAAGTACCAGGCTAGATGTAGTTTCAAGTTGAAAACTTGATAGCTCCATTACTACTACATCTGCATCACTTTGCAGCGCTTCAAGCACAGGGCGACCTACGTTACCCGCTTCAATACTTTTTACACCACAGCTTTTAAGCAAATGGTTCACTAATAAAGTGACTGTAGTTTTGCCATTAGAGCCTGTAATGCCAACTACTCGTTTAGTTGGCGCAGTGCTATTTTCAGGTGTATTTAGGCGGGCAAACAGCTCGACATCACCAATAACCTCTACTCCGCAAGATTTTGCCAAGGCAACTTGTTCAATATCAGGGGCAAGTCCAGGGCTTAACACCAAGGTGTCTACACCATCGAAGTAATCTTCACTTAGGGCATTGCTAGTGACCTTCTCTGCCATAAAAGCTTGCATGTCAGTATCAAGATCACTAGTTGGTGCAGTAAAATTAGCACGTGTATCAAACGCTTTAACCGTTGCTTTTTGTTGCAACAAAAAGCGCACGCAAGCTTGACCTGTAACACCTAGGCCACCGACTACATAACTATGCTCACGTACGTTATACGACATTAATACCTATCTCTTTACCGCTTATCTAAGTTTGAGGGTAGCTAAACCCACTAAAACTAAAATGATTGAAATGATCCAAAAACGCACGATAACCCGCGGCTCTGGCCAGCCCTTCAATTCATAATGGTGGTGAATAGGCGCCATGCGGAAAATACGCTGACCACGCAATTTGTAAGAACCTACCTGAAGAATGACCGACAGGGTTTCCATAACAAAAACGCCACCCATGATAATCAACACCAGTTCCTGACGTACTAGTACTGCAAGCACGCCTAATGTGCCGCCTAGTGCTAGTGAGCCAACATCGCCCATAAATACTTGTGCTGGATACGTGTTAAACCATAAGAAACCTAGTCCTGCACCAACCATGGCGGTGCACACAATTACCAGTTCACTGGTGAGCGGAATATGGGGAATGTTCAGGTATTCGGCAAAGTTCGCATTACCTGTTACATAAGCAAATATGGCAAATGCGCCTGCCACTAAAATGGTGGGCACTATGGCGAGTCCGTCCAGTCCATCAGTAAGGTTTACCGCATTACTGGTGCCTACAATGGCAAAATAAGTAATGATGATGTAAAAGGCCCCTAACTGCGGAAACACCTCTTTGAAGAAAGGTACCAGTAGCGAGGTTTCAGCACTTATCGTTGCGCTGCTGTATAAATAGAATGCAACGCCTAATGCAACTACCGATTGCCAGAAGTACTTCCAGCGCGCGATAAGCCCTTTCGAATCTTTGCGGATTACTTTTCTATAATCGTCAACAAATCCGATAATACCGTAGGCCACAACCACAGTTAGGGTTACCAGCACATAGCGATTAGTCAGGTCAGCCCAAAGCAGACCACTTACTACAATGGCCGCAAGGATCAGCAACCCGCCCATGGTGGGTGTACCGGATTTCGATAGATGGCTTTGCGGGCCATCGTCACGTACGGTTTGACCAATTTGCATACGCTGCAAATAACGAATCATCTTAGGGCCAATAAGAATGGCAATAAGTAACGCGGTCAGGGTGCTTAAAATTGCACGAAGAGTAAGGTATGAAAATACGTTAAACCCTGAATCAAATTGTGTAAGCCAGTCGGCTAGCCAAATTAACATGCTATTCGCTCCCGACGGCTATCGTGCTTTCCCAGCGCAGAGGCCTCTACCGCCTCTACCACGCGTTCCATTTTTGAACTGCGTGAACCTTTAACTAAAATTGAAATATCGCGCTGCTGCACTAACAAATCACTCTCCATTGCGGCCAACAAACTTTCAACATCGCTGAAATGACCACCGTTTTCATTAAACACAGCACTCGCTGATTGACTCAAAACACCCATGGTATACAGGTAATTAATTCCTTTTTGTTTAGCGTATTCCCCTACCTGCTCGTGGTAGAAACGCGCTTTTTCGCCCAACTCTTTCATGTCGCCTAGCACAAGCACGCGAATGCCTGAAAAGCTGCTTAGCGTATCGATTGCTGCATTAACAGACGCTACGTTGGCGTTGTAGGTGTCATCTAATAGGCGAACTTGTTCGGTAAGTTGTTTCACATTGAGCCGCCCACTAACCTGTTGCATTGCTAACAGGCCGTCTCGCACATTTTCCAATGTGGCGCCAACTTGTAGTGTTAGCGCAGCAGCAACAAGAGCATTCCCCACGTTGTGAACGCCTGGAATTGTTAGCTGAATAGACATTTCACCGTGAGGGCAAACCAAATGGAATGCGGCGCATCCATCTAATCCAATGGTGATATCTTCTGCTCTAAAGTCGGCATTATTTTTCTGCTGCGGGGAAAACGTAAGCGTTTTAGTCTGTTTAAGTTTGCCTTGCCAAAATTCGGCAAACTGACTGTCGACATTGACTACTGCCACACCGTCACTGCCTAAACCTTTAAAAATTTCACTTTTGGCGCGCGCCACACCTAGCAAACTTCCAAAGCCTTCTAGATGAGAAGCGGCAGCGTTTACGATAGTCGCTACGTCCGGCTTAACAAGGTTCGTGGTATAGGCGATTTCGCCAATGTGATTTGCGCCTAACTCCATCACTGCATATTCATGCTGTGGCTTAAGGCGTAGAAGGGTCAGTGGTACACCGATATCGTTATTGAAATTTCCATTTGTGGCTAATACGTTGCCTCGTCGGGTCAAAATAGCCGCGCACATTTCCTTTACGGTGGTTTTACCACTGCTTCCGGTGATGGCAATGGTTTTTGGTGCCACATGTGCTTTTACGGCAGCACCTAACAGACCAAGCGCTTCTTTGGTATCTTCAACCATGATGACAGGTAACGAGGTCGCTACGTCTTCACTGGCTATAACCGCGCTTGCTCCGGCTTTTTCTGCCGTTGAGACAAAATCGTGGCCGTTAAAATTCGGGCCTTTCAAGGCTAGATACACTGCGCCATCTTCAAGGGTGCGGGTATCGGTACTTACCGCCGACACTTCAACGTCAGCAGCACCGTTTAATAATTTTCCGTTAACCTTTTCGGCTATCCATGACAGCGTTGTTGTTATCATTTGCTGTACTCCTGTTGCAGTCGCGCCACAACTGCACGTTCGTTATAGTTAGTCTTTTTGTCACCGATAATTTGGTAATCTTCATGGCCTTTTCCAGCCACAATGATGATGTCGCTTTCATGCCCATGCTCAAGGCAGTGGCGAATAGCTTGCTCGCGGTCGGGGATAGACACTGCCAGCTCAGAGTTTTTTAAGCCCGCAATGATGTCCTTAGCAATAGACTCAGGGCTTTCGCTTCTGCTGTTGTCGGTGGTGATCACAATAGCGTCAGCGCCTGACTCAGCAGCCTGACCCATTAGTGGTCGCTTACCTTTATCACGGTCGCCACCACAACCAAACACACACCATACTTTGCCCGCGGTGTGGAATTTGGCGCTTAGCAGCACTTTTTCTAGTGCATCTGGCGTGTGCGCGTAGTCCACCACCACGTTAGCAGCACCTGTTACCGGGAAGACTTCCATTCGGCCAGGCACGGGCGTTAGCGCATTTACCGCGTTAACCACGTCATCAAAACGCTCACCTTCAGCGAGTAACGTACTTATAGCACTCAATACATTACTGATATTGAACTTTCCGAATAGTGGCAATGATATAGCTGCGCTTCCCCACGAACTCACCAGTTCAAAGCTACATCCACCTGCATGATAAGAAGCATTTGTGGCGAAACAATGGCGACTTTGTGGATTGTTATGTTTGCACAAGAACTCACTTTCACCGCTCCCATCCAGACCACTTTCATCTATACTTGTCCAGACGCGTGTAATCGTCTTATCTGCTGCACCATCCCACTTCTTACTTTCATCGTCGTTAGCGTTTAACACTACAACTTTCAAACCCGGCTGTTGAAGTAGCAAGCGCTTGGCTCTCCCATACTCTTCCATTGTGCCGTGATAATCTAAGTGGTCACGAGTAAGATTGGTGAAAACAGCGATATCGGTTTTTACTGTACCAAGACGTCCTTGAACCAATGCGTGAGAACTTGCTTCAAAGGCCGTATGGCGCACTTCGCTTTGCACAAAGTCTGCCAATAAATATTGCATACGTATGGCATCGGGGGTTGTGTTTGCCGCAGGCGTGTTAGACCACTGGGTTTCGTCGCCTTCAAACACACTACTTCCCAAGGTTCCTATGCTTGCGCTACGTGTACCCAATGCATCCTTAAGCTGGGTAAGCACTTGAACTGTAGAGGTTTTTCCGTTAGTCCCTGTTACTGCTACCGTCGTCATTTTTTGTGCCGGGTAATCATAGAACGCAGCAGACAACGCAGAGAGCATTTGTGGTAGTTCATATAGCGAAATGATGACGCTGTGGTCGCGCATTTCCATTTGACCATGGGCACTACTGTCTTCAGTTTGCGCCAGAATTACACGGGCCCCTAAACTTATTGCCTGCGGTATAAATTCGCGACCATCGCGTTCATGCCCTTTAACTGCAACAAACGCTAAGCGAGTATTCACTTCACGGCTATCCAACGTCAAACCTTCAATGCGAATATCGGGGGCATCTATTCCAAATTTTGCTAACAAGGCTTTAATACTTTGAATAAAGGCACTAACTACCACTTTGACCTCCCATCAATAAGCGACTTGAAGTAACCTGCTTGTCATCTGGCGTCACGTTAAGCATATGCAGTGCACCACCCATAATTGACGAAAATACAGGTGCTGCGGTATCACCTGCGTGATACAAATCGCCGCCGGGTTCATTGATCAGCACGATAGTTACTAGCCTTGGGTCAGACACTGGTGCAATACCGGCGAAAATGTTCACGTACTCTTCCCCGTACCCGCCAGCTACCGCTTTGCGGCTTGTCCCTGTTTTACCTGCTACGCGATAACCTGGAACTGCAGCTTTGGTTGCCGTGCCGCCCCGCTGGGTTACGCTTTCCATCATTTGAACAATGGCTTTAGCGTTTTCTTCGCTGATCACACGCTCTGATTGAGCTTGCCACGAAGGTTGCTCTGGCGATTTAATGATATTAAGAGGAGTTTTAACGCCGCCGTTTGCCAATGTAGCGTAAAGACGTCCTAGCTGTGCTGTAGTTACAGAGATACCGTACCCAAATGACAGTGTGGCTAACTCAAATTCAGACCAGCGGCTACGCTCATGGAAAATACCACTGCTCTCGCCTGCCATGTTAAGCCCTGTATCACTCATAAGGCCCATGTTGTAGTAGGTATCAAGCAAAAACTGTTTAGGAACAGACAACGCCAGTTTCGATGTGCCCATGTTCGAGGAATGCTGAATAATTTCTTCTAGCGTTAGCTCGCCATAGTTGCGGGAGTCTTTTACTAGACTGCCGCCCAAACGCATCCAACCCGGGTGGGTATTTACTGAATCTTCAGGTTCAACTTCACCAAATTCTAATGCAGTAAGTACGGCCAGAGGCTTCAGTGCTGAGCCCGGCTCAAATGCGTCGGTAATAACACGGTTACGCATTCTGTGCGCAGACAATTTGCTTCTGTCGTTCGGGTTGAAGGAAGGTGCATTAACCATTGCCAATACGTCGCCGGTTTTTACATCAATAACAATGGCTGAAGCCGAACTTGATTGATAATAAATCATGGCTTCTTTAATTTCTTTGTAGGCTAGAGCCTGAATACGCTGGTCGATGGTCAGCTGCAGGTCACCTGCTTTTTCACCCGACTTAGTCTCTAAAATTTCAACCTGGCGGCCTTTCGCATCGCGGCGTATTTTACGAGAGCCAGGGGTGCCCGTTAGCCACTCGTTATACATACGCTCTAAGCCTTCAACACCGTTGTCATCCACATCGGTAACGCCAATTAACTGTGCTGAAACTTCACCCGTAGGGTAGTAGCGTCGGCTTTCGCGACGAAGATAGATACCTGGGATATCAAGCTTATCAACGTATTCTGCCATGGCGGGCGACACCTGACGCTGCAAATAAACAAAACGGCGCTTGGGGTTGGCCACTTTTTCTTTCAGTTCATTTACGTCTTGACGCAGAACATCCGCTAGCGCTTCCCAGCGTCGCTCTTCTTTAAAACCTTCATTTTCATGAATAATTTTGGGGTCTGCATAAATGGCGCGAACAGGAACACTTACCGCCAGTTCAACACCGTTTCTGTCGGTGATAAGGCCGCGGTAGGTCGGCATATCTCGGGTTCTAAGTGTGCGGTTATCGCCTTGTTGAATAAGCTCATCAGGTTCGATAACTTGAATGTAAGCTGCGCGTGCGGCTAATACGCCAAACACTAGCATGATTACCACAAGTACAACCACAAAACGCCAGTGCACCAGGCTCGGCGTTACATTTTGTTTTGCGCCGGTCTTTTTGCGCTTACGAGAAAGTGCAGATGTACTCATTTTAGCCTCACCACTACTTCATCGTCTGCCGTGGCACGGTACATTTCTAACTGCTTTTCAACCAAGTTTTCTATGCGATTGTGCTCAGTTAACGCCCGTTGTTCGAGCACGAGGTTACGCCACTCAACATCGAGCTCGTCTTTCTCTTGCATTAGGTCTTCAAGGGCAATCACTTGCTGCCTATTGTGATGACTACTAAGGGTCACAGCCATAGCACTTGTGATAACCATTAAATACAACAAAACCCGCAACTTGTTGCGGGTCAAATCTGAAACAATAATGAGCAGTAATTTGAAATTAGTGCTGGCCTTGTCTGGTATGGCTTTGGTCATAACTTTTCTGCCACACGTAATACCGAACTGCGGGAGCGAACGTTGTTCGCAATCTCCTGTTCTGAAGGTTTTATTGCTTTACCCAGCGCTTTAAGCACTTTATCTGCATCTATTTCAGCTTGGGTTATCGGTAAATTGTGCGGTACAACTTTCCCTTTACTTTGATCCTTAATAAAGCGCTTTACTAAGCGGTCTTCTAACGAGTGAAATGAAATAACGGCTAATCGACCTTCTTTTGCTAACACTTGTGTGGCAGCTTTAAGACCCACGCGAAGTTGCTCTAACTCAGCATTGATATAAATGCGGATACCCTGGAATGCACGGGTTGCAGGGTGTTTGAATTTGTCTTTTACAGGTACGGCTTCATCGATGATTTTGGCAAGCTGTGCAGTACGCGTAATAGGTGTATCTTTACGTGTGTTAACAATAGCGTGAGCAATGCGCTTGCCGAACTTTTCTTCGCCAAACTCTTTAATGACCTGTGTAATATCTTGCTCTTCTGCGCTAGCCAGCCAGTCGGCAGCACTTTGACCGCGAGACGTGTCCATGCGCATATCCAGCGGGCCGTCGCGCAGGAAGCTAAAACCCCGTTCAGCATCGTCAAGTTGAGGTGACGATACGCCTAAGTCCATCAACACACCGTCAATCTTGCCAGTTAATCCTAGCGCCTCGATTTCTTCTGCCATATCTCCAAACGGTGAGTGGATAATGCTAAAGCGCTTGTCATCGGCAAAGCGTTCAGCCGCTTTAATCGCTTGTGGGTCACGGTCAAAGGCGATAAGACGCCCGTTGTCACCTAGAGCCTTTAAAATATGTGCTGAATGCCCGCCACGTCCAAACGTAGCATCGATATAAATGCCGTCAGGTTTAATCGCCAGCGCTTCAATGCATTCGTCAAGCAATACTGAAATATGTTTAAATTCGCTAGACTGCGTCATAGAGAAAAGTCCTGTAATCGTTCGGTAAGTTCAAATTCGCCTTTGCGTTCGGTGTCTATATCAGCTTCAACTTGTTGTGCCCAAATATCGGCATCCCAAATTTCGAATTTGTTTAACTGACCAACTAACATGACTTCTTTTGAGAGTTTTGCGAAACTTCGCAGTGGAGTAGGAATAAGAATACGTCCGCTTTTATCCATCTCACCTTCTGAAGCATAACCTAGTAGCAATCGCTGCAAGCGACGCTCGGCTGGGATCATGCTTGAAAGTTTAGAGAGTTTTAGCTCAATCTCTTCCCATTCGGGAAGTGGGTAAAGTAGCAAACAACTTTGTTGTGTATCGACTGTGCAGACCAGTTGTCCCTGACAATCATCCAGCAGCGACTGACGATACTTCGTCGGTATAGCCAGTCTGCCTTTTGTATCCAGATTGATTGCGTTAGCGCCGCGGAACATTCCCCTAGCCTTTTATTATTTGCTCTTGGTTTTCTTGTTTTTTGAGTACTAATCTGCAAAGTGATGATGATTTGATCCACAATTCGCCACATTTACCCACTGAGTTACAGTTTAGGTACCAATGATCCCCACTGTCAAGTAGAAAAAAGGCGTGAAAGCCGCATAAACACTGGGTTTAAACTGGTTGGATATACAGTGTTTTGAGGAAGTGTATGATTAGGCGCGTAAAAAAGATTAAAAAATATTCAGGTGGGTGAAATTAAACTTACAATTTATCGATGAATGGCTGTTTTTATCTGAATGGAATGCGCTTGATAACTTAAAAGCGATTTATATGAATAAATGAACTACCAACCGAAGTTGATAGTTCATTGTTAATAGTTACTAGTTATCAATAGCTGTTGGCTAAACTACGTTAAAAACGGTAAGAAGCGGTGAGCGACGCTACGTCGCTTTCGATATCGCTATCAATATCTGTTTCATAGCTTGCCGCTACTGAGAATTGCTCATTCACCCAGTAATCTAAAGCCACCCCTACAGTTTTTAAGTTGTCAAAACCGTCTGGCGCATTGGTATAGCTATAGCTGCCTTGAACGCTTAGACCTGGGCTAAAGAAGTATCGCGCACTTCCAGATAATACATCAACATCATCGGCAATATATTGGGCGGCGAAGTCCCAACCAGTTCCCCCGTTACCTACTGTGGTATAGCGCGTAAAAACTAGAGGTGAAGTTTCATTCTCACTTTCGCTGTAGCTATTTGTACCGTCATTAATTTCATAACTGGCGCGCTGATAAATTAGACCTGCGCCTATTTGCCATTGACGTGACAAGTTAAACCCTACTTTTAAATCGATATTGGTGTAATCCTCATCACCAAAGTCATCGTCAAATTTACTGTGTGCGCCTTCGATGGCTAGCATCCACGTATCGTCGATGTAGAAAGTTGTACCTAAGTTAAACACGTCGATACCGTCTAAATTAGCGTACCCACCAGACAGACTTGATACGCGCTGTAAATAAGGATTAATAAGGTAAGCGCCGCTATTGCCACTCACCTCATCAAGGTAGCGCACATATCTAGCACCGTAGAGGTTGTCATCTACCCCTTCAAGATCGACCGCGGTTACTTGTACTTCGTTTTGTGTAGCTGCATGTGCCAGTGAGACTGAAAATACTGAAGCCGTAATAAGTGAAAGTGCGGTTAGCGTTGTTGAAAGTTTATTAGATTTGATGTTCATGTCTTTTGTCCTTAAAAAATGTGTTGGGAACGACGTGTAATAACACTACGCATAAGATAAGGCATTAAAACTTAACGGATTCTGAACGAAACATGACGAAAACTGAACATAGTGTTTAGACATAAAAAAACCCGCGACGAAATCGCGGGTTTTTACATTTAAGTTTGAAGCGCGTTTACGCGCTTGGCGCTGCTTCTTCTGCTTTAACAGCAGAAAGCTGCATGTTGCGAATTGGGTTGTCTGTATCGTTTGAAAGCTCAACAAGACGATTAAGCTGACCAACTGACATCATTACCGCATAGATTGCACCTAGGAAGCCTTGTTTATGTAGTTCAAGTACTTGCTCTTCAGGTAGCTCAAGAAGTTTCTTCTCGTTAATGCTCATCATGCCTGTAACATTGCGCTGCTTACCGTCTTGGTAAGTAAGGCGAATTTGAATTGGATCAAGTAGGTCTAGCTCAACAACTTTCGCTACAAAACGCTGTGTTAGCATTTCGCTATTCGCTAGGTCTGCTAGGAACTTCTGACGGCTATCAAGGAACTCGCTTGCTTCACCAGCTTCAGTGAATAGAGCTTGGCCTTCATCAGAAATAAGGTCAGAGTTTTCATCAATGTAAACGCCAAGCTTGTCGCCGTCTGGACGTACGTCAAACGGATAGCGAAGGATGTTCATTGGAACGTGAGGACCTTTCCAGCTATCGCCAGTTAGGAAAAGGTTTTGACCTTGCTCCATACCAAGCATAGTCACAACATGGTGGCGCTTAGACGTAGTGTCTTCAATGAACACTAGCGGCATTGTCGCAGCCAGTTGTGCAAATTCACGGATAGTTGCTGCTGCAAGGTGTGTGTTTTTCGCAAAGCTGAAAGATGTGTTTACCGCAACCTTTAGGTCTTTATGCTTTTCTTTATCTAGCGGTACAAAATTAATAGCCATATTTATTTCTCATACTTGTTAGCTGTGGCCCCGGCTTAATTATGTGAGAAGAGCGGGTGCCACTAAAAAATTACGTCGGCCGCGCTGATGCATATTTGACATCGATAATAAGCGGAGCGCTTGGGAGTATCCCGTATTCGCGCAATGAAGTCACGCAGTCTTCACCATAACAAGTTTTAAATTTTTATTGCAATGTAAACTTGAGGTAAACAAGCACAAGCGCTCTAAAAATGAGCAATATCGACTAATTTAAGGATTCACGAGATCAATTTGAAGTAAATGCGTAGCAAGTAAAAGCCTATTGTCGCGGTGTGCATTATCCTTTAGTCTCGTAGTGCTATTAAGTTAGCGGTTGTTGACCTAAGCGATAAAAACAAAATAAGGATTTTCTATGAAGGGGCGCTTTCCACTTTCACCTTGCGCATTAATTATCTCTGCGCTTTTTATGTCACACTCTGTCATTGCTGACACCCCCACGTATTCAGCATCTGAAAAAGCTATAAAGATTGCACAAGAAACCATAATTGTAGATGGCCATATTGATGTTCCTTATCGCGTTAAGGAAAAGTGGGTAGACGTTACCAAAGCCACCGAGGGCGGAGACTTTGATTATCCGCGCGCAGTATCTGGCGGCCTGAACGCCCCTTTTATGAGTATTTATGTACCTGCCAGTTTGGACAATTCGCCTGAATCAACCCAACTTGCTCATGAACTCATTGACTCGGTGGAAGCCATTGTTGCCCGCGCACCGAATAAATTTGCCATTGCGAAAAGCCCTTCTGAGGTAAAAGCCCAATTTGAAAAGGGGCTAATTTCACTGCCAATGGGGATGGAAAATGGTTCGCCTATTCAAGGAGATTTGGCAAATTTAGCGGCATTTTACGAGCGTGGGATCCGTTATATTACCCTTGCGCACAGCCAGGCTAATCACATCTCTGACTCTTCGTACGATCTGCGTAGAAAATGGAAAGGCTTAAGCCCGTTTGGCAAAGACTTAGTAGGCGAAATGAATAATATCGGTATCATGTTAGATATTTCTCATGTTTCTGATGACGCTTTTTATCAGGTTATCGAGCTAACAAAAGTACCTGTCATTGCATCGCACTCTTCTCTGCGCCGCTTCACACCTGGTTTTGAGCGCAACATGAACGACGACATGATTAAAAAGCTCGGCGAAAATGGCGGGGTGATCATGATTAACTTTGGTTCTAGCTTTGTCTCTAAAGAAGCAGGCAAGTGGCGCCGCGGTCTTACCGCCGCACGTAAAGCATTGATTGAAAAAGAAGGCGAAGATAGCCCTAAGCTAGAGAACTTCGAAGAAAGCTACCGTGAAAAAGTACCTTACCCTTATTCAACGCTAGATGAAGTGCTTGACCATATTGACCACGTGGTAAAGCTAATTGGTGTTGAACATGTGGGCATAGGCTCAGACTACGACGGCGTAGGTGACTCACTACCCATTGGGCTTAAAGACGTGGCGAGCTTTCCAAACTTAGTGCAAGGGCTGCTCGATAGAGGCTATAGCCGTACCGACATTGAAAAGATATTAAGTGGTAACCTTTTACGCGTTTGGCAGCAGGTAGAAGACTATGCGGAAGGTTATTCGGAAGATCACTCGGCAGCGCATTAATCGCCTCACGTTTTAGGAATAAGTGCTGGGGAAGCGTGTGCTCGCCTCCCCATGCTTTTTATACTCTTATTGAACTTTCTTTTCTGTTACGCTTTACGTGAAACCATTAGGTAGTACGCACATGGTAAAACAAAAAGCGTTAATACTAGGGCACTCGCCATACCGCCTACCATAGGTGCGGCTATTCGCTGCATTACCTCGCTACCTGTTCCGGTTGCATAAAGCACCGGCAGTAGGCCAGCAATGATAGAAAGCGATGTCATCATGACAGGGCGAAGTCTTGCCGAGGCTGCTTTAACAATAGCATTTTTAACAAGTTCAACGTTTTTAGTGGCTTTATTTTTTGGAGTAGACTTCGCGAAAACTTCCGATACATATTGGTTTAAATACACCAACATGATAACGCCTATTTCCACTGCTACACCGGCAAGAGCAATAAATCCAACCCCTACCGCAACTGATAAATTGAAGTCGAGAAAGTAAAGCAACCATACACTGCCCACCAGCGCCAACGGCAAAGTAGCAAGTATAAGTGCCACATCGCGAAGGCGTTTAAACGCTAGATAAAGTAAGAGGCAGATAATGGCTAAGGTTAACGGTATAACTACCAACAGTTTTGCTTTTGCGCGTTCCAGATAAGCAAACTGCCCTGCCCACGTGATTGAGTAGCCAGCAGGCAAATCGAGGTGCTCTGACAAATAGCGTTTCGCACTATCTACATAGCCCCCTAAGTCAATGCCTGTGGCTGAGTTTGACGAGATATCAACATACACCCACCCATTTAATCGGGCGTTTTCGCTTTTAATTCCGGCCGGCCCCTCGTCAATAAGCACATTTGCGACATCTCCAAGGGTAATGTGAACACCGCTTGGCGTGACGAAAGGCATGGATGCTAAAGATTCAGGGGTATCGCGGTAGTGCTGTAAAAAGCGCATGGTGATAGGAAAACGCTCACGCCCTTCCACCGACTGTGTTACCACTTTACCGCCCACTGCCGAAGCTAGAATACTGTGAACATCGTCTATATTCATGCCGTAGCGCGCAGCCAGTTTTCTGTCGATATCGATATTCACGTAACGACCACCAACCACCCGCTCAGCGTATACTGATGCTGTATTGGGTAGGTCTTTAAGCAGTATCTCAATATCCTTTCCAATAGCTTCAATGCCTGCTAAGTCAGGCCCCGCAATCTTGATCCCAACAGGTGTTTTTATCCCGGTTGCTAACATGTCGATGCGGGTTTTAATTGGCATGACCCAGGCATTGGTCAGCCCAGGGAACTGAACCAGGGCGTTAAGCTCTTCTTTGAGCTTTTCTGTGGTCATGCCGTTCCTCCACTGAGCTTTAGGTTTAAGCTGAATGAAGGTTTCAATCATGGTCAGTGGCGCAGGGTCAGTAGCTGTATCTGCACGCCCGATTTTCCCGAATACCGTTTTAACCTCTGGCAGGGTGGCAATGAGTTTATCCGTTTGTTGCAAAAGCTCTCTGGCTTTACCCACTGAAATACTTGGATAGGTAGTAGGCATATACATCAAATCGCCTTCGTCCAATTCAGGCATAAATTCACTACCTAAATGACTTAACGGCCAGTACGTAGATAGTAATAAGCAAAATGCACCCACCAAAGTGAGGAGCGGGTAATTAAGCAATCGTATCAGCAATGGTTGATACACACGCTCTAACACTCGGTTTACCGGGTTTTCCGATTCAGAGCGTATTTTACCCCGTACGAAGTAGCCCGCCAGCACAGGAACCAAGGTAATAGCCAGCGCAGCAGCTGCTGCCATGGCATAGGTTTTGGTAAAGGCAAGAGGCGCAAAAAGACGCCCTTCTTGTGCTTCTAACGCAAAAACAGGAATAAATGATACGGTTATAATAAGAAGCGCAAAAAATAATGCTGGGCCAACTTCGGTTGTCGACTTAATCACCAATTCCCATCGTTTGGCTGCTGAAAGCGGGGTTGATGTTGGTCCAGATATTATAGATGTTCGTGGTTGTTCACTCACTGCCCCGCTTTGACTTGCTGAAGCGCCCTGACTTGCTGAATCCCTTTGACTCGCTGAGGCTCCCTTACTTGATGAGGCAGCATGCTGATGAATATGCTTGTGTAAATTTTCAACCACCACAATGGCGCCATCCACCATTGCACCAATAGCGATGGCAATACCACCTAAAGACATGATGTTGGCATTAAGTCCCTGCAGCTTCATTACGATAAAGGCGGTGAGAATACCGATGGGTAAACTGATCATTGCCACCATTGAAGAACGTAAGTGGAACAAAAAGATTGCGCATACCACACCTACCACTAATAGCTCTTCAAGAAGCTTATCGGAGAGGGTATCGATAGCGTTATCGATTAATGTCGAACGGTCGTAAACCGGAACAATATTCACGCCTTCAGGCAAACTCGCTTTAAGCGTATTCAATTTAGCTTTGACCGCATCAATAGTGGCTTTCGCGTTTTCGCCGTAGCGCATTACAATGATGCCGCCAACGGTTTCCCCTTTTCCGTTTAGCTCGGCAATACCGCGGCGCATTATCGGACTTTCTACAACTTGGGCCACATCATTAATCGTTATACTTACCCCATCTTTAATAACGCCTGTTGGCAAGGCCCGTATATCGTCTATGCCCTGAATGTAGCTTTGCGCAGTGACCATATACTCGGCTTCCGCCATTTCGATAACCGAAGCGCCAGAGGCGCGGTTACCCCGCTGAAGGGCAATTTCAATCATTGAAGGCTGAATGTTATAAGCACGCAGCTTTTCGGGGTCGACGACAACTTGATACTGCTTAACCATTCCCCCTACGCTAGCCACTTCAGATACGCCTTCAACCGACTGAAGCTCAAACTTTAAGAACCAGTCTTGCAGTGCTCTTAATTCTCCCGCATCCAGCGCATTGGGCTGAATAGCATCGTTTTCCAAGGCATAAATGTAGACCCAGCCTACTCCAGTGGCATCTGGACCTAGTTGAGGTATAACGCCTTCTGGTAGTTGGGAGGAAGCCTGGCTTAGGTATTCCAATACTCTGCTTCGCGCCCAGTACATGTCCGTATCATCATCGAAAATGACATAAACGTACGCGTCGCCAAAGAACGAATATCCGCGCACCGTTTGTGCTCCGGGCACAGACATAAGTGCTGATGTAAGTGGAAAGGTCACTTGATCTTCGACCACTTGTGGCGACTGGCCCGGATAGCTGACTTTCACAATAACTTGGACATCGGACAAATCAGGGATAGCATCCACAGGCGTGTTTTTCACCGCCCAGATCCCTGAGATACTGAGCATAATGGCGCTCAACAGCACCAAAATTCTATTGTTTACCGACCAACGGATTACCGATTCAATCATGGTGCATATGCTCCTTTTGACTTATCGATTTATGCTCCATCGATTTATGCTCCATCGACTTATGATCCATTGCTTCATGTTTTATCGATTTATGGTTAACTGATTTATGAACTTTCCTATCATTATCATGATTTTTAGGGGCTTGGTTTTGGGGCTCATGTAGCAGGTGTTCGCTACCTTTCTGTTCGTGATGGCTATGTGCGGAGCCTTGCATCATATCTTCGCCCACTTTATGGCTCATATCTTTACGCATATCGATAACGGTAAATGGGTCGCCTGTCACAAAGGTAAAAACGATATCGTCGCCTTCTTTGAATTTAGATACGTCAATATGCTTTGAAACTGCAAAAGACATGGTCGCAGGGCCTCGATTCCACTTTTCTATGGGGCCACGAGCAATAACTACTTCTGCATTGTTTTCACTCTCGCTTGCCTTGCTTTTAACGGGTAGTTCGATTGATTCAATGGTACCCGTTGTCGTAGCCTGGTGATCGGGCGCTTCCATTCGCTCAAAGTCACTACTTTTCGAAGACTCGGAATCAATCAAGAATTGTGCTGATACCACAACATTATCCTCAGGCAGCAAACCTTTTATAACTTCAAAGTGCGTACTATCACTTTGCCCCAGTTTTACGCGTACCGATTTAAAATTGCCGTTACCATCACTCAACACCACCTTTGCGCCTTTAGACGTGCGAATAACCGCGCTACGCGGCACTAGTAGAGCGGGCTTGCGCTGCACAGGTTTCAGCGAAACCTGCGTGAACATATTAGGCTTTAATGTGTGGTTCTCATTAGCCAAGGGAATGCGTACCTTCAAGGTTCGCGTGACCTCTGATAAAGAGGGATAAATATACTCAACGTGACTTTCCCAGTTCGCCGCTGAAGCATGTGTCATTTCGTCAAGGGTGACCACAGCGCGGTCATGTGGCGCAATGATTCGCGCATACTTTTCAGGTACCTCAGCAATGACCCACACAGTATCTAGCTGTGCGATGCTCATTAGCGTCGTCCCGGGCTGAACGTAAAAACCTTCACGAATATTTAGCGCCTCCACAACACCACTTTGTGGCGCATTAAAGGTTACCGTTTGCGCAACCTGCCTGCTTTTTTTCAGGTCATCGATGGTGCGCTGCGACATACCTAATGTTTTAAGACGTTCAGCGGCCCCAGATATTAAGCGGGAGGCTCCTCGTTTTAATGCTAAAACGTATTCTTCTTGTGCACTTACCAGTTCTGGGGAGTATAAAGTGTAAAGCGCCTGGCCTTTTTCGACTTGCTCGCCTTGAGACTTAATAAACAGCCTATCGACCCAACCCGATACCCTGGGGTGAATGTGCACAATACTATCTTCATCATAAGCTACATTGCCTACCGCTGTTACGGTCTGTTGAAGCGAGCCAATGCTAACAGAGGCAACTTTAACCCCCATATTGTGCTGTACATTTGGTGGGATCATTACCATACCCGGCGTACGAGCATCTGCTTGCATAGAGGTTTTCGTGTCAGAAGCGTATACCGGCACTAAATCCATTCCCATCGGTGACTTTCCCGGTTCATCCCGGCGATAGCTGTCATCCATGGGCGCTACCCAATATAAAGGTTTTTCCTCGTCGCTAACGGCGCTGTCTTTATTGTCTAACGCCGCAGAAATAGACGCGCTAGACGGCAATAGCCTGGCTAGGCCAAAAGCAAACAGGCCGCCAACTAGCAAGCCTATTAGCAAACCTTTCGCAAGCGGACTATTAAAAACAGCGCTTTTTGTTTGGGTGTTGGAGTTTGATGAAGTCGTCATATTTACTGCTCTCTCTGCGAAAGGTAGGCGTTAGATGGCAAGTACAAATAAGCAAGCGAAGTCAGGGTTTTGGCCCGCTCGACCTCAATTTTAAGCAGACCTTCTTGCACTTCTACTTGCTTCAGGTTGGCATTAACAACATCATCGATATCGCCAGTGTCTGTGGTATAAGCTGTCAGCTCAGCTTCAGAAAGCTGTTGTACTTCGCCAATTAACGCTGTTTCGTAAAATGCTTTCCTCTCACTTAATCCCGATAGCCGTGATTTAAGCATTTCTGCCTTTGCCGCAAGCTCATTTACTTTTAATCTAAAGTCGGTCTCAGACGCATTCATCCTAGAAGCCGCCGCTGAAATTGAAGCGTCTTGGCGGGATTTATTGAAAAACGGAAGATCGACCTGAACACCCAAAGACACAAAATCAGCGCGGCTTGCACCGTTTTGAGCATCTTGCCTGTATCCATAACTAGCTTCGAAGGCCCACTGAGATTTAGTTTGCTCTCTAGCTATATTTAAATTTTGCGTTTCTATTTCGGTTTGAAACTGAAGTAGCATAGCCTCGGGGTGATGCTGTAATATTGAAAAAGGCTCGCTGCTGTCAATGAAGACTAAAAGTGCATCAAGGCTTGTGCTGCTGCGATTTAAAATAACATCTAGTTCTAAAAACGGCTTAACTGACAGTGACTTTGGTTCTGACTTTGATAGCGCCAGTGGCACACTAACGGCTTCATCTAAAGGCGCACCCAACCATTTTGAAAGTACTGCTTTTGCTTCATTCTCTTGCTGATAAGCCTGCATGTATTTATCGTCTAACGATAACAGAGCTAAGCGTACCTGAAGTACGTCCTTCTGAGCCGCCGCAACGACACCTTGGCTGTATCTGGAGTCAGTAAAATCGAGAAGCTGTGTTAGTAGGGCTCTTTCTTGGTCTAATAATACGATGCGACGAGCAGCGTAAACCCAATCTAACCAAGCAAGAGTGACTTCACGTTCAAGCCACGCCTTTCTGGCTTGGCTCTCTATCGACATTTTGCTGGCCATAACCCGATATTTTTTCTGGCTGTACTTATTTTCATTGCCTCTTGGCAGTTGCTGTTTCAAACCTACTTTAAATTGCGTCATAGGCTCCTGGTCTAGCGCAAAACCATCGGTAGGAAGATTTTGTACTGACGCCGAAATTTGTGGGTTTTCCCAATATGTCGAAGCCTCAGCTTCTGCGTGAAAGCCTTGTTTACGAAGTTCGTTCCCTTTAAGTAAAGGATCGTGCTGAATAGCTAGCTCGAGCGCTTGTTCAAGACTCAAAGACTGCGCTTTGGCAGGCTTAACAAACAAAAAGACAAAAGAAAGTATGAACATTAAGGCGAAAGCAGCGCTTATTTTATAAAGCGTCTTACCACGTTCACTTTCATTATTAGATACCAGATAGTAGGTCATGGTTTACATCACTTTTCGGTTGTAATACGCGCTCAAGCAGCTGAACTTTTGCGGTGTTTCAGGCTTAGTACGTATCACATAGACAAAACTCAAAGGCACTTTCAATCGAAGCAATGACGTCTTAGATAAAGTACACCTGTTCAGCGAAACACGTCCGCTAGATAGATCTATGCTGTGAAAAGTGATTTGGGTGGGCGAAACTGCCCAAAATGAAGGAAGGTACGCTGCCCTGTAACAGGTGCAGCTGCAGCCATTCTCGCTACCGTTATTTCAGTCTCGACGGTAGGCTGTATAAGCGCAGTTGCGCTAAGGTTAAAGCAATGGTCGGTAGGGCAATTACATTCATCCATGCAGCAAGACATGTCGGTCATTTCACCGCTATGGCCACTATGGGATGCAACGCCCTCCATTGTACTTGAATGGATTTCAGCGCTTTTTGCGCTCTCTGTATTCTTTGCAGTCACTGCGATCATAGCGATAACAGCACTTTCAACACGAACCGTGTGCTCGGCATTTTCAGTACCTATGCGTGCATTGTGTGGTGACATATCGTGATGTTGGCAGTGCGTGTTTTCAAGCTCAGGTGATGCTGTCGGATTTTCGGAGTCTGAGTGTATAGCAACAGATGTGCTAGTCGCGGCGTTGTAATTCACACCAGATAATTGAGCAGTATTACGTGATACAGACTTCATGGCAACGTCGGTCATTGAGTGATCATGCGTTGATGTATGACCAACAGACACAGCGTTACCTGATGACACTAGAGCCATCATTAAAAACAGTATAAAAGCCAACGTACTCATGTTGGTAGGTCTATACCGTTTGTGGGTGAATCGAAGTTGGAACCTGATCAATTACTATACTCTAGCCGTTGCTGTATCGACTTAAAATTCGCTCAAATAATAGCGTGATGTTACCGAGCAGTAAAGCCAACGGCGTGTACATCACGCTTACTTAGTTATTTAAATTGCGACAGGTAATCCCGCAGCATTAAGCTCATAGTGGAGAATAGCGGGTTTGCTTTTGGTACTGCACATTCTTCCTGCTGATTCACCATGTTTGCATTGAAATTCATTTTATTCAGTAAACTCGTATTTACCACAAGGTCGGCGTGACACAAATTGTACGACTCATCGATAACAAAAAAGGTATTCGGACCTTTACTTGCTTCCATTAACTGCTCTATTCCGAGAATTGGCGTGGTTACATCAGCTTGAGAATGAGCGGCAAACAGGGGCACTTCCACCTGCTGCCCTTCTTCGACTTTGTCGCGAATGGTGTTAATTAAGTCCATCAATTCCAACCCAGCTAATCCCGCCACGTTAGGGTATTTATAAGGGTTAGGACCATGGGTTTGATAACTTCCATCAATGATTCTAGCTAAAAGTTTAATTCCCCAAATGCGAGACATGCTCTCTGCATTGTCAGACAATGCCAGCGCGCCAGAAAACAACATTAAACCGTCGATGTTGTTTACATCATTATTAGCTCCATCAAGATAGTGCTCAACCGCCAGTGCACCACCTGTAGAAAAACCGCCCACAAGTAGAGTGTCACCCATGCTATCAGCCAATTTAATGACTTCATCAACGTGTGACTGCCAGCGCTCTGCTAAATTCCAGTCAGACATATCATCATTGGCGTCGCGTTTACCATGCCCAGGTAGGAGCGGCACGACTACGGTAAAACCCTGTTCAAATAATATGTTGGCGATTTCACGCATGAAGAAAGGCGAATCGCTTAGGCCGTGGATAAGAACTGCCACCTTGCTGCTTGATTTGTTATTCAGCATAAAAGGGGCATTGCCTTCATTACGCAATACGTTGCTGCAAACAGAAAAGCGATTGAGTGCTGTTTCTCTACACGGCTGGGTTTGACCCCATTCTTTTTCGTAAAATGCTTTGAACTGATTTTGAAGATCTGAAAAACTTCTGCTTTTCATTTCGCTAGTATCGGGTATAGATAAATTAGCGGCTATAGCCATATTTGCACCTAAAAGCGCAACAATACCTACAAGCATTTTTACAAAAAACTTCGATGACACCATTATTCTCCGCTACGGATAATTAATAAAAAACGGGAGCAGTTTACCATGCTCCCGTTTTTTGTATCGATTAAAACCTACGACGTATTAGCTAAAGTACGCCTCTAGATCGTCAGAACCACCGATGTGCTTACCGCCAATAAACACCTGTGGAACGGTTTCGCGACCACTAATCGCTGTTAAGCTTGTTAGAGAGGCATCTTTGCCCAACACAATTTCTTCGTATTCATAGCCCTTTTCATCTAGCAACTGTTTAGCTTTAGCGCAGAAAGGGCAGCCAGGTTTTGTGATAACAGACACAGGCGCATTAGTTTGCTCTTCTGGCGCGATGTAAGCCAGCATAGTATCTGCATCTGACACTTCAAACGGGTCACCTGGAACATCTGGCTCGATAAACATCTTGTCCACAACGCCATCTTTCACAAGCATCGAGTAACGCCAGCTTCTTTTTCCAAAGCCTAGCTCCGCTTTATCTACCAGCATGCCCATGCCGTGGGTAAATTCACCATTGCCATCTGGGATTACCGTTATGTTTGAGGCTTCTTGGTCAGCTGCCCATGCGTTCATAACAAAAGTATCGTTTACTGAAATGCACACTATGTTGTCGATACCGTGCTTAGCGAATTTTTTTGCTAATGCGTTATAACGCGGTAAATGCGTGGACGAGCAAGTTGGTGTAAATGCACCAGGTAAAGAGAATACCACTACGTTTTTGCCAGAAAATAATTCATCTGTCGTTTTCGTCACCCATGCATCACCCTCCCGACATGGAAACGATACACTTGGTACTTGTTGGCCTTCTTTGGAAGTGAAGCGACTTTCTGACATAACAACCTCTTATCGGTAATTTCTACTGTAAATGTTCATTTAAGAGTAGAAGACTAGAATGAGTCCAGTCACAAATCAATAGGTATTATCTTACATTCGTTAATATCGATTTTGATGCTGAAGCTCGCTTCTAGCCTGCCTATGCTTTTAGTCGAGGTTTGGGAGAGTCATGTTATCAATGACGGCTTCCTCAACGCTCAACATTTTAACGTAAGCGATATTCGAGGGTTATCACCATGATTATTTTAGTTGGTGGAGAAAAAGGCGGTAGCGGAAAAAGCTGCTTGGCACAGAACATTGCAGTGTATCTTCGCACTGAAAAAGGTGCCAAGGTATTGATGGTAGATTGTGACCCGCAGCGAACGACCTCAGACTGGATCCAAGAGCGAAAAGCAAACCCTCGTCTTGCTGAAATTAACTGCGTTCAATTATACGGCAAAATACGTAACGAATTACTCAGTCTACGACAGTATTATGATTACGTAGTGATCGATTGTGGTGGTCAAGATAACCTTGCCTTGCGCTCATCAATGGCGGTTGCTGATCACATACTGATTCCACTTAGACCTAAGCGTCGTGACCTTAAAACCGTGCCTCATATGGAAGATATATTGTCGACTTGTAAAATGGTCAACCCAAAAATGAACGCGGCTTTTGTCATTACACAATGCCCTTCGCTTCCTAGCCTAGCTAACCGCATTTTAGAGGCAAAAGAAGTGTGTCGTTCATTCGGCATCCCTGTTTTAAACGCTGTCACTTTCAGTAGAAACATGTATGACGACTCTGAAGAGTCAGGGCAATCGGTGATTGAGAGTGAACCTGAAGGCAAAGCCGCTACGGAAATAAGAACACTGTTTGAAGAGCTATTAGCTGGCAAATCGGAGGATGCTTATGAGTTTGCTCAACCTCAAAAAGTCGAAGCCGTTAGCTAAACCCAATCTTCGTTCGATAGAAGATTTTATCGATGATGCGCTGCTTTATGCGCAAGGCAAAGTTGATAAACAAGAAGAACAAGGAAGAAAAGGTTGCGTTGAAACCGTAAACAGGCAGAGCGTTGCACCAATAAGAAAACCGGCGAAAACGGAAGGTATGCGTCACGCTACCTTTACCTTAACGCCGCAGTGTATTGAAAAGCTTGCAGATATTGCTCATAGAACAGGAAAAGCAAAGTCAGCGCTTATTCGCGAGTGGATTGAAGAAAATAGCAAAATTAAAACTAAAGTATAAATCCAAATACGTATAAGATTCGTTTTATCCTTCAAAATAATAAAGTTGCTAGGCCGAAGGCCTATTGAGATACTTAGTATTTAGCGTATTCTGACAGCGTATAGGAGATACAATAGAATGGGCCGTGGAGGATTAGACACAGCGCGCGTGCTGGTGTGTGCCCTGATGATTGCTGTATATCTTACATCAAGCAAGTCAGTAAAAGCGTTCGAACTGTTTCATACAGAAGTCAGGCAGATTGAAAACCTGCTTAACACTAAAAAATATGCCGAAGCGGACAGCACAGCGCTCTTGCTATTAGAACAAGCGTTGCAACAACAGGAAATGCCTGCTGATACCTTTTCATCACTGGGTCAGCTACTGCAAAACGCTTCTCGCTTTGAAGTAGCAAAAGCCATTTTTAATGCTGCGTTAGAGCGTTATACTCTTGAAGGTCGCCTCAATCAAATGGGAGTAACGCTCCTACAACTCGCCACCTCCGAGCGACACCTCTCTAATTATACGAATGCCGTAACCTATGTCAGACGCGCAATGTCTATCGCACAAATTGATCGCGATGATCTTTTAAAAGCCCGTTTAAATCTCGAGCTAGGTATAATTCAACAAGAACAAGGCGAAATAGAAGCGGCGTTAGAGCCACTGAAAAACGCGCTACGTTACTTTCGGGAAAATAACATGGCTAACGAAATGAGCCTTTCCCTTCTTCGCATTGGCGAAATTTATAGTTTACTTAATCAGTCCACGTTAGCCCACACCTACTACCAAGATGCATTTGATAGTATTCAAAGCTCAGGGACGCCTAAACTTCTCGGTTCAATAAAGACACGTATGGGCGAGCTGTCATTAAAGTCTGGCGCCACCAAACAAGCCATACAAACCATAAATGAGGGCCTTACTCTTTTGCTTTCAACTAACGACGTCGGTGCCATTGCACAGGCAAAGATGCTAATGGGTAAAGCCTTCGTTGAAAGTGGCGAGGTTGCTAAAGGTAGAGCACTTCTGCAAGAAGCCATGCAGTTCGCAAGTTCATCGGGGCAGACAAAATTAATGAAAGAAGGTCGACTCGCCCTTGGTCAAGCCTATATGAAAGAACAAGATTTCGAACTGGCACTTACAGAAGCGAGAACGGGTACTATTGATGCGCGTAAGAACAGAGATATTCGCGGGCAGTTGAGCTTCCTTTCATTGCAGCTTAGTGCTTTTGTATCTCTAGGTGAGTTTAAAAAAGCCTTGGATGTGCAATCTGTCATTCAACAGTTGCGCGAAGTATTGCTCGACTCAGAAAACAAATCAGCCATTGAGGGGCTTCAGGCTGAAATTGAGCTTGTGCGTCAGTCCCGTACGCTTGAAAAGCTGGAAGAGTCGAAGCAACTTGTGCTTGCCCAAGCTGAGCGTGAAAACTTACAAACCACCTTATTTTGGAGTGTATCTCTAGCAGCACTATTGCTCACATTTTTAGTTTGGAGTCGTTATAAACAGCGCCAACAAACTATTATTCTGCGTCGCGAGGTTAGACAGCAAACGCTAACGCTACAAGAGAAAAACCAAGAACTAGAACGCGCTTACAAAACCCTAGAGGAAGTAAGCTTACGCGACCCATTAACCGGCTTGTACAACAGGCACTATCTCGAGTCCCAGCTTCCAGGCGAAATTAGGCGCAGTCAGTTTTCAGCAAAGCAAAACCCTAATAACAATAAGTCTAAACAAGACTTACTTTGCCTTCTGATTGATATTGATCACTTCAAGCGAATTAACGATGACTATGGGCATATAGCAGGAGACAAAGTGTTGTCGGCATTTGCTGGCGTTCTAAAAGAGGTATTCCGGCAAACCGACCTAATTATTCGATGGGGTGGCGAAGAATTCTTGGTAGTGTGTCGACAATCAAACAGAGAAGAATTACCAGAGCTGGCTGAGCGTTGTCGGGAAATGGTGGCTCGCACTTCTTTTGATATCGGCCTAGAAGAACCTATCTACATTACCTGTAGCATTGGCTTCTCTCTTCTTCCTCCAGATAAAGAAGATGATTTTGATACCGCGTGGAAGCGCACGTTTGCCGTTGTAGATTATGCGCTGTACGCAACAAAGCTGTCCGGTAGAAACGGCTGGGTGGGAGTTATAGAAACTCTTGAAACACCGAGAGCGCACCCAACTTTGTTAGATACTAAGTTCAACTTTCCTGGTTCTAGAATTGCCACGTCTTTTAATAACGTAGCCAGTATTAAATGGCCAGATACCCTCGATAAATAGCAGTAGAGGAAATGAGATATGTATAGAGGAAGTTGCAGCTGCCAAGCCATTCAATATGAAATTGAACATATTGATGAGTTCGAAGCCGACGATGAAACACTCACTCAGACAGACACCAGTAAACTGCGTATGGCAGTTGAAAAAGAAAGGCTTGTCATTGACTGCGCGCCTTCCGCGTTAGCCGAGTTACATCAAGCAAACGGTGAAACGCACCATGTATGTAACGTGTGTGGAAGCGTAATATGTATAGAGGTGAGCCCAAATAAAGTGCTACTTGATGTCGCGTTTAGCGGTCACGACGCTTTAGCTGAGCCTCACCGCCAATTTATCTTATAGAACGGTCGTGTTTAGTTGAGCTCAGTTAAATAAAAACAAGCGATATAGCAAAGCCTATCCCTTGTTCAATGACGCCATTAAAAAAGGTGAGAAGCATCTCACCCTTTTCGCGTTAGTACCTAAAGCTATGATGACAACGTTTTAGTCACTGTTTTTAATATCTTCCATGTGGTACTTATCAATTAACGAATAAAGTGTTGGTCGGGTAACGCCAAGCAGTTCGGCAGTTTTCGACATGTTTTTGTCCGCTTTTTGATATGCTCGTCGTATGGCGCGACTTTCTGCTATTTCTCGTACTTCACGCAAGTTTAATGTTTCAGGCTCATCATGGGCATCTACTGGCATTAACCCCAGATCATCAGGCTGTATTACCGTCCCTTCAGCCATGATCACCGCTGACTTGAGCTTGTTTTGCATCTCGCGAATGTTGCCCGGCCATTTGTGAGCTAACATGGCATTGACTGCCGTTTCTGAAAAGCTCTTGGCTTTGGCTTTAAACTCTTCACGATAAATATTTAAAAAGGTACGAGCGAGCAGAATAATATCTTGATCCCTCTCTCGCAGCGGCGGGATCATAATGGGCATTTCGCCCACTCGATAATATAAATCTTCTCTAAAGGTTTCTTGCGCGACCATGGCTTGTAAATCTCGGTGAGTCGCACAGATTACGCGTATATCAACCGGAATTTCATTGCGTCCACCAACCCGCTCAATCACTCTTTCTTGCAAGAAACGCAGCATCTTAGCTTGCAAACCAATAGGCATATCGCCAATTTCATCTAAAAATAGCGTACCGCCCTGTGCCGTTTCAATTTTACCTACTGTGGTTTTATTAGCGCCTGTAAATGCTCCTTTTTCATACCCAAACAACTCACTTTCTAGTAAGTTTTCGGGTATCGATGCACAGTTAATCGCCACAAAGGGTTTATCTTTTCTAAGGCTATGTTCATGAATGCTGCGTGCAAACACTTCTTTACCAGTACCACTTTCACCAAGCAATAGAGTACTGATATCGGTATTAGCAATTTTTTCGGCGCGGCGAACCACTTTTTGAATAGCTTCACTATTGCCAACTATCCTCGACATACCTGAACGAGTCCGCGCTAAAATGCTGTTCTCGTGTTCTAATTTCGACAGGTTTAACGCGCGATTGACCAATAATTTAATAGTGTCTGAGTCGATAGGCTTTTGATAAAAATCGTACGCCCCGAAGTCAATTGCTTTAAGCGCGTTTTGCTTATCACTGTTACCCGTGACCACGATGACTTTTGTTCTTGGCGCCAGCTTAATGATGTCGTGAAGAATTCGTAAGCCCTCAGAAGCATTGGCAGGGTCTGGTGGAAGCCCTAAATCTAGCGTAACAACTTTAGGTTCAAAACGACGCAGCTGCGCAATGGCAGAAGTATGATCGTCAGCAAAAACAACATTGTAATCCGTAAGGCTCCATTTAAGCTGCTTTTGAATGCCTAAATCATCATCTACTACCAAAATGGTATCGGTCATTTCATCATCCTATTAATCTACTTCATCCATCCAAGGAATGTGGATTTTTGTCGCGTACGGATCCACTTTCTAATTATTTGTCTATCCTATCGGAAAATGCAGCGTAAAACAGCTACCGCGTCCCGGTTCACTTTGGACCGTTAGTTTACCACCGATAGACTCGATATAGGTTTTTGCATCGTAAGCGCCTATTCCCATACCTGCATTCCCTTTTGTGGTATCAAAGGGTTTAAATAAACGTTCTTCAATAAAGCTTTTTTCCATCCCCACGCCGGTATCTTCTATCATGACAAGCTGGGTATCGCTGTCGGAATTTGCAGTTATCACCACATCAACCTCACCGTCATCGCCTGTTGCTTGTTGCGCGTTACTGATTAAATGGTAAAAGACATTGGCTACTTTTTCTTTATCAATCATAACAGCCGTTTCTTTAAGCACATGCACTTTCGGTATAGGGCTTAAACCTGAACAACGACTACTTACCACATCCTTAGCAACTTCCGAGAGTAAAAGCTCAGCGTCAACCCCTTCCTGTACCGCCTTTTTGTCTGTGAGTTGCTTTAGCATTTTCTCCATTCTAGCTTTAGTATGTTCTAAAGTTTCGAATGTATCGTCGATAAACTCGGGGTTGTGCTTATGTTGTTGCGCGTTTGCCAAAATAAGGTCCACCTGGGCAAGCACATTTTTTAGATCGTGTAGTACAAAGGCAGACATTCTGTTAAACGCAGCAAACTGGGCATTTTCAGCCACTACTTGTGCCGCCTCATGGTGCTGCATATATGTTCCCACTTGCTCTGAAACCGCGGTAAGATAGTCTTTAACTTCCCAATTGAGACTGATTTTTTCCTTGTCTCCCGGCGCGACTAAGGCAAACCCCCATAGCCCTCCGTCTTTCAAGAAAGGTACAAAGAGCTGGTACCCCCACTCTTTTAAAGCATTGCGGTCCAGCTTTAACCCTTCGTAATCAAAGGGCTTAACTAGATAAGCATCCGTATCAATAATCCAACCGTTTTTACCACTGTATTGCGCTAAAGTTTCTAATGTGGCGTAGGTGGCACTGCCTTTCGCTTCGCTTGATATGTCTTTGATAGGGGATGCCTCAGCCACCCGCTCATAACCATTTGCATTTACTTTAAAGAGCAGGCCCGATTCATACTGAATAGCGTTTAGCATGCCCGTTAGCCCTGCGTGATAAACATCTGATGACGTGTCCCCAGCCCTAGTTAGCCACTGGGTTAATTTCACCCATTCAACGCGATAGTCGAACTGATTGGCGAAGAAATGCTTCGTAATAAAAACTTTTATCTTAGTACGAAAGGCATTCGATAAAAATACGGTGGCTAACAACGCGAATGACATCACTACGAGGATAATTTGTACGGTAGCGCCCCAGTTACCCCCGACATAGTTGATGGCATAGCCAACCACAGCCATTACAAATAAGTAACCGCCCGCTACAAGCAATAATGAACTATGTAAAACTACATCGCGGGATATAAATATATCTATCCCCCAGTGATGGATACGGCGAATTGATATCACCAGTAAAGGCATAAGCAGAAAGTAGATATAACCCCGTGCAGCGATATAACCAATTTCCACTTGGTTAACCATGGTCGCGTTAGCGTAGGTTACAAATTCGAACAAATTTGTTGCGCCAAGATAAATAATAAGCGGTTTGAAGGCCCACTGCTCTCTTCCTGCTTGCCGATAGACAACCTCTAAAAGTACAAGAACTTCTAAAGAAAGTACGATTAAAACGAGAAAACTCCACGCAGGATTAACTGCCAACAAATAAGGTGCAAGAAGCGCGATAAGCGCGGGAGCGACGATAATCAGCGTAATAGGACGCTTTAATACAGCAGCAATATTACTGAAGTTAGTCTGAATACAAGCGGACAAAAACAGAAGCCAAGCCAATTGCTTTACAACGTCAACGCTTAACAGCCAGCTAAGGGAAATGGGGCCGAACAGCGAGGTAATTAAACTTGTCGACCATAAAAAAGTGGCAGCGGTCGCAACGACAAGCAGGTGCTTGGCAACTCCTGGCTTTCTTACTGTTAGCAACAACAATAAAAGGGCTAGGTGCGCAAGACTATTTAGCCCGTAGCCTACATCTGAAATCATCCTTTTATCTCACCTTTATTATCATTATTAGAAGGCATAGATCTGCATGCTAGCAGATCATTACATTGATAATACTCGATATATACCGACCATGTTAGATGCTGCAAAATTCCATCTCGTTTTTTGTATTGCTTCTACATAGGAGCAAGAGCCGCATTTATGCTGTTAACTTGGTCCTATTGCCGCATTAGATAAAGCAACGAGTTGGTAAAACGGGCCTACAAAATAAATATTTAACTTACGCCCTTTATGATGCGCAGGCCAAGCCTGCGCTGTGAGCTTTTACCGATTAATCCTTTATCGCTTTTGAATTACCAAGGAACCAATTGAATAGCCCGCTCCGAAAGAGCAAAGCACACCGATATCGCCAGAGACTAAGTCTTCATGATTCAAACCAAAAGCAATGACAGACCCCGCAGAAGCGGTGTTTGCGTATTCATCGAGTACGATGGGCGCTTCTGTTCTGTCTGCACCGCGCCCCAATAAGCGCTTACAAATCAAAGTATTCATATTTATATTAGCCTGATGTAGCCACCAACGCTTCACGTCCTCTGGAGTTATGTCATGACTTGCTAGGTGTGCTTCTATATGAGCCGCAGCCATTGGGCATACCTCTTTAAATACTTTGCGCCCAGCTTGGTGGAAAAGTTTGTCAGGACCGTAAGGGTCGACATCTTCCGCACGGGTCATATAACCAAAATTCGAACGAATATTATTTGAATACTTCGTCAGTGCCTTAGTGCTAAGCACGTCGTAGACGTGTTCACTTTTAGCCGTTTCAGCAAGTTCTAACACAGTCGCTGTTGCTACGTCACCAAAGATAAAGTGGCTGTCTCGGTCTGCGTAGTTAATTTGAGGAGACACTAATTCAGGGTTGATAACAAGTACGCGAGTAGCATTTCTAGCGCTTAGCATCTCATAAGCGCGATGCATGCCGAAAGTTGCTGCTGAGCAGGCGACTAACATATCAAAGCCAAAGCCCTCGATGCTCAGTGCTTCTTGCACTTCAATAGCGATAGCGGGATAGGCGCGTTGTGTATAGGCACACGATACAATGACGGCATCAATTTCATCCGAACTCACGTTCGCTGAAGCCATAGCTAACTTAGCTGCTTCAACGGCAATTTCTGCCTGATGAGAAAGTTCATCATCTGCTCGCGGCGCAATTTTTGGCTTCATGCGAGTGATGTCTAGCGCGCCCTCTTTTTGATAAATATAGCGACTTTTAATTCCCGACGCCTTTTCAATAAACTCTGCACTTGAGTAAGGCACGGCAGCTAGCTCACCTGCTTCAATTTTAGTTTTGTTTTCAGCGTTAAACGCGTCGGCGTATGCGTTATAGCTTTCTACTAGCTCTTCATTGGTAATACTATCTTTTGGGTGCCAAACACCCACACCGCTAATCACTATTTGTTGAGACATAAGCATTCTCTATTATCTGTTAACACTTCTGGCTTTTAAAATGCCGCGTTACTTCGTGTCCTTCACGCAACAATACCAGTGCAATTAAGCCTAATCGTACCTTTTATTAGCAATACGACTGCGTTTTATGAGCTATAGCTTACCTTAATCCGTGGTCACTGTAACTATGGTGGAAGCCACCGTTCCCTCTCAACCGCCTAAATCGCTACAGAAAGGGAATTGACTTGACCAATAAAACAACACGCATTGAGCTACATTAAAAAGAATTGTTTATTCAAAGAAACAAAATTAACGTCTTTCTTTTTTACATCCACAGCTTAAGAAAGCAAACAAAAACCTAGACATATTAACGTGTTAGAAATTTAAAAAGACTATAAATCACAATAACTAGCAAATAGACGCCCTTACACTTCTACAATTTATTTACAAAATAATGACCTCCAACTCGATATTGGTTGACAAATTGGCAAGATAGAAATAGGGTTTAGACATTAAATTGGTAATAACAATAGTCTCTCGATTATTAAGTGCCGTCTTTTCGGCAATAATCTGTTTAAGACTAGGTGATACCAAAGGTGACGAGGTTGTATCTAACCTTCGAAATTTTACTTATGAGGAAAAGATAATGTCTAAACCATCAATTGGTTTCATCGGACTTGGTCTAATGGGCGGCAACATGGTTGAAAACCTTTTAAACAAAGGCTTTCCAACCACAGTTATGGACTTAAACCCTGATGCAGTGGCTAAGTGCACAGAACGCGGCGCAAAGGTCGCAAAAACAGGTAAGGAATTAGCTGAAAGCGCGGATATCGTTATGCTTTGCTTAACGACATCGAATATTGTCGAATCAGTAATGTACGCTGAAGACGGCATTATGGCGGGGCTAAAAGAAGGTGCCGTGGTTATTGACTTTGGAACCTCTATTCCTTCTTCAACACGAAAAATTGGTGCGGACTTAGCAGCGAAAGGCGTAGGTATGGTAGATGCACCACTAGGCCGAACTCCTGCACATGCGAAAGATGGCCTACTTAATATTATGGCGTCTGGCGACAAAGAAACTTTTGAAAAAGTGAAACCTGTTCTTGATGAACAAGGTGAAAACGTCTTTTACCTTGGTCAACTTGGTGCAGGTCACACTACAAAACTGATTAATAACTTCATGGGTATGACCACCGTATGTGCAATGTCACAAGCTTTTGCTGTAGCAGAGCGCGCTGGCGTTGACCGCCAACAGCTTTTCGACATTATGTCTGCAGGCCCATCTAACTCACCATTTATGCAGTTTTGCAAAAACTATGCAGTGGATAACAACAGTGACTTAGGATTTTCTATCGCTAACGCCAACAAGGATTTAGGCTACTTCTTGAAGATGGTAGAAGACTTAGGTACTGAGTCGAAAATTGCTGAAGGTTCATCAGCTAATTTACAAGCAGCCTTTGACGCCGGCTTGGGTGACGGCAACGTACCTGAAATCTACGACTATTTTGTCAAATTAGATAAGTAGTAAACGAACGCTCTGGCGAAACTATACACAACCTAAAAGAGAAGTGATGCCGTGAAAATTCAAGGTCTACGTTGGTGGGTAATTACACTTATTGCTCTCGCAACAATTATAAATTACATCGATAGACAAGCTTTAAGCGTATTATGGCCTGCTATTGTAGAAGACTTGTTTCCCGATGAATCAGCGTTAGAAAGGAAACAGATTTACGCTAATATCTCCATCGTGTTTGTTTTCTCTTACGCGTTTGGACAGGCGATTTTCGGTAAGATTTTCGACTGGATTGGAACGCGAATTGGCTTCGTTCTTTCTATCGGTGTTTGGTCACTCGCCACTATTGCTCATGCATTTGCGCAAGGCATGTTGAGTTTCAGTATCTTTAGATCGATTCTAGGTATTGCTGAAGCTGGAAACTGGCCTGGTGCAACCAAAGGTAACGCCGAATGGTTTCCTACGAAAGAGCGTGCGCTAGCCCAGGGCATCTTTAACTCTGGAGCTGCTATTGGTGGCATCATAGCCTTTCCAATTATCGGCTTTTTAACTCTGCATTTTAGCTGGCAGGCGGTATTTATTATCGTAGGTGCCATCGGTCTTTTATGGCTATTGCCTTGGGTTATTATAGTTAAAGCTCCACCAGCGATGCACGCATGGATTACCGAGGAAGAAAAGCACTATATCCTTTCTGGTCAGCGCACCATGAGCGAAGATAAAGATGAAAATGGTAATGCCAAGGAAATGGAGGAATACAGCCCTTCAACAGGTGAACTGCTTTCTCGCAAAGAAAGCTGGGGCGTAATTATCGCTTCGGCGGCAATCGACCCTATTTGGTGGTTATTTGTATTCTGGATCCCTATCTACCTTAACGAAGTGTACGGCATGAACGTTACCGAGATAGGTATATACGGCTGGGTGCCTTATGTGGGCGCAATGCTTGGCGCATGGTTTGGCGGCTTGTTGGCGCAAAATCGTATAGCTGCTGGCTGGACGCCGAATAAAACAAGGAAGCTAGTTATCACCCTGGGTTGTCTAATAATGCTTCCCGCTCTTATCGCAATGTCAGACCCTGGCGCGCCAACGGTAGCGGTGCTTATTATGGCGGTTATCCTGTTCGGTTTCCAAACAGCAATAGGTAACGTTCAAACCCTTCCGAGTGATTTGTTTGGTAAAAAAGCCGTGGGTACGTTATCTGGTTTTTCAGGTATGGCGGCGAAGCTGGGTGCGGTGGGCTTAACATCGTTAGTTCCATGGCTTACTGCAGATGGTAACTATACGCCTGCCTTCGTCATCGGAGCGTCGTTAGCTATCATTGCAATTGCAGCCATTTGGCTTCTTATCCCAAAAATAGAAATGCTTAAGCCTAAGCGTTAGTAAATTGATGCGCTATCAGAATTATTAGATGTCTGGTAGCGCATTTTGTACCCATAACTTAAACGTAACTAACTGGTACCTGTAACCTGCCCCCCTAACCTAAAACTCATCTGGTTGTCACAGTGAAAAGTGCACTGACTTCGGGCCTAAAAAGTACTCTGACCCCAGACCTATCTGACCAATTCTGCTAATCCCTCTTATCAAGCTCATTTTAAACGTCTTAATTTTTAAGAAATTTAGTAAATTTGCTAGCAAATGTTAATAAATTGTGTTTTTATTAGCCTTATTACCAATTTGGTAAAAACAAATACACATATTGGTAACACCAAAACACAATAAAAACTTTACCACCCTATAATTAAACTTGGAGCACGATGCCATCATGAAGATTAAAGCATTTGCACTTTGCGCCATAGCCGCAGCCATTACGGGATGTGATGTAGATTCTGATAACAACCCTAATACCCTAGGTAGTATCACGCTATCTGGTACGCCAACCTCTGGCGAAACGCTAACTGCTTCAGTCAGCGACCCAGATGGTATTTCATCAGACGTAAACTACTTTTGGTACGCTGACAATCAACTTATTGCTGACGCAAGCGGTGCAAGTTTTACTCTTACTGACGATCAAATTGGTTCGGCTATAACGGTGCAAGGCTCTTACACTGACGATGGTGGTATTAACGAATCTCACGTAAGTGAACCAACAAGTGATGTAATGGCAATAGCGTTTGAGTCAAGTATCGTCATCTCTGGCGATGTTGTAGTAGGCGGCATGCTTACTGCCACTGTTTCAGATGAAAACGGTGTAGAACCAGAAAGCATTGTCTATACGTGGTATGCAGATGATGTAGCTATTGAAAATGAAGTTACATCTACAATTACGCTTACAGAAAATGAGTTTGGTAAGGTTATTACCGTATCAGCGGCTTTTACTGATAACCGCGGCTTTGATGAAGCGCCTATGTCTGAACCAACAGACCCTGTAGGTCGCGTAAATTCAGAAGGTGCAATCGCTATTGTAGGCACGCCTACTGTTGGCAACACCCTTTCTACAGAAATTAGTGATGAAGATGGCGCTACCGGTGAAGTGGCATACCAATGGTATGGCGATGACGCTGCGATCTCAGGAGCTACTCAGAGCACTTACGTCGTTGACGCAAGTCTTGTTGGCCAAGTGATCACTGTCGAAGCATCTTATACCGATGATAACGGTTTTGAAGAAGTTATCACTTCTGAACCTACTATACCGGTTAACGAGCAAGCCGTAGACGAGGCTGGCTCAATTGAGATAACAGGTACCGTCCCTTATTTAGTAGACGGAGTTTTAACGGCAACACTGACAGACAACAATGGGTTTGACGAAGCGAACGTTGAATATACATGGTTTGCTGATGGCGTAGCCATTGCTGATAGCAACAGCAGCACTTACATACCAAGTGCTAATGCTGGCGCAATCATTTCTGTAGAAGCCTCATATACGGATAATGATGGTTTTGAAGGTTCAGCATCAGATGCGGTAGACACTATTGTTTACACTACAGTAGTTAACGATAAAGCCGGTCTTGAAAGTGCCCTTAATAGCGGTCTTGCCGACGGCGATGTCTTAGGTCTAAACACCAACGTTTATGCTGACTTAGCACCAATTTTGTTAACCAGTGCTGTAACCATGACTGCAGTAGAAGGTGAAACGCCGGTCATATCTGGCGAAGCATGTATAAATGTTGCCAGTACTGTAGACGGCGCAGCAATAAAGGGCATGCGTTTTGAAAGCATTGATACAGCATTAGATTCTTACTGTGAAAGCGAAGCAGCCGCAGTTATTTATTCAGAAGGCGATAACTTCACTTTTGCTGAAAACACAATGGATGGTGACCAGACCACATTGAATGAAGAAACTCATCATTGGCTTGTTGTTAATGGTGAAGGCGCAATGATTGAGCGTAATACCTTCCGCAATAGAAACAACGCGGTTAAAGGTTCAGTGATCAAGCTCTCTTCTTCGGGTCTAAACCATACAATTCAGTACAATTTGTTTGAAAATGCGGTAAACCCGAACTTCAACCAATCAAGCCTACTGCTTCTTAACGTTGGAAGCACTACGGGAGCAGATGCGGCAGAAGACGCTAACTTTGTTGTTCAGTACAACCGTATTGATAACTTCACTTCAGGCCGTCGCCTAATGCGCGTTCAAACGTCTGGCGCTACTATTCAAGGTAACACGATTATTGACCCGAAAGGCGGTATTTCCTTAGAAGACGGTGGGTTTAACACCGTTGCTGACAATATCATTATTCGGACCACTGATATTTCTGGTTCAGACGAACGCCCAAGTGGTGTATTGATGACACCGCTCGGCCATACGGTAACTAATAACTATATTGCAGGTATTCGTTCAGGCAATAAAGAAGCTGGCGGCTTAGTATTCACGGCTAACCCATTTTCTCAAGCTGACGGCGGTGTACCCAACGCAGGTAACCAAGCAGTGCTAGACGGCAGCGGTGACCTAACACTGACTGTTACTAACAATACCGTTCTAAACTCACTTCAACCCATCGTGTTCAGCACAGAAATTGGCAGTAGAGCACCAGTGGGTGATTGCGATGAGTTAACAGCGGATAACGCGCCAATTCTTTATGGTCTTACCAAAAACTTCTTTGTAATCGACTTCGATGCTAATGCAATTGCAAATGGCTTTAACGAAGCAGATAAAGAAAGCACGCTTGGGCTCGCATTTGATTCTGAAGCGATTAGTAGTGACCACGCTTTCGAGTATGACTGTGACCTTATCAATCACGAAGAATCACTTCTTTCTAACAACTTCGGCTTTACCGATAGCTATGCATCGGGCGATGTTGAAGATGAGTCTTGGGTAGACATTCGCAACCTTAACGGCAACGGCGAATTTGATACCGACGGCGCTATTGACCAAAACCCCGCAGACAATGGCAAGGAAGTGCCAGAGTTTGTTACCGCTACCAACGGTCTAATTGAAACCGACCCGAACGGTGCACAAGCAGTCGCTGGAGCTAAAGGGCTTTACTACATTCAGTCTACTGATGTAGGTGCTGGCTCTACATGGACAGCAGATAACTAATACATAAAACACAAATACCCTACACATTAAGTCACTGCGCCCTTCGGGGCGTTAGTGCATCGATAACACAACGGAGAAATTGTAATGTCGTTGAAAAGAAGCACACCCTTTACCCTAAACCCAACTGCGCGTTGGGTAAGAGCCGCATTCATCGCTGGTGTAGCCAGCACTGCCGCTTTTTCAGTACAAGCGCAAGAAACGCAAGAGCAGACCGCGGCGGAGGACGTAGAAGTTATCGACGTTGTTGGTTCACGTCGTACCATACAAGATCAGATTTCAATTAAACGTGAATCTACTACCGTTGTTGACGGTCTATCAGCTGAAGATATTGGTGACCTGCCAGCGCTTTCCATTGGTGAAGCGCTAGAATCAATCACAGGTGCTGCTTCGCACCGTGAAAATGGTGGTGCCACCGAAATTACTATTCGTGGTCTTGGTCCGTTCTTAAGTGCGACGCACATTAACGGTCGTGAAGCGACTAACGGTAGCGGTGACCGTTCGGTTAACTTCTCACAGTTCCCAAGCGAACTGGTTAAGAAAATTGCTATTTATAAAACCCAAGACGCCTCTATGATTGAAGGTGGTGTGGCTGGTGTTATCGCCCTCGAAACCGTTGCCCCTCTTGATTACGGCAAGCAGCGTATTCAGGGTGAAGTTAAAGGCAACTATAACCCTGACGAAGGCAATGTAGATAACTCACTTCACAGTGACTTAGGCTATCGTGGAACGATAAGCTATGTTGATCAGTTTGAGTTCAATAACGGCTCTGCGTTAGGTATCTCTATCGGTGCACAGCGCCAGGATATAACTCAACCTGAAGCCGAGTACAGAAGCTCTAGCCCAACGGGTTCTTCACTATGGGCGTGTTTGAACGATCCTACCAACACTAATGAAGGCTTTTTCCGCAGCAGCGCTGGCGACTGTGAAGACCAGGTTAGCGGTAGCTCTAACCAAGGCTACAACACGGAAATTGACCCAGAAACTGGTGAGGCAATCAGTGCAGGTTCACCCTATGCGTGGACAGGTAGCTCTCGTAGCTATCGTCAAAACGAAACATCTGATGAGCGTGATGCATTCTTCCTAGCACTACAGTTTCAGCCTAATGACGCCTGGGATATTAACACTGACTTCCAGTACTCAAATCGCTTGCAACAAGAAGCAAGGCACGACTTAATCTTCTTGCAAAAGCGTGCGATACCTGGTTTGACCGGCCCTACGTTGGTAACCAATGATGTGGGCGGCATTCTACACTGGGAAGGCCAAGATCGTATTGAAAGCTCTGGTGAACAGTTCTCGCGTGACGAGACTTACCACGGTTTTGGTATCAATGTTGAACACTTTGCCACTGATGCATTAACGTTAAGCTTCGACCTTGCCTACTCAAAAACCGAGCGTGAAGAACTACAAATTTCAAACCGTGCCCGCACCGAAGACAGACAATTCTTCTCGTGGGATATGGGTGATGACATTCCTCATTTCACGGTACAGAACTTTGACGTGACTGATATCACAAACTTTTACGATAGCTTACGTACACGTGCTGATAGAGAAAATACGCGCGAAAACGAAGTTAAGTCGGCTAAAGTAGATTTCAGCTACATTCTTGACCACGACGTTTTCGTAAGCATCGAAGGTGGCTTACGTGCGTCTGAAATGACATTCGTTCAGCTAGGCGGGTCACAAGGCAATGGTTCTAGAACACAGTGGACGTTCTCTCCTACTGAAGGCTCATCTGACGAAGAAGAAATCGCCCAAGCAATTGCACTTATGCAAGGCTGTCAAATTGACTTCCCAGAAAGTGACTTCTTATCTTCTGTGTCAGACGGTGACATCATTACTCATGTTGATTCAGACGGAAACACAGTAGCTAGCGGCACTGGTTCTTCATGGGCAACGTATGACAATAACTGCTTCGCCCGTGCCGTAGCTGCATCTAACGGCGATGATTTCGCTTACCCTGAGCTGGAATATGAAAACTCGGGAACAATAGATGTCACTGAGCGCACTTATGCCGGTTATTTGATGGCGAACTATGACACAGAAATGTGGGGTAAATTCATTCGCGGTAACTTTGGTGTTCGTGTTGTAAACACTGAAGTTACGTCAATTGGCTTCAGAAATTCATTTGAAGTTATTGAAGGTGAACTGGGTACACTAACACTTGTTGAAGATGACTCAGTGGTTGAGCGTATCGAAGGTGGTGGTAGCTACACTGAAGTACTGCCTAGCGCTAACTTTGTAATGGATTATAGCGACGACATTTTGCTACGTGCTGGTATCTATCGCGGTATGTCTCGCGCAGACCCATCAGACCTAGGCTATAGCCGTACGTTCCAAACTGATGATGAAGTTGCTCCTACGACGATTTCAGACCTAATTGTTGGTGTAAACGGGTCTGGTAACCCAAGTACTAAGCCTCTTATGTCTTGGAACTATGACGTTGCCATTGAGTGGTATCCGAATGAAGACTCAATTTTTGCTTTCGGTGTTTACTACAAGCAGTTCAACGGTGGCTTCCAACAGCAAACAGTCCTAGAAACCTTTGAGATTGAAGGTGACGATTATGACTTGCCTATTACTAACTCTGTAACGACAGACGAAAGCAGCAGCATCATCGGTATCGAAACCTCAATCGCTTATCGTTGGGATAGTGGTATTGGTGTTAAGTTTGGTTATAACTATGCTGACACTGATTATGAATTCGAGGACAGTAATTACGGTGATACCTTTATTACCGACCTTGACGGTAATACTACTCAGTTAACCCAAGGTATCATTCCTCCAGGTTCAGTACCTGGCTTCTCTGAGCATGTATTTAGCGGTCAGGTTTATTACCAAATTGGCGACCTAGATACAGCGCTTATCTATAAGTACAGAAGCGAATATTTCCAACCTTACACCAGCAACGGTACGCGCTTGCGTTACGTAGACGAAGTAGGTGTTTGGGAAGCACGCGCATCGTACAAGGTTAATGACCACGTACGCGTTAAGGTTGAAGCAATTAACCTATTCAGTGCACCTAAGTCTCAAGACTACTACGTTCAAGGCAATCTTGGCGAAGTTAATGACTATGGTCCTCGCCTGTTTGCAGGTGTAACGGTTAAGTACTAAGCACTTCCAATCGCAACTCGTAATGCCTTAGCAAAAGCAAGGCATTACGCGACTCCCTAAGGCCCTAGTTCAAGCTAGGGCTTTTTTATTAGACAATAAAAAACCCGCTTAGTTAAGCGGGTTTTTGACTAACTATTGAACGTTAAACTACAGCTGGTTGATTTGCCATACCGACACTGTCCCACTTACTTCGTTACCTACTACAAGTAGAGGAACACCGCTTGGGCTGTCTTCAGCGCTAACAAATACCAAACTTTCTGGCGCAAGGTCACCAATCACGTCATCGCTGGTTAAACCTTCAGTCAGATCGCGGTTGATCACATACTCGGCGAATTGAACATCGTAAGGATTCGTTACATCGTAAACGAAAATACCACCCATGCGCTCTGTGCCGATAAATGCGTAAGTGCGGTCACCCACTTGCCCCACGGTTAATGCCTCTGGTTCTGGTCCTTTGTTCTCAGAGCGTGAATCGCTAGCGTTTTCGTCGTCACCGTTGTTGAACTGTGCACCGTGAACTGAAGCGGTAATGCGCTCAAAATCGTCACCAGAATCATAAACCACTAAACCATTTTGATCCCAAATGGTAAATGAACGCGCACCGTAGGCATATGCAGCGTCATATTCACCGTCTCCATCAGCATCACCCATGGCCGAAGTTACGCGTAAATCGTCAGCTTCACCTGTTGCCTGTAGCATCGCCAACTCAGAGTTTGCCGCAGCCGTTAGGTCTTCTACTTTCACTTCGTCGGTATACGCAAGGCAACCATCGTCTTCGTCAAAATCAACACCACCAGCGGCAGTACAAGCAGCTTCATCAGCAGCCTCAAAGAAGTACTCACGAGCGTCACCTTCATTCGCAGTCACGATGAAAGTTGCGTCTTTCCACGTAAAGTTAGCAATGGTATCTGGCTGATAAACCCCATATAGGCCACTATATTGACCAAAGCTGACCGCATCATTCTCTTGAATATCAATGTTAAGTCCAGCCCAAGACTTGGCTCCTAAGCCAACAACGTCCACGGTTAACTCTTCCAAATCTAAAACTGCTAGGCCATTGTTTTCCTGAAGGCTTACATAGGCAACATCATTAGTCGCTGTAATATATTCAGGCTCTAGGTCCTTCGCTACAGTCGAGGTGATAGCGGTTCCGTTAATTGTACGCCCTGCTGGGTTTGGGAACATCATGCCTTGTGCCATAAGCTCAGCTTCACTGCCGTTAAGCGCACTGAAGCCTACAGTAGTACCTGTTTCTTCAGGCTCGCCACTGGCAAGAATATTGATAACCGTAATAGAACCTTCAGGGTCAACAGTATAGTCATCAGACGGTTCGCCCTCGTTGGCTACTAACACTTTACCACCATCAGGGGTGAAAGTGACCATATCAGGTAGTGCGCCTACCTCTACCGAGTCTAAAAATACGGGAGCAGAGCTATCAAGTCCGTTGTAAAACAACACGTAACCATTATCAGTTTTAACATCCGCTGGTACTGCAACGGCCATTAGGTCACCGCTTATTGCAATACTCGTTAAACTGCCTAGCGCCACACCGTTAATGTCAGCAGGTAACGCGATTGTGGTGGGTGTTAGCGTGGTCGTATTAATTGGATCCGACATTGTTGCCGTACTAACGCCTGAGGCATCAATAACTGCAATTGTATTTGTTTCGCCGTTAGTGGCGTAAATAGTGCTGGTATCAGAATGATATTGAACGATTTCAGCTGCGGTTTGATTGCCTAAGAAAGCACGACCAACCACATCCATCGCGATACCGATAGAAGCATCGGTGCCGTCGCTGCCATCAGAGCCTGGATCACCCTGTTCGCCCTGTGGTCCTTGTGCCCCTGTTTCACCCTGAGCACCATCGTCACCATCAAGGCCGCATCCTGTGAGCGCAGCTGAAACTAAAAATGCAATTAATCCATATTTAAACTTGTTACGCACTGCCATTTGATTTCCTTTTTAATTGTTTTTTGTCGTACGTTGCGAGGTCCGAGAAATCTGGGATTCCTGCTCTTAGTACACCAGAAAATTTATTCAACTTCTATGTATAAATTAAAATCAGTTTATGACACAAATATTAAGAAGGCAAAGGCGTGTCATTTTTCTATAAAAAGTACGCATCTAGCTTACTTTACGTCAATTGTAAGTGCATATTTCAACGTCTTTTATTAGTTATTGATTTCAATAGAAACGCTCGTAAGCACAAAGCAGTATCTTTAGCGCGAAGGTCTAGTTTTATTTGTCCGTTGTATCTGATACTAATACTGCCTAAAAGATGTATAAACTGAATGGCATATCATTTTTTGTGACTGGGTCACGAAAATGGGTGTACTCAGCAATCAAAAGGATTAACTATGAAATTGAAATTCACTGCCTCAGCGGTTATTGCTGCTGCGCTCACACTAACCGCATGTGCGACATCTCCTACCGGCAGAAATCAAGTATTACTTTATTCAGAAGCCCAGCTAGCACAAATGGGTGATCAAGCTTTTTCAGGTATGAAAGAAGAGTTAAAAATATCGCGTAAAGCAGTACAAAATACCTATGTGGAATGCGTTGCAAACGCTATCACTGCCCAAGTTCCCGAGAGCGTTTTTAGTGGTCAATGGGAGGTGGTAGTGTTTGACGATGAACAGGTTAATGCTTTCGCGCTACCTGGCGGGAAGATAGGCGTGTATACCGGTTTACTCAACGTAGCGGAAAACCAACATCAGCTAGCGGCTGTTATTGGTCACGAGGTAGGTCACGTTATCGCAGAGCACGGTAACGAGCGTATGTCTCAGTCAACGTTAATTAATGTAGGCAGTCAAGCGGTAGGTCAAGTATTGGCCGCGAACGAAGTGCCTCAATCAGGTCCTATCATGGCAGCGATTGGTTTAGGTGTTCAAGTAGGCGTTCAGCTTCCTTTTAGCAGAACTCACGAATCAGAAGCCGACGTCATTGGCCTTCAGCTAATGGCAAAATCTGGGTTTGACCCAAGACAGTCTGTAAACTTGTGGCAAAATATGGATGCAGCGAGTGGTGGTGAACGTCCTATGGAGCTGCTATCTACCCACCCTGCACCACAGACAAGAATCGATAACTTGCAAGCTAATATGCCCGCCGCCTATGCTGACTATCAGGCCACGGCCTATCGACCTAACTGTAAATAAAAGTACAGTTTTATAGAGGTATACTTTGTTTAGCGTCTAATTAATTCGCTTGCTTTTAAAGCAAAAAAAACGCTGCATTTAGCAGCGTTTTTTGTTTCCAAGATAACGGTTACTCGCCGTCTTGTTTGTGTAGGTGCACATCCATTTGCGGGAATGGAATTGAAATACCTTCTTTGTCAAAGCGAAGTTTAACTTGCTCTGTAAAGTCGAACTTAACTGCCCAGAAATCTGCAGCATTTACCCAAGGGCGTACTACGAAGTTAACACTGCTATCAGCAAGTTCAGAAACCGCTACAGTCGGAGCAGGTTCAGCTAGAATTCGATCATCCGCTTCAATCATTTCTTGCAACACTTGCTTAGCTTTAAGTAAGTCAGCGTCATAACCAATACCAACAACCATATCTACACGACGAGTATCTTTCGCAGAGTAGTTAGTGATGTTACCGCTATAGATATTGCCGTTCGGAACGATAATTTCTTTGTTATCAGGCGTATTCATTGTAGTTGTGAAAATACCAATCTTTTTGATTGAACCAGCAGTACCCGCAGCTTCAACAAAATCACCCGCTTTGAACGGCTTAAATACTAGTAGCATTACGCCTGCTGCAAAGTTTTTAAGTGAATCTTGTAATGACAGACCAATGGCTAAACCAGCCGCACCTAATATGGCTACAAGTGAAGTAGTATCCACACCTAGTTGATCTAGTGACGCGACGATAACAAATAGCATCAAGATGGCACTAAGTATCGCTTCTAGAAAATCGACCAACATGTCATCGTATTTAGATTTAGCCATTAGGCGTCTAAATACAGACAGAATAAATCCAACTACGATTTTACCGACTACATAAATCGCAATCGCCATTAGGATATTGATGCCCCATGGAATGGCGTAGTCGTTTATGTACCTTTCAACATCACTTGCTGAAAAAAGTGAGAGTTTTTCTTCCATAATATGGTCCTTGTCATGGTTAGTTGTAATTTGCATACATACGGTAGCAGCTATTCGTATTATCACCAATACACAATAGGTCCAAACAGCGTAAATTCGCCCTAAAGTCTAAGCCTCATAGGCCCTTGATAGTGTTAGCATTATCCAAAAGTAGCGATAAATAACGCTACTCTTAGGTACAACGTATACCAAAGTTTAAGTATTTTTTTTTATTGTCACACACATGTCACTCAACAAAGGCACTATTTTACACCGAAGCTTGAATGCGCTTTGTTGTCTTTTTAACTTTTTCGGAAGTTACCGAGTTTTAAGACATTTTTTTTGATGATTTTTTAGCCTTAAAGTTTTAGACTAAAGTCTCATAAAGATTAACGCAGAATGTGGGTTTCGGTCCTTTTTCCGCTAATTTTTATGAACGAGCTTTAGCAAACTATGTCACTTAAAGGATTAACGCATGTTGCTTCTCATAACCCTATTTTCGGTTGTTTTGTGTTTATTTTTATATTCACTTCGCACCGATAAAGGAAAACACACTAAGTATGCAAGAGCGGAATACCGCCCAGCGCAAAAATCGAAGCCTTCTTCCACAGTGTTGGAAAACTCTTCGAGCAACTCTTCGCCCTCTGCGGCATAGAGTAAACCTACGAGTCAGGTGATTATTAAAGATAGGTCGCGTGTTGCCGTTTGTGTAAGTTTTTCTCCAATTATTTACATGATGCCGTCGACAGCATTGCAACCTGCATATACAGACACGTATCATACGCATCAAAACCAAACACCTGATTCCTTATGCGTATACCAAGAGTTTATTACCCCAACCCCATTCCTTTAGAACAAGAATTTGAATTAACCGAAGATGCGGGTCATCACATCGCTACTGTGCTGCGCATAAAGCCCAATCGCCCTATTGTGCTATTTAACGGCGATGGCAACGAATACAGTGCACAAGTCATAAGTGTTCAAAGAAAGAAAGTAACGGTTGAAGCCGACGCATGTCTTTCTTTAGCAAAAGAGTCCCCCCTCCACCTTCACTTAGGTCAGGGTGTTTCTAAGGGCGATAGAATGGACACTGTGCTACAAAAAAGCGTAGAGCTTGGCGTAACAGAGATAACGCCTGTTATTACCGAACGATGCACAGTAAAACTTGACGAAGCACGCTGGGAAAAGAAAATTCAGCAATGGCAGAAAATTATCATTGGTGCCTGTGAACAAAGTGGTCGCAACATTATTCCTGTGCTCAATGCCCCGGTAAACTTAAGTCAGTGGCTGTCCTCATCAACCAATACTACGCAGTTGGTTTTAGCACCCGGCGCAGAACAAAGCTTAGCGAGGCAACCTTATAATACTCAAGGCTTTCGACTACTCATAGGTCCAGAAGGCGGGTTATCAGACACAGAAATCCATCAAGCTAACGAAAACGGTTATCAATCGGTAAGTTTAGGCCCACGTATTTTACGTACCGAAACGGCGGCAATTACGAGTTTAAGTATTCTCCAGGCACAACACGGCGACTTTTGAGGATATTATTTTATACCCTTTTTTTTACAGGCCTATGCTAGACCAATAACTTGAAGTATTAGGGTGTGACCCAATATACAAAGATTATCAGCAGGGCTATATGAGCCGGCATTTTATAAACATTCAAGGTGAGAACATTATGCAATATACCGTTGGCGTAATTATGGACCCCATCGCAAGCGTTAAGCCACATAAAGACACAAGCTTTGCGATGATGCTTGAAGCTCAGCGCCGCGGTGCAAAGGTTGTTTATTTCGAACTAAAAGACCTGTATTTAGACAATGGTAAGCCTATGGGTTTGGGCAAAACCGTGTCGGTTAAAGACCAAGCGACAGATTTCTACGCGATTGAAGACGAAGCGACCCTGCATTTAGGGGATATTGATGTTTTACTTATGCGTAAAGATCCGCCTTTTGACAGCGAATTTCTGTACGCCACCCAGATATTGTCGCTAGCGCAAGACGCTGGAGCACTGGTTGTAAATAATCCTCAGGCCCTACGTGACTACAACGAAAAATTGTTTACATCGTATTTCCCAGAGCATATCCCGAATACTCTCGTATCAAACAACCAAACGATTATTCGTGAGTTTCATGCCAAGCATCAAGATATTATTTGTAAGCCCTTAGACGGTATGGGTGGCGCCTCTATATTCAGGGTAAAGCCTGACGGTAATAATTTAGGCGTAATTATTGAAACTCTGACTCATTTGGGCACGCGCTATATGATGGTACAGGAGTACCTTCCAGAGATTAAAGACGGTGACAAGCGTGTATTGATTGTAGATGGTGAAGTAATGCCATACTGCTTAGCGCGACTGCCAACCAAAGGGGAAACAAGAGGGAACTTGGCCGCCGGTGGCACTGGCCGCCCTCAGCCAATTTCTGATTCAGACCGCGCATTGGCTGAAGCCATAGCTCCTACGCTTAAAGAAAATAATATTTTGTTTGTAGGGCTTGATGTAATTGGCAATAAAATTACAGAAATAAACATTACCAGCCCAACGTGCGTAAGAGAAATAGAAGCCGCGTACGACGTAGACATTATGGGCGCACTGTTTGACGCAATTGAAAAGCGCTTAGCCAACAGATAAACGTACTTTGCACTAGTCACCGGCGCGAGTAGCTCAGATAAAGCTCAGCATGGGTGAATACAGGGCCTTTTATACTTAATGTTAAATGGCCCCCTAAAGTAAAAGACGTTAGTAAAATATAGTAGTAAAAAGCAAACTATGACGGAATTAAAAAGCCTACAAAATCACTTTTTGGTCGCAATGCCTAGCTTAGACGATCCCTACTTTTCACGTTCACTCATTTATGTTTGTGAGCACAATGCTGAAGGCGCTATGGGCATTGTGGTGAATCAGCCCTCTACTATGAACGTCAAACAACTTCTTGAACAAACTGATAAAGAGTTGACAGTTTCTGAAGACAAGGCAGAACAAATCGTACTTGCGGGCGGACCCGTCAACCAAGAACGTGGGTTTGTTTTGCATTCGTCGCAGAAATCCTGGGCGTCGAGTCTTAAGCTCGCGCCGGGGATCATGGTTACCACATCAAAGGACATTTTGACGGCTATCGCCAACGATGAGGGCCCAGAGGACGTGCTTATTGCTTTAGGTTACGCCGGATGGACACCAGGGCAACTTGAAAAGGAAATGCAGGAAAATGCGTGGCTAACCATAGAAGCGGACGAAGAAATTCTGTTTAACACTCCTATGCATAAAAAATGGCAAGCAACGGTAAATAAACTCGGTGTTGACGTATGGCAGCTAGCTCCAGGAGCCGGGCATGCCTGATATAGGAAACCGTACTGTACTTGCGTTTGACTTTGGTACCAAGAGTATTGGCGTAGCGGTAGGCCAAGAAATTACTGGCACTGCTTCACCGCTTGCAGCGCTTAAGGCACGAGACGGCATTCCAGATTGGGCATTGATAGAAAAGCTTTATGAAGAATGGCAACCCCATGTTGTCGTTGTTGGTTTACCGCTAAATATGGACGGCACAGAGCAGGAAATGACCCAACGAGCTCGCAAGTTCGCCAATCGACTCCACGGACGTTTTCGTGTTGCAGTGGAAACCTGTGACGAGCGTCTTACTACTACCGACGCTAAAGCTATGCTGTTTGAGTTAGGTGGCTATAAAAAGCTTACTAAGGATAAAGTTGATAGCGTATCAGCTTGTGTGATCTTCACCAGCTGGAGCGAAAGCCAGTACGAGTAGCCGCCTTTGCGCTACTCTTTGTAGTTAATTTTAAGTTCCTGTACTTTTACTTTTCCGCGCCGCACTGCCAGCATACATCGAATGCGCTGCCGTTTTCCTCACCACACGCGTCACATCGCCAGTCTTCACTGCTGTTATTCGTATTACGTGATTTGTGAATGATGGCATCGATAACTTTCGACGCCCGTGCATACCAGCTATCGTCGACGAGCCACACCTCCTGCTGAGAATCCTGCCAAGGCAGCTCGCCTATAGCACCACCAGCAAATTCATTTTTTACCATATAGGGAATAGACAGCGCATCAAGTTCGCTGCGAACTGCTTGCATTTCAAAAGCGTCTTGTGAGGAGAAAAGTTTTTTCAATGACTATCCTATTGCAAAAAAATAATGCATACCGCGTAGAGCTTATACGAAAAAGCAGCCCTTGGGCTGCTTTTTGAGTAATTATCCAGGTACCGCTTTTTCAAAGTGTAACTGCAGTACTGAAGAAGCAGTGCCTAGTCATCCATATCAATAGACACATTAGACAAGGTGCCTAAGCTAGAACCGTCGCTAGTATCAAGCTTGATCATTAAGCGCAGATCATTAGGCGAGTCAGCATGGTGAAGCGCTTGGTCCATGTCTATCTTACCGGCTTTATACAAATCATATAGCGCCATATCAAAGCTTTGCATGCCTTGCTCTTTACCCTTTTTCATAGCTTCTTTTAATGCGCCTATTTCGTTGCGCTGAATAAGATCGCGCACTAACGGCGAGTTAAGCAGTATTTCTATAGCCGCTACCCTGCCCTTACCGTCTGGTGTTGGCACAAGTTGTTGAGCAACAATAGCGCGTATGTTCAGGCTTAAATCAAAGCGCAGCTTATCGTGCTGATCTTTAGGCGCCAAGTGCATAATGCGCTCAATAGCTTGGTTCGCGTTATTGGCGTGTAGCGTGGCTACACATAAATGCCCTGTATCGGCAAACGACATGGCATATTCCATGGTTTCCATTGAGCGAATTTCACCAATAAGAATCACATCAGGAGCCTGACGAAGCGAGCTTTTAAGTGCGTCGTCGAAGGACTGAGTATCAATGCCCACCTCTCGCTGCGTGATAACACAGTTTTTATGCTCATGAACAAATTCGATAGGATCTTCAATGGTTAATATATGCCCATGAGTGTTTTCATTTCTGTGCCCAATGAGCGCAGCCAATGACGTGGATTTACCCGTGCCTGTTCCGCCTACAAATAGAACAAGACCGCGTTTAGACATAATAATTTCTTTTAATACTCGCGGCAGACCCAAATCATCCGCTTTGGGAATTTGAGTAACGATGCGGCGAATCACCATGCCCGCTTGGTCACGCTGCCAAAATGCAGAGCAGCGGAAACGACCAATGCCATCGCGAACGATAGCGAAATTGCACTCTTTCGATGTATGAAACTCGTCTCGCTGCTTTTCGGTCATCGCTTCGTGAACCAGCGCGAGAGATGCCTCTTCCGATGTGGCACTTTCTGTCACAGGTGTCAGTTTACCGTTAATTTTGGCGCTTACCGGAAACTCTGCGGTTATAAACAAATCAGAGGCATTGGTATCGACCATTTTTTGTAATAGTGAATCTAGCATAATGGCCTCTAGAAGTTGTTCATCGACTGTTTATCCACTGACTTTGCTGCCGCATCTTCTTTGCTTATAACCCCCATAGCTACCAGTCGCTGTAAGCATTGATCCATGGTTTGCATACCATGCGCTTGCCCGGTTTGAATAACCGAGTACATCTGCGGCACTTTATCTTCACGAATAAGGTTTCTAATAGCTGGGATGCCCACCATAATTTCGTGAGCAGCCACACGACCTCCGCCTACTTTCTTAAGCAGAGTTTGCGATATAACCGCGCGTAGCGATTCCGATAACATTGAGCGCACCATGGCTTTTTCTTCTGCTGGGAACACATCAATAATACGGTCAATTGTTTTAGGTGCTGAGTTGGTGTGTAGCGTACCAAACACCAGGTGGCCTGTTTCTGCAGCTGAAATCGCAAGGCGAATGGTTTCTAAGTCACGAAGCTCACCAACCAGAATAACATCAGGGTCTTCACGAAGCGCTGAGCGCAGAGCGTTATTAAACGAGTGCGTATCGCGGTGTACTTCACGCTGGTTTACCAAACTAAGTTTATTGTCGTGAACAAATTCAATCGGGTCTTCTATAGTAAGAATATGTTCGCGTTTATGCGTATTAATATGGTCAACCATGGCTGCTAGGGTGGTACTTTTACCCGAACCTGTAGCGCCAGTGACTAGCACTATTCCGGTAGGCTGATTAATGATGTCTTTAAAAATTTCGGGCGCGCCAAGGTCGTCTAAGGTTAACACCTTGCTAGGAATGGTACGTAGCACCGCCGCCGCACCGCGATTTTGAACAAAGGCATTAACACGAAAACGGGACAAACCATTTACTTCAAATGAAAAATCGGTTTCTAAGTTTTCTTCGTACTCTTTGCGCTGCATGTCATTCATAATCTCGTAAACAAGACCATGAACTTGCTTGTGATCGAGGGCAGGCACGTTAAGTTTACGCATCTCGCCATCTACACGAATAATTGGTGGTAGGCCCGCTGATAAGTGTAAATCTGAGGCGTTATTCTTAACACTGAAAGCCAAAAGTTCGGTAATATCCACAACCACTTCTCCAAAACAAGGTGAATAATGCAAACAATAGCAGAAAGACTAGATTCCGCACGAAAAGGAATAGACCAAGCCGCTACCAGTGCACATCGTCCACCAAAAACCGTTAAATTGCTAGCGGTTAGCAAAACAAAACCCGTATCAGATATCATTGAAGCGTATGAAGCGGGACAACGAATGTTTGGCGAAAACTACGTGCAGGAAGGTGTTGAAAAGGTTCAGGAACTTTCAAGACTCGAAGATATTGAGTGGCATATGATTGGCCCTATTCAGTCAAATAAAACTAAAATAGTAGCCGAACATTTTGACTGGGTTCAGTCAGTAGACAGAGAGAAAATAGCCCGCCGCCTTAATGAGCAACGCCCAGCCTCAATGCCGCCATTAAACGTATGCATTCAGGTGAACATTGATGATGAAGGCAGTAAGTCTGGCGTAGCGCTCAACGAATTAGCGTCTTTAGTTGAGTTCGTAGCGTCACAGGAGCGCCTTTGCTTACGCGGTTTGATGGCTATTCCCAAGGCCAACCCCAGTGAAGAACAACAGCGCGCTACGCTAACCAAGCTAAAAGAATTATTTGACCACTACCATACATCACTGAGCAATTTTGATACCCTATCCGTAGGAATGAGTAGTGATATGGCAGAAGCAATTCAACATGGCTCTACCATGGTTCGAATAGGTACCGCTATTTTCGGAAAACGTACTTAGCCATACCTATAGTGCTTAGCTTTTAGTGAACAGCTTTACTACACAGACTTAAATGCAATCAACAAATAGGATTTACATGCAACAGAAAAAATTAGCATTTATTGGCGCGGGTAACATGAGCCGCAGCATCATCAGTGGTCTTATCAAATCTGGGTATGCGAAAGAAAATATTCTTGCGGCAAACCCGTCCACTCCAAAGTTAGACGGCCTTAAAGCCGAGTTTGGTATTCACACCACGCAATCTAACGATGAAGCTTGCCAATTCGCTGACGCCATTGTGCTTGCGGTAAAACCACAAATTATGGGTGATATGTGCGGCGAACTGCAAAAAAATAACGACCTATCGGGTAAGTTGTTTATGAGTATCGCAGCCGGTCTACCCGTTGCCAGATTACAAGAGATGTTAGGCGGCGAATACCCTGTGGTTCGCATTATGCCAAATACACCAAGCTTGTTAGGCAAAGGCATGTCAGGAATGTACGCCGACGATACAGTGTCTGAGTCTGACAGACAGTACGTAGACGATGTGATGAACAGCGTGGGCGAAACCGTTTGGGTAGACAAAGAAGATGGTATTAACGGTGTTATTGCCGCAGCAGGTAGCAGTCCAGCCTATTTCTTCTTGTTCCTACAAAACATGCAAGAAGAAGCCATGAACATGGGGTTTGATCAAGCCCAGTCACGCCTTATGGTGCAGCAGGCTATGTTGGGTGCAGCTGAAATGGTTTGTAACAACCCAGACCTTGAATTAAGTGAGCTTCGTGCCCAAGTTACGTCGAAGGGCGGCACTACAGCCGAAGCCGTAAATACCTTCATTGATGAAGGCTTAAAAGATATTGTCAGCAAGTCGATGCGGGCAGCCGTAGCGCGTGCTGAAGAAATGGCAAAACAGCTATAACGTTTTAGGAAAAACACAACATGAATGCAACGGTATTTTTGGTTGATACCTTATTTAGCCTTTATTTGATGGTGGTTATTCTGCGCCTTTGGTTACAAATGGTTCAAGCAGACTTTTATAACCCAATGAGTCAATTTGTAGTAAAAGCAACCCACCCTATCGTGGGGCCGTTGCGCCGTGTTATCCCGTCAATCGGCAGATTCGACACCGCTACCTTTGTATTGGCGATAGCGGTATGCGCGCTTAAACTCGTTACTCTTGGGCTTATGTTTGGCGGTACGCTAAACCCCGTAGGCATAGCCATTTTATCGGTAATTGGCGTGGTAAAAGAAACCCTATCGCTGATGTTCTGGGTATTGCTGTTACGTGCAATTTTAAGCTGGGTATCGCAAGGTCAATCTCCGGTAGACTATGTGCTGTATCAACTAACTGAACCCTTTTTAGCGCCTATTCGCAAAGTCATTCCTCCGCTAGGTGGCCTTGACTTGTCGGTACTGATTGCCATCATCGCATTACAGTTTTTACAGCTTCTGATCCAAGACACTTTCCCTATGTAAACAATGTTTACTACAGGCATTAAAGGTGAAACCTTAGGTCATACAGCATTAGGCAGCGGGTAAGCCCGCTGTTTTGTAAAAGAAAAATATGAAGGCAAAGTAAGGTCTATCATGAGTAAAATAAAACAAATTAAGAAAGGGTACGCAGCTCTTCTTGCAATAGCTATAGCTTGCTTAAGCTTCTCTGCATTTGCCGAACAGAAGAAAACGCTTGGTGAATGGGATGTACACTATATGGTAGTAAGTACGCCTTTTTTAACGCCTGAAGTTGCAGCTAATTACGGCATTGTAAGAAGCAAGTTTAACGCGCTGGTCAACATTTCCGTACTCGACAAAGCTTCAGGTGAAGCGCAGCGTGCAGACGTAACGGGTACGGCAAAGAACCTCTTAGGCAATGCTCGCAAACTTACCTTCAAGAAAGTGGAAGAAGGCGATGCCATCTATTATCTCGCCGTACTACCGTTTCGCGATCAAGAAACGTTCAGGTTTGAAATAGACGTACAAAAGGGTGCAAGTAAACAGACGCTGAAATTCCAACAAAAAATGTATGTGGATGAATAGGCAACTGCAGATTACTTTCTAAGGGAAATATTGTTTACGCGTTAAACCATGCCAACCCTAGTAATTTGTAACCTCTTTTTACTAAACATAATTTTAAAACTATTAAGCGAGATGGCCAATAATTGGTATCTCGCTTTTTTATTATGTTAAAAAATTGATAACTCCCCTTTACCAATTTGATGCAGTAGTAAATAATCAAGACAACTGGTCGGGCAAGTTGGCTCGTAAAGATTAAAGCATTAGTTACTGAAGCCTGCTGAAGCGCAATTAAAATTAGTTTCTACGTACTTTAATTACTAAACAACATGCTAGATGCCTTCATAGTAAAAAATAGAGAATAAATATGAATACGCCCTCGTCACAGTCTGCACCTCAGACCGCCGCTACCCATTCTGTAAATACGTCAGAACAGCAGTCACCTTTTTACCCTAACCTATTAGCCCCATTAGATTTGGGTTTTACTACACTTCGTAACCGTACCCTGATGGGCTCGATGCATTTAGGTTTAGAGGAGGAAAAAGGCGGCTTTGATAAACTAGCAGCTTTCTATGCCGAGCGAGCAAAAGGCGGTGCTGGGCTTATTGTGACTGGCGGCATTAGTCCTAACATCTCAGGTTGGGTTGCGCCCTTCGCCGGCAGAATGACACGCTCTCGTCATGCCAAGAAGCACCGTGTTATTACCGATGCTGTACATAAAGAAGAGGGTAAAATTTGCATGCAAATACTGCATTCGGGTCGCTATGGTTATCACCCGCTTGCTGTTTCCGCTTCACCTATGAAGTCGCCCATTACTCCGTTTAAGCCTCGCGAACTTTCCTCGCGCGGCGTGAGAAGCACCATTAAAGACTATGTTAAATGTGCTGCCCTTGCCCAACAAGCAGGTTACGACGGTGTGGAAATAATGGGTTCAGAAGGTTACCTCATTAATCAATTCTTTTGCGAACGCACTAACCACAGAAACGATGAATGGGGCGGCAGTTTAGAAAACCGAGCCCGCTTAGCAATTGAGATAGTTAAAGGTGTGCGCGAGAAAGTAGGTACTAACTTCATTATTATCTATCGTCTGTCTATGCTGGACTTAGTAGAAGGCGGCGCAAAGTGGGATGAAGTCGTGTACTTGGCTAAAGAAATTGAAAAAGCAGGTGCTACGCTTATTAATACCGGTATCGGATGGCACGAGGCCCGCGTTCCCACGATCTCGACCTCTGTGCCACGTGCAGCGTTTACCTGGATAACTGAACGCATGAAAAAAGAGGTGAATATTCCTCTTATCACCACTAACCGTATCAATACTCCAGAGGTGGCGGAATCGGTATTGGCCCAAGGGCATGCTGACATGGTATCGATGGCCCGCCCTTTCCTGGCTGACGCCCATTTTGTGGCTAAGGCCATGCGCAATGAATCTAAACTTATCAATACCTGTATTGCCTGCAACCAGGCCTGCCTTGACCATGCTTTTGAGCAAAAGCGGGCAAGCTGTTTGGTAAATCCACAAGCGTGCTATGAAACCGAACTTACCTTTACACCTACGCAAAACAAGAAAAAGCTAGCCGTTGTAGGTGCCGGTCCAGCTGGATTGGCGTTTTCAATGTATGCTGCTGAGCGAGGGCACGACGTGCATTTATTCGATAAAGCCGCTGAGATTGGCGGTCAGTTCAATTATGCCAAACAAGTGCCAGGAAAAGAGGAGTTTTATGAAACCCTGCGTTATTTTGACAATCAGCTAGCACGGGTTGGCGTATCCATTCACCTTAACACCGAAGTTAATGCAGAAAGCTTGTCAAATGAGGGTTTCGATGAAGTGGTGTTAGCAACAGGCATCAATCCACGTAAACTTTCTATTGAAGGTCACGACCACCCTAAAGTGATGAGTTATTTAGAGGTATTACGCGACCAAAAACCGGTGGGCAAAAAAGTGGCAATTGTTGGGGCTGGCGGTATTGGCTTTGACGTAGCAGAGTTCTTAGTTGAGCACGAACATTTAGCTAAAGATAAAGAAAAATGGCTAGCTCACTGGGGTATCGACAAAAATTACTCAGCACCAGGGGCACTTAAAGAAAAGGCGATAGAGCCTTCTGAACGCGAGGTGTATTTGCTACAACGCAAGACCTCGAAGGTGGGCAAAGGTCTAGGTAAAACAACGGGCTGGATCCACAGGCAGTCGTTGAAGCACCACAACGTTCAAATGATAAATGGCGTTTCCTACGAGAAAGTGGATGATGAAGGCCTTCACGTACTCATTAACGACACGCCTAAGGTGCTGCCTGTCGATAATGTTATTGTGTGTGCAGGCCAAGAGCCGTTTAAGCCTTTGCAGCAACCTCTAGAAGATGCAGGCTTTACCGTACATATTATCGGTGGTGCTGACGTCGCGGCAGAACTCGATGCCAAGCGTGCTATTCGCCAAGGCGCAGAACTGGCAGCGCGAATTTAAGGGCTCAGCGAGCTATGGAAACTAAGTTATTAATGGCTATTTTGAATAGCCTTTAGCTTGGCGGTGTAAAGCGCTCTATTCTGTGAAGGCAGTGAAAGAGAGAGCGCTTTTTCCATCATATTTTCAGCTTTAAGCACCTTACCCTGTAAAAAATAAGTCTTAGCCATAGCCAAGTAACTTTCTCCTAAATAAGGACCTGTAGCGATGGCTTTGTTGAAAAACATTTCTGCCTCCGAAAGCTTGCCTTTCGCTAAAAATTCATTACCTAAATCTATCCAACGATAAGGGTTGTCGTCGTCTGTTTTTAAATACATATCCCCAATACGCGATAGCGTTTCTACATCGCCTACCTTTTTAAGCAACACGGCGAAATTTGATAACGTATGTACCGACTGGATATGGTTTTCGATAGCGAACTCATACAACTTTCGAGCTTCTTTTTCGTAGCCATTCGAGCGATATAGTACGGCGAGAGAATTTAGTGTTGAAGCATTTGTTGTAGTTAACTGCATAGCACGATACAAGTAACTGTAAGCCAAATTAGGGTCATCACTCATCACTTCAGCAGACTTGTTTTGGTAATACATAGAGATAAAATCGGCCTCTGAGATATAAACTCCCCTGTCATCACGGCTTGATGGAAAATAATCGATGACGGCTCTACCTCGAAAAACAATGCTATCGCCTGTTTTTTCAGGTTCTGGCCCTAAAATTATACTTCTAACATGTGTAGACGTAGTGAGTGTCTTTCCAAACCTTCGGTACAGTGGTGGGGTATGTACTTGTTGATAAACCACATCTAGATTAACGAGTCGGGCAAGAGCTGTAGTTAGCAACGCAAGCGACATACAGTTCCCGTAACGTTTGTTTAAAACATCTTGTGCTTTTAGGGTGTCTCCAGCGTAGCTAAAATTTGAGACCAGATCGTTTAAGTAGTAAGCGAGGCGAAAATTAGGTGATATATGTGCTTTAGTCGGCGAGTTATAGTAAGAAAGAAAGTGTTGCTTTTGCTGGTCAGACAACGCAAATAATGACGCAGGCTCTTCCACATCAACCCTTGCGAACTCCTTAACCTGCCAATCAAATGGTGTTAATTCACTATTGCTCTGGATGGTAGTATTTTTGGTACTCTGACACGCTACCGTTGTCATCAACGCTATAGCTAGAAATAACGATTTGGTTTTCAACCTGCCTTCCCTCACTTCCTTTTGGTTAAGAGTAATAGCTCAAAAAACTTGGGTAGTTAGCTTCCGATGGCAATAAAAGAAATTCTTCTTAAAATTGGTCAAACATAATAGTGTTGCCGTCGGGGTCTTTAACAATAAAATGACCAGGGCCGCTATCGCTTTTCACAGGTACATCTAATGCAATGTCTTGTTCAACTAAGCTAGCCTGAAGCGCTCTAACATCGCTGGGGTTAAAGGTCATAATGTTGTCTTCAAACATACCTTCGAATAAGCCAATCATGGTGTTGCCGTTTTTCATCATCAACCATTTGTCTTCTACCGAGCCACATGAAGGCATAGCTTCAAAACCTAATGCTTCGTAAAAGGCTTTCGATTTATTAATATCCTTGACCGCTAAACTCAATGAAAATAACCCTAACTCCACCTTCCGCTCCTTTAAACCTTTAGAAAAATTGTACAATTACTACTCTAGTGAAGCTATTCGTCAATATCACTGCTATTGGTCGCAAAAACGAAAAAAGCCAGTAAGGTCTGAAACTTACTGGCTTTATAGTGTTTTAAGCTCTACTTAATTTACCGCTATTCACTAACTTTGTTGGCTAGCAATCCAGCGGTCAATTTTCTGTTCAAGAATAGCAAGTGGAATTCCGCCCGTATTCAACACTTGTGCGTGGAACTCTCGAATGTCGAAATCGTCACCTAATGCTTTTTCCGCGCGAGCGCGCAGCTCTTGAATTTTAAGCGCGCCAACTTTGTAAGACAGCGCTTGCGATGGTATAGCAATATAACGCTCTACTTCTGCCACGACTTCCGTGCGAGTCATGCCTGAGTTTTCGAGCATAAAATCGATAGCTTGTTCACGGCTCCAACCTTTAGCGTGAATCCCCGTATCTACTACCAAACGCATAGCGCGCAGCTGTTCATCCTGAAGCGTGCCGTAACGGTTCCATGGGTCATCAAAAAAGCCCATTTCATAGCCCAAGGTTTCTGAATATAGCGCCCACCCTTCACCAAAGGCAGGTAAGAAACTAAAGCGCATGAAAGACGGCAGCGCTTCATTTTCTTGAGCAAGGCTTACTTGGAAATGGTGGCCCGGCGCACCTTCATGAAGGTACAAGGTAACGTTGCCCGTAGTTAAGCGACTAGGCAAGTCGTAGGCATTAAAGTAAAAAGTACCAGGGCGAGAGCCGTCTGGCGTGCCTGGTTGATAGGAACCACCCGCACTGAATTGCTCGATAGCAGGGTCGTAAGGTTTTATTTCTAATTCAGATTTTGGCAGTAGAGAAAAGTACTGGTCAATTTTTTCATCCACTTCACGACCAATATCATAATAGCTCTGGGTGAGTGCCTCACGGCTTTCAGGCTTGAATTTAGGATCGGTGCGTACATAGTCGAAGAACTCGTTTAATGTTCCTTCAAACTTTACTTCGTCTTTAATTTCAAGCATATCATTTTTGATACGCTTAACTTCTTTTAAACCAAGATTATGCAGCTCATCAGGGGTCAATGGCAGTGTCGTTGAACCTTCCACCATCAATTGATAAAGCTTTGCACCGCCTTTCATATCGCTAAGGCCAATGCTTTCACGAGCAACAGGTAAATACTCGTCGCGCAGGAAGTCGCGCATACGCGTGGTTGCATCGTAAATTTCTTGCGTCGCTTTTTCATATTCAGCGGTCAAACGGGCTTTTTCTTCGTCAGAGAAGCTTTCTGGGAACATGGTAATTGGCCCCCAAAATTGTGACTCTTTGATAGGGATGGCCAGTTGAGTATCAAACTGCTTTATCACACGGTCGATAGTTAGCTTAGTTTCAAGTACACCACTTTCCATGCCCTCGCGGAACTTGCCGATAGCACGGTCAGAAATAGCAATGTAATCTTTATGGCGAGATAGGTTGTTTTCGTAATCTTCTACTGTTTTAAATGGCGCTGCGCCTTTTCCGCTAGCAAAGGTTGGGTAAAAAGTGTGAAACCCGCTAAAGTGGTTTATAGGGCGCACTTCTGTGAGCGCTTCAATCTCATCGCTCGACATTTTTACCGAGCGTTCTTCATTGTACTTAAATACATCGTAAGCAAGCTTGTCGGTATCGCTTAACTTACTGCGATCAATTTGTTTAAGTTCTGACAAGTTAAGCAATGTTGCCGTTTTTCCCGCTATAGCATGGGAGTCTGTTAAGAAGTCGCCCATTCTGTCGGCATAACGCATATCACCGCGGAAAATGGCCATAATCGGATTAAGCTCGATATCACGCTGGTCTGCAGCCGCAAATAGTGCAAAAAGCTTATCGTGCTCAGACACTTCTTTTGATACTGATTCACTTTTTGATGAACTCTGCATACCTGCGTGATTGTGTGCATATGCTACCGCTGAGCTAAGGCCCAGTGCCATGGTTACTGCACTACTGACGAGTAGTGTTTTAAATGATTTCATTTGTGATTACCTTCTTGTTTTATTATCTCGCCGTTAATCTAACGTAAGCTTTAGTATCAGCTTTAATTTCAGCTTTTAAATTAGCTTCTAAACCAGCGGCACTGTCGTTATTTGTTATTGCCCTACAATGACGTAGCAAACGGCTTTAATTACTGAGACCTGAACTGGATCCCTAATATAAAATTCACATCTGATGAATTGTTATCTATTGAACACTTAGCAAGGCTTTTAATTTGCACCACGTTAAACCAGCCCAAGGCTGTTTCAACGCTGTAAAAAACTATTCAGGTAAATGAGCCATCTCTTGTCGCCATGCTCTTTCATAGGCTTCACGGCCCAATACTCGTTTCGCGTAAGCCCCTACATTATCTGTTTTACCGTCAAGCGTAATATCAAGTTTACTGCCTTTCGCCCACGCCAAAATATGGCCTGCTATCACATCGGCCATGGTAAACATGCCGCCGCAAACAAACTCTTTATCGCCAAGCATAAAGGAGAACACAGGCAGCACTCGCTTAAATTCCCACATCGCTACTTCGCGCATCTGCTCAAGCCTCTGCTCTTTTGGCAGGGCAAAGGTGTGTTTTGCCAAATTCCAAATGGGCTGCTCTAACTCACTGGTAAGAAACAGCATCATCTCTTCATATTTTGCACGCTCAAAACTGCCTGCCTCTGGGATAAATTCATGCATGCCGTGTCTTTCAGCTAAAAAGGTGACAATAGCAGCAGACTCAGTCAAGGTGCCTTCGGGTGTCGCTAGCGCTGGAACTTTTGCAGCCGGGCTTATGGCTTTATATTCCTCTGACAGGTGCTGCCCTTGTTTTAGGTCAATCAACTTGTAATCAAAAGGCAAGCCGAGCTCTTCCAACGCCCATGCCACGCGAACCGAGCGGGTTTTCGGATAACCGTAAAGTGTATACATAACAATATCCTTTAAAAACTGAAAGTGGGCTAACTGTAAGTCGAATATGAGAAAAGTGCCACTACCATATTGTTACTGAGTTTTACCACACTACTACAAACTTACCCGCCTTCATTTCATAAAACATAGAAAAGCATTCGGTAACTTTTTCATAGGACGCTATAAGTCTTGCACCCAACGTAAGGGATTTTTTAAAGAGCTGAGAGCTATGTATGGCCTAAGGCTTACACTGATAAAGACTTCAGCACCTTTTCTTTTACTTCGCTCGAACTGGTTTGTTTTATGCTGGTTTACTTTGTAGTTGCTCGAAAACGAATCATTAATTTAGTGAAGGAGAATACTATGAAGAAACGTTTACTTACTACTTTAGCAGGCTCAATTTCTTTAGTGCTAAGTGCTGGGAGTTTTGCCGGTCATCATGAAGAAGGAAAAGAAGTGATGATGAAAAACTTAGAAACTGGCAATGCTATTGGTACAGTTATGGTGAGTAGTCACGATGATGACGGCGTGGTATTCACACCTAAGCTGTCAGGGTTAACGCCAGGAGTCCATGGCTTCCACGTTCATCAAAATGGAGATTGCTCCTCAGCAATAAAGGATGGAAAAAAGGTGCTAGGTGGCGCAGCTGGCGGTCACTTTGACCCAGAAAATACCGATAAACATAGAGCTCCATGGTCTGAGCGCGGTCATGAAGGCGATCTTCCTGTGCTGTATGTTAATGAAGAAGGTGAGGCTACTCAGCCAATTTTCGCGCCAGAACTTGAACTGGAAGATATTGAAGGTCGTGCACTGATGATTCACGCCGGTGGTGACAACTATTCTGATTCACCTAAAAAGCTCGGCGGCGGTGGAAAACGTGTGGCGTGTGGTGTAATTAGCAAATAAACCACAATTAATACAAAAGAGCGGCTTTGTTAAGCCGCTCTTTTTTGTTCTGCTTTATTGGCTGAAATATTTAGCCCTTATTCAACCGGTATTCCAAGGTAATGTTGGCATTCAGCAGTTGAGAGACGGGGCAATTATCCTTCGCTTCTTGGGCTATCTTTTCAAATTCGTCTTCGGTAATACCGTCAACTTCAGCATCTAACGTCAATGCCGACTGAGTAATTTCAAACCCGTCATCGCTTTTGTCTAGGCTAATTTTGGCCGTTGTATTTAATTCGCCGTCTTCATACCCTGCATCGGATAATGCAAAAGAAAGTGCCATAGTGAAGCAGCTCGCATGGGCTGCGCCAATTAACTCTTCAGGATTTGTTCCTTTTTCATCTTCAAACCGCGTATTAAAACCATAAGGTTGATTGGACAAAGTGCCTGTTTCCGTAGAAATGCTGCCCTTCCCTTTTTTACCTAACGGCTTGTATGTTGCACTACCTGATTTGACTATAGACATATTATCTTCCTTACCTTCTACTTAATAAAACCTGAGCCAAGCCCTTTTTAGAGATATAAACAAACGACAACCGGCTGTACGAAGTGAAGCAGTGTTTTAATAGCGTTAAGCAAAGCTGAACTACCTCACTAAGTGAAATCACGAGTTGTCGCGTATTTTGACTCACACGTAATGGCTGAGATGCAAGTGCTCTGCCGACCAAAAGTCTCTTACTTCACCCCCTGTCATTGAAGGGCTACAGAGCAGTGGCGCGAAATAATATGACGTTCACTTTGCTACCGATGAACGCAGGCTACAGAGTCTGATGAAAATTTTACTTACCCTCTTTTGGTATTAATTGTTTTTTGATTCTAGTGCGATGCTATTAATCGCTGGCTAAGCTTTTTCTTTTATAAGCGAGGAAAAAGTGATGCTTCAAACTGCGGTGAAATAAATTGCAGCCTAAACCGTTCTTTATCTAATACTCGTATATGTTCACTAACATAGCCTTACTTTATAAGTCGAAAAGCTTAGAAGGAAAACTGAGCCATAGCGCATAGCTATATGACTCTGTCAAAACGTAAAAGGTACAAAATGAAATCTACAATCACCGCAGTATTATTCGGTGCAACTTTGAGTGCCGCGGTATTTATACCATCTACAAAAGCCGATGAAGCTATTTTAGCGGGAGGCTGCTTTTGGTGTATGGAATCTGACTTTGAAAAGTTAAAAGGTGTAACCGACGTAGTTTCTGGGTTTACTGGTGGAAGCGCACCAAACCCTACCTACAACGGCAATCACAAAGGGCATTATGAAGCGGTCAAAATTACTTATGACGGCGATGTGCTTTCTTATGAAGATATCCTCGATCATTTTTGGGTAAACATTGATCCTTTTGACGACAGAGGGCAGTTTTGCGATAAAGGCCCCAGCTACCTTAGCGCTATTTTTGTTGCGAACGATAAAGAACGCGCTATCGCCGAAAAAACAAAAGCTGACGTAATCTCCCAGTTTCCGAATAAAGACGTGGTGACGCCAATACTTGACGCCTCTACTTTTTATCCAATTAAAGGTGATGAAATAGGTCACCAAGATTTCTATAAGAAGAGTCCTGTTCGCTATAAATTCTACCGTTGGAACTGTGGTCGCGACCAGCGCTTAAAAGAAATTTGGGGCGACAAAGCCATGGGAAAATAAAATAGTATATAGCGAGTTTGGCTAAGCATAAATCTCAACGCTTCAGCTCTGCGTATTGTTAATATTCTATGTAAACAAATGGATATTGATGCCATAGCAATATTAGGAGATGTGTATGTTTAGCGCTAGCCCAACGCTTGATTTGATATGTAGAGGTCTTTTTCTTACCTCGATGGCAATGGTATGGGTAGTATTACTGGTTCGTATTAACGGCTTACGTTCTTTTTCGAAGATGACAAACTTCGACTTTGTTATGACGGTAGCAGTGGGTTCATTGCTCGCCAGTGCATCACAAACAACTAATTGGATTGCTTTCATTCAAGCCATGATAGCAATGGCAGCCTTGTTTATCGTGCAGTCGATCACCGCCAAGCTTCGTAGAAAATCCGATAAGATTGAAGCGATAATGCAAAACACGCCGGTTGTTCTAATGAGAAATGGCGAAATTATTGATGGTGCCCTTGAAGAAACCCGAGTGGCACGCAGTGATCTGTTAGCCAAGCTACGGGAAGCTAACGTATTGAATCTGGATGAAGTTAGGGCTGTAGTCCTGGAAACAACAGGCGACATTTCGGTGCTACATGGCGAGCACTGCTCAGAAGCCTTGTTAGAGGGTACGAAAAGCGTAAAAGGCTAACTATCATTTAACTTTTTCACTTAACCTGCGTTATATCTATAGAAAATGTAAAGCGCACCAATATATTACGCCAAAAACGGCGACGCCCAAAAAGACGGGTAGGCCCAATGTTCTGGTTTTACGCCAAACGAGTATTGTTATGGCTGTTGCAACACCAGTGGCTATCCAACTAGACGGTGATGGCACTTTAGGAACAAGAGAAGCTCCCAACATAGCGGCTATCATTAATGGTCCCAACACGCTCAACCAGGTAGGCAAGCGCGCTTCGGAATTGTTGGCTTTGTGTTTATTGAAATGACGCTGTGTCCATAACAATGGTGCAACCCGTAATGCATAGGTGCCTATAGCAGCTACGATAATTGCCACCCATATATCAGTTTGCATGAGACGGTTTCCTTCCGACATGGGAAGTAAGAACATAAAATGTAAGCGCCCCAAACAGTGCAGCTAAAGGAATAGCCGCATTTTTAAAACTACTAAGTGCAATGAAAAGGGCGATAGAGATAGTGACCAATAAGGTAACCACCCATTGTTTACTGGTGAACTTTGGCGCTAAAAGAACGAGAAACAAAGCTGGTAAGGCAAACGGCATTACACTATCTAAGACAGGCCATTTCTGTGTAAGCGAATCTCCAGCTAACCCGCCCAGTGCAGTCCCCAGAATCCAACTAAACCACGCCACCATGGAAACACCTTTAAACCAATCAACTTTCTTTGCGTCTTCCATAGAGGGTAAACGTGTATGGGCTAGCGCAAAAATTTGATCGGTAAGACCATGCATTAAGTAGGGCCACGCCCTACTTTGTGGTAAATAAGGGACTAAGTTAGGCGCGTAAACCACATGGCGTATGTTGACTAGTAATGTCATACACACCGCTAACCATAGGGGAGCACCTGAAGCCACCATGGCAACTAAAAGAAATTGCGACGCGCCGGCGTAAATGAACACAGAAATGAGTGTTGCTTCCAACGTAGAAAAGCCAGCTTGAATAGCGATAACGCCGAATGAAATAGCAACTGGAATATACCCGCCTAACAAAGGTAATCCATCTATGATCCCCTGCTTAAGCCCACTTTTTGAAGAAATTTGGCTCATTCCATTGCCTCTTTGTGATAAACGATAGTGATAAGACAGGTTGCCCAGTCATCTTGAGTTTTGTAGACGTGAGGTAAATCAGCCCTAAAGTCGGTAGTTTGGCCGGGGAGCAAGAGTTGAGTACTGCCAATATTTCCAGCTTCTAACGAACCGCTTATTACTGTAATGGTTTCCTTTGTTCCAGCCGCGTGTGACTCGGCTTCTCGCAATGTATTAGGTGCGACCGACATCCAGTAAGCATCAACATTAGGTATACCCTGTCCTTGTTCAATGAGTCGCACTTCCACCCCATTCTCTCCTACACTTGTGCTAAGGGGCTGAACAAGCTGACCAAAGGGCACGTCTAGTTGTTTGGCCAATCGCCAAATAGTATCTAACGTCGGATTGCCATTGCCCTGCTCTAGCCTAGAGAGGTTAGATTTTGCAATCCCTGCACCTGCGGCTAATTGAGACAGAGAGACACCTTTATCCTGCCTAAGTTTCTGCAGATGCCTACCTAGAATATTGAGGGTAGATTGATTCACTCGCCGCCAAACCAATTTGTTCCATTTACAGAACGTTCTATATATAGAACGAAGTAAAGTCAAGAAATTTGTTTTTTGACACGAATAATCGTTAAAAGATAAAACCGGCTATGCCAGCTAGCCCTGCATAAAATGTTAATAGTTACTTGAGTAAAAACGGCAGATGTTGCGAGCTTTAACGCTCAGAAAACAATCACTTTAGTATTGAGTTAGCACTCATGTGCATTACTGAGAAAATAACGTGAATCAAATCATTAACAAACACACTACATTTAAAGCGCTGAAAAGATTAAGAAATCTTATCAGCTACCGTTACTAAAGGATCATTCGCTGCTAAGATCTCAGCTTATTAATGAATGAACGTAGCACAAGCTTGAGGCTTTTGGCCTTTTTTGAATAGCCAAAGTAATAGCTTTTAAAAATAGAAAGCCGGCAAACATACCAGTTGCCGGTTTTTGTATTTTAACCTTGTGCAAGTGCGCCGTGCTCAAGCAGCAAGCAAGCGACTGAATGGTACGATATGAAGGAACACAGATAGTTTATGGCGAATCAAACTGACGATATCACTTCTACTCAGGCAGCGTATAAGGGAGCCCGTTCGGAAGAACAATTAGCGGCGGGAGAATATTCACTAGCGACTATTACATTCTGGCTAGCTTTCGGTACTTTTGTAATAGGTTGCAGCGAATTCGCTGCTATGGGCTTACTACCCTACTTCGCTGAAGATTTTGGTATAACTGAAAACGTTGCTGGCCATGCGATTAGTGCCTATGCCATTGGCGTTGTAGTAGGCGCGCCGCTTATCACTATTTTCTTTTCTCGCCTTGCCAGGCGCACCATGCTTATCTCAATGATGGTATTTTATGCTGGGGGGAATTTGCTAACAGCACTAGCATGGTCAGAATGGACAATGAATATAGCCCGTTTTATTGCAGGGCTTCCACATGGTGCTTACTTCGGTATTGCCATGCTTTTTGCTGCTGACATTGCCGGTAAGAATAAACGGGCGCAAGCTGTCAGTAATGTCATTTTAGGCTTAGCTATTGCCAATATTATTGGTGTGCCTTCCATTAGTGGTATAGGTCAAATGTTCGGATGGAGAACAGGCTTCTTTATTATTTCAGCCTTTGCCTTAGTCACCGCATTAATGGTGTGGAAAACGGCACCGTATCGCGGGCCAAACCCGGATGCCAAACCGTTAACTGAGCTTAAAGCGCTAAAAAACAAAGATGTGCTGCTAGTTCTACTTATGGGCGCTATAGGTTTTGGTGGAATGTTCTCTGTGTACTCTTATTTCAGCGCCTCATACTTAAACACGACTTCAGCACCTGAATGGGGAATTTCAGCAACCCTGCTTATTTACGGCATCGGCGTAACCCTGGGCAACATTATTGCTGGGCGCTATTCTGAAGGCAGGCTTCTAACCTCAGCTATCGTCTTTCAAGTTCTACTAGGTTTATCTGCAGCGGCTTACGCCGCGTCTATGGGCAACCCGTACCTGATGGCGGCCTCACTGTTTTTCATTGGTATAGGCGGCGGTATGGTAGTACCACTTCAAACTCGTTTAATGGATGTAGCTGGCGAAGCACAAACCTTAGCGGGTGCTATGAATCATGCAGCATTCAATACCGCTAATGCGCTAGGCCCGTGGTTGGCAGGTATGGCTCTTTCAGCAGGATTTGGTTATACATCCACGGGCTGGGTAGGTTTAGCGTTAGCCGGAGGTGGTGTGTTGGTATGGCTAGCTATTGTTATGACTACACGCAATACCCAAGTAAAGACAGCAACCGTATCTGGTTAAATGAATGTCTAGCGCTGACAACCTTCGTGGTCGGCGCTAGTCAATTACGTTTCCCTAGCTATTGCTCGGCATCATTTTCAATTTCAGAATTATTACGAGAAGCAATTCCCCATACATCTTCGGGGATGTCTCTTTTAGGCGCGGGAGCATCGTCTATTGCTGCTTGCTTCTTCTCTTGATTTGACCACTTAACACGAATCTTTTTACCTTCGATAACTTTGGCGTTAAGCGTTTCAATGGCTTTGTCGGTTTATTCTTGGGAACTCATTTCAACGAAGCCGAAGCCTTTAGATAAACCCGAGTTATCATCCATCACTAAGTCGCATGACGTTATAGTGCCAAACTCAAAAAACAACTCTTCAAGATTTTCTTGGGTGAATGATTTGGGTAGATTACGAACTAATATGCTCAAGTTTTTGCCTTACTTTGTGGCTGAAAAGTACTGTTTATAGTGTAGCATGCAGCAGTTAGTATGATAGCTAATCTTGCCGTGTTACGGCGATTCGTTTTTCTTACAAAGAAGTGAAAAGATTTGACTTCAACTATTGCAAGCGTGTGATTAAACCCAGATATAGAATAGCCATCGCGCAAATGCGATGGCTATGTATCGAAGGTGAAGATTCTGTAGCTGACCCAGAGTGAAGCTGCTGAGCCCCGTTCAACTATCAGTTATATTTACCGAAAAAGCTGTTAACTTTCTTGATTACGCAGAAATACCAATTCTGTTGATGAGCTTTGCTCTTCGCTAAATTGATAGCCGTCTACATCGAAGTTTTTCAAGCCTTCTACGTCTTCAACACGATTTTCAAGAATGTAGCGCGCCATTAAGCCGCGGGCTTTCTTTGCGAAAAAGCTGATAATTTTATACTGACCATTTTTGCAATCTTTGAAAGTTGGCGTAATGATCATGCCGTCTAAAGACTTCTTCTTTACTGCTTTAAAGTATTCATTGGACGCAAGGTTAATTAATACGTTATCCCCCTGCGCTTCCAACGCCTTATTTAAGACGTAGGTAATGCGGTCATCCCAAAACGCGTACAAGTCTTTACCCTCAGGGTTAGCCAGTTTAGTCCCCATTTCTAGACGATAGGCCTGCATTAAATCTAGTGGTCTTAGCAGTCCATATAGACCAGACAAAATACGAAGATGTTTTTGTGCGTATTCTACGGTGTCGCTGTCTAGCGAATAAGCATCAAGCCCAGTATAGACATCACCGTTAAATGCATACATTGCCTGACGCGCATTCTCTGGTGTGAACGGTGTAGAAAACTCAGCAAAACGGTTAGCATTTAAGGTTGCCAGTTTATCGCTTATTTTCATTAGCGATGATAAGTCTGCCGGAGATAAAGTGCGGCACACTTCCATCAAACGTTCAGTGTCTTCAAGCATCTCGGGCTGAGTAAACTGACTTACTGGAACTTCACTTTCAAAATCTAGGTTTTTTGCTGGGGATACTACAACTAACATTTCGACTCCTTAAATTTTTACATCACTATTGTACCACCTGATACCTATTAAAAAGCAAAATGGCATAAGAAAGACACAAATTGGCTTAACAGAGAAATCCGATTAGCGAATTTGTCATTATTCAATGTATGAATTGTCACACGGGTTTGATATAAATAGCATTACAAAAAATATTCAAACAATAACCTTGATGCACGGCTTATGGGTGCCTCTTGAAAACCAAAGCGCTATTTTCGACTTAGCTTAGTTTGTTTTTTTACAAGCTAAGTAAACAAAGAGAAAACGCAAGCGCAATATCCTACAAAAACGCGCAAGCGTATCGTTTTATTCAACTGGCTATTCTAGCGAGTTGTCCAAATTTATTATTGATAAAGTACAGAGAGAATTATGAGCAATCAGTTAGCTTCATTACGTGATATCACTACCGTAGTTGCCGATACCGGCGACATCGATGCCATCAAAAAATATCAGCCGGTTGACGCTACTACCAACCCGTCGCTACTGCTAAAAGCAGCAGGTCTTCCTCAGTATGCAAGCCTAATCGATGACGCTGTAGCGTGGGCAAAACTTCAGTCAAACGATGCTGACCAGCAGTTAACTGATGCCTCTGACAAGTTAGCAGTAGCCATTGGTAAAGAAATTTCTGCAACCATCCCAGGCCGTATTTCAACAGAAGTTGACGCCCGCCTATCGTTTGATACTGCCGCAACGATTGAAAAAGCAGAGCGTTTGGTACAATTATACGAAGATGCAGGTATCGATAAGTCACGCATTCTTATTAAAATTGCGTCTACGTGGGAAGGTATTCAAGCTGCTGAAGCACTAGAGAAAAAAGGTATTCAGTGCAACCTAACCCTGCTATTTAGTTTCGCCCAAGCGCAAGCATGTGCAGAGGCAGGCGTTTACCTTATCTCTCCATTTGTAGGCCGTATTCTAGACTGGTACAAAAAAGCGACTGGCACTGAGTCTTACGCTCCAGATGAAGATCCAGGCGTGGTGTCAGTGACCAAAATTTATAACTACTACAAAGAGCACGGCTACAACACGGTTGTAATGGGCGCAAGCTTCCGCAACATTGGCGAAATTCAGGCACTAGCTGGCTGTGACCGCTTAACTATCAGCCCTGCACTACTTGAAGAACTAGCCAACGAGCCAGGTGAACTAGAAGTTAAGCTTAAAGACAATGGCGCGACAAAAACGCCAGGCGACCGTCTAACAGAAAGTGAGTTCCGCTGGGCAATGAACGAAGATGCGATGGCAACGGAAAAGCTATCTGAAGGCATTCGCAACTTCGCAGCTGACCAAGAGAAGCTTGAAACCATGCTTCGCGAAAAACTAAGTGCATAAGGAACTGACTGGACAATGAGTGTTTTAACTTCTCTTCCCGAATGGAAAAAGCTGTCTGAACTTGCATCAGCGGTGAAAGATGCCCATATGCGCGACTGGTTTGCACAAGATGCAAATCGCGCAGAAAAGATGCAGCTTGAAGCCTGCGGTATCTTTCTTGATTACTCAAAAAACCGTGTAAATGACGATGCGCTTAAAGGGCTTTTTGACCTAGCTCGTGCTTGTAAATTAGAGCCCCTGCGCGACGCAATGTTTTCTGGTGAGCAAATTAACTCAACAGAAGGTCGTGCTGTGCTTCACACCGCACTTCGTAACTTCTCTGACCGTAAAGTAGTGGTAGACGGCGAAGACGTCATGCCTGAAGTACACGCCACCCTTGAAAAAATTGAAACCTTTACTGCCTCAATCCACAATGGTGAACACAAAGGCTATACAGGCAAACCTATCAAGCACATTGTAGCGATTGGTATTGGTGGTTCGTTCCTTGGCCCTAAAATCATGACCGAGGCGTTAAAACCGCACACGGTTGAAGCGGTTAAGGTTCACTTCGTTGCCAACGTTGATGGTTGCCACATTCACGATGTGCTATCTAGCGTAGATTTTGAAGAGACCTTGGTGGTAATGTCATCAAAGTCTTTCTCTACCCAAGAGACGCTGCAGAACACGCTAACGGCTAAAGACTGGTTCTTAAGGTCTGGCGGTACACAAGAAGATATCGCTAAGCACTTTGTAGCAGTATCTTCAAACGTTAAGGCAGCGACCGAATTTGGTATCAGCGCCGACAACATTTTCCCTATGTGGGATTGGGTTGGCGGTCGTTACTCGCTATGGTCAGCTATCGGCCTGCCTATTTCACTTGCTCTTGGCTTTGAAAACTTTAAAGGCTTGCTTGAAGGTGCATTTGAAATGGATACACATTTCACGACGGCCCCGCTTGAAGAAAACATGCCTGTATTGCTTGCGTTGTTAGGCGTATGGTACAGAAACTTCTTCGATGCACAATCTCATGTACTACTGCCTTATTACCACTATCTTCGCGGTTTACCTGCTTATGTACAGCAGTTAGATATGGAAAGTAATGGTAAGGAAGTCACGCAAGAAGGTGAAAATGTAGACTATCCTACTGGTCCTATTATATGGGGTAGCGAAGGAACAAACGGTCAGCACAGCTTCCACCAGCTTATTCACCAAGGCTCTGGCGTGATACCAGCAGACTTCATGCTGCCACTTAACGTTCCTAACCAAGACGACACGCATCACGCTATGCTCGCGTCTAACTGCTTTGGTCAAACACAAGCACTAATGCAGGGTAAAACTTTTGAAGAATGTTATGCAGATCTAGACGGTAAAGGCCTAGACGACGCAGAACGCAAGCGTTTAGCTGCCCATAAGACCATGCCTGGTAATAAGCCTAGCAACACTTTCTTATTCGATAGCCTTACACCTAAAACACTTGGCGCGCTGGTTGCAATGTATGAGCATAAGGTATTCGTTCAGGGTGTTATCTGGAACCTTAACTCATTCGACCAATGGGGCGTAGAGTTAGGTAAAGTACTAGGAAACCAAGTACTTGCTGGCATTCAAGGCGAAGCAGACAAAGATAATTTCGACGCTTCAACACAACAATTGATTGCTAAATTCAGAGCAGCGAATGCACCAAAATAAGGAATGCGAGGTGATTTAAAATCACCCACCTGGTGCAAATAACAAACTGAACGGCTAGCTTTTTCGGAAGCTAGCCGTTTTTTGTTGCGGTGCTTATCAAGCATACGACAGACATTTTTGATATCCGTAGCGCTGTATTTTTGATTACTAATAAAACAAATAGATTCAATTAGATACAGTTTTTGTTTACGCTTTGAACACACTGAACTTTCCTTGCCCTTGTCATCATATCGTCACAATTTGTTAATAAAAGGTAAATTAAACTATTTTATTTTAGTGGCGGCTGTGATACAAAATTGTACAGAGGGAATTAAAAACAAAAAACTCTGTATTAGTTGTAGTGGTATAAAAAGGAGATCCCAGTGGATAAATCAGATCTATTTGCCATGTTAGACATCGAAGCAAGCCCAGCAAAAACCAAAAGTAAAAAACGTAAGTGGAGAGAAATCGAAGCGCTACAAGATCGCTACAAATTAGAAAAAGAACTGGCCGAACTCGACTGTGGTTTCGAGTACGAGCTAGAAACACTGGAAAGATAAATTTAAGGCCGCCTGTGACACAGGCGGCCTTTTTACTTTCTAGCATGGTGTAAATGCTTAGCGCAAAAGCTAACGCTATACCTGCCAGGTGATCGGCGTTTTACCTTTGTCGACCAGATATTGGTTGGTTTGGCTGAAGTGTTTACAACCTAAAAAGCCTCTGTGCGCTGAAAGCGGAGATGGATGAGGTGCATGTAAAACGTGGTGTTTTTCACGGTCTATGTGCTTACCTTTTTTTTGCGCGTGACTTCCCCACAAAAGAAATACAACGTTGTGGCAGTGCGTATTGACCACATCGATAACCTTGTCGGTGAAGGTTTCCCATCCCCATTTAGCATGGCTATGCGCTTTCCCTTGCTCCACCGTTAGCACGGTGTTAAGTAAGAGTACGCCTTGTTCTGCCCAAGACGTAAGCGTACCATGTTTAGGCTCGCTAAAACCGTCTATATCGGCTGACAATTCTTTGTACATGTTTTTCAGAGATGGAGGTGTCTTAACGCCCGCTTTTACTGAAAAACATAGCCCGTGTGCCTGATTAGGTCCGTGATAGGGATCTTGCCCCAAGATCACGACTTTAACCTTATCAAGCGGGGTGTATTTAAATGCATTAAATACGTCAGACTGAGGCGGGTAAATAACACTACCCGCTTCACGAGCGTTTTTCACCCGCTCAAGCAATTCAACAAAATAGTCTTTTTGCTTTTCATCACCTAGCGTGCTTTGCCAAGTCAACTCCGATGATGACATTACTTAAGTAAGTCCATCATGTGCTGTTTAAGTGCATCGTAAGACGCGGGTAAGTCAACCGCTAAGCTGTCTTCTCCCGCTACGTCGGCCAACGCTTTAGGTAGACTAATAGGATTACCTAATACGTTTTCTACCGTCTCTCTGAACTTAGCTGGGTGTGCCGTTCCTAAGAACAAACCTATTTCACCGTCTTCTAAGTCATGGCTTACCGCGCGATAGGCAATAGCGGCATGAGGCTCGCTGGTATAGCCTTGTTGGGCTAATTGACGCATTGCAAGCTGGGTATACTCTTCGTCTACCATTTCACCTTTAAGACACGACTTGTCGATGTAACCACGCTCTATAAGCGCCTCAATACGAGGCCAGTTATTTGGCTGACTAACATCCATCGCGTTAGACATGGTTGCCACAGTCGCTTTAGGGTCCCACTCACCTGTTTTAAGGTAGCGAGGCACAGTGTCGTTTAGGTTAGTTGCCGCGATAAAACGCTTAATAGGTAGACCTAAGGATTTAGCAATCATACCAGCAGTCAGGTTACCAAAGTTACCGCTAGGTACTGAAATAACAAGCTGTTCGCGCTTCTCTTTAGGCAGCTGACTTACCGCTTCAAAGTAGTAACACACTTGCGCCAACAAACGGCTGATATTAATTGAGTTTGCTGAGTTTAAGTGAAGCCCCTCGCGTACATCAGGATCGTCAAATGCTGTTTTAACCAAGGATTGGCATGCATCAAAGTCAGACTCTACTGCAACAGTATGAATATTGCCGCCTAGCGTGGTGAATAACTTTTCTTGCAGCGCGCTAATCTTTCCTTTCGGGAACAAGATAACCACGTTGATGTTATCGATACCATGAAACGCGTGAGCAACCGCGGCCCCTGTATCACCTGATGTTGCGGTTAAAATAGTTATTGGCTTGCCTTCGCTGATGCGTGAAAGCGTTTGCGCCATGAAACGGCCGCCGAAATCTTTAAACGCTAGCGTTGGACCGTGGAATAACTCTAGGCTGTAGACATTATCATTAACCTGCTCAACCGGCGCACCAAACGCAAACGCGGTTTGAACAATCTCTTCTAACTCGCCGTTATTCAGCTCATCGCCAATAAGTGCGCGAAGCACGTCAATACTTCGCTCGACAAACGGTTTTTCTAACAGTTCGTCAATATTATCTAGAGTGGGAATATGCTCTGGAAAATAAAGCCCCTGGTTTTTACCTAAGCCCCGCTTAACGGCTTCGGCAAAATTTGCTGTGTCCGATGAATCTTTTAAATTTACCAATTCCACTTGCTGTTACCTTTATAGTTGGGCAGATAGATTGCCCTTTTAATCTTTTAAAAAATCACAGTGCTTTTATAAATTACTATGACTTTAAGAAATCATGTGCTTTTAAGAAGTCATGTACCTTTGCGAAATCATATGCCTTTAAGAAATCATGTCTTTTAAGAAATAATAGTACCTTGGCTTGGTATTTGGCACACATGGCTAAAGCCATCTTCGTTTTGAATGTAGTTCGCGGTTAAATATGCTGCGACTTCTTCCGCTTGCGCCTTGCTTGGACATACAGCAAACACCGTGGGCCCCGAGCCCGAAATACCAAAAGCTAATGCTCCGGCTTGCTCGCTAAACGCGCGAGCTTCATCAAAACCTGGCAGTAGCGATTTTCTGTAAGGCTCGGCAATAACATCTTTCATTACCGACGCCGCCAAGTCAAAGTTACCCGCGTGTAAGGCATGAACAAACACGCCAAGTTGTCGGCCAAAGGTAAGCGCCGTCGACATATCCACCTGCTTAGGCAAGATGTCACGCGCTGCCGCCGTCGATACGCTAATCCCCGAATAGCACACTGCATAGTACCAGTCATCGTTAAGAGGTAAAGACAGTGTGACCGGCGCGTCGCTACCTGTCATCAAAGTCATACCACCTAAGTAACATGGCGCAACGTTATCGTAGTGAATACTACCGCTTATTTGACCTTCTAGCTCACCCATCATAATAAGTAGCGTATCTTCATCAAATGGCGTATCGAAGTAAGCATTGAGTGCCGAAAACGCTGCCACAATAGAACTTGCGCTTGAACCTAGACCACTACCAATAGGTAGGTTTTTATGTAGCGTTAGTGCAACAGGAGACGTTAGCTTTCCCGCTTTTTCCATCTGCTCACAAAAATAGTGGTAGCACTTAGTGACAATATTGCTATCTGCATCACCCGGAAGTTTGTGGGCAAAGCGACCCACTGTTTCCAATGAAAATGATTCAGCCGCTTTTATTTCTACCTCGTCACCTAGCTTGGTGCCGTCTACTGGCGCAAGCGCCGCGCCAAGTACGTCGAAGCCTAAGCTTACATTTCCAATTGATGCCGGCGCAAAGGCCTTGAATGCTTTCATATAATTTCTCTTACTTCGCTTGCACATAGCTAACTAAATTAGCCATTAATGAGCCATCTGTTTCCACGGCATAGTACGTAAAATGTCGGCAAATACCCCTGCCGCGGTAACCGTACCACCTGCACCGTATCCTCTGATTACGTAAGGAATTGGGCTGTAGTAGTCGCTATTAATCGCCAGCGCATTCTCGCCGTCTTTCACCTGAGAAAGCGGATTGCTAGCAGGTACGGCCTGTACACTAACTTTGCACTTTCCATCTTCAATGCTGCCAATATAGCGAAGCACTTTGCCTTCCGCTTTAGCCGCCTCAACTTTTTCATTCATCGCAGCATCTAACTCAGGTAGCTGCTGCATAAATTCGTCGATAGAACAGTCTTCTGCAAATCCCGCAGGCAGCACTGACTCAATTTCTATATCAGAAAGCTCAAGCTCTAAATCGGCTTCACGGGCCATAATAAGTAACTTACGCGCTACGTCCATACCGCTTAAATCGTCGCGAGAATCTGGCTCGGTAAAACCATTATCTTTGGCAGTTTGTGTAGCTTGAGACAAACTCATTCCTTCTTCAAGCTTACCGAATACGTAAGATAAACTGCCTGAAAGAATACCTTCAAAACGATGCAGCACATCACCTGCGCTGAACAGTTTTTGTAGGTTGTCGATAACAGGAAGACCCGCACCTACTGTCGTCTCATAAAGGTACTGACGATTTGTAGTAAGTGCCGTTTTACGCAGCTTACGATAATAAGCCATAGCGGAAGTATTCGCCTTTTTGTTAGGCGTTACTACGTGAAAGCCGCTTTCCATCATATCGACGTACTGATTAGCGATGGCTTCATGGCTAGTACAATCAACAATGACCGGGTTGACCAAACTGTTATCGTTCGCAAACTGATGCAGACGCTCTACACTCAAGCCTTCACTTGCAGAATCAAGTGCCGCATTCCAATCGCTGCTCAAATCAATACCTTGGCTGTTCAACAGCAATTTACGGCTATTGGCTATACCATAAACGCGCAGTTGAATATTGCGTTTTAAAAGTGCTGGCTGCTGCTTTTGAATTTGGCCAAGCAGTTCGGTTCCTACATTGCCACACCCTACTAGAAATACGTCTATGGTATGGCGATCAGAGAAAAAATTCTGGTGAATAACCTTTACTGCTTTCTTAGCACGCTTACTTTCGATTACGGTGGAAATAGAACGCTCTGAAGAGCCCTGTGCGATAGCAACATTGTTTACTCGCGCTTGAGCAAGCGAGTTAAAGAAGCGCGCTGCCAAGCCTTTAGTTTGACGCATACCGTCACCAACCAAAGTAACAATGGCCAAGTCGTGACGCACTTCAATAGGGTCCAGCAGCTGGTTTTGTAGTTCTAGCGCAAATGCATCTTCAAGTAGCGTTAATGCACGGCTGGCGTCTTTGCTTTGAATGCAGAAACTAATTGAGTATTCCGAAGATGACTGAGTAATAAGGCTAATTGAAATATTAGCGTTAGACATCACCTCAAACACACGACTCGCCATACCCACCATGCCTTTAAGGCCTGGGCCGGCCACGTTGAACATAGTGACATTATCAAGCTGTGAAATACCTTTAACCGACGTCCACACTTCGCTTTTTTCATTACTGATTAGCGTACCAGGCGCTGCCGGGTTTAACGTATTTCTGATTAAGCAAGGAATGTGGTGCTGAGCGATAGGCCCAATAGTTTTGGGGTGAAGCACTTTTGCGCCGAAGTAAGACAACTCCATCGCTTCTTGATAAGTAAGCTTATCAAGCAGTACCGCGCCTTCAACTTGATTTGGATCAGCGTTGTAGACACCGTCTACGTCAGTCCAAATTTCACAGCAGCTTGCGTCGATACAGGCCGCCAAGATAGCTGCTGAATAGTCAGAGCCGTTACGTCCTAGGGTTACTTTTTCGCCTGCTTCATTAACAGCGACAAAACCAGGCATAACCAAAAACTCACTGCCATCAGTAGGTACATCTGTAAAACGTGCTTTACTTAGCGATACGTCGGCAATACTGTCTAGGTAATCGCCCTCGGCAAGTACATATTTAACTGGGTCGATAACGCGATTTGCGATCCCTTTAGCCGATAGCATAGCGCTAAAAAGCGTCACCGAGATGTATTCGCCAATGCTAAGAATACCAGCAGCAACATTATCTGGCGCAACGCCGAGCAGCTTAATGCCTTCAAGATGCTGTTTTAATACTGATAAGTGACTATTGATAAATTCCACCACGCTTGCGTGCTCAAACCCGTCGAACTCATCGTTTAGGTCATTGGCAATGCCGGTAACCGTGTCGTTCAACTTATCAAATAATGGCTGGAAATCTTCACCCGCGGCTGCTTGTTCACAAAGTAGTGAAAGCGCGTTCGTCACCCCTTTGGGGGCAGAAAGTACAACCGCAGCACCGTCGGTTTGGTGGGTTGCCGTGCTAATTTCCATAACGCGCATGTATCGCGGTGCATCGGCTAGAGAAGAACCCCCAAACTTTAAGACTTTCATATGCTGCTCCTTAAGGTTACGCATGCTAAAACGTGTGTAAAAAAAAGCCCGCTCTGTGTTAGGCGGGCTTTCGTTGTCTTTTGCTTACTTGCACTAGTCAGCGACCGCCCTTGTTAAGGTGGTAATTAACATAATGGTGGTGCGAGTAAGTAGAATCTTTTTCATACAAGCAATTTGCCGTATAGACGTCTATAAGTCAACCGCAGTTTTCACCACACTGTATTGCAAAATATGAAACACTCTTTAATTAATATTTCTTTTTAAGGTACAAATACGAGTTCAAGCTGTTTCTTAGTCGACTTACTAGTACTCTGATAGCTTTAAAACCTGCTTATTTCTAAGATCATTAAAACAGAACTCATCCAGTGAAAACCTTTCTTTAGGCCAAACTCGCCTTTAAAAATGGGGCTGTTGCACTTTGTTGGACCTCAGCAACCTCCTCTGGGCTACCTTCTGCAACGATTTCTCCTCCCTCATCACCTGCGCCTGGCCCCATATCTATAATGTGATCGCAAGCCCCAGCCACCTGCATATTGTGCTCAACCATCACCACCGTATTCCCCGCTTCAACTAGTGTGGTTAAATGCTGCATAAGTAGCGAGGTGTCTGAAAGGTGTAAACCTGTTGTAGGTTCATCGAGCACATAAAGGGTATTAGCATTTTGAGCACGTTTAAGTTCTGACGCTAATTTAATGCGCTGCGCCTCGCCGCCTGATAATTCAGTAGCACTTTGCCCCAGGGTTAAATAGCCAAGCCCTACATTCATTAGTATTTGAAGCCCCCGCGTAATGACTTGATTACTATCAAATACAGATAGCGCTTCTTCAACCGTAAGCGATAGTACATCAGCAATAGAGTGTTCGTTGTAACCGACTTCCAGTACGTTTTCGTTAAAACGCTTACCGTTGCAAACGGTACAGGGGGAATAAACACTCGGCATAAACAGTAGTTCTACCGATACCACACCCAAACCTTCACAATGTGGGCATCGCCCTTTTGCGACGTTAAACGAAAAATGACCCGCATCGTACCCACGGGATTTTGCTGCTTCGGTTGAAGCAAATAAACTTCTGATTTGATCAAATATACCGGTATAGGTTGCCAATGTTGAACGAGGTGTCCTGCCGATGGGAGACTGATCTACCACAACTATACGGCTTAACTCTTCAAGCCCGCTTTCAATGCGGCCTTGCTGCAGCTCACTTTCATTAGAAAAAGCGTCATGAGCAAGAAGCGAATTGGCATCAGTAAGCAGTTCCTTCGTTTCTCTTGTTTCTTGCGCTCGCTTTCCTTCTTTCTCGGTTGTACTTAAACCATCTTTGACCAACTCAACCAATGCTTGGCTAATCAAACTCGACTTTCCAGAGCCCGAAACGCCTGTGACGCAGGTCATCACACCAAGAGGAATATCAATATCAACATGGCTGACATTATTTCTAGACACGTCTTTTAACCGTAATACCCCTGACGAATTACGTTTGATACGCTGGCTTAGGGCTTTATTGTTAAAAACATAGTCTGCCGTTGGGGAGTTTTTTATGCTTGCCAGCTTCTTAACCGGCCCACTGTAAACAAGCTCACCGCCGTTCACTCCAGCTCTCGGACCTACGTCTACAACCCAGTCAGCGCCTTTGATAACGTAAGGATTGTGCTCGACAACAAGCAGTGAATTTCCCGTTTCGGTAATATTGTGAAGCGCGCGAATAAGCCCTTCTACGTCGCGAGGGTGAAGACCTGATGAGGGTTCATCCATCACAAAGACAACGCCAAATAAGTTTGATTTAAGCTGAGTTGCCAGACGTAATCGCTGTAGTTCGCCTACTGAGATACTTGTTGTACTTCTATCTAATGACAGGTAATGAAGCCCAAGCGCTATTATGGGTTTCACCCTTTCAATAATGTCGCCCGTAATATTGCGTATTACCTGACCACGCTCCGACGTATCGCCGTCAACTGAATTTCTTAACGCCTGAAGCTTTTCGTGAACTTGCTGTAGTGGCAGCCTTGAAAAATCAATAATATCTAAACCGTCAACTTTCACTGCTAGCGCATTTTGCTTGAGCTTTTTTCCACTGCAAACCGGACATGCTTCAACAGATATGAAGGGAGCAATTCGCTGCTTCATTTTCTCTTTTTGAGACGTTTTGAAAGTATCGAGCACATGACGCCGCGCGCTGATAAACTTGCCATTGTAGCTGGCAGATTCACCTTCTTGTTGTGCTTTTCGGGTTTGCGCTAAATTATAGTTTCGATAGACGGGTAACTGAGGCATTTCATCAGTGAATAAAATCCAGTCACGCGTTTTTTGAGGTAGTTCACGCCATGGAATATCAACATCTATACCTAACGATAACAGTACCCTTACAAGATTTTTGCCCTGCCAAGCGCCAGGCCACGCTGCCACAGCGCCCTCACGTATAGTGAGGCTGTCGTCGGGAACAAGGCGATGCGCTTGTGTGTCAAAAACTTTTCCAATACCGTCACAGTGTTCACATGCTCCTTCAGGCGTGTTGGGGGAAAAACCGTCTGCATATACAATGCTGTGGCCCTCGGGGTAATCGCCTGCCCGGGAATAAAGCATTCGCAGACTATTAGAAAGCGTGGTGATACTGCCAACGGAAGAACGTACTGAAGGTGCCCCCCGGCGCTGGTGTAGCCCCACGGCAGGCGGTAAGTCTTCTATTGCGTCGACGTCAGGTTTTTCCACCTGCTCGATTAACCGTCTGGCATAAGGTGATATTGAATCTAAATAACGGTGCTGAGCTTCTGCGTAAAGCGTACCGAAAGCCAAAGAAGATTTTCCTGAGCCAGATACACCGGTAAACACCACCACTTCATTTCGCGGTATATCGATACTGATATTTTTTAAGTTGTGTACACGGGCGCCGCGTACGTGAATTTTCCCCTTATCATTGTGCACTTCATCACCTGCATATCACCTTTATTAAAGAATATTTAGATACAGGCGCTGTATTTCGATCACTATTTTTAAACAAGCATGTCAGCTGTCTGATATGAGGTGTTGAGCTAAAAAATCCACCAGCAATCTAATTTTAGGTGCGACATTTCGGTTTGAAGGAAATACCGCCCAAATAGCCTCTTGCTTGTCTTTATACTCAGGGAACAGTTCTATTAGTTGACCTGAGGCTAGTGCTTTGCGCACGTAAAACCCAGGTAGTTGTGCAATACCTAAACCAGCAATCGCAGCGCTGCATAGGGCATTCCCGCTGTTATACCGTACTCTCCCCTGTACAGGAATTGATTGAATTTTATTATCGATAAGTAAACGCCAATAGGGCTGTGACCCCACCAGCAGCGAGTGCTCTTTTAACTCTTCTATGCTTTTAGGCTGACCTTGCTCTTTAAAATAATCCCTACTTCCGCATACAAATAAATGTCGGGTAGCCAGCTTTTTGGCAACTAAGGTCGAGTCTTCTAATTTGCCAATGCGGATGGCCAGGTCGAGCCCCTGCTCTACAATATCGAGCTTTTCGTTTGAAAAGGTGCATTGCACGCTAATGCCGGAATACTTTTGCATAAAGGTATTGAGCAGAGGCGCGATGAATGCTTCGCCGAAAGCGACGGGAGCGGTAAGTTTAATGAGCCCTTGCGGCGATGCTTGAAGTGCGCTTACAGATAGCTGGGCATCTTCAAGCGCTTTTAACGCGGGTAAGACTTGCTGAAAATACTGCGTACCCGCTTCAGTAAGCGATACGCTGCGCGTTGTACGCTGTAATAATTTTACGCCTAGCTGCTTTTCAAGTGATGCGACTTTGCGGCTTATCTGCGCCACTGACGTATCTAGCTTGTTCGCAGCTCCGGTAAAATTGCCAACATCGGCCACAGCACAAAATTCTGCTATTCCCTCAAGATATTTCATTATTGCCACTCGCTATCGATACGTTCTTCAACGCAGTACTTATTTCTTATTACATTCTATTTGGCAAAATTAATTATTACAAATATGAAATAGTGATTTACTAAAAACGTATTTATCATTAGTAATCCGTCTCCTATACTTTGGCCTATAAAGCATCATCGTATATTCATGATAAAGGAGTCATCACATGACATCGTTTAAAGATTCGTTGCAAGAAGGTCAAACGCACATCAAGTCAAAAGCTGCGGTGGCTTGGGGCCCGGGTGAGCCGTTAAAAATGGAAGAAGTTGACGTAGAGCTTCCTAAGAAAGGTGAGGTACTTGTACGCATCGTTGCAACTGGCGTATGCCACACTGATGCATTTACGCTGTCCGGTGATGATCCTGAAGGCGTATTCCCTTCAATTCTAGGCCACGAAGGTGGTGGTATTGTTGAAATGGTGGGCGAAGGCGTTACTAGTGTAGAAGTGGGTGATCACGTGATCCCTCTTTATACAGCAGAGTGCGGCGAATGTAAGTTCTGTAAATCAGGTAAAACTAACCTTTGCCAAGCAGTGCGTGAGACGCAAGGTAAAGGCCTAATGCCGGATGGCACAAGTCGTTTTTCTAAAGATGGTGAGCCAATTTATCATTACATGGGCTGCTCAACGTTTTCTGAGTACACGGTTTTACCTGAAATATCGCTAGCGAAAGTAAACAAAAATGCGCCGCTAGACGAAGTTTGCCTGCTTGGTTGTGGTGTAACTACGGGTATGGGTGCAGTACTTAAAACTGCAAAAGTACAGGAAGGCGACACGGTTGCTATTTTTGGACTAGGCGGAATCGGTCTATCAGCCATCATTGGTGCACGTATGGCAGGCGCAGGTCGCATCATTGGTATCGATATTAATGAAAGTAAGTTTGACCTAGCAAAACAGCTTGGCGCAACTGACGTGGTAAACCCACAGAATTTCGATAAGCCTATTCAGGAAGTGATTGTTGAAATGACGGACGGCGGCGTTGACTACTCGTTTGAATGTATCGGCAACGTCAACGTCATGCGTTCTGCACTTGAGTGCTGTCACAAGGGTTGGGGCGAATCTGTGATTATTGGTGTTGCGGGCGCAGGACAAGAAATTTCAACGCGTCCATTCCAGTTGGTAACAGGTCGTGTATGGCGCGGTTCTGCTTTTGGTGGTGTTAAAGGTCGCTCAGAGCTACCAGGAATTGTTGAACAATACCTAAACGGTGATTTTGGCCTTCAAGAGTTTATCACTCATACCATGGGCCTTGATGAAATAAACGAAGCGTTTGATTTAATGCATAAAGGTGAAAGCATCCGCTCAGTTGTGCATATGGATAAATAAGCTAAGTTGTACTAGCGCTATACATTTCAGGAGAAGCTCTGCTTCTCCTTTTCTTATAATATCCCTTGCTCTAACGCTTTGAGCACGGCCCTTGTTCTATCTCTTACGCCAAGCTTGGCCATGATCGATGAAACTTGATTCTTAATCGTGCCTGTAGATTTAAACATCGCATCCGCAATTTCCTTGTTGCTATAACCTGCGGCAACTAACCGAAGAATGTCGACTTCCCTCTCAGAAAGGGGCTCCGGATTTTCAAACGACTCAAATTCTACGTTCAGTCCTTTCAAGCCTTGCAACACTTTTTCGGTTACCGCGGGCTGAATCAGCGTTTTACCATTTTTTATTTGTGTAATAGTGTCAACCAGGGTTTCTAGCGATACATCTTTAAGCAGGTACCCTTTTGCACCAGCGCGCATAGCGCCATTTACCAACTCATGATCGTCAAACGTTGTAAGCATTAGCACCGGCGTATTAACCCCCTTATCACTTAGCGCAAGTAGAGTATCAATACCCGATAATTTGGGCATGCGTATATCCATCAATATCACATCACAATTTGAAGCGTTTTCACTGTCAATAAGCTGCTGACCGTTTTCATATTCCCCAACAACCTCAACACTGTCATCAAGCCCTAAAAGCGATTTAATGCCCTCTCGCACCAGCATTTGATCTTCAACTAAAATAAGGCGTGTTTTCATTCGCCCTCCGGAATGTGAATTGCGATGCGAAAACCCTGCTCGGTTTGTTGCCAGCTGATAGTTCCATTTAGCTCATGAACCCGTTCCTGCATTCCTTTGAGCCCATTGCCAGCCACCACATGACTTGAAGTGTCTGATCCGCTTGGCCCCGCCTCCTCTTGAACGCCTTCTTCATAAGCGCCTTCTGTATAGCTACATGGTGCTTTGTCGAAAAATTTTATGCTACTTGGCTGTTCGCCACTTAGTTTCTTATCAGCAGTATGCGGCACCATACTATCCTGCATTAGTAGTTTGTAAGCCCCGTTGTGTTGCGTTAGTGATATGGAAAAATAATGCGCCTGTGTATGGCGGACCACGTTAGTTAGCGCCTCCTGCATATTTCGCAACAGGCAATCGGCAATTCGCACGTTAGTTAACGTTAAATTATCGTCTATGTGTAGATTTACCGCCGGCCTAGGCAAGTCTTTAATCAGTGCGTTTACCGCTAATGAAAAATCAATAGCCGCATTTTCTCTGATGTCAGATATCGCTTCTCTGACATCAGAGAGTAAAAGCTTTGCAATACTGTGGGACTGCTCAACGTGTTGCTTTATGGCTTGCGATTCAGTGCTCTCTAATAAATCCGCCTTTCTCGACGCGACTTGAAGGTTGATGGTAAGCGCCGTCAAATGATGCCCTAAAACATCGTGAATGTTTCGCGCTATACGCAGGCGTTCATCTTGAGTAAGCGCCTGCTTCATTAGCTGCTGAGTACTCAGTAATTGTCGATTGAGCGCATCGGCTTCTTCTCGCGCTTTCGATTCTTTAATGGCCGTGTTAGACATGATCATAGCGAATACATTGAATGTCCAAAAAAGCGCTCCAGTTAACAACGCATACTGTTCATTCCATACTGCGCTTTGAATAATAACGGTAGGTAAAGAGATTGGAATGGAAAGGGTAACGCACTGCTTCCACGGCATGTAATAAGGGAGTATGGCGCAACAGATCACTACGAAAATAGCGAGGTAAACATAAGGAACAACCAATTGGCTAACAACCGCAATGAAATACATAAGACCCAAAATATAAAGGCTTGAGCTATTGTTCATTCGATGCTTACTAATGACGGTAAAGCAAATCGCTAGTGTAATAAAAATAATTGCTGCGGATAGTGTACGCCAATGCACTAACGAGAATTGGTTTATGAGAAAATAAAGCGCAGAGCAGCTTACCACCAACCAAGTAATACATGCTGAGGCGTGCTCTATATCCATTTTCACCTGCTTGTGAGCAGAGACTGAGATGTCCATTCGTGTCTGACTACCTATATCTTTTCGTTCTTATAGCGCTACTTTGACAAAAAACACAGTTCAATGCATGGGCCAGAAGTCACTTTTTAATTCATGACTTCTGGCACTGTTGTCAATCTCGTGAAGTTATCACTATAAACCTACAATTTTGTTCATTGCCAAAGGAAAGCAAGATGCAAACAATTCACGGCTTTATAGTAACGCTTCATATTTTAACGGGTGCTCTGTCACTTATACTGTTTTGGGTGCCTAGTCTTACGAAAAAGGGCGGAAAAGCCCACAAGCAATTTGGCGGTTACTACATAAAAGCGATGCTAATTACGTCTATTAGTGGCGTTATCAGTTCTACCATGGTGTTGTTTTTTCCACTAGTCATCTACCCAACAATACCTGAGCACTTTGAGTCTGTTGCATATTTCACTGCATACCTTAGAGGTCAATATCTCTTTTTGCTGATGTTAAGCCTGTTGGTATGGAACAACATAAAGCATTCCGTAGCGGTGCTTAAAGCGAAGCAAAATCTTGAGCAGCTGCGTACTATCGAGTATCTATGGCTACCCGTACTGCTTTTTGTCGTCGCTTCTATTGCGTTGTATCAGGGCATTACGTACGGCATCACGCTAACTTGTATCTTTGCCCCTATTGCGCTGTTAAATGCCATTGGTATTGGGCGCTATGTTTATCAAAAAGACATCGTTGCAGGTTCGTGGGTGACTGAACACATTGGGCATATCATCGGCTCTGGTATTGGTGCATATACCGCATTTTTTGCCTTTGGAGGACGCGCATTATTTGAAGGCTCGCCGTCACTGCAAATTGTCAGTTGGATTCTACCTGCTCTTATAGGCGTTCCTTTTTCAATCTGGCTTAGCTGTAAGTACAAACCAAAGTCGTCTATTAATAAGTCGCCTTCTTTGAAGCCTAAGGCGGTAAAAAGCTGAGGGCTTAACCCAAAATTTAACGGCTGTTATCAATGCTAATCTTGGGCCTGTTGACCTTTGCTGTATATCAAAGCTCAACGGGCGCTAAATGCAAAACTGAGGCTTTACCGTTTGGACAACACACAATCAAATGTGTAACGTAAGAAATGGCAATAACGCCACCACTAACCAGTGTGAACATCGAGCACTAAATTATGAAAAAGCACCAATCAGCAGCACTTAAAATATTGAAAGGCACATCATCATTTCAAACGTCTAAGCGCAGTCTCGCTGTTAGTGCGGCCTGTATTAGCTTAGGGCTAGGTTTAAGTGCACATGCGAACGCATATCATGAAGACAATTCAACACCGCAAACCAGTGACCAAGTGCAAATGAATACCACCCCCACACTTGCAACGCTCACCAACTACCAAAAAAACGCGCCCTTTATGTACTCTTCAGGCTTGCCTGATGCCTCTCACCTTTCTTTGCTAAAAGAGGAAGGGGTGACACACGTTATAGATTTGATCCCAGGAAATCGATCGAGTGAGATTTTAACTACCTCAGAATTAGGCCTCGACTACTTTAATGTGCCCGTTGATTGGGAAGCTCCTACGTTGGCTAACTTTTTAAATTACGCGGCATTTATGCAAAGCGTAGATGTTAAGAAGGACAAGGTACTCACTCACTGTAAACTGAATTGGCGGGGGGCTGCTTTTACCTACCTTTATAGAATTAACGTACTGGGTGAAAGTGAACAAACCGCAAAAACAGACCTTATGGCCATTTGGCACCCCAACCCTACATGGTACGCCTTTATGAACGAAGTTATCACCCACTACAATGGGGTAAACGGCAAACAAGTAGCGATGTCATTTGAGGCCGCCGTTCCTGAAAGCCAATGAATTTAAGCGATCCCTTAGTTAGCTTTTAAACCACTTCATTCCTATTACACATATATGAAATTTCAGATGCGTTATTGACACATACGGAATTTCATATACGATGCATCACATACGAAATTTCATATGTGATGATTTTTATGTCGAATTGTTGTGAACCCGCGCAATTAGCGCCCCTAGCATTTTTTAAATGCCTGTCAGAAGACACTCGCTTGAAGACGCTACTCATGCTTAGCGTAAAAGGCGAGCTATGCGTGTGCGACCTCACCGATGCGCTTCAACTAAGCCAGCCGAAAATTTCGCGACACCTTGCAGATTTACGTAAATGCGGTTTAGTGCTCGATACCCGTAAGGGCAAATGGGTGTATTACCAACTTCATCCTGACTTACCTGCTTGGGCACTAGACGTTATCAAAAACACGGCGTCGAATAATAGTGCATACATCGAAGAGGCATTAGCGAATTTGTCCTGCGAGAATTGCTAACTCCTACGTAGTGTGGTGCAAATCAATAGTGATGATTGCATCTTGGTAAGCCGCCAGTTTTCTATTTTTCAATATTTTTTCAACTTTTTGATAGCTATTCAAAATAGCGTCAGCCATTTAAATAAGGTTTTTATATGAAAATTTTATACATTTGTACGCACAACCGTTGCCGCAGTATTCTTTGCGAAGCCATCACTAACGCTTCTAACGGTAATGTAGAAGCGCGTAGTGCTGGCAGCCAGCCTGTCGGTGAAGTACACCCTCTTTCTCTTAAATACCTTGCAGAGCGCGGATTTGATACAAACGGACTTCAAAGCCAGTCATGGGATGAATTTGAAGATTATGACGCTGATCTTGTCGTCACCGTTTGTGATTCAGCGGCGGGTGAATCATGCCCCGTTTATTTCGGCAAATCACTTAAGGTGCACTGGGGCTTAGAAGACCCATCTAAGTTAGAAGGTAGCGAACAAGAAAAAGCCGAAGCATTCAACAACACCATCGATATTATTGAAAAGCGTGTGGCGGCATTAGCAGAGCTTGCTGAGAAAAACTTAGATAAAACAGCGTTTAAAGAGGCGCTATCAAAACTAGGCGCCCAGTAAAGAGTAAAGGTAAATCAATGGAACAGAAAATATCAACAGCTGAAAGCCCCTCTGATAACGCAGTAATGGAGCAAATGCACAAGCCGATTATGGCTAACTTTGCATCAAGGTTTTCAGATCACAAGCCGCGCATTTTGTTACTTTACGGTTCGCTTAGAGAGCGCTCTTACAGCCGTCTAGTTATAGAAGAGTCAGCGCGTTTGCTTGAATACTTTGGCGCAGAGGCCAAAATTTTTGACCCTCGCGGTTTGCCGCAGCCAGATACTGAAGATGATTCACATCCGAAAGTTAAGGAGCTACGCGAGCTTATGATGTGGTCTGAAGGTCAAATTTGGTGCTCACCTGAGCGTCACGGCAGCATGACCGGCATTATGAAAAGTATGATCGACTGGGTACCGCTTAGTCTTGGTGGCGTGCGCCCTACTCAAGGCAAAACGCTGGCCATTATGCAGGTATCAGGCGGTTCACAATCATTCAATGCGGTAAATCAAATGCGTATTTTAGGACGCTGGATGCGCATGCTAACCATCCCTAACCAGTCTTCTGTGGCAAAAGCGTTTTTAGAATTTGAAGACGATGGTCGCATGAAGCCGTCACCTTACTACAACCGCATTGTGGATGTAGTTGAAGAACTGGTGAAATTCACATTGCTTACCCGCGACAACAAAGACTTTCTTGTTGATCGCTACTCTGAGCGCGTTGAAAGCGCAGAGGAAGTAAGCAAACGTGTTAATCAAAAATCGTTGTAAAACTGAGACAAGGTAAGCAGAAATGGGTTTCTTTGAACGTTATTTATCAGTGTGGGTTGGCCTTTGCATTATTGCAGGTGTGGGCCTAGGCTATGCTTTGCCTGGCCTATTCGAGTCTATTGCAGCGCTTGAATATGCACACGTAAACCTTGTAGTGGCTGTACTTATTTGGCTAATGATATACCCAATGATGGTGCAAATAGACTTTGGCTCTATTAAAGATGTGGGTAAAAAGCCAAAAGGCCTGGTGCTAACCCTTGTGGTTAACTGGCTTATCAAGCCTTTCACTATGGCGCTATTAGGCTGGCTATTCTTTAAAGGTATTTTTGCCGACTGGGTAGACCCGCAAACTGCCACTGAATACATTGCAGGTATGATTTTACTTGGCGTCGCTCCTTGTACTGCCATGGTTTTTGTATGGAGCCACCTTACCAAAGGAGATGCTAACTACACCCTAGTTCAGGTATCAATTAACGACTTGATTATGGTCGTTGCCTTTGCCCCGCTTACCGCTATGCTGTTGGGTGTAACAGACATCACGGTTCCGTGGGACACGCTGCTACTGTCTGTAGCCCTCTATGTAGTATTGCCATTGGTAGCGGGTTATATCACGCGCCGCCACTTGGAAAACAAAAACAACAGCACGCAGAAACTAGGTTCAGGAAATGACGCGGTCGACGCGCTAGTAAGTAAATTTAAACCGTTTTCAGTAATTGGCTTGCTGCTTACTATTGTTATTTTGTTTGGCCTTCAAGCAGAAACTATATTATCGCAGCCCCAGGATATCGTGCTTATTGCGATCCCCCTGCTGATACAAACTTACGGTATTTTTGCTATTGCCTACTTTGCCGCAAAGCGTATGAAGCTGCCGCACAATGTAGCTGCACCGGCATGTATGATTGGTACATCGAACTTTTTCGAGTTGGCGGTAGCCGTAGCCATTTCACTATTTGGTTTACACAGCGGCGCTGCACTTGCCACTGTGGTGGGTGTATTAGTTGAAGTGCCCGTTATGCTTTCGCTAGTATGGTTTGCCAACAAAACTCGCCACTGGTTTGACTAAACAGTATTTTTAAAAACCTGTACCGGTGAAATCGCGGAAATAAAAAAGGCGAGCCTATGGCTCGCCCTTTTCATTTTTTAAATTCTTAAACCGCAATTGGCGTTTTATAAGTATCGGGAAGAATGAAACCAAAGCGTTGTAGAACCGACGTAAGTTCGTCGCGCTTAATTGGCTTTTCAATAAAACCTAATGCGCCCAATGACATCACTTTCTCTTGCATCAATGGCTGAATATCACCTGAAATAACAATGACAAAAGTCTCAAGTTTGCGGCGTTTAATTTCGCTCAACACGCTGAGACCGCCCAGCACAGGCATTGTTAAATCTAATAATACAAGGTCAATAGTATGATGTGCTAATACTTCTAGAGCGTCCATACCATTTGACACTTCATAAATAGCTTCAGCGAACCCACTAGGCAAGTTACTTCTAGCCATTTTCCGTGCAAGCGCTGAATCGTCACAAATTAGAATATTAAAACCCATCAACTACAATCTTATAATTGGTTACTAATCCACCATTAGAATACATTAAACGAAAGTATAAGAAAATAATAAAAACATAGAATTATTGGCTACTTACTCGATAACTACACCAAACTCCCCTCTCTTAATAGCATGTTTTGTGGTAGATATAAGGCGTAATAAAAAAGGAAAACATCCCTATGCAAGAGTTAGCTGCAAGCCAGGACAAAAACTTGGTGAGAAAAGTTGCCTATCAGATTCTGTCTCATTTCGATAAGAGTTACCGGTGGTTCACCCGAATTACACGGGGCGCTCAAGAAAGATTTGAAAAGGGTAATTGGAAAGAAACTCAGCTAGCCTCTAAAGAGCGCATTACTATTTATGAACAAAGCCTTTCAGATGCTGTTGCCGAAATTTATCAGCTTACTCAGGTCCACCAAAAAGATGATGCTTTCTGGCAAGAGCTTAAAAAAGTGTTTGCGCTACAGCTTGAAGGCCACCCGCAGTTTGAATTGGCCGAAACCTTTTATAACTCAGTGATTGGCCGCTTGTTTAAGCACAGAAAAATAGACAACGACATGATGTTTGTGCTGCCTAGCCGCTGCTTTTTGCCTGGGCAAGACAGAGACAAAGTAGTCAACAGCTTTGACACCACCACTACCGTACGTGAGATGTACGAGTCGATATTCAAAATTTATCGATACAATATTCCGTTTGAAAACTTTGAACGGGACTTACAAAACCTCGAGACGGCCTTGCGCGCACGATTAAACAAAGAGCAACTAGCCAGTGTACAAGCCGTTGAGATCCTTAAGCCTACTTTTTTTCGTGGTAAAGCGGCTTATTTGATTGGTCGCATTTGTATGCCTGACGAAACCCTGCCGTTTGTCATCGCCATGCGAAGATACAACGAGCCACATATGTTCGTTGATGCCCTTCTGACCGACCGCAAAGATCTAAGCGTCATTTTTGGTTTTGCCCGTAGCTATTTTATGGCCGACACACAAAACCCGGCCGAGGTTGCCGCTTTTTTACAAGAGTTATTGCCGAATAAAAAACACTTTGAACTGTATATGTCTATGGGGCATTACAAACACGGTAAAACGGTGTTTTATCGGAATTTCTTACAGCATATGGACGAATCGAGTGACAAGTTCGAAGCTGCGCCGGGCATCCGAGGGTTGGTGATGATGGTTTTCCATCTCCCCTCTTACGGTGTTGTTTTTAAAATTATCAAAGATGAATTTGCAGAAAGTAAGAAAATCACTCGTGAGCACGTAAAAGAATGCTACAAGTTAGTGAAGATGTCAGATCGTGTTGGCCGAATGGCTGACACCCATGAATACGTTAATTTTAGGTTCCCATTAGATAGAATTGAACCCGAGCTTATTGAAGAACTAAAGGAAACTTGTGCATCGAGTTTAGAATTTACTGAGACAGAACTTATCATCAAGCACATGTACATTGAGCGGAAAATGACGCCGCTAAATATATACCTTCAAGAAGAAACCGACGATGAAAAAATAACCCGTGCGCTTGATGAGCTGGGTTTATGTATTAAGCAAATTGCCATGGCAAATATCTTTCCCGGCGATATGCTGCATAAAAACTTTGGTATTACCCGTCACGGCCGCGTGATCTTCTATGACTATGATGAAATTTGTTTAATGAACGAGCGTAATTTCAGGGAGTTGCCAAAATCCGATGACCCCTATGCTATTGATACACTCTCAGTAGCACCTAACGACGTATTTCCTGAACAATTTGAGCACTTCATCGTTGGTAAGCGAAAGTTCAAAGATATACTTAAGTCATTGCACGGCGACTTAATGACACCTGAGTACTGGCACGGCGTACAAAAGAAGTGTGCCCGTGGAGATGTGCAGCATTTTACCCCTTATAACCCAAGCATGCGTTTTGACAAAGGTGAATAGGTTGAAAGCGCGAATAAATAGCATCTTTCCTATCACCTTAACCCAACGTTCGAGGGGACAAAGAGCTTTATATACAAGGACAAATTTTAGCTACATGCGAAAAAGCTTAAAAGTGATCGTTTTAAGACATATAGCTCGTAAAAGAGGCAAAGCGATATTGCTTTTTGACTGCTTGCTCTCGCCTGCTGCTTGTTAAATACCGCATATAGGTATCAGCAACGCCAGACAAGTGTGTGAATATAGATAAACAGAAGAATCCTGATAATGAAAGTGCTACTTGTAGAAGATGATCCAAAGGTTGCCTCGCACATTGCAAATGGACTATTGGGCGAAGGGCATGAATGTATTACTGTAGGTGATGGAACATCAGGCTACCAGCAAGCCGCTAGTAACGAACTAGACGCGGTAATCCTAGACGTAATGTTACCCGAACTCGATGGTTTCACTGTGCTTGAGAAGCTTCGCGAAGAAGGTAACACGACACCTGTTTTATTACTAAGCGCCAAGAGCCAAGTTGAAGATAAGGTCAAAGGCCTTCGCACCGGCGCTAACGACTACCTAACCAAACCGTTCGCCTTTGAGGAACTACTTGCTCGCGTAGAAGGTTTGGCTGGTCGCAATAAAGAAAGCGAAGACAAAACCTTGATAAAAGTTGGCGATCTAACGCTAGACTTGGTTAACCGTAAAGTATTGCGTGGCGATCAAGAAATTGACCTTCAATCAAAGGAATTCCAACTGCTTGAATGTCTACTTCGTCATAAAGGTAAAGTTGTGACGCGAAGCATGTTGCTTGAACAGGTTTGGAATTATCATTTCGACCCCCAAACTAACGTGATTGATGTTCACATTAGCCGCCTGCGTCAGAAAGTGGATAAAGCGTTCAATGTGCCACTTATTGAAACGGTAAGAGGAACGGGCTACCGCATAGCGGACGGGCTTGCATGATAGCAATACGCGACTTTACGCGTAGTTCTAGTTTTCGCGTAGGCGTATTGCTCACCACTCTTGCTTGTATTGCCATTGTTTTAATTGTTTATTTTTGGCGATTAACGAGCAGCGACTTGTTCATTTCTGAGTCTAATGCTGCCGTTAATGCCAAAGCGAACGCGCTTGTAACGCTTTATGAAAACCTAGGTATTGATGCCGTTAAGTCGGCCATTATAAGCGACAATAACCAACCTCCTTCTGGCGCGAAAACACCCTCTTCTTCATTCGAAAATTTGCGGTCATTTGTCGTACTGAGCAAAGATGAGCAAGTAGTTGCGGGGAACTTAGCATCTATCCCACTGGTATTAGAGCGGCACAAAGGGGCCAACTTTGATACTGCAGAAATTGTTATTACTCGACCTAACAGCTCATCAAGGAAAACCTTGCGCCAAGCATTGATGAGGGAAGATGTACTTGGGGACTATACCCTCTATGTTGGGCGTGGTATCGATGACTTATATAGCGCGCAGTGGTTTGGCAAAACCTTTAGCTGGATCATTGTCGTGTTGCTTTGTGCCTTAAGTATTCTAAGCTTCGCTATTGCCGTGTATGTGGTCAATCGAATTAACCGCATGTCTCAAACTGCCGATAAGATTATAAAGACTGGCAACCTTGAAGAACGGCTAGAGATTGATAGCAATTGGGACGACCTCAGCAGTCTTTCTTTCGTTTTCAATCAAATGCTGGACACCATTGAAAGCTCGGTCAATAACATCAAGTCAGTCACAGACAGTATTGCTCACGACCTGCGCACACCGCTTTCAAGGCTTCGTAACACGCTAGAAAGAATTGAAGACGATCAGCTTCGAGAAGACACTACACAAGAAGCAGATAACCTTCTGAATATGTTTAATAGTTTATTGCGCATAAGCGGTCTTGAAACCACGAATAAGAAAGAGGGTTTCTGTAGTACCGATGCCAGAGCTATTGTAGAAGACGTGGTCGACCTTTATCATCCCCTAGCCGAGGAGCGTAACATTCAGCTGTCCAGTCAGCTTGAAAGCGTTACTATGCTTGCCGACCCTAACTTACTTTTCCAAGCCGTAGCCAACGTATTAGACAATGCTATCAAGTACTCGAATGAGGATAGTATGGTTACTGTACAGCTAACGACTACACCTCGCCATATTGTTATTGCCGTTAATGACGCAGGAATAGGCGTTGGCGAGCACGAAATTTTAAATTTAGAGCGTCGTTTTTATCGCGCTGATGGCAGCAGAACAAGCAAAGGGAATGGGTTAGGCTTATCGCTTGTCTCGGCAATAGTGAAGCTGCACGATGGTCAAACTTGGTTTGTACACGACCCGTTAATGCACGGAAACGGGCTGGGTGTTGTTTTTTGTTTTCCCATTAGTCTGCGTCAAAATTAGCTAGTCTGACTCAGTAAAAAATAGGTACTATCTAGATACCAAGTGCGCTAAGTTGTACTCGTCAAATTTACTCTTCTTTTTCTTTTTCCGAATGCTGACCTATAGATAATACAGGTCAGCAAAATTTCCAGATCGGCGAGCATTCCAGAGCTATAATTGCAAATTATCAATCAGTTTGCTTCTGCATAAAAATAGTAACTTCGGCCATCACAATACCGAACTTACGAATGTACGAACGGTTCATCATGGTAGTGTCATCGAAAGCCCAAAACCAGTCATCAAACGTTACTGAATAGGTCGTATCGTCTACCGGTAAATCCATCTCGTAGTGAAAATTAAATGCATTGCCGTAGCTGGTGCCTTTTGCAGGCCCTTCAATATCACTCGCTTTGCCTACAAAGGTGCCATCGCTCTGCTTTACAATAGTCCATGTGCGGGATTTTGGACCTTCGCCAACCCCATATTCAAAGCTTTCATCAAGTGTCAGGGTATCGCCCTCTATTGAGCCATCAATGTTTACCACAAACCTTTGTACCACCTCACCTGAGCGGTTTTGTACTATGCCCCACGCCTTAACGTTTCCATCGAAAAACTGCTCAATATCGAAAACCGGAGATACCGACTGATAGTCTTCACCATCGACTGACACAGAACATCCAGATAGCCCTACCATGGTCAATGCTGCAAACCCTACTCCTAAACATAACTTCATCATATTTTTTATCATTTTACTTATCCTGCTCAACTAACCCTGCTTGGTTTTATTTCTATAAAATCACTAAGCTAATCTTTTCCGAGTAACTTTTTTCTAAACTTAGGTTCCGACGTTTCATCACTTAACCAGATATCAAAAAAACGCTGCGTAAAAGTTTTGTCACTTATCTCATCAGCTTTTTCGCCGTTTACGTAAAACACGCTTGTGCCTTCTTTCGTTGCGATCCCCGTAATGACATCGCCTTCACTAACGTCAGGAAAGATACGCTCCATTAGCGATAGCCATTTATCAGCATCTTCGGCAGCGATATCTCCTTGTTTTTTCATTTCATCAATAGAGCGCTCGGCAATCTTTTTTCCTTCAAGATCCCGTTGGTAGGTCAAACGAAGTGCAAAAGGAGGCTTATCAGCGTATTTACCTTCAGAAGCAAAAAGCTCACCGGTATATACGTCCCAAAAGTAGTAAGAAAACATGCCTTTCCCCACTAGTTTCGCATTGGGAACATATTCATTAATGTTTTCTGAATCATACTCTTGCGCAGAGGCGTTATTTGACATGGTTAGACCGCTCAGTGATATGGAAACAAACATAGCAAAGGTGAATGCCGCGGCTGTTTTATTAACGTGAGACGTAGAAAAAGCGCTAGCGTTTTTTACGTAATGAAGAAACCATGATGGGGTATAAATAACAGGTTTTCGTAGAAAACCGTTTTTCTTAGTAACCATAAAAATGCTCTTATAAAGCGTAATAAAAATTACAGGTCTTTTATTGAATTTCTATCTGGTTATACTCTTGCCAATGTCCAATTGATCAACTGTCCCTAGGCTCTCATCGTGCTTTCCCTTGATGAATTTAAAACGTCACTCACTCTCCCCTCGCCTCTTATTCCTTTCAAACCGAACTGGGAGGGTGCAAGCAAGGTATCGCTTTATGTTAAGCGTGACGATGCTATTCACGCTGTGATGTCAGGAAACAAATGGCGAAAGCTAAGCCATGCACTAACTAGCCCTTTGCCAAACCACGTCATCAGTTTCGGCGGCGGCTTTTCTAACCACCTTCATGCGTTAGGGTTTGCTTGTTACAAACTTGGTATTCCCTTTACCGCCATTATTCGCGGCGACTACAGTGCTGCACCATCGCCAATGATTAAGGATTTGATGCAGTGGAAGACTCGCATCGAATATGTAAACAGAATTACCTACAAAAAGCGTAACGATAATACTTATTTAGATGAACTAAAGCTGGAGTTCCCCAATGCGATTATCATTCCTGAAGGTGGAAGCCAGGCCCTAGCGCTTCAGGGGATAAAAGATATGGTCGATGAAATCGAGGTAGACTTCGATTTTATCGTTGCCCCTGTCGCAAGCGGCGCCACATTGGCGGGAATTGTAAATGCATTAAATAAACGTAATAGTTTAATGGCTACTGACTTTCGTTCTCGCAGCAAAGCCATTGGCATAGGCGTACTAAAAGGTGAAGGCTATCTAGAGGGGTTGGTTGAGCAATTTCTTCCAATAACTAACCAAGCAAATTGGCATATTGATCATAGCTACCATTTTGGTGGCTACGCCAAAGCGCCAAGTGAGCTTCAAACCTTTTGCAACGATTTCAATAACACTATGGAATTTGAAATAGAGCCAGTTTACTCGGGCAAAGCTTTCTGGGCCGTTAAAGATATGCTGGCTAAAAGTAAGTTTGAAGACGGTTCACGCATCGTCGTACTGCACACAGGTGGTTTACAAGGTGCAAGGTAAGACTTTGTTATAACAAAACATTGTTTTAACTACATATGAGTGATACAACTAAATTTGTGAGCATGCTCACAATACTCATAAATAATAAACTAACGATAACAACAAGAAGTTTGTCGCAGGATGCGGCATATAAACTAAAGCTTGCTACCTGCAAACTTCATCAAGGAATGATTATGAAAGATATTTTCTTCTTCGACTCAATGCTAACCCCTAAAATTATCACTTTCGTGTACTGGCTATTGCTTCTAGCGTCGGTTGTAAGTGGCGTAACAACAATGTTTGTGGGGTACGACGCGAGTTTTGTATACGGCCTATTTATTATCGTGTCTGGCTGTATTGGCGCAAGAATCTGGTGTGAACTACTTATCGTTCTCTTCAAAATTCACAGCAATCTTCAAAAAATTGCGAATAAAGAGTAACTTTATCTCCTAGTAAGGGTGCTGCTTTACGCAGTACCCTTAGTAATAAAAGAATTACCTGAAGCTAAAAATCACGCTGCTTCAACCGTCTCCGTATAACGTGTTAGTGTATCTAAATATTCCAGTTTACGATTTTCAGGAAGCCAACTGGTTTTAAAGCTGTTCTCAACGAGCGTCACCAAGTCCTCTTTACTAAACTGCCCTTCTTCTTGTAACGCTACCAAGTTTTCATTTAAGTAAGCTCTAAAATAAGAAGGGTCATCCGAATTGATACTAGGCAGTAACCCTTTTTGCAGCATCTGTTTCAATTCACTAGAGGTGAGTGATTGAACTACAAATTTGTTCGAAACAGGACAAACCGTTAGCCCCAATTTTTTTGATTTTGCAAGCTCGCATAAAGCATCAGATTCGAGAATATTTACACCATGATCAATCCTGTCGACCTTAATATCCTCTATTACCTGGCGAATGTGCTCTAGCGTATTGTCTTGATTAACATCACAGTGCATTGTCAGTTTAAGGCCCCATGCACGCGCCTTTGAAAACACCTCGGCAAACTTCAATGGTGGGTTATTTTTCTCATCAGAATCAAGGCCTACTCCTATTAGTTTATCAAGATGAGGCTCAGCCATATTTAAGTGCTTCATTGCTGATTCTGCGGACATGTCTCGTAAAAAACATAAGATAAGCTGGCTTTCTATGCCTAATTCAGAAAGCGCATCTTTCTGCGCTGCATGTATACCGTTGATAACGGTATCGAAATGCACACCTCGTACTGTATGAGCCTGTGGGTCAAAGAAGAGCTCTACATAAACTATGTTCTGCGCTGCTGCTCTCTTGAGGTATGCCATAGTGAGTTGGTAGAAGTCGTCCTCTTCTATGAGTACGCTCATACCGGCATAGTAAATATCAAGGAAAGACGGTAAATCGTAAAAATCATACGCATTTATCATTTCTTCAGGTGTTTTTGCTTTTAGTGCAACCTTATTTTTCTGTGCCAAAGCAAAACTTAGTTCGGGCTCTAACGTACCTTCGATATGAACGTGAAGCTCGGCTTTTGGCATTTTTTCTATAAATTCTTTCATTTTAACTCCACTACTACTGAGCGCCTTTTCAATTTCTGTAAAAACTTGGCGAGCATGATTTTGTCAACTAGAAAGAATCAAACTGCAAAAAATGCGCCCGGAGAAGTACCAACCTGGGCACTTCACTTTTGCTCAGCATTCACGGGGTTTAGTTAACGTTCTATTTCCGCTTCGCTGTATCTAGCGCGGCTTCATGCTTTAACTTGGTGCGTTAGCGAATATTAAATCGTGCAAACTGAAAGTTTTGGTTGCGTCATACCTTTGATGTACTAAAGACATTGCATCAATCTGCAACAGGATAGCCAAACAACCTTTTCAACTTTGCTTTTATTCCTTTTGCCTGCTGAAGCTGTTCACGAAGCACACATAATTGACTGAAGTTAGCGCTTAGGGGGTTATCATCAGGCATCTTTCCAACGATGCCGTATTTTATCGATATCGTTTTGTCTTCTTTAACAAATGTGCCGAATAACTTATCCCAGATAATAAGCACCCCACCGTAGTTTTTATCGATATAAGGCTTATTGGTTGCATGGTGAATGCGGTGATGAGTGGGTGTGTTGAAGATATGCTCTGCCCAGCCTAAATGACCAATCGTTTGTGTATGTACAAAAAACTGATAAGCAAGATTTATTGCGACAATGGCAAAGACAAGGCTGGGAGAAAAACCAATAAGTATCATTGGCACCCAGAACAGCCACATGCCCACGACTGGGTACAAAATACTTTGTCTAAATGCTGTGGTGAAATTCATTTTTGTTGAGCTGTGATGCACCACATGGGCCAGCCAAAACCAGTGTATGTTGTGTGAAGCCCGATGAAACCAGTAGTATAAAAAGTCTTGTAGGATAAACCCTGCAAAAAGCGATACTGCCGTAAGCTCTATGTTAAATAGAGAAAACTGGTGCAGCCATAGAAACAAAGGCATTAGTAGTAATAGGACCAAAGCATCAGAGCCCTGATGAAGCAGTGCAAGTAAGGCATTATTCACGCTGTCTTTTACATTATAAAACTGGCGTGCCTTTTTGAACTCCACAAAAACACATAGTAAGAAAACCGGGCTCAAGCCAAGCAAAATAAGTTCAACGGGGATCAAAACGTGCTCCTAACTTATTCAAACATTGCTCTATGTCGTGTTGTAAAAGGCGTGTTAGTAGCCAGTTGGGTATATACCAAGGCGCGCAACAGCTAATGCGATAAGAAACTTTGGTTAGGCTACCCTGTGCAAAAAATCTGATAACTCCCCGATGATCTTTTACTGGAAAGTTATCAACAACACGATATTCAATACCGCCTGTGTCTGCTTTCACAATCTCTTCTTTAAAGCTGACGCCTAGAATATTCACTTCTCTCACGCAGCCCACTCCGCCACTTACTTCACTATTATTTGCTGCCCTTAATACCTTAAACGAAGCGTTAAAGAAGTCGCTTAAATCCTGGTGGTCAAGCAGCGTATCGCGAAGCTCTTGTGGCGTTGCATTAATAATTCTTTGGTAGTGAACGTCAACCATTTACGATATGTCCTCTTCTCATGGCTATTAGCATAAATTGACATTCATATTTGATCTTGCGTTAATACGTCATGATTTTTGTTATTTTGCGACATACCTATGCCATCAGTTTCTTTTGCCTATATTCAAAGTATAGAAAGCTATTTAACTAGCTTAGAAGTTGATACAAAAGAACTGTCGCGACTCACAAAAAAGCATAGCTCACTTTCAGGTTCTCCCCGTGTTTGCATGGAAGCCTATATCGAGTTGTTAAACCAAGGTGCATCGCTCACCAATAATTCATTATTTGGGTTTGAGTTAGGCAAACATATTCAGGCAAAAGATTATGGGGTGTTGGGTTACCTCGTTGAAAGTTGCGAAAATTTAGCTCAAGCCATAGGGGCGCTTACTCGGTTTGATGCGCTAGTCGCGGACATCGGCACAACAAACGTATTTTTTGAGACTGATAATGCCCGTGTTGAATGGGTGCCTAAAAACTTAGATTGCAAACAAATGGTATTGCGCAATACCACCGCGTGGGTAGCGACCGTTTATAAAATATTGGGTTCGGCCTGCCAATTAAATGCGATTTCCTTTACTTTCTCTTTAAGTACATTGGAAAAGAATACGTTAGCCCAGTGGTTTAACTGCGAGGTGATTGATTGTGCCCGCACTAACGCCATTATTTTTCCCCTACACTTACTGCATGTTCCGTTTACCAGTGAAAATAAGGCTATGTTCAGCGCGCTTATAGAAGTGACAGAAAAAGAGATGAACGAATGCAAAGAGGAAAGGTTTGCTCAAACCAATAGACGCCATTTTAACCTTAATTCTCATGAAGATATCGCCCACAAAGTCGTTTCGCTTTTAAACGCTAACCCTACGCTAAAGGGCTGTAATCAAAAGCGTATGGCTGAAGCGCTGTTCATAAGCTCACGCACACTGCAGCGGAAGTTGAAGCAAAGTAACACCAGCTTTCAGCAAATTCTTGATCGTGAGCGCAAATCTCGTTTAGACGATCTTCTTAAACAATACTCTATTGCCGACACCGCAGATTTACTGGGGTTTCAAGAGCAATCATCCTTTACCCACGTGTTTAAAAAGTGGTTTTCCACCACACCGCTTAAGTATCAAAAACAGCTAATATCAAAAGAGTAGCCATGTCTCGCTATTAACCCTCGGCGCAGGCGCTATTTTTGGTTCGAGAAAAGATGCCTGCCTTATAAGCTTTTAGTCTGAATAGGCATTTTTTTACTATCAAAATTATGATTATTAAACTAATGTGACTGGGAACGCGTAGGTATTATCAGGTGTACAGCAACGCTAACTCACAGGAGATACGCTATGATCGACCGTCCAGTTACATTGCCAACGCAGTTAAATGCACTCGTATCAAAGTCACTAAATCTATGTGAGCTTATGTTACCCGTGTGTGATGTGTTTTATCCTTTTGCTGCTATTTATGAAAATGGTCGCATCGGCTGTATATTTGCCGACGAGACCGGAACAAAAAAGCGCGAGTCACAGCTTATTGAACAGCTTCAGTGGCGTATAATCGATACCACCACAGATACAAACAGTTACAGTGTCTTAGTGTATGCTGCGGCAGTTAACACTCAAGACAGTAAAACGGTTGATGCTATTGCCATTGCAACTGCAACACCAAATCACGAAGAACGACTTATTCTTTACCCTTACTACAAAGTAGACAATAAAGTAGTAATTTCTCCGCCTATCGATACTGTAACCCGTTAGGGAAACAGCGGTAGGGAAAATGTTATTTTTTAAATCACCTAGTACAGACCGGTATCAGTTATTAAAGTAGTCTTTTGAGGTAGTGCCTACCAGTGTGTGCACTACCTTTTACAATCGTTATTACGATTGAAATTTTTTGTCCTTTTATAGGCTGTCTTTGCTTGCCAAATCCCATTGGTCTGCTAGCATTCAGCCCAAAATTCATTAGCAAAATTAGGGATTAGTTATTATGTCTCGCGTTTTAATTATTGGTGCTGGCGGTGTTGCGTCGGTAACTGTGAAAAAATGTGCACGTTTACCGCAACATTTCGACGAAATTTACTTAGCAAGCCGCACGGTATCTAAGTGTGAAGCACTACAACAAGAAGTAGGTGCAGATCGCGTTAAGGGTGTTTTCGCTGTTGATGCCGACAACGCAAAAGAAGTTGAAGCACTTATTAACGAAGTAAAACCAGACCTAGTAATCAACCTAGCGTTGCCATATCAAGACCTGCCTATTATGGATGCATGTCTTGCCACTAACACAGATTACCTAGACACAGCCAATTACGAGCCAAAAGACGAAGCGAAATTCGAATACTCATGGCAGTGGGCTTACCAAGACAAATTCAAAGACGCAGGCATTATGGCCCTTCTTGGCAGTGGCTTCGATCCAGGTGTAACAAACGTATACACAGCGTATGCAGCAAAGCATTACTTCGACGAAATTCACTACCTTGATATCGTGGATTGTAATGGCGGTGATCACGGCCAGGCTTTCGCGACTAACTTCAACCCAGAAATCAATATTCGCGAAATTACTCAGCGCGGTCGTTTTTGGGAAAACGGTGAGTGGAAAGAAACGGATCCACTAAGCGTACGTGAAGACTTAGATTACCAAAACATTGGTGTTCGTGCGTCTTACTTGATGTTCCATGAAGAACTAGAGTCTATTGTTAAGCACTTCCCTACGTTGAAGCGCGCACGCTTCTGGATGACCTTTGGCGATGCTTATCTTAACCACCTGCGTGTACTTGAAGGTATTGGCATGACTAGCATTGAGCCAGTTGAATTCCAAGGCCAGAAGATTGTACCACTAGAGTTCTTGAAAGCAGTACTGCCTAACCCAGGCTCACTTGCTGAAGGTTATAGCGGCATGACGTGCATTGGTACTTACATTACAGGTATTAAAGATGGCAAAGAAAAAACTATCTTTATTTACAACAACTGTGACCACGCGAAATGTAACGAAGAAGTAGGCGCGCAAGCCGTATCTTACACCACAGGTGTTCCGGCGATGATTGGCGCGGCGCTTATGCTTAATGGTACGTGGAAAGAGTCGGGCGTTTGGAACATGGAACAATTCGACCCAGACCCATTCATGGATATGCTCAATGAGCACGGCCTACCATGGCACGTTCTTGAATGTGAAAGCAGCCCTTTCACTAAATAAACGATACCCAAGGGCGCTTTATTTAGCGCCCTTTTTAGTTAGTGCTATAACCGCATTAGAAATCATTCAAATTATCCTAGGTTGCTAAACTGCACAAGTCAGCCCCTTTTTGAGCTAAGACCTGTTCTGTAATACATTAGTCACCTCATTAATGCTGTAAGCAGTTTTATTTTTTGGAGCTTTACCCATTGACCGATTTAACTCAACGCACTGATATTCCCTCTCCTTGCTATGTGCTGGAAGAAGAAAAGTTAATTAAAAACCTTGAGCTGATGAAACGGGTTCAAGACGAATCAGGTGCCCGCATCATTCTGGCGCTGAAAGGCTTTTCAATGTGGTCATGCTTCGACATTATTAAACAGTATTTACACGGTGCAACAGCAAGCTCGGTTTGGGAAGCTAAACTCGCGGCAGAGATGGGTAAAGAAGTTCATGCTTATTCTCCAGCGTACAAAGTTAATGACGCTAAGGAACTAGCGAGCCTTGTTAATCATCTGTCTTTCAATAGTTTGTCTCAGTGGAATACGCATAAAGAAACCTTATCTAACGTTTCGTTAGGCCTTCGCATAAACCCTGAGCATCAAGAGGCTGATACGCCACTGTACGATCCAGCAGCGCCAGGCTCGCGCTTAGGCATACGCGCCAGTGACCTAGAAGGCGTAGATCTGACAGGTATCGAGGGTTTTCACTGCCACAACCTTTGTGAGTGTGATTCTTTTGCTACTGCACGCACCCTTGAAGCTATCGAAAAGCGCTTTGGCAAATGGCTTGGTCAATTAAAATGGTTGAACCTAGGTGGCGGTCATCTTATGACCCGAGACGGCTATGATGTTGAGCACCTTATTAAAACACTAAAAGACTTTAAAGCCCGTTACCCACACCTAGACGTTATCTTGGAGCCAGGCTCTGCGGTTGCGTGGCAAACAGGTCCTCTAATTTGCGAAGTGGTTGATATGGTGGAAAATGACGGGGATATCGCTATTTTAGATATTTCAGCCACTGCTCACATGCCTGATGTATTAGAAATGCCCTATCGCCCGGCTATTTTAGGTGCAGGTATGCCAGATGAAAAAGCACATAACGTGAAGCTTGGCGGTAATTCCTGCCTTGCTGGTGACGTCATAGATGTCTATTCCTTCGACACACCGTTAAAAGCAGGCGCTCGTTTGCAGTTCGAAGATATGATGCACTATACCATGGTAAAAACCACCTTCTTCAACGGTGTAGAGCACCCTGCTATTGGTATTTTACGCGCTAATGGCGACTTCGAACTCGTTCGTGAGTTCAGCTACGAAGACTTTAAGGGCCGTTTGTCTTAAACGTAGCCCTTCATTAAAAAAGTATACCAAAAGCTAATTGATCATTATTTGATCAATTAGCTTGTTCCCAATCTGCTCTAGTGCTATTTTGTGGGTGTTGAGTCGTCAAAAGGGAATTTCGACCTACCGCCCTATTCAAGGTGAGTCTCTAATCTCCGTCGTCTTTTGTTCAACACCGAATTCAGGTGTTGTATCAAACCATCAATAATTGCCTGTCTCGGTTATATCTTATCTTTATCAGAGGAATTGATCGTGAGAAGGAATAATCTAGGCTCAAACTGTGCAACTCAAGTACACACATATGCCAAACCTATTGTATCTGCGCTTAGTGCGCTACTTTTAACTACGGCCTGTATGTCGACAACTCCTTCTATGGGAGGCGGAAGTTCTGGTGCAGTAAGTGGTGGCGCCGGCGGCGCTACGGCTTCTAATAATAATGCGCAACTAGAGAGTTGTGACGAAACACTCGGTACATTAAGTGTTTTTGAAGATACGAGTTTGCCCTGGTGGTCAGAGTATCGCAGAACTTACCCAAAACTCGGCAGTACCATCCCTGTTATCAGGTTAATGATTCAACAGTCTAACTGTTTTGTTATTGTTGAGCGTGGTCGTGCTATGAATGCAATGAACACCGAGCGTCAGCTAATGCAATCAGGACAACTTCGCTCTGGTTCTAACATTGGGGGCGGTCAAATGGTAGCAGCTGATTACACGCTCAGCCCATCTGTACTGTTTGCCGAAAAAACGCAGGGGGGTAAAGCCATAGCAGGTGCACTATTTGGTACATTAGGCTCTATCGTTGGTGGAGGTTTTAGCAAGAATGAAGCGGCTACCTCGTTACTGCTTATAGATAACCGCTCGGGTGTACAGGTTTCTGCTGCAACAGGCAGTGCCGCTAATCACGACTTTAGCTTATTTGGTGGCATGTTTGCTGGCGCAGCCGCAGGCGGCGCTGGGGGCTTCTCGAAGACACCTGAAGGCAAAATGCTAGTAACTGCATTTGCTGATTCTTTTAATCAGATGGTAGTTGCACTTCGCTCTTACAAAGCCCAAGAAGTTGAAGGTGGTTTAGGTAAAGGTGGAAAGTTAACTGTGGGTGGTGCAGATGATGCCATGCCAGAGGCTACCGACGCACCGGCGATAACCACCTCAACAACAACCACTGCCGTTTATGTTGACAATACTCCCTCTAGGGTCACCGTCTCAGATCGCAGGTCTTACAACTTTGATGTAGAAGAATATGATGAAAAAGCCTTTAACAAGTACTATGACTGGCTTAAAACCTATGGCCCAATGATGACTGCGTTTGTTTCTTTCGACCCCGAGAATAATAACCCTAATTGGCCGGGTGGAATGTCTGTAGCGGCAGCCGCTACCATGCTTCTAACTCAGTTAGATTCTCACCGTATTGAACTTGAAGCATGGCCTTATGAAGCCAGAGTTCAAGCATGGAGAAAAATGGGAAAACGCTTAGAAAGCCACACTGAACTTTTTGAGCGCAACAGAGCCTTGGCCCTTCGTAATGAAAAGCTTGATGACGACGTTCGCAACGTTATCGAAAGTATACAGGTCGTAACAAAAGAAAGTCTGTTCCCAGAGGGTATTTAGTTTTTAATACGTTTTAACCGAAGCCGCAAATTGCGGCTTCGGCTCTCAATACTATTGATACTAGTAACGTATTATAGCTATACCACACCACTACCCGAAGTAGCTTCAGATTTATCAATCTCTCCTTCAGCTAGGACGTCATCACCGAGTTCTATTTTAAAAGTTGTGCCTGGCTTCCCCTGCAGGCTGTAGCGAAAGCCGTACATCTCACCCTCGTTTAATGAAACGTCCGTCACATCATTTGGGTGAATTAAATCGTAAACGCCAGAGTCATTCGCTTGAGAGAATATATCTACAAGCCATTTGCCATCAGACATGGTGATTTTAAGTGTCTTTGTCATCTGCGTCTCCTTTAGTAACCAGTCTCTTTATCTTGGACTACCATACAAAATACTTTGTATTTCGCCGATGACGCTTAAGATCAATCTTTCTTAACGCAAGCTACCCTTTTGCATCTAGTCCTGCTTGATATAATGCATTCTTTTTCAAATCATAATGACTTGCTACTACAGCCGCGGCTTTCTTCAACGGCATGTACTCGCACAATGTTTGCAGTAAGGACATTGCTTCACTAGGTATCGCCTGTTCATTTACCTTGGCAGGGCCTATCATCACAACAAATTCGCCTTTTTGATGTGCTGGATCGGCGTTGAGATAATCAATCACATCTTGAGCGCTGCCGCTCGTATAGGTTTCAAAAGTTTTGGTCAACTCTTTAGCTACAACAATGTGGCGTTCGCCTAATACACGCTGAATGTCAGTAACCGTATCTAGAATCCTTCGTGGGGCTTCATAGTAAACTGTCGTGAAAGTTCTATCTAATAGCGCTGATAGTACACCCTCCCGCGCTTGGGTTTTAACCGGCAAAAAGCCTTCAAAAGTGAATTTATCTGTAGGCAGTCCAGATGCGCTTAATGCAGTAATTGCGGCACATGGTCCCGGCAAAGCACTAACTGGAATACCTTGCTCACGGCATTTACGCACTAAAACAAAACCAGGGTCGCTGATAAGTGGTGTGCCCGCATCACTTATCAAAGCAACAGATTCACCGCCTTTCAAACGTTCGCAAAGCATAGCTGTACGTTTATCTTCATTATGTTCGTGAAGTGAAAGGGTTTTAGTTCCAATACTAAAGTGCTGTAGAAGTCGTGCGCTATGACGGGTGTCCTCAGCAGCAATCCAGTTAACTTCACTTAATACGCGAATTGCTCTAGCACTGATGTCATCTAAGTTGCCAATAGGCGTAGGAACAATATATAGAGTGGCGGTGTCTGTCATAACAGTGGTTAAGTCTTACGTTAAATTGAAAGGTTATGCGATAAGTGTATCACGCCATTAGTCCAGATTATGCTGGCAAGCGTAGATTTTCACACTGGTTAAGATAAACTTGACCTATAACGATGTAAAAGGAATGAAACTGTGCGTCATATCGGACAATCTGGAAAAATCTTTACGCTATCAGCCATTGCTTCGGTATTAGTATTATCGGGTTGTGGGAGCACGCCAAAAACTCAGTCGAAACCGGTGGTAGTGGAACCGACTCCAATTGAAACCACCCAGGTTGAAGAGAATGTCACGCCTGAGCACAAACTTCTAGAAGCTAAGAAGGTATGGGAACGCACCCGCGATAAAGAACAGCGTAATAGCTTATTACTGCAAGCTGCTGACTTATACCTTCAAAACCAACAACCTGTATTTGCGCAGCAGGTGTTGTTTGAAGTTAAAGAAGATGGTGTGTCAGAACGCAACCACTCGTACTATTCCCTTTTAGTTACCAAAGCCTATGCAGGAATGCCTGATGCGTCAGCAGATGAATTGCTGGCAATGCTGGACGGAGTAATGGGTACAGGTGAAACTGCATTTCAAAAAGCAGAACTTCAAACTCAGCTGTACTCACAGCAAGGTAATTTTGCAGCCGCAGCCAATAGCGTGCTACAAACCAATTTGTCAGACGAAGATAAAGTACAGCAGGTGTGGCAGTGGCTCACTTCCATACCGACGGAAACGCTTTCAACAGTAGGAAAAACGTACCCCTCTCTTTCCCCTTTCATCACGCTTCGCGAGTTGACTGAAGCGAATGCTTCATCTCCCGCGACATTGGCAACAGAACTTCAAAATTTTCAGCAAGTTTATCGTGGCCACATTTTAGAAACGACCTTGCCTGACAATGTGCTTAAAGCAACACAGCTTACCGATGCAGGCGCCAATGATATTGCAGTATTGCTGCCACTTTCTGGACGTTTAGGGCGTACGGGGCAAGTAGTTAAAAATGGTATAATGTCGGCCTATTACACTGATGTTGAAAAACGCCAAGATGAACACTTACTGCCACGCCTGCGTTTTATTGACACAAATGGTGTGGATACGCAGCACCTCCTTGATGAAATTGGCGACACCAAATTTATTGTCGGACCGCTGCTGAAAGATACCGTAGAGAATTTGATCCCCAGCTTGCCAGTTGGGGTGAACGTACTAGCATTGAATCGTCCAGAAGAACTGATAGAACAAGTAAATGCAAACGAAACTCCGACCAAAAGTAGATTAACGACATCATCAAATTCTACGCTAGATAGTGGCACTGATTCGGCGGGAAGCATACTGACGGATACAGAGACCAAAGGAGAGTTGCACGCACTGGATCTAGCCACTTCGTTGAACTATTTCGGTCTTGCCCCAGAAGATGAAGCCAAGCAGCTTGCTGAATATATCTTCAACAAAGGCTACCGTGCACCTATTGTGATTGCGGCCCAAAGCAATTTGTATCAGCGAATGGACACCACGTTTAAAACGCATTGGAGAGCGCTTAACAGTAAAGAGAACAAGCGTCGCACCAACATAACATCGGTTACCTTTAACGATAGCAACTCGCTTCGCGAAGGTATCACTCAAGCACTCGATGTCGCCCAAAGCAATGATCGCATTAATCAAATTGAGTACATGACCAACGATGAAGTATACAATATGCCTCGCAGCAGGCGGGATATTGATGCCATAGTCGCGTTTGCGTCTCCGCAAGACACAGAGCTGCTAAATCCAATAATTGAAGCGAGCTTAAACCCTTACGACGGTAAGCAAGTTCCTGTGTATGCTACATCTCGTTCGATGGATTACGACAGCGGAAAAAACCAATGGCGTGATTTACAAAATGTGCATTTTATCGATATGCCATGGTTAATGCCTTCACACAATTGGCAACCTCTTCAGCAAGAGGTGGAGCAGGCTTGGCAAAATCAAAATACCATGCAAAAACGTTTGTTTGCGTTTGGCTTTGATGCCTACCAGCTACTTCCACAGCTAGGTATGCTCAACACGCTGAAGTACCTTTCACATGAAGGCTTGACCGGAACCCTTTCGCTTAATGAGAAAGGCGAAGTCATTCGCCAGCAGCCTCAAGCTATGATCCGTAACGAAAAAGTACAGATGCTGTCGGAGTAAGATATGTCGAAACTGCAAGGGAATGCAGCAGAAGACAAAGCCTGTCAATATCTTGAGGAACAAGGTCTTAGGCTTCTGTGTAGAAACTACCGTACGCGACGTGGTGAGTTAGATATTGTAATGCAAGACGGCAATACTATTGTGTGTATTGAAGTCAAATACCGGAAACGGAATCATTTTGGCAGTGCAATAGAATTTGTAACGGCTAAAAAGCTAAACCGAATTCATGCTGCGTTTGGTTTCTATTTGTTAGATAATAACCTGAATCCAGCATCTACGCCTTTACGGATAGACGTTATTGCCATAGATGGAAGCAATCTTCAGTGGTTAAAGAACGTTGGATAGAGGCTCACAACATATAGTTTTATAGTTTATGTTCACTTAAATGGAAGAATATAAGTGTTGGATGTGAACGCGTTCAAGAATAAATGGCAAGGTCTTTAAGTAAGCGCTATTCCATTTTTTTATCTTAGTTTTACAAGCTTTCTTCTATTTGACGAAAGTGTCTTAGGTTCCTACAAATAATGAGTCACCCCAACAACAAGATGTCGCCCTGTAACCTTGATAACCAAGAAATAGAATTAATAGTCGGTAACTCTAGTGCCAACTTTTCTGGTGTAACGTCTACTATGTTGCAAGTGACATCGATACAAAAGCGCATGATCAATTTGCGGATCATGGGTAAACACTTTGTCCCGGACCCTTCGATGACAATAACATTCTGGGAAGTCGTTAAAATGTATCGACGCCCGCTTAGTAATGGTAAGTGGCGTATTTTTCACGCACGCCGTGTTGACGAAATGATTCAGGGAGTGCTGCTGAAATACATTTTTCGCGCAAAAATAAAACTCGTATTTAGCTCGGCAGCTCAACGAGAGCGTTCCGCTTCCACGGTATGGTTAAGCAATAGGATGGACGCAATTATTGCGATGAGTAACCGTTCCGCACAGTACTTAAATAAGCCTCCTGCCAAAATTAATCTTCACGGTGTGCAGATTGATAACTACACGCCAGCAGAAAATAAGCAAAAAGCTTGGCAGTCATTGGGTTACGGTGGAAAATACGGAATAGGAATTTTAGGTAGAGTAAGAGAGCAAAAAGGAGTTCACCTTTTTGTGGAGGCCTGCATCAAAATATTACCTAAATACCCTGATGTGAATGCGGTGGTGGTGGGCGCCATTTCTCCAAGCAACCAAGCGTTTGTAAATCAACTCAAAGAAAAGGTGTCTGAAGCAGGTTTAACTGATCGCATTATTTTCACTGGTGAGTTGCCCTTTGAACAGATTCCTAGCATATTCAGTGCATTGTCTCTAGTAAGTGCGCTTAGCTACAACGAGGGCTTTGGTTTAACTGTACCTGAAGCCATGAGCGCAGGTGCGGCTGTACTAGCAACACAAGCGGGCGCATGGGAAGATATCGTTAGACCAGGTATTGACGGATATATAGTACCTACCAGAGACCAGCAAGCTGTCACAGAGAAGATGGATTTACTTCTTTCAGATATGGACAAACTTGCAGAAATGGGCAAAGCCGGACGCGAACACATTGTAAAAAACTTCAAGGTTGAAGATGAAGCAAGAAACTTAGTCGAGTTTTTTCGAACGCTTCAATAAATAACACCTTGGCATTGCAGTAAAGGTTAATACCACCTGGTATTTGATATTAATAATGCAAAGCATAAGCAAATATTTTTCAGATACTGATCATTATGTTTAGCCGTGCGTTGTAACTTAGTGCTACAACCACTAAAAGAGATCAGTAGGCTGTTGAAAACAAAGAGATGACAGATGATTGAACAGATAAAATCGAACTTTACCGAGAGCATTCAGACAAAAATTGCAGCATCGGAAATATTGCCGGAATATATTGAAAAAGCGGCGTACATGATGGTTGAAGCCTTAATAAGAGGCAATAAAGTACTGAGCTGTGGTAATGGCGGCTCTGCTGGCGATGCCCAGCACTTTTCATCAGAAATGTTAAACCGCTACGAACGTGACCGTCCTAGCCTGCCTGCTATTGCGTTAAGCACAGACACGTCGACCATCACGTCTATCGCTAATGACTACAGCTACGACGAAATATTTGCCAAACAGGTACGAGCGTTAGGCCAGCCTGGCGATATACTTTTGGCTATTTCCACTAGTGGCAATTCACGTAATGTTATCGCGGCAATGGAAGCTGCATTATCTCGCGATATGACTATTGTCGCGCTTACCGGTAAAGACGGCGGCGAAATGGCTGGTTTTTTGAGTGAGCATGACGTCGAAATTCGCGTTCCTTCTAACCGTACCGCCCGTATTCAAGAAGTGCATCTGCTAGTTATTCACAACCTATGTGAATGCATTGACGACAGCTTATTCCCTGCTGATCACGGTGACGATTAATCAAATTAACTATGAGTAGACAAATAAAAAAATTGAGCCTGCTGGGTTCTGTATTAGCCCTAATTTTAACATTACAAGGTTGCGTAGTGGCAGTCGGTGCAGCCGGAGCCATGGCCGCAAAAGTGGCTAATGATAGACGTACGGTAGGTACACAACTTGACGATCAAAATGCCGACGCAGCGGTGTCTTATCAATGGTCGAAAAGTGACGCACTTAAAGAGCAGACTAACCTTCAGGTTGATGTTTATAACGGTGTCGCTCTGCTAACTGGCCAAGCCCCCAACCAAGGGCTTATAGACGAGGCAGTTAGCCGTGCTCAAGAAGTGAGCTACATTAAAAAGATTCACAACCAAATACGCATTGGTGAACCGATAGGTGCTGGCACACAAGCCAACGACCTGTGGCTCGCGTCAAAAGTACGCACTAAGATAGTCGCTGATGAGCGCGTTCCGGCTCTTCAGATTAAAGTGGTTGTGCAAGACTCAGAGGTATTTTTAATGGGTCGATTAACTAACCTTGAAGCTACAGCAGCGGTCGATATTGCTCGTAATATTACGGGTGTAGCTCGCGTCGTTAGAGCCTTTGAAATTGTTCAATAAAGAGCTTGCCACTGCCCTTTTGGTAGCAGGGGCACTCTTTATGGAAATTCTGGACGCCACGGTAATTACCACGGCGCTCCCTGTTATTGCTGCTGACTTTAACGTGCCGGCAGCTCACCTTTCTATTGGCGTGTCGGCTTATTTGGTAGCCGTTACGCTCTTTATCCCTTTAAGCGGTTACGCTGCTGACAAATTTGGGGCTCGCACAATATTTATAGCGGCGATTGCCGTTTTTACTTTTGCCTCGGTCCTATGTGGCTTAAGTACCAGTTTATTCGAATTTACCTTATCCCGTATTCTTCAAGGTTTAGGCGGTGCTATGATGGTGCCGGTTGGAAGATTAGTAGTATTGCGGGATTTGCCCAAAGAAAAACTAGTAAAAACCGTAGCGATTATTACATGGCCCGCCTTGAGTGCACCGCTATTAGGTCCAGTACTTGGCGGCTACATAGCCACACATTTTAGCTGGCAGTGGATTTTTTATATGAATATTCCGCTGGGTATTATCGCGATCCTCGCCTCTCTTTACTTATTGCGAAACACCAAAGGTGATGTGGGCAAGTTTGATATTAAAGGCTTTTTGCTTACCGGCGTAGGCTTTGCGCTTTTTATGGCTGGTATCGAGTTTCTTGCCAGTACCAGCGACAAACTTCTTCAGTCTCTTGGCGTCATTGCCGTTGGCTTAACACTCATGATTCTCGCAATACGGCATGTTAAAAAAGCAAAAAATCCCCTATTTTCATTCGACGCCATGCAGCATAAAACCTTCAGACTCTCGGTCTATGGAGGCTCTGTAGTGAGAGTGGCACTTGGAAGTGCACCTTTTCTTGTGCCGCTCATGCTTCAGCTAGGGCTAGGTTACTCGCCTGTAGAGGCTGGTTCCCTTTTGCTGTGGCTATTTGCAGGAAACTTGGCGATTAAGCCCGCAACCACGTGGATCATGAATACGTTTGGTTTCAAACGTGTACTTGTAGTAAACGGCGTGCTCATCGCTCTTGGTTTTGTCGCGCTAGCTATGATAAATCACACTACATCGTCGTTTACCATTGCCGCTATCTTGTTTGCTAACGGTGTGACTCGCTCAATGCACTTAACATTAATAAATACTATTGCTTTTGCCGACGTACCGCCTAATAAAATGCGAGATGCGAATACGCTAGGCGCTATTCTAATGCAAATGAATCGCGGCCTTGGTATTACCTTATCAGCGCTTGCAATCGCTGCTGCAGCCTTAATTCTTGGTCAAAGCCCCGACGCGCCAAACCTACAAACCTTCACGCTATCTATGATGTTTATGGGTGCGGTGGCGCTAGTGAGTATTTACGACAGCCTAATGCTTTCGAAAGAAGATGGTGACTCTGTGTTAAACAAGCGCAAGGCGAAAAAAGCGCGACAAAGCTAGCCCAAACCTATTATTTGTAAATCTAATGACAAATGTCACATGCTATTGATGACGTTTGTGACTAACGCAATCTGAGATACTTTTTCATACTTTACCTATCGACGTTACAACATTAGGTAAAGCACATGGAACATATATTAGACCACGCTTCTACAACTAGTATTCAAAGCTCCCCTCTTTCACTAGAACAACAGCGCGAAGACTTCAAAAAGAAAAGGTTTATTGCAATGCCGCTTGCAGGCACCCTTGTTTGGGCCTTACTTGGTATGAGTGCTCCTTTTGTATCTGAGCTCACCATAACCTGGATGCTTTATATCGGCACAGGGGCAATTTTCTATCTAGGCGCAGGCTTGTCTTATCTTACTGGTGAAAGATTTTTTGCGAAAAGCGCAGTAAAGAACAGCTTCGACCGGCTTTTCTTTGTTGGTATGTTTATGAGCCTACTGGTCTTTGCCATCGCCCTTCCGGTTGCCGCTATTGACCACACAACCGTGCCCTTGAGTATTGGCATTCTTGCTGGACTAATGTGGATGCCTCTATCGTGGGCAATAGAGCATTGGGTTGGCTATTTTCACACTATCGCAAGAACCTTCGGCATTGTTGTAGCTTGGTACCTGTTTCCCGAAGCACGAGTAGAAGCAATTTCGGCTGTCATTGTGGCTGTCTATATTGTGTCGCTCATTACTCTTGAACGCCGTTTTCAAACAATCAAATCTAACTAATTTCACTTTAACAAGAAGGAACATACGATGACTTACTTACTATTAGCGGTTGCAGTTATCACCGAAGTTACAGCTACCATGCTGCTTAAAATGTCGAACGGTTGGGAGAAATGGGCCTTTGGCTACGGCGCTATATTTTTCTATACGGTGTCAGGAATGTTGTTTGCCATGGTCCTAAAAAACATGGGTATTGGCGTTGCCTATGCAATATGGTCAGGGATGGGTATCGCGCTAATCACTGCTGCATCAGTGATATTTTGGAAACAAACTTTCGACATTTATGCCGTGCTGGGTATTATGTTAATTATCTCTGGTACCTTGCTCATTACTAGCAAGTCAGCCGTTGTATTTCAGTAAGGACGAAGTACTCACAATGCGCAGCCATAACAGCATGCAAAATAACAACAACGCAGTGCCTACAGCTCATTTAAATGAAGGCACTGCGACAGTGGATGGCTCAATAAACAATGTAGGCAGAAGCGATATGGCGCCAGTCATGCCATTGCTGGGAAGTGGTAGAAAAAAGCGCTGGTCTCATGCCAGCTTATTTTTTTCGCTGTTCTTTTTTGTGCCCCTTATAATCTCCCGCCCTCTTCCCATCGAGGTATGGGTAATTCAAATCTTGGGATACATTAGCTTTATTGTTCTGTACATCAAAGCGATAAGTCAGCCTGTCAAAGCTCTACCTTCCTATTTATTATCTATGTTTTTACTGTCTGTCGCCTGCAGCTTTCAAAATCCAGGTGGCGCGACGATTATAGGTTTCATTGCATTTATCATTGGCTATTACAACTCGTTCAAAACGGGTTTTGCTAGCATAAGCATAATGATGATCGTGCTTTTCACTCTAAACATTACTATGTTTGAAAATGCACACTTTCTCTTAGGCGCTTCAATCATTAACAGTTTGGTATTGTTTGGTTTTGGCGTTATGGAGCGTAAGGAAACCCTTCATGGCCTTAAAGAAAGCCAGCAAGCTGAAGCCTTGCGCGTATTATCCGCGATAGCTGAGAGAGAACGTATTGGCAGAGACTTACACGATGTTGCAGGTCACGCATTAAGCTCAATTTCGTTAAAAGCTCAACTGGCTGATAAGCTTATTAGTAAGGATAAAATTGCCGATGCGCATAGGGAAGTAAAGGCGTTGGCGCAACTATCGCAAGCATTATTAAGCGATATTCGTCAGGCAGTATCAGATATTAAACAACTTTCGCTTGGCGATGAAATTGCGAAAGATAAAGCACTGCTAGAAGAAAACGGCTTTAACGTTTCAACCACTATTGATGACAGCGCTTTGATGAAGCTGACTTCAAAGCAAGAAAGCCAGCTTGCGCTTATAGTAAAGGAACTAACCACCAATACCTTGCGCTATTCAAAGGGAAAGACGGTATCTATTAATTTTGACCTTAACGTTAATCCGAATACTTTGGTCATGACCTATCAAGATGACGGTGTAGTTGAGGACAGCGTGTCAATTAAAGAAGGAAACGGATTAATGGGTATTAGAGAACGTGCAGCATCTATAAATGCAAATCTGAGCATTTCTTTTTACCCTTCTGTAAACGTGCAGCTTATTTTGGAAAACCCATCGTCTGAAAAGGTGGCGTTATGAATGTAAAAGCGAAAACAACCATTTTAATTGTTGAAGACCAATCGCTTATTCGAGATGCCATAGCCATGCTTCTGTCACTAGAGGACGACCTAACCATCGCAGCTAAATGCAGTAATGGGCAAGAAGCGATTGAGTATTTAAGCGATCACCCTGCGCCAGACATTATACTAAGTGATATCGAAATGCCGCTGGTCTCAGGACTAGATTTAGCCGCCCACGTGACAGAACAATGCCTTAGTAGCAAGGTAGTTTTAATGACTACATTTTCGAAACCGGGATATATTAAACGTGCATTAAGCTTAGGGGTTAAAGGTTTTATTTTAAAAGAGTCTGACAGCGACTACTTGATAGATGCCATACATAAAGTATCTGCGGGGGAAAAAGTGATTTCGACGGAGCTGGCTATCATGGCCCTCGACGACAACAACCCACTTTCGCAAAAAGAAATGGCGGCACTTAAGCTCGCTTCTGACGGACTGAAGACCCAAGACATCGCGCAATCGTTGTTTTTATCAGAAGGTACAGTAAGAAACTATCTTTCCGAAGCGATATCAAAGCTTGATGCAACGAACCGCGTTGACGCAGCCCGCATTGCGAAGCAAAAAGGCTGGCTTTAGCAGTAACTCAAAACCAGGTAGTAGCAACTGTGGTAGAGGTCGGTATGTTTAGCTTTTCAGACAAACCGGTAAGTACTCGCTCGGGACCGTAGATAATTCCTTGCTGCTTTGCAGTCCATACGCAAGTTAAAATGCTGGTACCTTTGCGTAACTCACACTGCCATTTAGCTGTGGTTTCAGCAAGTCGTTCATAGTCATCCTCAATTTCCCATCCTGCGTCAACATGATCTACGATAAGTTGTTCGAATTGAGAGAACGGAATAGGCTGAATGATTACCCATTCATTTTTCTTAAACTTTCTTTCTAACCGCGATTTTTTGAAACTGGTAAAAAAACCCACGCTCCATCTCCGTATGATTGAAAAGCTTTACGTGCAAAAGCATTTCTAGTATTTCGACACCGTTCCCATAATTTGCCCTGAAGGAGTAGGACAAGAACAAGACGTTCCAACCATTTCACCGTTCGACGTGGGGCATTTGCCGTACTCGCCGTTGCTACCATAGCGGCACTGGTTACCAAACTCAGCGTTAGCTGATGCAGCCCTTTCGCTGCGAGTGGTATTACCTGCTTCATCATCCGGTAGATACACAGTGTATGTGCAGCTAAAAAGTAGACTTATCGCAATAATGGTGCTTAAACGAGAAATTAACTTTAGCTTCATTGTTATTGGTCGATTATTTTTAAGACAATTTTAAAACTATGCTAATAATGAAGATAAAACAAGAAAAAATAAGCAAAAAAAAGCCAGTCATAAGACTGGCTTTATTATTATAACTCTTTGTTGATATTAGAATTCAGTTGAGAACCTAACACCAAACTCGCTCGCATCGTTACTTAGAATTTGCAGGATATAGTCACCTGTATTCAAGCGCGCGTTGTCGTAACGCTCATCGAAAATGTTGCGACCGTAAAGTGCTACGGTATACGCATCATTCGCCGGTGTGTAAGCAATGTCAAAGTTCACTAGCTCACGGCTGTCTAGCTCAGTCATGCGTTCAGGCGCTGAAGTTGGCTCGCCATACATTTCTGCGCGGTACGAGTAATCAGCACGTACGCGAATTGAATCACCACCATCAAGCTCGAAGGTATATTGCGGGCCAATCGCTAGCGTAAGATCTGGAGTAAGCGGTGCAACAGGGTTGAAACCGTCTTGCTCTTCAACATCTACATCCATATAACCAATACTGGTCATCATGCTAAAGTTGCCGTAGGTAAACGTTGCATCGGCTTCAACACCACGAGATGTTTGTTCAACAACAAGGTTTGCAGTGTCGAAACCACCCTCGCTCACGCGACTTACTTGGTAAGGTAAGTCTTCAAACTCAGTGTTAAATACGGCAACACTGATATCGAAGTAATCGTTAACACGACCTTTAATACCCACTTCATAGTTAGTCGCAGTAATGTTGTCAGACGCTGTAAAACAGTTATTTGCACGAACGGCTGCTTGCGCACCTTCGATATCATCAAAGCCACCTGCGCCAAAGAACTCACCTATCAGGCAGTATGGACGTGCAGGGAACTGACCTGACTGATAACCAGACTGAATAGTTGCATAACCTGTCATGCCATTTTCAAACGTGTAGTTTGTAGCTAGTTCCCACGTTACTTCATCCCAATCGTTTGAATCATAGATAGTTCCAAGTGCTGAGAATACGTTCGCAGACGCGTCTTTTTCGTCTTTGGTGTAGCGAAGACCACCGGATACGCTTAGCTCGTCAGTTAAGTCGTGACGCACATTTACATATACAGCTTTAGAGGTGGTTTCTTGGTCTAGCGCAAGCAAGTTAGGTCCGCCATCAAAGTTAGAGTCGTCGCCTTGGCGGTTACTACCTTCTTCATTAAAGTAGTAAAGACCTGCTACGAAGTCCGTGTACTCATTGATGTAGCCGTTAAGCTGAAGCTCAATCGATGTTTGATCAGCTTCACCGCGCTCAGGGAATTGGTCTAGTGAGAAAACCGTGCCGTCGTCGTCAAGACCAGCCTTGTACTTTGATGTACGCTGGCTTGCTACCACTTTCGCCGTGTAGTCGTCGTTAATATCCCATTCGGTAGTTAATGAAAGACCGCGCGCTTCGTTCGATACGCCCGTTACTGCTTCAGTACCTGTTGCGTTATCGTAGATATCTGCGCCTTCAGGGGTCACATCACTATTACGCAGCTCTATACCAAGGCCATTACCACCACCAAAGTAACGTGCTGAGCCCACTTCATCAATAAGCACAGTGTACGGACGAAGGCCGCCATCGCCATTGTTAGCGTCTGCAGTTAATACCATACGGAAGTCATTTGAAGGCTCCCACTTAAGTGAAACACGACCTGAAATATCTTCAGTCTCACCTACATCGTATTCAGCATTTGGCACGTTAATGAATTCGCCAAGACCATCGCGCTTGTTGAATGCCAAATTCATGTTGAACGCAACAGTTTCTGATAAAGCATGATTAACAAAAAGGTCAGCTTTAACGCGACCGCGTGTACCAAATTCAGTATTGATTTTAGTTACATCGCCTTGGTCTGGCTCTTTGGTGATAATGTTAATTGCACCACCAATAGAGTTACGACCGTACAGGGTACCTTGAGGACCACGAAGTACCTCGATACGTTCGATGTTGTTAAGGCTCCAGTTTTGACCAACTTGGCGGCCTAGGTAAACACCATCAACATAAACACTAACACCAGGGTCGGTAGTAATAAGGTGATCTTGAAGACCGATACCACGAATAAACGGGTTAACTGACGATGTGTGCCCAGCAGAGAAACCTGTTACGTTTAGGTTTGGTACGAACTTACCAACGTCTGTTAGATCTGTTATACCTTGGTCAGCTAGCTTATCGCCGTCGAAAGCACTGATAGCAATTGGCACTTCATAAATAACTTGAGGGCGTTTTGTCGCGGTAACGGTAATGGCTTCAAACTGTTGTTCTTCAGTTGCTTCAGCCTCTTGAGCAACGGCAATGTTTGAAAGAGCTGGAACGGTCATCGCTACTGCTAGTGCGACAGGTGAAAGCTTACTGGCGAGTGTCTTAGACACGTCAGTATTGGATTTCATGGTGTAACCCCTTTTGCGTGAGTGTTAGGTATAAATTTGTTGTTATAGGCTGCTTCAAGTTCTTCTTTGGAACCTTGAAAGACTAAACTCACTGAACTAAGAGGCACACATAACCTTGTGCTAATACTGGATTACAGGCAATAAAAAAGTAAGTCGCAATAAAACATTACAAACTTACTTTCAATAAAACTCTGCTTTAAAAGTAGTGAATACTTTCCCAGTCCTCTAAAACTCAGTAGAAGAATTTAGGCTTGAAGACTGGAACGATATGTTACCGTTAGATTGCGATCTTGCAAAGTAAAATATTACACTTTTACTATAATAACATTTCAAAATTAGACTAATTGGTTAAATTGAGCATCCGAAAATAAGAACACCAAAACCCATTAAAAAAATCTAAATATCAAATAGATAATTAACTCTCTCAGCTAAAAAATTTACTCCAAAAATTCATTTAACACCTAGACCAAACGGACAAACTTTCACCAACTTAATAGAAGTTAATTTTGCCTCTGTACAATGGCGTTCGACTTTGCAGCTTGGTCAATGGACTATCTCCGTATTTCGCTAAGCGACATAAAACTACCCATGCTTAGTTCAATTAATAGGGTTAATTCAGAGGTTACTCGTTCATACCTATCTATCTTGCTAAAGCCATGTCGAACACAACCTTGCAGCGTCACTATAAAACCGCCTCCTCAACCCTTTTGTCGACAATTAAACTACATTACTGTTGAAAAACCACCTAAACAGGCATATATTGTCGACATTAGTTAAACAAAGACTCATTATTGTGTTAGTAAAAAGCGAACAAGCTATAACCAACGCCGACCGCACTTTCTTTCAATTGAGGAAAGATATTGTCGAAGGCGTCATTCCCGCAGGCAGTAAGCTAAGCGAAATGGAATTGTCGACAAAGTATGAAGTTAGTCGCGCTGTTATACGTGAAGCCATAAACCGTCTAGCCACCTGTCACCTAGTAGAACGTAAAGCTAACGTAGGTGCTCGCGTGGTTGCACTGTCCCCCGAAGGCCTTATTCAGCTTTATCAAGTGCGCGAAGCATTAGAAGGTATGGCGGCGCGCTTAGCCGCACGCTACATGAGCGATGAAGAAATTGCCGATATGCAGGCATTGCTCGATAGCCACTTCGATAAAGTAAAAGACGGTCAGAGCTATTATCAAGAAGCCGGCGATGTAGACTTTCACTACAGAATTGTAACCGGCAGTAAAAACGATCATCTCATCAGCGTACTTGTAGACGGGCTTTACCATCTTGTTCGTATGTATCGCGTACAGCTCGGTATGGCTGGCCCTCGCGTTAGCACTGCGTTTGATGAGCACAGACACATCGTTAACGCCATCGCTAATCGCGACGAAGAATTAGCGGAAATGCTTATGCGTCGCCATATTCTTTATTCAAAAAACAATATTGAGAAGAAGCTTAATCATGGTTAACACCACTCAATCTTCTTCATACCTAATTCACCTCTACCCTACTTTCAAATAAGCGAGTGATTATCATGAGTGCAGGAAAGAAATTCAGAACCGCGTTAGAGAACAATAAACCGCTACAAATTGTAGGCACTATAAATGCCTATACCGCCATGATGGCAAAGGCCATTGGTCATCAAGCCATTTACCTTTCAGGCGGCGGCGTAGCCAATGCATCATACGGCCTACCTGATTTGGGTATGACATCACTTAACGACGTAATTGCAGACGTTCAGCGCATTACCAGCGCTTGTGACCTACCGCTAATGGTGGACATCGACACGGGCTGGGGCGGCGCATTTAACATTGCTAAAACCATTCGCGATATGGAAAAAGCAGGCGCAGCAGCGGTGCATATGGAAGACCAGGTAGCCCAAAAACGCTGTGGTCACCGTCCTAACAAAGAAATTGTTAGCACAGAAGAAATGGTAGACCGCATAAAAGCTGCAGTTGACGCCAGAACTGACCCAGACTTTTTTATTATGGCGCGCACCGACGCGTTCGCACAAGAAGGTTTAGACAAAGCCATTGAACGTGCAAAAGCCTATGTTGCAGCAGGCGCAGACGGCATATTTGCAGAAGCAGTGCAAACCGAAGAGCACTACCGTGCATTTGCTGAAGCATTGGACGTACCTATTCTGGCCAACATTACTGAGTTCGGCAAAACCGAACTGTGGAACAAAGAAGAGCTTGGTGAATGGGGTGCCGACATGGTGCTTTACCCACTAAGTGCATTCCGTGCAATGAATAAAGCGGCAGAAATGGTGTACAAATCTATACTTGAAAACGGCGACCAAAAAGCCGTTGTCGACAGCATGCAAACACGTATGGAACTGTACGATTATCTTGGCTACCACGAGTACGAACAAAAGCTAGATGCCCTATTCGCAGAAGGCAAAAATTAGTAAATAAATTCAGCTTGAAGTTGGCGGGCGCGAAGATGTGGGGGTGAAGTACAGCTCCCTGCCCCTTTGAGGCATGGATGCCGAGACGGAGCCCCCAGGGATGGGTTCACGGCGTGGCAGGGGGCTGTGCTTTGCCCCTGCAGCCAATGTGCCCGCCAACTTCAAGCGTCCAAATTACTCACTATTGTCAATTAAAAGTACCTTACAAATTATACAAGACCGGAGACAACAAGATGGCTAAACAGTTAAGTGGCGCGGGTTTACGCGGCCAAGTTGCAGGTAAAACGGCATTATCAACCGTAGGTAAATCAGGTTCTGGTTTAACGTATCGTGGTTACGACGTAAAAGACTTAGCGCAAAACTGTCAATTTGAAGAAGTGGCGTACCTCATTCTCAAGGGCAAGTTACCTAACCAGTCTGAGCTAGACGCATATAAAACTAAGCTTCGCGGCATGCGCGGCCTTCCTACAGAACTTAAAGAAGTGCTAGAGCGCATTCCAAAAAATGCTCATCCAATGGACGTACTTCGTACGGGTTGTTCAATGCTGGGTAACCTTGAGATGGAAACCAGCTTCGACCAGCAACAAGACGTGACAGACCGCATGTTGGCGTGTTTCCCAAGCATCATATGTTACTGGTACCGCTTCTCGCACGATGGCGTGCGCGTAGACGTTGAAACCGATGACGATTCAATCGGTGGTCACTTCCTACATATGCTTCACGGCGAAAAGCCACGTGAACTTCACGAGCAAGTTATGCATGTATCGTTAATTCTTTATGCAGAGCATGAATTCAACGCGTCTACTTTTACCGCTCGTGTTTGTGCATCAACTCTGTCTGATATGCATTCTTGCGTGACCGGTGCTATCGGCTCACTTCGCGGCCCGCTTCATGGTGGTGCTAACGAAGCAGCAATGGAAATGATTGAAGGTTTTACCTCTGCCGATGACGCAGAGGAAAAAATGATGGGCATGCTTGAGCGTAAAGAGAAAATCATGGGCTTTGGTCACGCGATTTACTCAGAGTCAGATCCGCGTAACGAAATTATCAAGCAATGGTCTGAAAAGCTAGCTGCCGATGTGGGAGACGAAGTGCTTTATCCTGTATCGGTTCGCTGTGAAGAAGTGATGTGGCGCGAGAAGAAGCTTTTCTGTAACGCCGATTTCTTCCATGCCTCTGCGTATAACTTCATGGGCATTCCTACACCGTTGTTCACACCAATCTTCGTAATGTCTCGCCTAACTGGCTGGGCGGCACACGTTATGGAACAGCGCGCTGACAACCGTATTATTCGTCCGTCAGCAGAATACACAGGCGAAGAACTTCGCCCAGTGCCTGCTATCAGCGAACGCGCGTAAGGCTGAGGTTGAGTTTTATGAATATTGATTACCGTAAACCGCTTCCAAACGCGGGGATCGATTTTTTCGATACCCGTGAAGCGGTAGATGCTATTGAGCCTGGCGCCTACGCCAAGCTGCCTTACACCTCACGTGTACTGGCTGAGAACTTGGTGCGCAAATGCGCTCCTGACATGCTTACTGATTCGCTTAAACAGCTGATTTATCGCAAGCGCGACTTGGACTTTCCGTGGTTTCCCGCTCGCGTAGTGTGTCACGATATCTTGGGTCAAACGGCACTTGTCGACTTAGCGGGGCTTCGCGATGCTATTGCAGCAAAAGGCGGCGACCCGGCGAAAGTTAACCCGGTTGTGCCTACTCAGCTAATTGTGGATCACTCCCTTGCCGTTGAACACGCGGGTTTTGAAAAAGACGCATTTGAAAAGAACCGTGCTATCGAAGACAGACGCAACGACGACCGTTTCCACTTTATCAACTGGACAAAAACCGCGTTTAAAAACGTAGATGTTATCCCTCCGGGTAACGGCATTATGCACCAAATTAATTTGGAGCGTATGTCTCCCGTTATTCAGGCGCGAGACGGCGTAGCCTTCCCTGATACCCTAGTAGGTACAGACAGCCATACGCCGCATGTTGATGCACTTGGCGTTATTGCTGTAGGTGTGGGCGGTCTTGAAGCGGAAAGCGTTATGCTGGGCCGTGCGTCATATATGCGATTACCTGATATTGTAGGTGTTGAGCTAACGGGTAAACCACAGCCTGGAATTACCGCGACCGACATCGTATTAGCATTAACTGAATTCTTGCGTAAAGAGCGTGTAGTATCTGCGTATCTAGAATTTTACGGTGAAGGTGCATCACATCTAACGCTTGGCGACCGTGCTACCATTTCGAACATGACACCAGAATATGGCGCCACTGCAGCCATGTTCTACATTGACCAGCAAACCATTGATTACTTGCGCCTAACGGGGCGTGAAGAAAAGCAAATTGCCCTAGTTGAACAATATGCCAAGCACACAGGTTTATGGGCCGATGATTTAGAGACTGCCGAGTACGAGCGCGTGCTTACTTTCGACCTGTCCTCTGTAGGTCGTAGCATGGCGGGCCCGTCTAACCCTCACGCACGTTTGCCTACCAGCGACCTAGAAAGTCGTGGTATTGCTGCTAAGTGGGACGAGGAAGAAGGCAAAATGCCTGATGGCGCGGTTATTATCGCAGCTATCACCAGTTGTACTAATACCTCGAACCCGCGCAATGTAATTGCGGCAGGTTTGCTTGCGCGCAACGCTAACCAACGTGGCTTGACTCGCAAGCCGTGGGTGAAAAGCTCACTAGCACCAGGCTCTAAAGCCGTTAAGTTATATCTTGAAGAAGCCAACTTAATGAGCGAACTTGAAGATTTAGGCTTTGGCGTCGTTGCCTTTGCGTGCACTACTTGTAACGGTATGAGCGGCGCGCTAGACCCTAAAGTTCAGCAAGAGATCATAGACCGCGACCTTTACTCTACAGCAGTATTGTCGGGTAACCGTAACTTCGACGGCCGTATTCACCCTTATGCTAAACAAGCATTCTTGGCATCGCCGCCACTAGTAGTAGCGTACGCTATCGCCGGTACCATTCGCTTTGATATTGAAAAAGATGTACTGGGCACGGACAAAGACGGTAACCCGGTAACCCTTAAAGACATTTGGCCAAGCGACGAAGAAATTGACGCTATTGTAGCGAAGTCGGTGAAGCCAGAGCACTTCAGAAAAGTGTACGAGCCAATGTTCGATTTAAGCGTGGACTACGGCAAAGACATTAACCCGCTTTATGACTGGCGTGAAATGAGCACCTATATTCGCCGCCCACCCTACTGGGAAGGCGCAATGGATGCCGAGCGCACCATGAAAGGTATGCGTCCGCTGGCTATTTTGGGCGATAACATCACCACCGATCACTTGTCGCCTTCAAACGCTATCTTAGCGAGCAGTGCAGCCGGTGAATACCTTCACAAGATGGGCTTACCTGAAGAAGACTTTAACTCGTACGCCACTCACCGTGGTGACCACTTAACCGCACAGCGCGCTACCCTTGCGAATCCGAAAGTGTTCAATGAAATGGTGACGGAAAACGGTGAAGTCAAGCAAGGTTCACTCGCCCGCATTGAGCCCGAGGGTAAAGTAGTACGCATGTGGGAAGCTATCGAAACTTACATGAACCGTAAACAGCCGCTGATCATAGTTGCTGGCGCTGATTATGGTCAGGGTTCATCACGTGACTGGGCAGCTAAAGGCGTGCGTCTTGCTGGTGTTGAGGTAATTGTGGCAGAAGGCTTTGAGCGTATTCACCGCACCAACCTGATTGGTATGGGCGTATTACCGCTTGAATTTAAACCAGGCACAACACGTAAAACCCTTGAGCTAGACGGTACGGAAACCTACGACGTAAGCGGCGAACCTTCACCGGGCGCAACACTTACTCTGGTAGTAAACCGTCAAAACGGTGAGCAGCTAGAAGTGCCAGTGACCTGTCGCTTAGATACAGGTGAAGAAGTCTCTATTTACAGCGCAGGTGGCGTATTACAACGCTTCGCCAAAGACTTCTTAGAAGCGGAAGCTAGCTGAGGGGAAAAAACATGACAAAGTATGCGCCACAACTTCGAGTGCCGGCTACCTACATGCGTGGCGGTACCAGTAAGGGTGTGTTTTTCAATTTAACCGATTTGCCAGAAGCCGCGCAAAAGCCGGGGCCGGCGCGCGATGCCCTGCTTCTTCGTGTTATCGGAAGCCCAGATCCATACGGTAAACAGACTGACGGTATGGGCGGTGCTACCTCAAGTACTAGCAAGACAGTGATCTTAAGCAAGAGTGAACGTGAAGGTTTTGATGTCGACTACCTGTTTGGACAAGTAGCTATCGACAAGCCTTTCGTAGACTGGAGCGGAAACTGTGGAAATCTAACCGCAGCCGTTGGCGCGTTTGCTATTAGCAATGGCTTAGTTGATGAAAGTAAGATTCCGGGAAACGGCATTGCCACCGTCAACATTTGGCAGGCGAATATCAACAAAGCCATAATTGCAAAAGTACCAATGACTAATGGTGAAGTTCAAGAAACTGGCGACTTTGAGCTAGACGGTGTTACTTTCCCTGCCGCAGAAGTAGAAGTAGCTTTTGTTGACCCAGCCGACGGTGAAGGCGCTATTTTCCCTACTGGACGCTTAGTCGACACGCTTGAAGTACCGGGTGTAGGGTCACTTCAGGCGACTATGATCAATGCGGGTATTCCAACGATTTTCATTAATGCGGAAGATGTTGGTTACACAGGTACAGAGCTGCAGGACGACATTAACAGTGATGCAGAGGCGCTTTCCAAGTTCGAAGCCATTCGTGCATACGGCGCGGTTCAAATGGGGCTAATCAAAGACGTGGGTGAAGCTGCAAACAGGCAACATACTCCTAAGGTCGCTTTCGTCGCTCCTCCAAGAGGTTATAAAGCGTCAAGCGGCAAAGATATTTTGGGTTCCGACATAGACGTACTAGTACGTGCATTATCTATGGGGAAACTTCACCATGCAATGATGGGCACAGCAGCAGTAGCTATTGCCGCCGCTGCCGCCATTCCAGGAACCTTAGTGAATCTTGCCGCAGGTGGTAAAGACAGAGAATCGGTTACTTTTGGGCACCCATCGGGAACACTTCGTGTAGGCGCTAAAGCTACTTTTGAAAACGACAGGTGGAAAATCGAGCAAGCGGTGATGAGCAGAAGTGCCCGTGTTTTAATGGAAGGCAATGTTCGTATTCCGTGTGAACAAAGCTGATTAACCGTACATAATATAAGACACACCTTATTTAGACATAAGTCTAAAAAGCCCTCTAACAGAGGGCTTTTTCTTTTTCAGTTAGTTATTATCAAGACTTAAGTGCCTAGAGTAGTTCACATGTATAAAGTTCTTGTAGTAGAAGACAGCTTAACTGTCCGTAAGATCGTTAATAAACTTATTGAGGATAACCCTCATTTTACCTGTGACTTATGTGAGGACCTTGCCGAAGCGCGAAGTGCTCTTGATAGTGACAACGACTACTTAGCCGCCATCGTTGACTTGAACCTCCCCGATGCACCAAACGGAGAAAGTGTAGAACTTGCACTTTCACACAACGTTCCAACAATCGTTCTGACCGGCAACTTTGACGAGTTCACTAGAGCTCAGTTATTAGATCAAGGCGTACTGGACTACATTACAAAAGAATCTCGTTACTCCTACCTACAAGTTTCTAAATTAGTCGACCGCTTAAGAAAAAACCTAACCACAAAAGTACTTGTTGTTGAAGACTCAAAAACCAGTCGAAACCATATTTGCTCATTACTTCGCAAATTCCAGTTTCAAGTACATGAAGCCACTGACGGCTTAGAAGCCCTAGATGTGCTTGAAAATCATCGCGATATCAAAATGGTGATAGCAGATCATAGAATGCCCAATATGGATGGCTATGAGCTTGTTAAAACTATTCGCCACGAACGGCGGATGCAAGATTTAGTCTTTATTGGGCTTTCTGCCACCGGCGACAGCGTACTTACTTCTAAATTTATTAAAAGCGGCGCTAATGACTTTTTGTCCAAGCCGTTTTATCACGAAGAATTTTACTGCCGCGTAATGCAAAACCTTGAATCCCAAGAAATGATTCAAACCATTCGTGACTCGGCGAACTTAGACGCATTGACCAAAGTGTATAACCGACGTTTTCTACACGAAAAAGCGGAGGAGCTTTTCGCCAATAGTACGTCTAGAAAAGACGTTATTGTATCTATGATTGACGCCGACAATTTCAAAAGCGTGAATGATACGTACGGTCACAAAACTGGCGATATGTTATTGCAGGAATTCGCTGCGCTACTGAAAGATTACTTCCCTGATGACCTAATTGTGCGCTACGGTGGCGAAGAATTTACGGTGGTATCAGTGAGGCCGCCCAAGGTGTATTTATCGGCGCTTTCAGCATTTATGGATGCAGTTCGCACTACGCTGTTTACCAGTCACAAATTTAACATTACGTGCAGTATCGGTGTGAGTACTGAAGAGCACAAATGTTTAGAGTCGCAGTTAGAAAAAGCCGACGCGCGCTTATATGAAGCTAAGCACGCGGGCAAAGATCAGATTATTTTGAGGGATTTACAGCAAAAAGTCTCTTGAAAACCCGCGGGGCATTAAAGAAACCAATCTCTTATTGGTAGCGTCGCCGCTCCCACTGCAACCGGGCAGTCAGTTACTCCAGCACAAACAATTTCCGGCATTGGGCGCTTAGCGCCTCGCCTAAATTGTGCATACACATCAATTCTGGGAATGACTTTTTGTGCCAATTTAGTAGGTATATGACCACCAATGATAATGGCTTGGCTATCAAGTAACGCAGAGCTCGCCGTAGCAACTAAGTCGAAGGAGTCTTGTACCTTATAGATCCATTCATCAACACCTGGCCATTCTGGATCGAACGTTTCGTTTAAGCGATACATGGATGGTACTTCTACACCGTGCTTTAACAATATACGCTCAAGTAACTGTAGATTTGGGTGGCTATACAGTTTAGCTGGTAGCATATCGCCTAACTCCCCAGCATTACCGTGGGTGCCTCGAATCATGTCACCGTTATTAATCAAGCCACCTCCAAAGGCACTGGATACGAAGAAATAGACAAAATTTTTATACTTCCTTCCTACACCCGCAATACCCTCTCCAGCTGCCGCACCTGTTCCATCGTTTACTACCCAAGTAGGTAAATTAAATGTATCTGCTACGGTATCTGCAATATTGATGTCAGCCCATTCTTCAATTGCATGGTGCGTATTCATCTTTCCATCATTTGAACTAAAGAAACCAGAAATTCCAACACCAATGCCGAGTACTCGACCGCTGTCAATATTATGCTCAACTGACATTGCTTGAACTTCTGATTCGGCTTTAGAGAGAACAGAGGCAATACCCATATCGTCTAACTCAATATGTCGGGTAGCGACCACTTCACCTTTGAAATTCATCAAGGCAATGGATATCGCATCAAGCAATATTGATAAGCCGTAGCAATATGCGTAAGCAGGGTTTGGCTCTAAACCTGCCGACGCTTTACCTGAACCACCAACGCTTCTAATAAGATCGTCTTCAATAAGTGTATTAACCAAACGAGAGACGGTTTGCTGAGGTATTTTTGTGGTATTGGAAATTGCGCGCTGCGTAATACCGTGGGTCCAAAACACTTCTTTTACTATCGCTTTTGGATTGTCTTGAAGAAGTTTATCGCCCTTACCTAGCGCAAAAGCACCACGTAACATATGATTGTTTTTCGCCGATGTCAGCATAGATATTAGTTTCAACATTTCCAAGGTAAGCTAGGCTTATTATACGTAACTGATGTATGAGATCCCACTAAGATAAAACAGAAATTACTCTGAAATCGTTTACGTTTGTTCGTGTTGGGCCTATTTCAATATGCGAATTTAAACGGTCAAAGAATCCAAAGCTGTCGTGTTCTTTTAGCAATTCATCAATATCTAACTTTTCTTGTAACGCCATCGCTAGTGTATTTTCATCTATGTAGCCACCAGCAACGTCTTTACTACCATCAACACCATCAGTATCGGCCGCCAGTGCGCTTATGCCTACCTCGCCATTAAGCGCACGAGCGAGTGCCATGAGATATTCTTGGTTTGGCCCGCCCTCACCTTGCGAGTCACCTAGGGTCACGGTAAGTTCTCCGCCTGAAAATAATAGAATTGGTTTGCCTCTTTTCTTGTATTCAAGCGCAACCTCTGCGTGACGTTCGGCGACTGTTTGCGCCTCACCTCTTTCTGTGTAGCTAATAACCTCGGTGTCCCAACCTGCCGCTTTCGCTTTCTCAACAGCTGCATCAATTGCACTTTGCGCATTAGCCACCAATTTGTAATCACCTGAAACTTTCGGAAGCGGCAAAGCCTGATTTAGGTAATTGCGAATACAAGATGTTTCGCTAAACCCATATTTATCGAGAATAGCCAGTGCGTCTTCAGGCGTTGTGTTGTCTTGAACCGTTAATCCAGAGGCAATAAAAGCAGGGTCATCACCCACAACATCTGAAATAACTAAGCTGGTATTTTTCCCTTTTGACGCTGCGGCAAGCCTTCCCCCTTTAATGACGGAAACATGTTTTCTTACTGTATTCATTTCCTCTATGCTTGCACCACTTCGCAACAAGAACTTGTGTAGTGCGAGTTTCTCATCCAGCGAGATGCCCTCTGGTGGAGCACAAGCAAGTGCCGACCCGCCGCCGGAAATAAGGAAAATAACGTCTTCGGAAGGCTCTACCTTAGATGCCAAAGACAATAATGCTTTAGCACCTTCTACGCTATGTTCATCGGGAACTGGATGTGCAGCAAGGTGAACCTCGATATTACCTGTGGGTTTTGTGTTTTCATAGCCATAGCGGGTCACCACCAAACCATAAGCGTTATCGCCGAAGTAATTGTAGGCCTCAACGGCCATATCTGCTGCCGCTTTACCTGCGCCCAAAATACATACTCGCTGATTCCTATCAAATGATGAAAAATAATCGGGCAAACAGTGTCTAGGTTTACTGACTCTTACCGCTTCTTCATACAAAGATAAAAGAAATGTTTTACTCATTAGAAACCTCTGAAAGGGTCCAAAGGACCCTTATGAAAATAGTGAAGGAAGAAGTAAGCACACACTTAGCATCAGGACAAAAAAGCCCAACAGTATGAAAATGTCGCTCTTAGTGAGAATAGAGTGGAAAACAAGCGCTTTAGTATCATTTGAAGATACTGATGAGGGCCATGCAGTACACGCTACCATTGATACCACGCAGGTAATAACAAAGCCGATGACATTCCACCAGAACCAAAAGATGTCTGGAACAAATAGCCAAATAATAATGTTTGTGCCCACGCCTGCAATGAGACCTAAATTAACGTGCCGTCCGCTTAGCGTTTTACTTGCTACGGCAAGTAAGAAGAGCGCAAGTATAGGCCCGTAAAAGACAGAGCCAACTTTATTGATAGCTTCAATTATTGTGGGCGCAATATTTCCTGCAAACAGAGAAAGAACAAGCGTTACGCCACCCCATATCAAACCTGTTATTTTAGCAACACGTAGATAGCTTTTGTGCTCAAGTTCTGTATCAGTTATACGACAATAATCTTCAACGGTAACCGCCGATAAAGAATTGATAGCTGAGCTTAAGGAGGACATAGCGGCAGATAGGATAGCGACAATTAATAGCCCTATTAACCCATGCGGTAGGTAATTTAGGATAAAAGTCGGCATCAACCAGTCAGGGTTATCAGCAGGAATTTTACTGAAAAAATCGGTGTTGGTAAGTGCAAGTGTGCCAACAATTAATCCAGAAAAACAATACAACAATGTTATCGGAAAACGAATAATTCCGTTGGCGACAATCATTTTTCGAAGGTCATTCTCGTTTCTTGCTGATAACGCACGCTGTGCCTGGGTCTGGTCGCAGCCATAATAGGATGCATAGAGAACAATTCCACCAAACAGCATCGGGAAGAAGCCGAAGCCATCGCCGCTAAAACCCAGCGAAGAAAAATCTATTGCGGTTAGCCGCTCTTTTGGAGCCTGTTCTACCAGTGCGTCAAAGCCGCCAAGTGCATGAAGCCCGATGACGATACACGCTATGGTGCCCAGCACAATTATAACCATTTGTATGGCATCAGCATAAACCACCGCTTTCATACCGCCTTGTAGCGAATAAAGCACCGTAATAATGCCTGTAAGCACCACGGCCTGCCACGCTTCAATGCCCATAGTGCCCTGCAAAATGATCGATACTGCATAAATCATGATACCCGTCGCAAATGCACGGCTAAATTGGAAAACAATACTTATTAAGACGCGAGTTAAACGTCCAAACCTTTGCTCTAAGTAATCATATATGCTGACTACGCCTGACTTGTATAGGGATGGGAGGATAGTACCTAGCAGTAGGATCATGGCAATAGGAATGCCTAACTCATAAGACAGCCAAATCATTCCGCCTCCATCTCTCAAACCAACGAAAGCGGGAGCAGAAATAAAGCTAATTGCAGAGAGCTGTGTGGCCATTACTGAAAGTGTTAGAGGTTTCCACCCTAACGTTCTGCCACCAAGAAAATAATCACCCTTGTCTTCTTGCTGCCTTAAGGCAAACCCCATATACAGCAAAGCGCCAAGGTAACCTATCACTACAATATAATCTAAAAAATTCATATGCTGTTCTTATTATTCAAGTCGCGAAATAAAAAGCTGACAGCCCCGTTAAGAGCCATCAGCGAGGGGGAGTGTCAACGTCGACTAGAAATCATAACGCAAACGTAAAGACACACGGCGCGGTAATATAGGGCGACCTACAAAATATGATTCACCTGCCGTTTGACTGTTACCCAGACGAGGAGACCCTTCAGTAATACCATCTGAATCGAATAGATTCCACACAGCAATACTTGCACGAAGTTGCTCACCTTGGCCTAGTTCCCATGTATAGCCTGTGTCTAAGCGAAATACGTGAAAATCGTCTAACTCAACAGAATTTGCGTCATTAGTGAAGTTTTTACCGTGGTAGTTGTGGTAAAAAGAAATATCCCAGTCGTCTAACGTGTAGCGCAAAGCAGAGTTAAACATCACGTTCGGCTTTCTTCTTAACTCGTTACCAATCACAGAAGGATCTGAATCGTATTCAGTAAATTCATGATCAGTGTAGGTAAAGTTAGCGTCAAAAATTAAGTCATCGGTGATGTTGTAACTACCAACAATTTCAACACCATAAGCTTCTGTCGACTGAAAAACTGGCACTTCAACTGCTACGCCATTTTCATCGTTAACGAAGTCAACAGAACGTCTATCTTCAAGATCTGTTTTGAACAATGCTACAGTACCGATAAAATCATCTAGGAAGAATTTAGTACCTACTTCAGCCTGCTTAACAATTTCGCTTTCATAACTTCCAGGTTGACCGTTCGGGTCAAATGCAACGCCGCGTAGTTCAGGGAAGAAAAACCCTCTAGAATAGTTAGCATATACGTTAACGTTATCAGTAAGCTTATAGAGTGCTGCTATTGAGAAGGCTAATTCTGAGTTATCTACCTTACCGTGAGTTAACGCACCGTTTCCTGTAACGTTTAGCTGCAAGTCTTCGTAAAGCGCAGGGTCGTCATTTACGACGACGGTTTGACTGCCTTCTCGTGTAATTGTGCCGTCTATCTCTTCCCAGCGTAAACCAACGTCAATGATCCAGTCGTCACTTTGCATTTGATCAGCAATATAAAAAGCATTTCTTCGAGCAGAGATAGTAGTATCAGAGAAACTGATACCCGGGCCTGTTACGCCGTTTTGACTGACTATTACGCTATTATTGTCTGCATCGGTAATCGATAAATCGACTAGACGTGCTTGGTTATTAAACTCGCCTAGATAGCGCGTGATAACGTTATTATCTTCAGCTTCACTACTTGAGAAAAACGTACCTACCGTAATGCTGTGAGAAAAGTCACCAATATCGAGGTACTTAACAATATTAAGTTCAGATGAGAAATCTGTAGCGGGTCTATCTCTATCTAGAATACGGTTTGCAAATAATAAGTCGCCTTCTGGAAGAGCGACATCGGTGCCAGCATAGGTAAATGCTGCACTCCCAAGCTCATCAAGCCCGCGGTTTGCTAAATATTCGCTTTGTGTTTCCGGCACATTGATGATGCCGTCACCGTCTAGGAATAAGTTGAACTGATGGTCGTAACTAGCATATTTTGCACGGGCAAGAACGCTATAATCGTTACCTAGATCTTTTGAGAACTCCATTGAAATAGAGCCCCCTTTTGTTGCTACACCTTCTTCGATAGGCGTACGATAGCGTCCATCTGCAGTCTCGTAAGACAATCCAGAAGCATAAAACGTTTGCGTAGACTCGACTTCTCTGCCGTCATTTCCTGCAACACGCTCACGGCTTTGGGCATCTAGCGGGATGGGTAGAAAAAACTGTACTTCATCGTTTATCGCTTGCCCGTAAATAGTGAAGTAGCCACTGCCATCGTCAAATTCTTTATGGATGTTGCCGCGAACCTGGTAGCCTTCAGTAGGCAACCCCGTATCAATAGGACCTTCATCATAACGATAAAAACCAGACATAGCGTAATACATGCCTTTTTCGTTCAGAGGACCACTTGTCGCGAAATCTAAACGCTTGCGATTGTTGTCAGACAGTTCTAGCTGAACTGTACTCTCCGAAAGTTCGGACCCTTTCTTAGAAAGGTAGTTAATAACTCCTGCAACAGAACCTTGACCAAATAGGTTGGATACACCACCGCGTACAAACTCAACTCGCTCAATACCTAAATCGTTTCTAAAGTACACATCGTATGCAGATGAGTTCAGACCAAACGCACTCAAAGTGGGTGAGCCATCATAAAGTAAAGGCGTAAATTGAAACTGTCCTGATGACGGCAAACCTCGTACCTGCAAGTTAGTTGCAACTTCACCGCCGCCGCCTTCTACTTTTATCCCTGGCACATATCGAAGTACATCGGCTTGACTGCTCATTGATAGTTTCGCTACTTCTTGCGCGCCCATAGATGTAGTTGATTGCGGTGTCTCTGCTACCAAGCGAGCACGACTGGTGCCCGTAACAACGATTTGTTCATAATCTTTCTCAGCTTTTGCGCCTTGATCACTATCAGTTTCTGCGGCGTCCTGAGCGATTGCATTTCCAGCTAATAACGACGAAATCGTCGTTGCAAGAAGTAACTTTTTCACTGTGTATCTCCAACCGTTTGTAATTTTATTAAGTGCTGTAGTAGGGCTTAACACACTGCCGAACATGGCACCTTCCGATTAACTTCCCATTTACAATAAAACACAAAATTATCACTTTCAACCCAAAATGGGTTTTATTTTTAAATTTTTGTGTAATAATTGCCAAATCAAAAACTCATACTGGGTAACAAGCAATGACAAATATAGATAAACGTGATGAGCAACTCATTGAGGAAGCGAAAGCAACGCTAATTAAGAACGACCTTGGAGGCTATACTGTGCCTACGCACGGGTTGTATCCTTTTCAGTGGAATTGGGACTCAGCTATAGTAGCGTTAGGCTGGCTTCCCTTTGACGAGCCTAGAGCTTGGGAAGAAACAACGTCATTACTCAGTGCACAATGGAAATCAGGGATGGTGCCTCATGTTGTTTTTCATAAACACTCTAATACCTATTTTCCTGGCCCGGACATTTGGGGTGTAAAAAACACGCCTGATAGTACATCTATAACGCAACCCCCTGTCCTAGCTACCGTAATCAAATTACTTTTTGAAGAAACTAAAGACCGTGAACTAGCAGAAGACCAAATTAAGGAAGTGGTTCCACAGCTTATTAATTACCACTTGTGGTGGTACAAACAACGAGATCCGGAAAATACTGGTTTAGTAGTAAGCTATCACCCCTGGGAATCAGGAATGGACAACAGCCCCGCGTGGGATGCCGCTTTAGAGGCAGTGCCCTGTGTTGACTGGGAATATACGCGTCGCGACACAAGTCATATTGATGCCTCTGAGCGCCCACACAAAAAAGAATATGATCGCTTCTTATACCTTGTCGACTTTTTCCGCAAGATGAATTTTGACGATACATTAATTTATCAAGACTGCCCTTATCGCGTAAATGATGTAAGCATCATCTCGATTCTGCACCGCGCAACGAAAGATTTGCTCTCTATATGTGAAAAGATAGGCGTGAGTAACGAACAAACGGCTTATCTTGAGAAAAGACTCAACCTAACTGAAGGTGCAATTAACAAGCTTTGGTGCGCCGAAACTAATATGTTTCATAGTTTTGACACCCGAAGCAATTCAATGTGTAAAGCACGTACATCTGCCGGACTATTGCCATTTTTCGCAGGTCTTGTTGGCGAGCATCAAACTGACTTACTAATTAATGAGATAGATAAGTGGCTTAAGCATAGCGAATACGCTATTTCATCGACCCACCCCGAAGATCCTAACTACGAGCCTCAACGCTACTGGCGCGGCCCTATCTGGATTCATATAAATTGGATGATAGTGTTAGGATTAGAAGACTATGGTTTCTCGCAACAAGCGCAGCGAATCACAGAAGGTAGTCGTGCTTGTATTTATACAAGCGGGTTCAACGAATCGTTCCATGCAGAAACTGGCGCGCGCAGTGGCGGAGCTGATTTTTCTTGGACTGCGGCTATGGCGCTGTACTGGCTTTTACCTAACACAGTGAAAAAAGGTTAAGGAGTAATATCATGCTTTCTCAACCCAATTTTTCGTCCAAAGAATTTTTAAATTCACACATAAAAAGCATACTGGCATTTTATGAGCCAAATGTTGACGCCCCATCGGGTGGTTTTCACCAAAACTTTATGGATGATGGCAGTGTTTATGACAAACAAACTCGCCACTTGGTAAGCTCAACCCGATTTGTATTTAATTATGCAAGAGCTTACTTAGCCTATGGCGATAGCGAACATAAGAAACGCGTCGAATCTGGCATTCAGTTTTTACGCGACCATCATTTGCAAAAAGACACAAAGGGATATGCATGGACGCTCTCTGTTGATGAAATGGAAAGCACAATTACTGATGCTACCAACCATTGTTACGGTTTAGCGTTTGTCATCTTAGCCTATAGCTGGGCACTTCGCGCTGGGGTAAAAGAGGCGGAGCAGTATATCCACGATACATTTTCTCTCATGGAAAGGCACTTCTGGGATAGCGAATTCGGATTATACAGAGACGAATTTAATGCTGATTTTTCACAATGCAGTGACTATCGTGGGCAAAATGCAAACATGCATAGTTGCGAGGCGCTAATTGCAGCTTACGAAGCAACCAGTCATAAACCGTTTCTTACACGCGCTTTAGAACTCGCTAAAAACATCACTATTCGACAGGCGAATAAAGCTGATGGCCGAATTTGGGAGCACTATACGAAGACGTGGGAAGTAGATTGGGATTACAACAAAGATGATCCTAAAAACCTATTTCGTCCATGGGGTTTTCAACCAGGCCATCATACTGAGTGGTCAAAGCTTTTGTTACAAATTCACCAATATGAACCACAAGATTGGTTAATTGAACGCGCCCGCTCGTTATTTGACTCCGTAATTGAGTTAAGCTGGGACGACACAAACGGTGGTTTATACTACGGCTTTGCACCAGACAATAGTATCTGTGATGACGAAAAATACTTTTGGGTTCAAGCTGAATCTTTTGCCTGTGCTGCGCGCTTAGCCCTCGCTACTGGTAACGATGAATATTGGCAGTGGTATGACAGGATTTGGGGTTATTCGTGGAAACACATGGTTGACCACCAATTCGGCGCCTGGTTCAGGATTTTGTCTGCGAATAACGAAAAGCTTGAAGAAACCAAAAGCCCCGTAGGTAAAACAGACTACCATACTATGGGCGCCTGCTACGACGTAATGGATGCATTAAGCTTTTACCAAAGCTAACCGAAACAGAGCTATTAGAAGTGCCGCTTAACTTTGATGCGGCACTTCTTATTTCCATTTAAACTTTAACAACATAACCCCATTTACATCCAAGACCTTCTGGTAGATTCCACTTCAAACAGCACACTATCTGCTAGTTTATCGACGTATTCCTCTGGTAAAAACGGTACAGTCACCGCACCTGAAGCCAGCACAAATTTTATCGTGGCATGCTTATTACGCTTCATAAACACGCTTTGCTTAATAATTACTTGTTGTACTTTATAGGGTTCGAAACACTGATAGTCGATACCTATTCGACCTTTTCTTATGTAAACGTACTTATTATCGTAGGCTATCCCCCATCGCCACCACCTGAGTGTAAGTATAAGCGCTACAGAGATAAAAGTAGTAACTGCGCCAATCATAATGTCTAAATGGGAAGTGACGGCTCCCAATGTGAAAAAAGCAACAACTGGCAACGTCCAAACGGCAAGTAACCAAAAGCTAATAAACCGCTTACTGATAGTTTGATAACTTTGGCCTCTTAGGTCACATCCCGCCATCACTTCTTGGCTAAGTTCAAAGGCTTCATTTTCAGTAACCGATGGCACAATGAGTTTATTTGGCGACATCAACTCTTGCATTTGCTGCCCAGCCGTAGAGTTTTGCTCAAAATACAAATTAACCCGCTTTAGTATTTTATCCAGCCAATCTTGCTTCGCCGTAATCATTTGAATGCGTGATGCTCGCATGCTGACTTCCAGCTTATTGAGCAAGCCGCTGCGACGAATATAGCGGTCTCCCGCTCTGGAAAGCGTATAGCCATAAAACGTGAAAAGAGCACCGCCTACGCTAAGTAGCGCCACTAACGCCATTAGCATCATTAGTATGACGAAGGCATACAGTCCAAATTGCCACCAGGCTACCGTTTGTTCACCGACCAGCTGATTAAGCTGTAAGCCCTTATCGGCTAACCACTCTGACACAACCCCAAACACATCATCATAAAAAGGCGCAGCGGCACCCAGTATGATCCACACGCGATTGTTAGTGATACCGTGAATAATAATGTCTTTGACAGACCGGCGATTTAATACTTCTTCACTTGTATGGGCGTTACTTGCAGCTTTATCACTCGTGCTTTGTATGCGTGAAGTCGAACTTCCATTAGCCAATTTACTATTAAAAAGGTCCTCATCGGCTAGCTCATCTATATCGCCCACGTCGTGATGAGCTTTTTCATACAACACCTGTTTTTTTAGCGCTTCAGCATAGTCTTCCGGCACGGCCACTATCTTAGCTTCTTCTTTACCGCTGCCTGCCGTATCAAGAACCACCAACGCATACCCAAACGGGCGATAGTAAAAAGGACGTTCTATTTTTACGTTTTGAATGCGCCACAAAGGCAAGTTGGTATAGCGGCGCTGAAACACGCCGTGGTGAATCTCAACGTGTTGGTTGTGCACGCGAAATTTGTACATTAAAAAGCTTATTACACCGCTGCCACTCGTAGATAAGAAGAGGATACCGGCACCGATGAGCACTTCAGGCGACAGCAGGTTATCCCAAACATTAAACGATATGGCTAAGGCGGGAATGGTGTAAATAAGTGCTTGTGCAGAGGCGGTAAAATTACGAACGGTAAAATACAAAATAGAAATAAGAGAGAGGCGCTGCCACTCTCCGCCAGTCTCTACTTTTAGCTGTGGCTCAGTAATACCTGTTTCATTAGTTTGAGGCCACACATCCACATCTACTTTGACCTCACAGTCACCTGCTCTAGCAACTTCAGGCGTCTGGTTTGAAAACGATTCAGGCGCAGTCATTAGCGAGCACCAATATCTTTGTGAGCAAGTATAAATTCACGTAACTGCTCAGCCCTCTCAATACTTAGCCCGGGTATTTCAAAGGTATGCATTTCTCCGCCGGCCGAAAACACCTGAAGAGAAGCAATACCCGCCCATCTATCGAACGGCCCGCGGTTAACTTCAACGTGCTGAACACGCAATATAGGCTGACACGAAAGCTTTCTAAAAATGAGCCCAGACTGCTTGCTGATGTCTTGCTCTCGTATTGCATAAAATATGCGAACATCAGCAAAGAAGTGGTATAGCGCCCATACGGAACCTAAAGCGACGATACCTGCAACCACATACGTATAAGCTTGCAGTAGTCCTTCAGGCAATGACCAGAAGCTTTGTAATCGTAATGCGGTGGCAATACCTATAAGCACTAAAGCTATCAATCCAATTGAGAAAATATTTAGCGCTCGGTACTTTTTAGAAATAGGAAGCAATGTGAGCGTTTGAAGTGAGGGAATTTCCTCAACACTTAGCTGATTATTTGAAAATACGGTCTCTTGTTGTGCGCTTATTGTCATCACATTAATTCCTTTTACCACTATATAAATAAGATAAGCCTGCCGCGTTTAAAGCGCAATTTGACTAATTGGCAACACCGCACCTAATGTTTACTCTACCGCAGTTTTTATAACAAAAAAGAGGGCAAGCCCTCTTTTTAACATTACAAATCAAAGAGCGCGTTGCGCTGACTAGTCATCAACCTGCTGTTCGTTTAACCAATCATGCAGCGCTTTCATATCGTGCTGAACCGCCATTTGCAGCTCTTCAACCCAATCGTGCACGTTCTCCCACCAAGTTGGATGATCACCTTGTTGGATTTGATTAGCGATACGCTGTACGCGAGCTAAGCCAACAGAGCCAGCTGCACCTTTAATTTTATGAGCCTGTGAGCACACTTCAGACTTTTCATCGGCACTTAAGCTAAGCTGCAGTATTTCCATGTATTCAGGCATTTTCTCTTGGAATACTTTAACGCTAGCGCGCACCATTTCATCCCCTATGGTATCAACTAACATCTGTAGTAAGTCCATATCTAAAATGTTACTTAATATTTTATTAGGTTCAGGGCGCTCTACTTCGCCGTCTACCTCTAACGGGGCAGGCGGCGCATGGAACAGCTCGTTGAACACTTCAATAACCCGCGACTTCTTAATTGGCTTCGCGATTACATCGTCCATACCATTTTCTAAGTATTCATCGCGTTTTTTAATCACGTTTGCCGTTAGCGCCACAATAGGCGTCTGCATGACCAAGTCTTCTTCAATCAAGGTACTCGCCACGTCGAATCCTGTCATATCAGGCAGCTGAATATCTAACAAAATTAGGTCGTACTGCGTCTCTCGAGCTTTATCAATAGCTTCTTGCCCTGTCATCGCCACATCGACCTTCTGTCCAAGCTTTTCAAGCAAGGCTTTGGCAACCATCACGTTTAGCTCAATATCTTCTACCAACAAGATATTAAGCCCCGTCACTTGAAGCTGAGCAACCTTCATTGGGCTATTAGAGATTTGAACCGGTAGCACAATTTCAAAGCGAGTGCCTTTACCTACGTTACTGGTTACGTGAATTTCACCTTTCATCAAATCGACCATTTGCTTACAAATAGCCAAACCGATACCTGTGCCTGTCGCCGACTGGTGATCGGGGTGGTCAACCTGGTAATACATAGCAAAAATCTTATCGATTTCACTTTCAGGAATACCCACACCGGTATCTTCAATAATGAAGGTAACGTAAGCTTTATCACCATCAGGTTTAGTTGATGATACTGACAAACTTACATGCCCCTTTTGTGTGAACTTCACTGCGTTAAACAAGATATTCCACAAAATTTGGCGAAGACGGGTACCGTCAATTTCCACTAAGCGCGGTAGTGGCTCATTAATAGTCGTTTTCAGTTCAAGCTGTTTATCCGCTGCTAGCAGGCGAATAATACTGCTTAATTCTTCTGTGAAATCTTTTAGCGAAATCGTTTTAAGGCTTAGCTCTAGTTTATCTCTGTCTAATTTGTCGAGGTCAATAATATCGTTGAAGATGTTACCTAATGTAATAGCACTAGCGTAAATCGTACTAACCCAGCTAAATTGCTCATCGCTTAGCTCGGTATCACGTAGCATGCGGCTTAAGCCTACAATACCGTTTAATGGGGTACGAAGTTCATGACTGATGGTCGCTATAAAGCGCGTCTTATCTGTGCTTGCTTTCGCTGCAGCATTTTCAGCTTGTTTACGCTCTGTCATATCTCGACCGAATGACAGCAGACCCAAACGATTACCTTCTTTGTCGAAGAAAGGCACGCGTTTCATTTCGAAGTAACGACGACGTCCGTCAGCAAAGCGAAGCCACAGTTCTTCTGTAATACTCGCATTGGTTTCCAATACTTCGTGATCGCTTGCTACAATTTGGCGGGCTAGCTCTTCTTCGTATACATCTTTTGGCGTCAACCCAAGCAACTCTTGCTCGGTTTTGCCCGTCATTAACTCGGCAATGCGGTTGCAGCCTGCAAATCTCCCCTCTTCATTGCGGTAGTAAATTAAGTCAGGCGACGCATCAATAATAGAGCGTAATAGCGTAGACAAACGACGCGCTTGGGCCTCTTGCTCAGATTTATCCTGAATTTCTTTCTCTAAATCTTTGAAAAGCGCTTCTCGCTCTTCTTGTGCCTGCTTACGTTGCTCAATTTCGTGGTTAAGTTGACGAATATTGCTCTGTAGTTCTCGGTTAAGAAATACATCTTCTTCACGTAAGCTTTCTAATTGGCTAACGACTTCTTTTAAGTTAGTACGGGAATTCTCTAGCTGCTTTATTAACTCACTAAAGAAATAGAGCACCCATGGGGCCGATAACATGGTAAGAATAACAGCGCTTATAAAATCGTCTGGCTGTACTTGGCTCCCCATACTAACGCGTATCACATAGGAACCGCCTAGCGTGAACACGAGCGAAAGAACAACAAACAAAATACTGAGTTTGAGAGTGCCAAAACGCTGAACAAATTGAGCAAAGCGGATTGCCCAAGAATCGTTTGGTGAATCTGAATGCATGTACGTCTAATCTAGTCTTATTTTGCCTGTATCCTATCAGGCTTTACCCACTTCGGGAATGCGGTTTGTTGAAGCAAAGCGATGACACCACTTCACATTCACGATTTAAACGGCGACTTTTCCGTAACTTCGTGAATAAACGCAGTGTTAACCCAGCCAACTTTAGTGAATGAAACTTTCGCCCATTCGCCCTGTTTCTCGAGTACTTTTAATATTTCCCCTTTATTTAAACCATTATCAAGAGTGGGAAATGAAGTACCAGGCCCTTTTCTAACATTAAGCGCATTTGCACTTACATTCGCAATTTTCTTTATAGGGCTAGTTATGTCACGTCGAAATTGGTCGTGGGCTTCGCGCTGCGAACTAGTGTCTTTTGAGTCTGTTACCCACTCGTTATTGCTGGGGTGTAATGCGAGCTCTTTAAACTTTCGTAAGGGAAAGGCGGGGCCGGGATCTACTTTGCGCGAAGGCGAAATCTCTTCATGCCCAACAATGGTAGAAATCTGGTAGTGCTCACACAGTGCTTTACACAAGGCGAGGGTTCGCGCAATTTGAATCTCAGAATACTTGTGCCAATAGCCAGTGGCATGCTGGTTTTCCCTTTTAGCTTCGAATACTTCGCTTTTTTCGAACACTTTGCCAAACCAACTCTCATAAGTGCCATCGCTTCTTTCTTTAAGCTGGCCTGCATTATCTAGTTCAATACCTATTGAATATTGGTTTAATCCACTACGCCCTTGGAAGTGGCTCTCGCCTGCGTGCCATGCAATCTTATTGGTTGGCAGCATTTGTACGATATTACCATTGCGTCCCACGGCGAAATGAGCAGACACGCCGCTATCTGGCCTGGTTAATACATTAACTGACGACGCTAGACTACTGCCTGCGGTGAAGTGTATGACGATAGTGTCAGGAAAGCCCTGCTTAAAAAGCCCTGAGGTATTGGGTGAAGGCGTAAAACTCACGCCTTCGCCGGTTATTATATGGTCGTTAATAATGAAGGTGCTGTTGGGGCTTGCCTGTAATGCTGTCATTCGATAGTCCTCACTGACTTGGTAGCATGTGCTTTCAGTGAATTTTTATTCTCTAACTAACGCTAATGCGCTCGTGAAAATTACACGAATGTCCTATCAAGTGAGGCACAACCTTACATACGAATAATTTTTAACCAATATAACAAACTACTTATATGAGTGGAACCGTAACTTTACGATTTAATAAAAATACAGACAAAAGGCATTTGACAACATAAATCAACAACCTTAAAGCATAATTATTCACTTTAAAAAAGCGAATGAGAACCAATACCATTTGCTACGTTGAAACTTATCATTTTTATCTGCTGATAACATTTTTGTTACAAACCTAAAAGACACACCATAAGCAAATGAATTTAATACATTTATTTGTATTTATACCAATTCTCTATAAACCTTAAATTTTTAGCGTTTGATTTTATTTTTCAATGTGGGTATTTTGTACGGCCCGCACAGCAATAATGCATAAAAATGCGGAAACGACTGGAATCCTCTAATAATAAATAACGACAAGAAAGGCGCATGCCGCGAGCAATACCGCTCGCAGGTTTAAAAGACGTCTAATAATGTTGTGATACGCAAACCTAGGCGCATCTACACGCAACGCATACCTTGCCCAGTCAAAAGGTTGAAGGAGTTAAGAGATGAGTTTATATAATCCCAATGATTCCCGGGACAACTGTGGGTTTGGCTTAATCGCTCACACTCATGGGGAAGCCAGTCACGAATTGGTAACTACTGCTATACACGGTCTTGACCGTATGCAGCATCGTGGCGGTATCGCCGCCGACGGGAAAACCGGTGACGGCTGTGGTTTATTACTGCAGAAACCGGATGCGTTCTTCCATGCAATCGCCGAAGAAAATGGCTGGAAACTCAGCAAAAAATACGGCGTGGGCATGATTTTCTTAAGTCAGGACCCGGTACTTGCGCAAACTGCGCGTGAAGTACTTAATGAAGAACTTGAAAAAGAAACACTTTCAGTAGTGGGTTGGCGCGAAGTGCCTGTCGACCGCTCAGTACTGGGTGAATTAGCGCTTACAGGCGTTCCACAAATCGAACAGGTTTTTGTGAACGCTCCAGCAGGCTGGAGAAAACGCGACCTAGAGCGTCGTTTGTATATGATCCGACGCCGTGCTGAAAAGCGACTAGAAGCAGATCCAGATTTTTACGTAGCATGCTTGTCAGGCTTAGTAACGATCTATAAAGGCTTGGTAATGCCAAAAGATTTACCCGCCTTTTATCACGATCTTGCCGATGAGCGTATGCAAAGCGCTATTTGCGTTTTCCACCAACGCTTTTCAACGAATACTTTACCACGCTGGCCGCTAGCCCAACCTTTCCGTTTCCTTGCGCATAATGGTGAAATTAACACTATTAAAGGTAACCGCGACTGGGCGATGGCACGTGCCGCTAAGTTTTCAACGCCGCTTATCCCCGACCTTAAAGATGCTGCACCTTTTGTAAATACTGAAGGTTCAGACTCATCGTCACTGGATAACATGCTGGAGCTATTCCTAGCCGGTGGTATGGATTTATTCCGTGCCATGCGCTTGCTTGTTCCACCTGCATATCAAAATAACAAAACCATGGATGATGACCTTCGTGCATTCTACGAGTTTAACTCGATGCACATGGAACCATGGGATGGCCCTGCCGGCATCGTATTAACGAATGGCCGTCATGTTGCCTGTAACCTAGATAGAAATGGCCTACGCCCAGCTCGCTATGTTATTACCAAAAATGGGTTTATTACTCTTGCCTCAGAAGTGGGTATTTGGGATTACGAGCAAGCTGACGTTATTGAGAAAGGCCGTGTAGGTCCAGGTGAAATGCTTGCTGTAGATACTTACACTGGCAAAATCTGGCGTTCTACGGAAATTGATGACGACTTGAAAGCGCGTCATCCATATAAAGAGTGGCTAGAAAAACACATTCGTCGTTTGACTCCTATCGAGCAGCTTGATGCCTCGCTAATTGGCAAACGCGTGTTTGACGATGATGCCATGGCGGTATATCACAAGCTACACGCCTACAGCTACGAAGAAATCCAGCAAGTGGTTAAAGTACTTGCAAAAGACGGTCAAGAAGCCGTTGGTTCAATGGGTGACGACACGCCAATGGCGGTTATGTCATCGCGCCAGCGTACCGTTTACGATTACTTCCGTCAGCAGTTTGCGCAGGTTACTAACCCGCCTATCGACCCGCTACGTGAAAACCACGTTATGTCGTTGGCAACCTGTATTGGCCGCGAGCAGAACGTCTTTAGCGAAACTTCTGGTTACGCTGACCGCGTGTTGTTCGACTCGCCTATATTAATGTATACCGATCTTAAGCAGCTACGTGAATTTAATCCTGACAACTACTATTCAGAGGTTGTTGAGCTTCAATACGCACCGCAAGAAGGCTTGAAGAAAGCCATTGAACGCGTGTGTAACGAAGTAGAAATGCTAGTTAAGAATAAACGTGCTGCGTTTGTTATTCTGTCTGACAGAAACATTAAACAAAACCGTTTGGTTATTCCAGCAGCAATGGCGGTGGGTGCGGTACAGCGCCGTCTTGTTGAAAAGTCATTGCGCTGTGACGCGAACGTTGTTGTTGAAACAGCAAGTGCCCGCGATCCGCATCACTTTGCGGTCCTTATCGGCTTAGGTGCCACTGCGGTTTACCCATTCCTAGCCTACGAAACTATCGAGCAGCTTTGCGAAAAAGGTGAACTGGATATTTCTCCTATGCAGGCCACGTTGAACTACCGTAAGGGTATCAACAAAGGCTTGTATAAGATTATGTCTAAGATGGGTATTAGCACAGTTGCAAGCTACCGTAGCTCTAAGCTGTTTGAAGCGGTGGGCGTAAACAATGAAGTAATGAACCTTTGCTTTAAAGGTGTGACTTCACGCATTCAAGGTGCGGGCTTTGATGATTTCCATCAGGACCTTGTGAACCTTAACCGAATTGCTTGGCTTAAACGCAAATCTGTAGACCATGGCGGTTTACTTAAATACGTTCACGGTGGCGAATATCACGCCTATAACCCAGACGTAGTCAGCACGCTTCAAAAAGCGGTGGTGTCGGGTAACTACGACGATTACCAGCAATACGCCAAGCTTGTGAACGACCGTGCGCCATCGCATATTCGAGATTTACTGGCACTTAACCCAGATTGCGATCCTATTGATATTGATGATGTTGAAGGGCCTGAGAATTTATTCCCACGCTTCGATACTGCAGCCATGTCAATCGGCGCGCTAAGCCCAGAAGCCCATGAAGCGCTAGCGATTGCAATGAATCGCTTGGGCGGTCAGTCTAACTCGGGTGAAGGTGGCGAACACCCTTCTCGTTTTGGTACTGAAAAGAATTCTAAAATTAAGCAGGTTGCGTCAGGTCGCTTCGGTGTAACACCTCACTATTTGGTTAACGCTAACGTTATTCAGATTAAAGTAGCGCAAGGTGCTAAACCAGGTGAAGGTGGCCAGCTACCTGGTGATAAAGTGAATAAGTACATCGCACAGCTTCGTTTCTCTGTGCCAGGTGTAACCCTTATTTCACCACCACCGCACCACGATATCTATTCAATTGAAGATTTGGCTCAGCTAATTTTTGATTTGAAGCAGGTTAATCCAACGGCGCTTATATCGGTTAAGCTTGTATCTGAGCCTGGTGTAGGTACGATTGCAACAGGTGTAGCAAAAGCTTATGCCGACCTTATTACCGTTTCAGGCTACGACGGCGGTACAGGAGCAAGCCCATTAACCTCTGTTAAGTATGCAGGTAGTCCGTTCGAACTGGGCTTGTCTGAAACGCAACAAGCACTGATTGAAAATGGCTTGCGTCATAAAGTACGCGTTCAAACCGACGGTGGTTTGAAGACCGGTCTTGACGTAGTTAAGGCAGGTATTTTAGGCGCAGAAAGCTTTGGTTTTGGTACAGGCCCAATGGTAGCGCTTGGTTGTAAATACCTACGTATTTGCCACCTAAACAACTGTGCGACCGGTGTAGCAACGCAAGATCAAAAGCTGCGCGATGATCACTTTATTGGCTTACCTGACATGGTGATGAACTACTTTAAGTTTATCGCTCAGGAAGTACGTGAAATCATGGCGTCTATGGGTGTTGCTAAGTTCGACGACCTTGTTGGCCGCACAGAGCTACTTAAAGTACTAGACGGCATTACTGCTAAACAGAATCGCTTGGATCTGTCGCCACTACTTGCGCAGCCTAAAGCGGGCGACCACACTCGCCTATTCTGCTCGCAAACCACTAACGCGCCTGTCGATAAAGGCGAGTTAAATGCTCAGATGCTTAAAGATGCTCAGCAAGCTGTGGTAGATGGTGAGTCAATTACCCTTAAATACCCTATACGCAATACTGACCGCTCTGTAGGTGCTCTGCTATCAGGTGAAATTGCTAAACATCACGGTAATCACGACTTTGAAGATACACCTATTAAGGTTGAACTTACCGGTACAGCGGGCCAGAGCTTTGGCGTATGGAACGCTGGCGGCCTACATATGCACCTTGAAGGCGATGCCAACGATTACGTAGGTAAAGGGATGACTGGCGGTAAGCTTGTTATCCACCCGCCGCGCGATATCTCGTATGACGCCCACGATAGCGCCATTATGGGTAACACCTGCCTTTATGGCGCGACAGGCGGTAAATTGCTTGCTGCTGGCCGCGCTGGTGAACGTTTTGGGGTACGTAACTCAGGTGCTATTGCAGTAGTGGAAGGCATTGGCGATAACGGCTGTGAATATATGACTGGCGGTATTATTGCCGTACTTGGTCCGGTTGGCGTGAACTTCGGCGCAGGTATGACAGGTGGTTTTGCTTATCTTATGGATGATGGCGACGACCTTGATAATCGTGTAAACGGCGAGCTTGTTGATGTTATGCCTATTGAAGACAAAGCGATTCTTGCTGAGCATTTACGTGGCTTAATTAATCAGCATTACGAAGAAACAGGAAGCGAGCACTCGTTGTCACTGCTTACTGATTTCGCCGCAACGCTGAAACGCTTTAAGCTTATTAAGCCAAAAACCAGTGATGTGAAAAACCTGCTTGGTCACATCAGTCGTTCAAGTGCTGAATTACGCATTCAGGCTCAGTAGGAGGATTTAGTTTATGGCAAAGAACGTATATCAATTTGTCGATGTTGAACGTATTGATCCGCCTAAAAAGCCGATCATGGTACGTAAACATGAATTCGCGGAAATTTACCAGCCGCTAAGCCAATCTCAAACCGAAGGCCAAGCAGATCGCTGCTTGGACTGCGGTAACCCGTATTGTGAATGGAAGTGCCCCGTGCACAACTACATTCCTCAGTGGTTAAGCTTGGCGAATGAGGGCCGTATTTTAGAAGCAGCGGAACTTTCTCATAAAACCAACAGTTTGCCTGAAGTATGTGGCCGTGTATGCCCACAAGACAGACTGTGCGAAGGTGCATGTACGCTGAATGATGATTTTGGCGCTGTTACCATTGGTAGTATTGAAAAATACATTACCGATACGGCATTCAAAATGGGCTGGCGCCCAGATATGTCTGACGTGGTATGGACCGATAAGAAAGTGGCGATCGTAGGTGCCGGCCCTGCGGGTCTTGCATGTGCAGATATTCTAGTTCGTAACGGTGTTAAACCTGTTGTTTACGACAAATACGAAGAAATTGGTGGCCTACTTACATTTGGTATTCCGTCTTTCAAATTAGAGAAAGATGTAATCAAGCTACGTCGCCAAATCTTTACCGAGATGGGTGTTGAATTCGTACTTAATACTGAAATTGGTAAAGACATCCAGTTCCAGGATTTGCTTGATAAATACGATGCAGTATTTCTGGGCATGGGTACGTACAAGTCGATGCAAGGTGGTTTCGATAACGAACACGTTGAAGGCGTATATGATGCACTTCCTTTCCTTATCGCCAACACCAACCGCGTAATGGGCCTTGAAAAGGACCCCGCTGATTTTGTTGACATGAAAGGCAAGCGTGTTGTTGTGCTAGGTGGTGGTGATACCACCATGGACTGTGTACGCACTTCAATTCGTCAAGAAGCTGCACAAGTAACCTGTGCATATCGTCGTGACGAAGAAAGTATGCCTGGTTCACGCCGCGAAGTGGTTAACGCTAAAGAAGAGGGCGTTGAGTTTAAATTCAACCTACAGCCTCTTGATATAGCCGTTGATGAAAACGGAAAAGCCTGTGGCGTTAAGTTTGTTAAAACCGAAATGGGGCCGCCAGATGTAAATGGTCGTCGCCGTCCTGTTGAAATAGAAGGTTCTGAACACGTACTTGAAGCAGATGCAGTTATCATCGCATTTGGTTTCCAACCAAGCCCTGCTCCATGGTTTGCCGATTTCGGCATTATGCTTGATGAGAAAGGTCGTGTACGCGCCCCTTCTGCTGGTAAGTTTGCCTTCCAAACTTCACACCCTCAAGTTTTTGCCGGTGGTGATATGGTGCGTGGTAGTGACCTGGTTGTTACCGCTATCGACGAAGGCCGTAAGGCTGCCGAAGGTATCATGGATTATATTGGCGTTTAACCTTCGCGAATATTCTCTGTGATTAAAAGCTCGATAGTCTCGCTATCGAGCTTTTTTGTTTTACACGCCCCAGAAGATACGAAAAGTTCTTCTTACATACCTTAATAGACCAAGGTTTAGTTGAAGCAAAAGAACAACGCCTCTAGTATCGTAATAATAAATAAAGAATATCGCCCACTGGATGAAGAACCTACCTATGAAGCACGTAAACACTTGGACATTTTCACTTTGTTTAGCATTAGCCTCAGCCGCTGGAAGTGCCTGTTTTGCAGACACCCTTTCCGTAGATTCTTCGTTGAAAGCCCAAATTAATGAGAAAAAAAATAACCAGGATGCGATGCCGTCTTTAAGCCGACCTACTATTGTGTCGTGCCCAGCCGAGTTTCAGCAGGTGAAAATCTCTAATGATGCAAGACAGTGCCAAGCCTTTGAAAAAGACACGTCAGCTGTGATGGTTTACCACTCACCACGCACGCCTAACGAAATACTCGGCGTTTATGAAACAGCCCATCCATCGTTAAAGCCTCATTCCCCTGTTAGGGGCCGTACTCTACTTTCGTCAGAGGATAAAACAATAAGAGTCATAATAAGTCCTGATAACGCGGGCTCTCAAGTCGATATTCTGGTCACCTCAAAAACCCACTAGAAACTAGGTTAAGTTTGCTAGCAAAATAATTCATGTTGGCACCCGCTTTGCAATTTCTTCAATAACTACTTCATGACAGCAGCAAGCGTCATTTTTATGACGCCTATGCCGTAAACGAAGCTCATACCGCTAAGCTATATATACCGGGCTAGGCTGACCTTCAGTTACTCATGTCATGACTTTTTCTATTGATATTTGCGAGGGTTACGATGGAATTGGCAATTATTTTAATGATGTTACTTATAGTCGTTGCACTAGGTGCCATAAAGTTGTCAGACGGTGGAGTGGCATTTCCATTTAGGCGGAAAGCACAACTCTTTACTCCGGTAGAGCATACTTTTTTAAACCTTATTGAACAGGCCATGGGTCGAGAATTTAGAATAGTGTGCCGCGTACGTCTTAATGACCTTGTATCAGTACGTCAATCAACCAACAAGAAGACAGCAAGCCAAGCGCTTAGCAGAGCATCTAGCAGACAACTCGACTTTGTACTGGTCGATAAACAAGATATGAGCCCTGTTATGGCAATCGATTTGGTTCACAGCCAAGGGAAAGAAGGCTATAAAACGCAAAAAGATTGGTTTGTAACGGGCGCTTTAGATGCTGCTGGCCTTCCGCACGCAAGGATTAAAGTTAAATCTGGCTACACGGTTGACGATATTCGCGAGTGCTTAGAAAACAAACTTATTCCTTATCGCCGTTTACAAAATAAAATGGCTCAGCTACCTACGCACAACCCAGAACCACCTAAGCGCCCAACCCGCCCAGTGCGTTCAAGCAGACCAGCTGCTGCCTGATACGTTTAGCTCGAGCTTCCCCTAGCCTTTGTTACTTTGCTGTTTTCTTACTCTCAAATGGCGGTAACAAAGGCATTTTTCTGTCAGTTTCTCTATTTTCCTTATACAATTAGTGCATTCAACAGCGTATTCACGCGTTAAATTCCCTCAACACCGTCGGTAGAGTTATGAACAAAATTGGTATTTTAGGCGCAATGGATGAAGAAGTTGCGCTACTTAAAGCATCGCTTTGGAATGTAAAAGAAACAAAGTGGAAACACCTTACATTTTATGAAGGCACACTTAACGACATGGAAGTGGTGTTAGTTAAGTGCGGCATTGGTAAAGTGGCAGCTGCTATCGCTACCACAGTATTGATTGAACAGTACGCCCCTGATGCTGTCGTGAATACAGGTTCTGCCGGTGGTTTCGACAAAAATTTGAATATTGGTGACTTAGTTATTGCAAGTCACGTTATTCACCACGACGCCGATTTAACTCATTTTGGTTACAAGCTTGGTCAATGTGCAGGTATGCCCGAAGATTTTCGCTGTGATACCGCGTTAATGGAAACTGCGCGTAGTGCAGCTGCAGAGATTTCCTCATTGCAATCTACAACGGGCTTGATTTGCACCGGTGATGCTTTTATCGGCAGCGATGAAGCGGTAGCGGAATTACGTGAAAATTTCCCAGATATGAAAGCGGTGGAAATGGAAGGCGCAGCTATCGGTCAAACCTGTCATATGCTTGATACACCGTTTCTTGTCATTCGCTCGTTATCAGATATTGCTGGAAAAACATCGTCAGTAAGCTTCAAAGAATATTTAGACACTGCTGCTAAGCATTCTGCACAGCTAGTTATGGCAATGATCAAGGCCCTCGCAAAATAATATGACAGAGGTAATTAGCGACCCGCAATATCAGTCGCTATTGGTACTTTGGCTGGCTACTGCCGTAGATGCCTTGTGGCGCTGGCCCCAAAGTACTCATCCCTTAACACTTATGCGCTACCTCGTTTTACAAATGGGGCGTAAGGTAGTGCCATCCCGGGATTTCGGTCCATCTCAGCACTATATTTCGGGTTCGTTAGCCGCACTAGTCTTACTTGCGCCTTTAGTAGTTTGTATCGCCATTTTAGTATACATGGCCCAGTACCCCGTTTTCTTTGAAGCCATTATTCTTGTCGTGCTGCTCGATTTTGGCTACCAGCGTCAGCAGTATAAAAAAGTGCTGGCAAGTGTTGGCAGAAATAAAAAGTCTCTCGCACGAGAAATGGTTCAGACCATTACCGCACGACAATGTGACTCTCTGACAGATATTGGTATTGCTAAAGCAGCGATTGAGTCGCTTTGGCTTAAATTTCTTTACCTGTATTGCGGCGTTATTTTTTACTTTGTGGTTGCAGGGCCAATAGGCGCACTGATCTATCGGTTACTTTTGCTTACATCGTGGCAATGGCACTACCGCACGCCTGGTATGGCACTCTTTGCCAAACCCGTTCGTAAACTGATTTATTTACTTTCCTTTCCACCCGCTGCTATTGGTGGCCTTATAACTTTGTTAATTAGCCATCCCGTAAAAGGCATTAGCGCTATAAAACGCTCACCAGTAAAAGATAAAACGTCACTACTTCTGGCGCTTATGGGTGGTGTGTTAGATGTAAAATTGGGTGGACCAGCAATTTATGCCAATAAGAAAATTCGACATGCCCGCGTAGGAGGCGCAAATGAGGTTAAGTATTCCCATATGTTAAAAGCTAAAAGCACGGTTACATTAGCTATGATAGCAACTAGTGCACTTGCATCATTAACCCTGTTAGCTATGGCCGTTGCGCTATGAATACATTACGCGCACTAAGCGCTTTTTCCTTTTTATTGCTGTGCTCAACGCCTATTTTCACGCATGCTAACACAGCAGCAGAGCCTACCCCTGAGCTAAAAAAAGTAACCAACGAAGATCAACTTTCTTCTACCGATTTAACAGCACATTCAAAGGCGAATACTACTGACTTAAAAATAATTAGCCTTGCTCCACACCTTACAGAATGGGTATTTAGTTTAGGTTTAGGTTCAAACCTTGTAGGTGTAAGCGACTACAGTGACTATCCAGAAGCTGCCAAGAATATTCAACGCATAGCCGATTTTCAAGGTGCTGATATTGCGGCAATAGTGGCGTTAGAACCAGATTTAATACTTGCTTGGGATGGAGGTAACAAACCTCAAGATATACATAAACTTTCTTCAATGGGGCTTAATGTATTTACCAGCAAGGTCAGAAATATCACAGATATTGCTGGTGAAATAAAAAGGCTTGGCGCACTTACTAACACGCAAAAAAAAGCTACCCAGCTCACCAATGATTTTCTCAGCGAGTTAAAAAATCTAAGACTAAAATACGATACCGAGCCACGTAAACCGGTGTTTTACTATTCATGGACGGCGCCACTTATGACTATTGGCCCTAATGCCTGGGGCAATAAACTATTAAATGTTTGCGGGGCGCAAACGCTATTTCACGATAGCCCGATAGATTACCCTCAAGTAGCGGTTAAAGACGTGCTAGTTCGCCAACCTCATGCACTCATTGCCGCCTCCAAGAGTTCACACGAAAACCTAGAAGTATTCTGGCGCGCTCATCGCGGGTTTCTTGATGCTCCGCTTATTGTGGTCGACCCGGATGTCACTAGCCGCTTTTCACTACGATTAATAAATGAACTAAAATCATTATGTGAAGGTATAAAATAAAACGCATAAGCGTTATACTTAAGTCTAAAATATCAGTAAGAAGGTAAGAGCATCTTTTCATGCGGATTGTTGTTGCGGGTTTTCTAGTTGTTGTTAGTGTTGCATTATTTGTTTCGCTTCAGTGCACAGCGAAAGCGACGGCACAAGCTTCTGTTGCCGCTTCTCCTTATCTTATTGAACGGGTCGCTAACAACGACTGGCTGCTTATTGATGTTCGCTCACCTAAAGAGTTTGCCGATGGTCACATTCCTGGCGCGGTAAATATGCCCCACGAGAACATCAATGAATATCTTAGTGAGTTGGAAGACCATAAAAACAAACCTATCATTATTTATTGCCGTTCTGGCAGAAGAGCTAAACTCGCCATGAAAGTATTAGAAGAACTCGACTTCTCTGAAGTCATGCATTTAGAAGGCGACATGTTAGGCTGGAGCGCAGCAGGCATGACAGTAGACAGAATGTAGCCTAGCAGTTTGCCCCTAGAAACTACGCAATGTTCTATAAACCAAGGGCTTAGCTGATAACTGTGTGTAACTCATCCCCTGTGATACACTTCTTTTATTCGACGATTGCATGAAACACCTATGAAAATAGATATTGCTACTCCGGCTATGTTATTTCCGGCAATTTCTTTATTGCTTCTAGCCTATACCAATCGCTTTTTAACTCTCGCGACCATCATCCGAAACTTTTCAAAAGAAGAGAGAGATGACAATACTCAAGCGCAAATAAAAAACCTCCGGTTGCGCATTCAACTAATTAAGCGTATGCAGATAGCCGGGGTGGGCAGCTTTTTTCTTTGTGTGGTCTCAATGTTGGCCATTTATCTCACCTATCAACAAGTGGGAAACTGGGTTTTCGCGGCAAGTTTAGTGTCACTACTGTATTCATTGTGGATGTCGGTAAGAGAGATTTTGATTTCTGTAGAAGCGTTAGATGTTCACCTTGATGGGATGAAAAATACCCCTCATAAAGAAAAAACATGACGCCCACCACGCACATGAATCATTTAGTTCAAAGCGATATAACTTACGAGCAGTTAGCGCCTGAGTTTTTTCAAGGCGTGATTTCTCTTGGTAATTACGTACATGGTGACAACTACCTCACTAACGAGTTACTCGCTGACTACTATGCTAAAAGCTTTATTGGCGACATTAATGCTAGTTGGGTAGCGCTATACCAAAATAAGGTAGTAGGTTTCAGACTGACCTTTGCACATACTCAATTGAAAGCAGATGAATGGTGCAGCCCTTCTTTGTGGCCGGTAGATTCAAATACAGTTTGCTATTTCAAATGCAATACCGTAGACCCCGCTATGCAGGGTTGTGGCATTGGCAGTATGCTATTGAGCAAGTCTATAGAATGTGCGAAAGCGCAAGGTGCAGAAGCGGGTCTAGCGCATATTTGGTTGGCAAGCCCGGGCAATAGTGCATTTAAATACTTCACCAAAAATGGTGGCCAATTGATAAAGAAACACGCCAACAAATGGCGTTACGCATCTATTCACGAGGGCTATGATTGCCCAGTTTGTGAGGGCTACTGTGAATGCGAAGGTGCGGAAATGCTACTACAATTCTAATGCCCAACTTGACCTAAACGCTTACAGCCATCTTATTCTATGACCTACGATCCTCTTATTTCCCGCGGCGTTTCATCAATGCTTCCCGCGCCCAAAAGCTACTGGCATGCTACGCATAAGGTGCCAACCCTGCCGCCTTTAAACAAGAAGGTAAATACCGAATACCTGGTTATCGGTGGTGGCTATACCGGCTTGTCTGCTGCAATTACGCTTGCTCAAGCTAAGCAGGACGTTACGCTACTTGACGCAAACTCACTTGGATTTGGCTGTGCAGGCCGCAATGGCGGTTTTATCCTTTCGGGAAGCGGTAGACTGTCATTAAGCGCTATAGAAGATAAATGGGGTCATACAGTTGCCACGGGCATGCAGGCCGAGTTTGACGGCGCCGTGGATTTGCTTAAAACGCGTATTACAGACTTTGATATGCAGGTCGATTTAGTAGAAGGGCCTTATTTAAAATTGGCCCATAATGTAAAGCAAGCCGAGCAACTATGCACCAGTGCTAATCATCTAGCATCAAACTTCAATGTACCAAGTACTACCCTCTCTTCAAAAGACCTTGCCGCCCGTTTTGGTATAAACGGGGCTTACGGTGGCGTTGAACTTGAAGGTGCATGTTTACACCCTTTAAAGCTGGCAAGTGAATATGCAAGAGTAGCTAAAGAACTTGGTGCCACGCTTTTCTACGACTCACCTGCCATTCGCATCGAAAAGCAAAAAACAGGGTTCCTTGTCACCACGCCAAGCGGCTCAGTATCAGCTAAGCATATACTCATTGCTACTAACGCCTATACTCCCAAACGCTTTCACGACAGCGTAGACAATAAGCAATTCCCAGTACAGTCGAGCATTTTTGTTACCGCTCCTTTAAATAAGGAACAACGCGCTTCGACCGGGTTGACCATCCCCATGAGCTTTATGGATACGCGGATGATGAAATACTACTATCGGGTATTACCAGATGGCAGGTTGTTATTTGGCGGTCGTGGGGCAGTAAAAGGCAAAGATGCAGATAAAACTTCAGAGAAAAAGCGCTTATACCGCGCTATGGTAAAAAGCTTCCCTTCACTTAGCGGTATAGCCATGGATTATTTTTGGAGTGGTTGGGTGAGCGTGTCGCTGGATAGCATGCCACGTATATTCGTAAACAGTGAAGCGAGCAGTAATAACGCAAACCGTTCTGCTTATTCTATCGGTTATGCTATGGGCTATTGTGGTTCAGGGGTTTCCTTTGCCGCCTTTGCCGGCCAGCGCCTCGCTCAACGAATGATGGGCACAAGCGAGGTCGATTTATCTCTTCCTATTTATCAATCGCCACTTAAAACATACCCGTTTTCCAAGGCAAGAAGACTAGCGCTGCACGGTTTATATCAGTGGGCTAAAATTGCAGAGCGTTAGTCTTATTCAGTTTTTACGGAAGTCTACCGTATTCACCATTGCACACTGTTCATTATTTAGGCTATGTTAGTATTCTAATCACTGACGGAGCCACCTCATGTCATACATTGATGCCTTTGCCGTAGCCGTTCCCACAGAAAATAAAGCCTTATACATTGAACACGCCAAACTCGCTGGCGATATTTTTAAAGAGTATGGCGCCACTAAAATTCTTGAAGCTTGGGGTGACGATGTACCCGATGGTGAGATAACCTCTTTTCCTTTAGCGGTAAAAGCCAAAGAAAATGAAACCGTGGTGTTTTCCATTGCGTTTTGGCCATCAAAAGAAGTACGTGATACCGCATGGCAAAAAGTGATGGAAGACCCCAGAATGCAGGAAAGCGAAAACCCCATGCCATTTGACGGTAAGCGCCTTATTTATGGGGGCTTCGTTCCTATGTTGGAATTGTAAGCAAAAAAGCCCGCTTAAATAAGCGGGCTTTCCAAAACTAGCTTAGTGAAGCGTTAAGATAGCGTAATACGGGCAAATTTGCGCTTACCTACTTGATAAACGTTTTCACCTTTTTCAGTAATTACTAGACGGGTGTCTTCTACTTTGTCGCCGTTTATTTTAACTGCGCCTTGTTTGATCATGCGCATGGCATCTGACGTTGAACCAACAAGCTTTGCTTCTTTTAATAAATTGCCGATAGCGATGCCTTCCTCGCCTAGCGCTATTTCAAGCTCTGGCATGTCATCAGGGATAGCATTTTTCTGGAAGCGCTGAATAAAGTCTTGGTGCGCGCCTTCAGCGGCAGCATCGTCGTGGAAACGAGCGATAATTTCTTTTGCCAACATGATTTTGATATCACGCGGATTTTCACCGCCTTCAACGCGCGCTTTAAGCTCTGCTATCTCTTCTAACGGACGGAAGCTGATAAGGTCGTAGTAACGCCACATCAAGTCATCAGAGATAGACATCACTTTACCAAACATATCGTTTGGCGCGTCTGTGATACCAATGTAGTTGTTCAAAGACTTTGACATCTTTTGAACGCCGTCTAAACCTTCAAGTAACGGAACCATCACAATTGACTGTTGCTTTTGTCCCTGCTCTTTTTGAAGCTCACGGCCCATTAGCAGGTTAAAGCGCTGGTCAGTACCGCCTAGTTCAACATCTGACTCAAGGGCTACAGAGTCCCAACCTTGCACCAACGGATAAAGGAATTCGTGGATAGCGATAGGCTGACCGTTGTTGTAGCGCTTTTTAAAATCATCGCGCTCTAGCATACGAGCCACGGTTTGGCTTGCCGCCAGTTTGATCATGCCCGCCGCACCAAGACCGTCCATCCATTCTGAGTTAAAACGAATTTCTGTTTTATCTTCATCTAGGATCTTGAACACTTGTTCTTGATACGTTTTAGCGTTTTCTAATACCTGTTCTTTACTTAAAGGCTTGCGTGTGACATTTTTACCTGTAGGATCGCCAATTAGGCCAGTAAAATCACCAATAAGAAAAACAACTTTATGGCCTAGTTGCTGGAATGTACGCAACTTGTTGATCAACACAGTGTGACCAAGATGTAGATCAGGCGCAGTTGGATCAAAACCCGCTTTAATGGTTAGGGTTTTGCCGGATTTTAGTTTTTCAATTAAATCCTCTTCGGGGAGTATTTCATCGACGCCCCGTTTAATCTCAGCTAGCGCTGTTTGCCAATCTTTCATTTGTTAATCACACTCTACATAACAGTACATTCAATATTGGCGGGCATTTTACGCGTACAACGGAACCATTAAAAGCTTTGCGCGTCAAAAAACGGATTACAAACAGTCATGTTGTTAAACCCAACAGCTTTGAACGCGAAATTAGTGTATTGAATAAAGCTGAACTGGATGTGAGGGGAGAGGGCTTTCGCAAACACGCGGTAAACCCATCCATGGGCGCTCCGCCACCGCTTCCCTGCGGTGGAGGGTTTGCTCCATCCCTCCCCCTCACATTCAGAGATATTTAGATAGCGCATTATGTAATTGCGAGTTTAAGAGCTATTGGGTGTAACAATTTGCGCTAACAAAAAAATGAGAAAAGTTGCATTTTTAAGCAACGTATGTGAAATAGTGTTGTGCACATAACATTTCTCAGGTGGGCTGTAGTATGAGAAAGAAATTAGACGCTTCAAAAGCGCTACATTTATATAAAAATTTACCTAAGCAACATAGAACCGGCATTGCTATCGCAAGCTTGTTTCTTGGCGGGCTTATCCTTTTGCCGTCGGAGTCTGTAGAGGCTAGCCGTCATCAAGAGGCACATATTTTAGACGCAGGTGTCCGCTACCCTGTAGATCTTAACATTACACCGTCAACCGACGTTTTTTCGAATGAAGAAGAGTCTACTTGGCAAACGTATAAAGTGCGAAGTGGCGATACCCTAGCAAAGCTGTTCAAGCGTGCAGGGTTCACATCGCGCGATGTTTACAATGTGACTCAGGCTGGTGAACTAACAAAAACACTTGTTACTTTATTGCCTGGCGACGAATTATCGTTTAAAGCGAACAAAGACGGTAGCTTCGGCGAGTTAAAGTACAAGCTATCTTCAACGGAAACTCTTTTCGTTCGTCCGGATTCGACTGACGAGAACAGTAGTCTTGTCGCTGAATTAGAAAAACGCGATGTAGATATTCGCTACAACTTTGCGCAAGGTGAAATTCACTCAAGCTTTTGGAATGCCGCGAGAGATGCTGGGCTTACCAGCAACCAAATTATGAATTTGGCAGGTATCTTTGGCTGGGACATAGATTTCGCAATGGAAATACGCTCCGGCGATACGTTCAACGTTGTTTTTGAAGAGCAATACATTGATGGGGAGTTCGTGGGCTACGGCGATATCGTAGCAGCGGAGTTTACTAACCAGGGCGAACAGTTTAGTGCGATCCTTCACGAGGATGGTACTTACTACACCCCGGAAGGGCGTAGCATGCGTAAGAGCTTTTTACGTGCGCCAGTTAATTTCAGATACGTCAGCTCTAATTTCACTAAGGCACGCTTTCACCCCGTACAAAAACGCTGGAAAGCGCACCGAGGTACCGACTACGTAGCAGCCGTTGGTACACCGATTATGGCCGCCGGTGATGGAAAAGTTATCAAAGCAGGCTATGATAAATATAACGGTCATCATGTATTTATCCAGCACGGCGAGAAATACACCACTAAGTACCTTCACTTTAAAAAACGTGCGGTCAAAGTGGGCGACATCGTTAAACAGGGCCAAACGGTAGGTTACCTTGGAAGTTCTGGCATGGTGACAGGTGCACATCTTCACTATGAATTTTTGGTAGACGGCGTGCATAGAAATCCACGCACTGTAGAGCTGCCAAAAGCTTTACCAATAGCAAAGGAAGAGCGAGAAAGATTTATGGAAATTGCAAAACTTCGTCAGCAGCAACTCAATAACAACAAACGTATTATGCTCGCGATGAAATAGTTGCGCTATGGCAAAATATATTGGCTTGATGTCAGGTACAAGCATGGACGGCGTTGACGCCGTTCTATGCGACATCACTGCAACTTCATGTGAAACGCTTTCAGCACATACAATCCCCTACCCTAGCGAACTACTTCACGCGCTTAATGATTTGTGTAATGAAGGCCCTGACGAACTCAACACGCTTGGCATTGCAGATAGACTCGTTGCTGAAGCCTTTTCAGAAGTTACTTTAGCGTTACTTGATAAAAACAATCTTGAAGCGTCAGATATCACTGCCATTGGCTCCCATGGTCAAACAGTACGTCATTACCCCAACTCTGATGTGATGTCTGCCCATTTTTCCAGCCCTTCTATCCGGGGCTTCACTTGTCAGATTGGCGACCCTAACACTATCGCCGTGCTAACCGGCATTGATGTTATCGCCGATTTTAGGCGTAAAGATATTGCGTTGGGCGGACAAGGTGCGCCGCTGGTGCCCGCTTTTCACAATGCGGTCTTCGCCACTGAAAATAAACATCGAGCACTGGTAAATATTGGCGGCATCGCAAACATTTCATTGCTTGCGCCAAAGCAAGATAAAATACCACCTAGAGGGTTTGATACCGGGCCAGGTAACACCTTGATGGACCAATGGATAAGCCTGCATTTAAATGAAAGTTTCGATAAAGATGGGAAATGGGCCGCGTCCGGGCAATGCCATAACGGCTTACTAGGCAGGTTTTTATTAGATAATTACTTTTCTTTACCCGCGCCCAAAAGTACAGGTAGAGAGCATTTCAATATTGATTGGTTAAGCAACGCCCTTGCTGATTACTTTCCCTCTAGTGCAGACTTGCAAAGCGAAGAAGAAAACAACAATTTAGATCCAGAAGATGTTCAAGCCACTTTGCTCACACTTACCGGCAGCAGTATCGCTCAAGAAATCATTAAACACCTACCTAAAATGAGTGATGCCAACTTACAAAGCGAAGTAATTGTGTGCGGCGGCGGCGCGTTCAATAAAGCGTTAATGTCTTATTTGAACAGCGCTTTGAGCGACTATGCCGTAGCAGACAGTTATGCGCTAGGCATACATCCACAGCATGTAGAAGGCGCCGCGTTTGCCTGGTTTGCGTATGCATTTTTAAATGACATTCCGGGTAATGTGCCTGAGGTGACTGGTGCTTCAAAAGCAACAATTTTAGGCGCGCTTTACAAAGGGCAATAATACAGAGCGCGCCAATTGATACAAAAACGCCTCTAAAAGCGATTAGTTGATCAAACCAAATCCCTACCATACCTGTATTCACTACTATTCAAAACCATTGATGAGTTCGGTGTTTAAAAAGCCCTATTAATTGTTTGTTGAATTATTAAGGCTAGAAAATTTACCCGTCTCCATCATAGTTTAATTAAACCAGGACAAGGATTACGAATGACAGACTCAGTACTTTTCAGCTCGTTCGATTGGGCAGGTAACACATTGCAAAACCGCATGGTATTAGCACCGATGACAAGAGGTAGAGCGGGCGCTGATCGCATACCTAATAAAATCATGGGCGATCACTATGTTCAGCGCGCAGATGCAGGGCTTATTATCACTGAAGCAACGACCATATCAGAAGAAGGCATTGGTTGGGTTGATACTCCTGGAATTTATACTGACGAGATGGTTGAAGGCTGGCGCTCGGTGGTCAACCGTGTGCACGAAGCCGGCGGAAAAATTGTTCTACAGCTTTGGCATACAGGGCGTGCATCACATAGCGACTTTCACAACAGTAATTTACCTCTTTCAGCATCTGCTATCAAAATTGAAGGCGATGAGATTCACACGCCTAAGGGCAAAAAGCCCTACGAAGTGCCTAAAGCCATGACATTTGATGATATAAAGCGCACTGTTGAAGACTTCAAGAAGGCAGCTATTAACGCCAAAGCTGCAGGGTTTGATGGCGTGGAAGTCCATGCGGCAAATGGCTACCTTATAAACCAATTCTTAGATAGCCGTAGCAACCAACGTGACGATAATTACGGTGGTAGCCTAGACAACCGATATCGCTTCTTAAGCGAGGTGATGGACGCCGTATTGAGCGTATGGGAAAAAGAGCATGTCGGTGTAAGGTTATCGCCAAATGGCGCATTTAACGACATGGGTGCCGACGATTTTCGAGAAACCTTTACTTATGTGGCGCAGCAGCTAAATAAGCTAGAGATAGGCTATTTACATGTAATGGATGGCCTAGCATTCGGCTTTCATGAGCGTGGTGAAGCCATGACGTTAGCAGAATTCAGAGCCCTTTTTGACGGTATGCTAATAGGTAACTGCGGCTATACAAAAGAAGAAGCGGAACAGCGCTTATCTGATGGTGATGGTGACATGATTGCTTTTGGAAGACCTTGGATCACCAACCCAGATCTACCTACTCGTTTTAAGCACGATTACCCACTGGCGTCGTTTGACGATCCGTCGGCATGGTACGGCGGGGGCGAAGAAGGCTATAACGACTTTGACACGTACCGAGAAAAAAGCGGAAAAGACGCGATGACATCACTGACCTAGATTGGCTCTGGGCAGAGCGAACCACTCTGCCCTTGTCTGGCGCCCACTGAATTCTTATCAAACAGTGTGCTCCATGTATTCGCGTCGCTCTTGGTACTATTCCCAAACCAGGCCTAAACTTTGCCTAACCCTATGCCTAACTTGTTCCCAACTTGCAAAAAGCTGGTGAAAGCAGAGGTGTGGTTAATTAAACGATTTTGTTCTAGCGGCGAAAACAGCAAGTTTTTCCAAGCACGACATCCACGCGAAGTTGTGCTGATCGCATTCTTGCTTGTTTAAAAAGCCCTGTTGGATAAGAACTAGTCTTACGTTGTCTTCTTCAGTTTTTTCGAAGTGAATGTCTACGGATGTCATCACCGACTCTTCCATATCATCTTCCCACGCCCAAGAGAACGATAACTGTTCGTTAGCTAAAATCTTTACGTATTCACCGGTCAATGACATTTCAATGCCACTTGGATCCATCATTTTTATCCGATAGCGCCCGCCCTCTTTGAAATCACTCATAATTTGTGTCACTGAACAATCGCCAGGTGCAAACCACTCAGAAAGATACTCAGGTTCGTGAAATGCTGCAAAAATAAAGGGCAATGATGCATCTAGCGTTACATCAATTTTAAACTCGTGCATAAAGCCGCCTTAGTTATTTTGTGAAGGTAAGGGTTTTAGTGTCTTTTTACTTTATAGCAAAGAGAATCGCTCATCATCACTAATAAGCTTCGCCAAAAATAAAAAATCCCGAGCCCGCGTAAGGAAAGGCCCGGGAGAAGGAGAACATCCTCAATATGTTTTATCGACAGTTCAAGACAATTTCTTAAACTAAAAGTGCACCTACCCCCTTTTCATCAGTGAATCCATACTGGCCTTGCTGCCAAAATGCTGTGAGCTTACTCTCTCACTTACTGATAAATACAAGTTATCTATGTCTGCGTGTGCCATAAACTTCTCACAAAAACCTGGCGCATGAGGCTCTATAAAATGCTTGGCGGCCAGCATAAAGTGAGCAATAAGCTGCTTAACATTGTCTGTACCCATTGCAATACGCATAGTCGTTAATTCTATTCCGGCTTTTTTCTGTTCGTCGCCACTGAGTTCTGAATGAGACGTCAACGCGGGGCACAAAACAATCGTATTGTTTTGACCTATGCTTACCTGGTGGCTAAAGGCCGGCTCTAGGGCATCGAAAAAGCGCACAAACACGTCGCGAGGTAAATTCGCAGGCGCCATATCTACGGTGAATAAGGTACAAGGCCAGCCGTGCGTATGCTGTTTCTCGCGCAAACCTGCATTGCTGTGTTCAGGCAACGCATGACAGTTAACGCGAATTTGGTCGTGGGCATTTAGAAATGAGGTAAAAACTTGAGTGTTGATAACCTTAGTCATCATGCGCTGTTCCAAGGTCTTCATACCGTTCAATACATCAAACGCCTTTTCAGAATCTAGGAATGCACCTTTGATGTAGTACACATCCCAGAACATGGTTTCGGACCAGTCCACACCGTTTGCTGCACTGCCTTTTGGCTGGAACATGCGATGCCCCTCGCCTATTACAACGCCCGCTGTGGTTGCGCCACTACCACACAAATCTTTGGTATAGCTGTGGATTACATAATCGGGCCGTGCGGCTTTGTTTTTATGCTGTAGCGGTTGGTGCAACACAGGCGTAGCCAGCGTAGAGTCCAACATAACTAACGCATTTTGTGCGTGTGCTAACTCACATATTCCGGGTACGTCCAGTACGTAACCATGTGGGTTACATGGAGACTCTAGATACACATGCATTCTTGCGCCATTGTTTAAGCGTGAGGCATGCTCGGCCTTTGTTTGCTGCATAAATGACGCAAAGCTTTGCGCGTCATAACCATCAAACCATGCAATTTGAATATCCATGCGGTTGCTGCGAGCAAAGTAGTCATGCAGCAGCTGATACACCCCACCATATACATTTCTAGAAACAATGAGCACATCGCCATGACTCAGCACGTTCGATAAACAGGCATCTATTGCCGCCATGCCCGAATTGAAATTCCAAGCCAAGTATTCAGCGGCGTAAGGGCCCGCTTCCATATCTACAATTGCGTTAGCAAGGGAGATGTTGGTAGGGTTCAATAATCGCGAATAAATTTGATGGGTGAACTCTTTTCCTTGAAAAGCATCGTCTACCCATTCAGTACAGGCATACACATAGGTTGCAGTTCTTACGACCACGGGCGTTGCTGAAAAAAGTGCTGTGACGTTGTCGAATAGCGGATAGTGCCCTTGTGAGCCGTTGCCGCTCGACAAGCTTTGGTATGTGGCTCTAAACGGGTTTTGCAGCGTATCTAATATTTTAGCAATTTGAAAAGACAAAAACTTTTTAGCATTGAAATAGGCAAGCCTGTCTTCTTTATCAAGTTCTTGCAACGTGTTACTAGTAATATCCCAAAGCTGCATAACGCTGGCCTGAGCGCCATACAAGTGATGAGCCGTATTGGCGAGTGCCTTGCCATAGTCGCTTTCGGCGCTTATGCCGAAATGTGAAAGTTGCTCCTCAACTAAAGCCTGCGATGTTTCGGCTTGGGTCGTGTTACGCTTAGGTGATAGCACTTTTGCGTGCGTTACATCGACATCTATTGAATTTTGGAATTTGTTTTCTGACTGCATAGCGATTCCGTTGCAATTTAACTTCAGGTGCAAATACATAACACCGACACTGTTTACAAAAATGTAAAACCTAAATCACATTTTTAGAACAATCAGCTTAACGATAATGCATTCAGGCAGAGGAAAGAAAAGTTTACTTTAGGAGTGTTAGGCCAATGACAGTAAGGAGTTCGAAGGTGATTGAACTTACTATTTTAAGCAATGAAGCTAACGATATTGCAGACGCACTTCGAGAAAAAATAGCAGATAGCGATAGCTTTATCGGAGCGGATGGCTGCCCACTTATAACGCTTAAACAAATAACTACACGTTCAGAAGATGTAGATACCAAAGACGTCAGCGTGATGCTCGCAGACCCTGATCTCGCTTCTAGTATCATCAATAACTGTGCTGCGATTACTTGGTGTCAATCAACGTGGGCAGGCAATGCCCCACTGTTGAACGCGAATAAAACAAACTACACGCTTACTGGATTAAAAGGAATTTTTGGTAAGTTAATGCGGGAATACGTTTTTGCCTACTTATTAGGGCATGCCAGAAATACAAAAGCATTTGAGCAAAATCAGCGAGCCGCTCAGCCAAAGTGGGAGGCATCAAAACGGGTACCGTTAAATGGCCAAACGCTGGGCATAGTCGGACTTGGCAGTATCGGGCAAGCACTTATTCCAGTTGCTCACGCGTTTGGTATGCAGGTTGTAGGTCTAACGAGAAGCGGGAAAGAAGTGGAAGGCGCTAATGCTGTTTATACTCCTGATGACATCGAAGGGTTTGCCAGTGCATGTGACCACGTAGTGAATTTAATGCCTGATACTCCTACAACACAAAACTTACTATCTCACGGCTTTTTCAACGCTCTTAAACCTCATAGTGTGTTCATTAACGCTGGCCGAGGTAGTGCTGTTGACGATGATGCTCTTATACAGGCTTTAAACAGCGGTGCGTTGGCTCATGCGGTTTTAGATGTGTTTCGCAGCGAACCCCTCGACCCCGTTCACCCGTTTTGGCAGCACCCTAATATTTCAGTAACTGCTCACACGGCCGCAGAATCTCAACCAAGCGATGTGGCAGATGTATTTTTAGACAATGCGCTGCGCTATATTAAAGGCGAACCGCTCAAATACCAGTTTGATTTTGATAAGGGCTATTAATTGTTTAACAGCCCTTATTTTCGCAGCCCTTTCTTTAGCAAAGTCGAAAACTTGGTTGAGCTTAAATATAGAGTGTTAATTCTTAGTTAGGACAACACTACCTATCTATACCTAATTTACCTATATTTACCTGGCCATGATATCTGACTACATCTAACTACGCGGGTCAGTTGCGGTTACTTCAATTCTGTTATGGTGCTTTTCATGGAACGCTAATAATTGTGGGTAGTCTTTCATGCTGTGTAATTCGCGGAAAAGCACCCAGTCGATCATGCTATACAAACAGATTTCCGGGTAAGTCCATCCACTAAAGCCACCCGCATCTAGTTGTTCTGACAACGCATCCAATACTGCTTCAATCCGCTCATTTTGAAGTCGGTAATACATTTTATCTTCGCTGATATCAAAATCTGAACGCTTTAGAAGCATAAGCTGAACAAAGGAATCATTAGCGGCGTCAATTAGCGTTAGCTGATTCTCTTCTTCCCAACTTAACCCATCATGGTCAAGCTTGTCGGCAAGATAATTATAGATAATGCGAGAATCGAAAATCATTTGTCCATCATCTTCAAGGCAAGGTACTTTTAAAGTTGGGTTGCGCGAAGCTAGCAGTTCGCGATCTTCACCTGAAAAGATTTGAAGATTTAAAAATTCGTGTTCTGTAGACGCTAATACAATGCGAATGCGGCGTACATAGGGAGACGTGGTAGAGCCATATAATTTCATAAACGCTGTCCTAAACTATGGTCGTTTGTTGAAATCAGTGTAGCCAGAATTTGAAATTAAAAGGAAGTACCGTAAGCAGAACAACCGACAGGCATACAAAATGATGCGATGTATGCCTATCGCTTCAGCTGCAAATGGTTAAAAATGCAGACTTTAACGTTTAAAGCGCACGGCGTTTAGCTTGTCTTCAAACGAAGTTACTCAAACGCTAAAGCTTGCGCCACAGCCACAGGTAGTCGTGGCATTAGGGTTTTGAACTAAAAAGCGTGACCCTTCCAGGCCATCCACGTAATCAACAATACCACCTACTAGATATTGTAGGCTCATTGGGTCGACAACCATAGTCACTGTGTCTTTTTCAATAGTCATATCGCCTTCGTTCACCTTCTCATCGAATGTGAAACCATATTGAAAGCCTGAACAACCACCACCTGTTACGTATACACGTAATTTCAAATCAGGATTTTCTTCTTCTGAAACAAGGGCTTTCACTTTCGCTGCTGCAGCGTCTGAAAACTCAATCGGCAACGCCGTTTCTACAGACATACCCACCTCTACAATAATCTCGTGCTAGCGCACTTTCTGCTTAACCGCAATTATCTAATACTTGCGGATAGTTAGCAATTATTGGGGCAAAACTTAACGAATCAACCTCGGCCTTGAGCCAGGAGGTAAAAATTGGGCCAAGAGATAACAATCAAACCATGTGACAGCACTTGAACCATGTAGTAGGCACTGAACTATTAAACAACGACTGTGGCTAACCCGCCTTAAAGCGTAAATTTACTGATAGTTTTATCCAGCGCTTTCGCCTCATCATCTAGCTCATTTACCAAGCTATAGCTTCTTTCCATACTGCGAGAAGTTTCTTCTGCCGTTTGCGAGATGACAGAAATATTCTCGCTGATCTCACCGGTAGCCGCAGATTGCTCCCTTGTTGCTGAAGCTACATGGGTATTAGCTTCGGTTAGCTTACTAACCTCTGCCGATATGTTAGAGAGAGCCTGCACGCAGGTTGATAAGAACTCAGACGTGGCTTGCGTACTTTCGTTACCCCGCAGAATATCCGCTACTGTGTCTGACGTGCGCTTATTTAGTTCATCCATAAGCTGGCTGATTTCTGTCGTAGACTCGTTTGTTCTACTTGCAAGGTTTCTAACCTCGTCAGCCACTACAGCAAAACCTCGTCCCTGCTCTCCTGCTCGTGCCGCTTCAATAGCTGCATTTAACGCAAGTAGATTAGTCTGCTCAGAAATGCCTCTGATCTCATCCAAAATAGAAGAAATAGAATTAATACTGCTAGAGAGCTCGTTAACTGAGTTTACCGACTTCGTCATAACACCGCTAAGCTCACTCATGTTTTGCATAGCCTTGTCTATCGTGTTAGCACTAGCACTGACGTTTTCTTCGGTAGTATTTGCTACTTCAGATGCACCCTGAGCGCTGTTTGATATTTCTCGTACGGTCAGGTCCATTTCTTCAATTGCTGCGGCTACCGAGTTTGTGCTGTCGGTTTGTCTTGAAGAATAACTTTGAGAAAGCTCTATTTGTTCATAAACTTGTGCAGCTATGCCTTTAACGTGCTGTGCACTTTCCGAAACCTGGAGGAACATAGCGTGAAGCTTCTCTAAAAATAAATCTATTTGAGCGGATAAAGCGCCAACCTCGTTATCTTCATTGATATTCAAGCGAGCAGTAAGATCGCCATCTCGTTCGTTTAACGAAGTAACAGCGGCGGTAATAGTATCAATAGGCGCAAATATTTTGTTCGACAAGAATCTCATTCCCACCAAACCTAGCGCTATGATAACAAGAGCGATGAGTATGTTAGTTAAAACAGCCGTGTTAATGGCACCGTAAAGCTCATCGGTTGGAACTTCTGTAACCAAATACCAATCCAAGGAATTCAGTTTCACTGCAAGACGTGTTACATCATTGCCAGACACTTCTAGTTCACTGGGATTGTTCACAAATGCACTTGCATTCAATTTTTCGCCACGCTTCGACATATCTGGGTGCAAAGCAATACTGCCAGTGTCGTCAACTAGATAAACAATGCCACTCTCAGCAACTTTATAGGAAGCTATCAGCTTAGACATGGCATCTAACGATAAACCCACGCCAGCCAGCGCTACGCGCTCACCTTCAATTTTTATCGCATAATTAATAAACGCCGAAGCAATGCCGTTCGACTTGTCGATATCAATAGCTATTTCAAAAGGCTGGCTACTATTAATAAAGGTTTGAAACCACGTGTCGCCTTGAGGTGTGATCTGGCGATCTATACCATCATGGGTATAGTAATTATTAGAGTTTCTCGACACAACATAAGCACTAATAGCATTACTTTCTCGCTTTATTTCAGCAAGGTGGCTAGTAAGTACGTTGACGCCTTCTGAAGGCTCACCATTTTGCATCCAACGCTTTATGTACATATTGTTAGCCAATGAACGGCTTGGGAGTATTGTACTCTGCAAATCTAATTCAACAGCATTCTTGACCTCTTCAAGGGCGGTAGGTAGGTCTGATGTCTCTACCTTATTAGTAAGAAAGCTTAAAATAGACGTTGCAAATACGGCCGTGGTGATAACCACAGGTACAATAAGCGCGGAAATTAACGCAATGAAAAGCAGACGCTTTAATTGCATATTTATTTACTCCAAATTAATTAAATAACTATCAACACTAAGTGTGGCTTAAAAACGCCATACTGCCAGCGCTTGAACAACGCTGTCTTCTTCTTGCGTTCCTAGCTTGTTGTTCCAATACTGATACTCTACCCCAAGAAATAATCTGTCCTTCACATTGAAGAAAGCCTGACCAGCGTCCCATCGCGCTTGGATTTGCGCCAACACCCACGACTCGACTACAGCGCCAGGTATTTCAGAGGTTCTTTCATCGATGTACTCTGCATGTCCTTCTATATAAAATTGTTGTGAAGAAAGACTTAAGGGGTACCGCCAAGCAATATCGACCATCCAGCTGTCGTCTTCTTTAGGTGCTCCACCAGCACTGAGCCCCTCGCTATCATCTAAATACGCGGTGACAAGTACATTCAAAAACTGGAAGCCTTCAACGTTGAGATGAAGTTGAATGCCTGGCAGATATTTTAAAACGTCTGACTCTGGCGCCATATTTACGCCCATGACAAAACTGATATCGCTTAAAACGCCGCTGTAATTAGCATTAAATAGAGCTTTAGAGCTGAAAGTGGGGTACCACTCTGCATATAGTTCATCACCGGCGGAGGTGCTTGAATAGTCAGCAAAAAAGAAGTTTCCGCCATACTCCCACCCGCTGGCGTGCTGGAATGTAAAAATTGTCGTAGTAAGTTCAGTACCCGAGGCCTCGGCAAAAGGCTGATTGAGCTTCCCGTGCTGGATATGGAGCTCGTTTTCACTCCATGTGGCACTACGGGTATTAAAAGAAAAAAGAAAAATTGCCGTCAAAAGAACCAACGAATAAACGTTGAACTGCATACTTAAATCCTGTTAGCGTAATTTGACAGGTAAGTGTAGACGCTCTTTTCAATTCTGCATGAGATTTCTTAAAAATTAATAATTCGCGGTTAACATACTGATATCTATTTGAAATATAGGTTATTTATATGAGCTCTTCTCATCAAAAAACTATCGTTACCTTGTTTGACGATTTCGGTCGCTCTCGATTTAATGAGAAAGAAGAATACAAAAATCAGTTAAGTGCATGCCAAGAATCTCTTTTTCATGTTCAGCAGTCCTACTATCACCAAAAAAGACGCGCGCTTATCGTTTTTGAAGGCTGGGATGCATCAGGCAAAGGTGGAGCCATACGACGTATCACAGAAAAATTAGATCCTCGCTCCGTAAACGTGTTTCCGGTATCTGCGCCGACACAAGAAGAACGTGAAAAACACTTTCTTTATCGCTTTTGGAAACAGATCCCTTCACCTGGAAAGCTCACAATTTTTGACCGTTCCCACTATGGACGAGTGCTGGTTGAGCGGGTTGACGGGCTAACTCCCGCCACTGACTGGCAGCGTAGTTATCAAGAGATAAACGAATTTGAAAAAACGCTTAGCGATAATGGCGTTCGCATCATAAAGTTGTTTATGCATATCTCCGCAGACGAGCAGCGCGAAAGATTTGAAGAGCGCTTACACAACCCTTTTAAGCGTTGGAAGCTCACTGAAGAGGATTTACACAATCGTCGCATGCGCGAACATTACGTTGAAGCTATTAACGATATGTTCGAGAAGACTCATACTGATTACGCTCCATGGCATATTATAAATGGAGAGTATAAATGGCAGGCGAGAGTTGACGTACTCGAAACCCTCGTTCAAGCATTAAGTGAAGGGGTAGATATTACCCCTCCCCCTTTAGATGAGAAGCTCATCGCTATGGCTTCAAAACAGCTAGACGTTAATGAGGAAAAACTAAGAAGCACTGATAAAGAATAATGTGTCACTATTTTTTATCAGCAATTACCAACTAGTTTTCCGGAAGCGTTACGTTTAGCTCTAGTACGCTGCATTCGTCATTATTATCAAGCTGAACTGAAACCTGATCATCCGCGATAGAAACGTATTTTCTAATCACTTGGATAATTTCTTGCTGCATCATGGGCAAGTAATCAGGTTCGGTACGCTTTTTACGTTCATGTGCGACGATAATTTGTAACCGCTCTTTAGCTACAGCGGCAGTGCTCGGCTTTTGCTTCTTTTTGAGCAGGTCGAAAATTCCCATTACTTCCCTCCTAGAAGACGCTTAAAGAACCCTTTCTTTTCTGCTTCAAGGAAACGATGTGGAACAGTTTCGCCTAGCAGACGTTTAACGGCGTCAGCATAAGCTTGTCCCGCATTAGCTTCTTCGTCAAGAATAACTGGCTGCCCTTGGTTTGACGCTTTAAGCACTGATTCTGATTCTGGAATTACCCCTAAAAGTGGGATCGCCAAAATTTCTTCCACATCGGCAACACTCAACATTTCCGCACTTTCTACACGCATTGGGTTGTAGCGCGTAAGAAGCAGATGCTCTTTAACCGGTTCGCCTTTTTCTGCGCGCATCGATTTGCTTTGTAAAATACCTAAAATACGATCTGAGTCGCGTACCGACGATACTTCCGGATTGGTTACTACAATGGCTTCATCAGCAAAATAAAGCGCCATTTGAGCACCTTGTTCGATACCTGCTGGCGAATCACAAATGATATACTCGAAGTCTTTCTTAAGCTCGTCTAATACGGCTTGCACACCCTCTACAGTGAGTGCATCTTTATCGCGAGTTTGAGAAGCGGGAAGAATGAAAAGATTTTCCGTTCTCTTATCTTTAATTAGCGCTTGTTTTAGTGACGCTTCTTTGTTGATAACGTTAACAAAATCGTAAACAACGCGGCGCTCACAACCCATGATAAGGTCAAGGTTTCGCAAGCCAACATCGAAATCTATCACTACCGTTTTATGACCTGCTAACGCAAGCCCCGTACTTATTGCTGCACTCGATGTAGTTTTACCTACACCACCTTTTCCTGAGGTTACTACGATAATCTTTGCCATCTATTCTTTCCTATTAGTGCGTACAAAGCATTAAGCTAACGGCTCTATACGTAATGTTTCTTCTTCTAAATACACTTGTGCAGGCTTCTTCCAGCAATCACCCTTTACGGTGTCGTGCATAATGAATTGCCCAGCAATTGAAATGAGTTCTGCGTCTAATGACTGACAAAATACACGAGCCCCCGTGTTGCCTTTAACGCCAGCTAACGCGCGTCCGCGCAACGTACCGTAAACATGAATGTTGCCATCAGCCAAAAGCTCAGCACCTTCGCTCACCGACGCAGTGACTACTAAGTCACTGCCTTCAGCATAAACTTGCTGGCCAGAACGTACAGGACGATTGATGACTTTAGCTGGCTTAAGTGCTGGAGCTACTGTAGGAGCAGGCTCGCTTTTAGGAGGCTCTGCAGGTGCTTGCTGCTGTGCTTGCGACGCGCGCTCGTTGCTATGGGCTTTGTTGCTGCCGCTTTCAGTGCCGTTATTAGCGCTCTCTTTTTGTGAACGAAGTGCGCTATCTGTAAATTTACTTTGGCTTACATCAGCTAATCCCAAATCATTAATAGTCGGTTTCAGCTCTGCCACTTCACCTTTCACCGCCATAGGCTGCAATTGCAAACGACGGCAAAGTGCCACTAGCAGTTCGAACTCGGTAGCAGACAAAGGCTTTATCAAATGCAAAATCAGTGAGGAACGGGTAAAGAACTGCGGCGCGCTCGCCACTTTCTTAGATAACTGAGCTTCGAAGTTATCTGGCTCAAAATCTATTACTTCTAACACAATACTGGTGAGCGTAGTGCCCTTCATGCGAAAGCAAGTTTCTGTCATTTTTTCATCCCGAAAAGGCGTTACTTTTTTCCTAGCAATTCGCCATCAAAATAAGTAAAACCTATTAGCGCTAATGTCTGTCGCTGTCTTACGCAGCTATACAAATTATTTATATCATCACTGTACCAAAATTCCTGTTCACATACAGCAACTGTATACCGGTTAAAACAGGTTTTACCTAAGCTATTAGCTAGGAACGTGCCAACCATCGCATAGTTTTTAGGCAAGCAGCTGCTCTGCGATTTTTTTACTCAACATCCTTCGAGCCAAACCACAAAAAAAGTGCGATGGTAAGTCGCACTTTTTTCAGTCCACATCTGTTTCTAACAAATAGTTTAGGCCTTGGGTAAGCCCTTTACAGCTAAGTGAGATTTCTAGGATCTAGTAGGGCTTCCAGCTCGTCTCTAGGGATATCTGTCATTGCTTCAGCCACATCGATAACAGGCTTATTTTCTTTATAAGCTGCTTTGGCAATTTCCGCAGCTTTTGCATAGCCAATGACAGGGTTGAGCGCGGTAACGAGGACAGGGTTTCTGTAAAGAGGCGCTTCAATGTTATCTTTGTTGACCGTGAATCCTTCAATTGCCTGTTCGCCGATAAGCGTCGCACTGTTGGTCATTAGCGACAAGCTTGATAACAAATTACTGGCAATCATAGGCAGCATGACGTTGAGCTCGAAGTTTCCAGACTGCCCGCCTACGGTAATTGCCGCGTCGTTGCCTATTACCTGTGCTGACGCCATTGCCACCGCTTCAGGAATAACTGGGTTAACCTTGCCCGGCATTATCGATGAGCCGGGCTGTAATGCTGGCAAAGCTATTTCGCCCAAACCAGCTAGCGGGCCGGAATTCATCCAGCGCAGGTCATTGGCAATTTTCATTAAGGTTACGGCCAAGTTTTTCGTCGCACCTGAAAGCGTTACCGCGATGTCTTGAGAGCCAATGAGCGCAAAGAAATTATCTGCTGGTTTAAACGCGATATCAGTCAACTCTCCTAGCGTATCTGAAAATGTTGTTGCAAAGTCAGCATGGGCGTTTACACCCGTACCCACTGCTGTACCTCCCTGAGCAAGGGTTTGGATAGCAGGTTGCACAGCACGAAGATTTTTTAACTGCTGCTTAAGCTGAGATGCCCAAGCTAGTAGACTTTGATCCATTCTTACTGGCATCGCATCCATCAGGTGAGTGCGCCCCGTTTTACAATATTGCGCGACAGACTTTGCTTTTGTTTCAATAATGCTAACCAAACCTTCCACAGCAGGCACTAGCTCATTTGATAAGGCAATAGCCGCGCTTACGTGAATGGTTGTTGGTATTACATCATTTGAACTTTGCCCATAATTTACATGATCGTTCGGATGAACCTCTTCACTTGAATAACGAGACGCCAAACGGGCTACTACTTCGTTAGCATTCATGTTTGTGCTGGTACCGGACCCCGTTTGAAAGACATCTACCGGAAAGTGCTGCATAACATCTTCAAGGGCTAATAGTTCATCGCAGGCTTTGACTATCGCCAAACCGCGATCGCTATCTAGTGCTTTCAGCTTCATATTTGCTTGCGCTGCGGCTTTTTTTACAGTGAGCAACGCGCGTATAAAAGCTTCAGGCATGCGCTGCCCACTCACCGGAAAGTTTTGAATAGCACGTTGAGTTTGTGCGCCGTAAAGTGCATCTTCAGGCACTTGTAACTCACCCATGCTGTCGCGTTCTGTGCGTGTTGCTGTCATAACTCGTATCCTTGCGTTGATGTAACTGAATTTTTGGCGTGTTTATCACGCTGTCATCAAAGGTCTACTCGGGCTACTAAGTGCAAACTAAGAGTACTCAGTAGGTATCTCCCTCGTTAGCCGCTCATAAAAAATGTGGGACTAGCACATGCATATCTATTTTTAATCTTGCAAGCGTAATTCGATCACTCTCGGTACAGGCGTAGCGCTCAGCGTTAAGTAAAGGCTTGTATAAGTGGTCTAAACAGGCATAACGCCACTGCTTACTAACTAGCGGGTCGCAAATGACTTCATACAGCAATTCAACTGCATTTTTATAAATCGCAAACTTGTCGCTTTTTTGTGGTAGTAAATTAGCGATGCAGGTCACACTATCTAAATAGTTAACCAATACATCCAGTTCACCACCGTTGTGTCCAAAACGAATTTGTTTACGTGCATTTCGTATCAATGACATTAGCTTTTATCGTTTATCAAGAGTGCATCAAAAAATAACGCAGTGAATAGGCGAGAACTATTGATAGCAAACTCACCACAAAAACTCAAATGATAATTATTAGCATTTATAATGATCCAGTGTTATGCTTTTTCGTATTGAAAATAGAATCTCCTAATTCCACCGAAAGGTGCGATTAATCTATATTCAAAGGATATTATTTATGATCAAGAAACTACTTGGCGGCACAGCGCTTTTCCTTTTAGCTTCCAGTGCATTTGCTAACGAGTGTGAAACGACTGTGGAATCAAATGACGCGATGCAGTTCAATACGAAAAACGTAACGATTCCTGCAAGCTGCAGCGAATTTACCGTAACGCTTAAGCATACAGGTCAACTACCAAAGCAATCTATGGGTCATAACTGGGTAATGACCACCAAGGCTAATGGGCAAGCGGTAGCAACAGACGGCATGAGTGCTGGACTCGATAATGACTATATTAAGCCTGGTGATGAGCGTGTTATTGGCGCTACAGAGATAATTGGTGGTGGCGAACAAACTTCTACTACGTTTTCTGTTGAAGGTCTAAGTAAAGACAAAGAATATATGTTCTTCTGCTCATTCCCCGGTCATATCGGAGTTATGCAAGGTACGGTTACCCTTTCTAGCTAAGCGTATGCAATTTGCCGATAGGCAAACGACAGGCGCACATTCAATCGTGTGCCTCCAAATAAGTGTTCAGTAATCTGAGAGTGAAGTTGTAATGAGTACAGCGTCCCACACATCGAAAAATGCAAAAGCGTTGGAGCGCGATAACTATCGACCACGTTTTCTTGGTGGCTTTACTCAAGGTTTAATTCAAAGCACTCTTTACCCGCTGCTAGCTAACAAGCGGCTGCTTATGCCGCTTTTAGTTATCACTCTACTCACTTATAACAGTACCCGCTCGGTGACGCTTTCAGTTTTATCAGACGCATACTTCCAAGTAGCAGCATTTGTTTATGCATCGCTCGCACTTTATTACTTGGCCACATTGCGGGTCTCAGCTGATGCTATTGGCAACTACATGAAAACGCACCCCGTCCACGAGGTAGGCCTTTCGGCACTGCTTGGTGCTTTACCCGGCTGCGGTGGTGCAATTATTGTAGTGACCCAGTACACACGAGGTGTTACCAGCTTTGGCGCGGTGGTAGCGGTATTAACCAGCACCATGGGAGATGCCGCCTTTTTGTTGCTAGCTCAGGCGCCATTAGATGCGTTAACCGTTATGGCGGTTAGTGTCACTGTAGGTGCCGCGACGGGATTAGTGGTTAATAAATTCCATAATTATCGAGCACCTGAAACGGTTGATTCGAATGAAGAGCTCCAGAACACCGATAAACCAAAAGCACTAAGCCATAAAGCCGCATCACTATCTAAAGTATTCTGGATGATTGTGAGCTTACCGTCTCTAGCAATTGCCCTAGCTCTGGCGTTTCAACTCCCCGTTCACAGTTACTTGGCTATTAGTGAGAATACACTAACACTAATTGGCGCCTGTTTGTGTATAGCAAGTTTGGTGCTTTGGTCACTGTGTGGTTCGGGAAGCGGATACGCCTCAGTCACCAAAGAAGACGTTATCCCTCCCCCTCCTAAGTGGCAGGAAAAAGCCGCGTTAGATACGCAATTTGTATTGGCATGGGTGATACTCGCATTTTTGATATTCGAGCTTTCTGTTGTCTTCTTTGGACTAGACATAGCTGGAATGCTTGAAGCTATGGGACCTGGCTTGGTCGGCTTGGCTATTGTTATAGGTTTTTTACCCGGCTGCGGCCCTCAAATATTGGTCACCAGTTTGTATTTAAATGGCGCAGTTCCTTTTTCAGCTCAATTAGGCAACGCGATTAGTAACGATGGCGACGCCTTGTTTCCCGCTATCGCGCTTTCGCCAAAGGCAGCCCTTATCGCTACGGTATACTCTGCCATTCCAGCTTTTCTTGTAGGCTATGGCTACTGGTATCTCTTTGAATGAAATAACAAGGCCATAATCCTAAAAACTATTAAGGTTTTACACATCAAAACCACGGGCGTGGCTAAACCATAGTTTTCAGGGGCTTATTCTACGTCAACTGAAAGCGCTTCGCTCCACGGCACGCTTACCTCATAGTTGCCTTTGCGAGTCTTATACTGATAAACCCGAGTAGTGAAAACAATAGATTCTACGTCTATATCTTCTTCGATAGTAAGTGTTACGTTAACCGCCTGGAAAAAACGAAAACGATACTTAACGTCTTCATCAAGTAAGCTTGATTTGCCGGATTCTAACCTAACAGGCTTTCCATCTCTTTTGCCCACAATAGCAATGTCTATGTTGCCATTTATCACTGCCTTTCTTTGTTTAGATTGCAGTAAAACTAACCTGAGTTGATATGATGTATCACTTAATTTAAAGACTTCTACCCCTTCAATAGCAAAGCCGTCATCGGTTTTCTCGGGCGCCATAACACGCTCATAAAAGCTTAACAGCTCTTGTTGTGCTTCTAGCTCTTTCTTCTGTTCACTTAACGTTTTTGCGATATTTTCAGACTCTAGTGTGGCGAGCTCCACGGCTACTTCAAGCTGATTTACTTTCGTCGTTAGCGCATTATTTTCTTCAGACAAAATAGCAATAGTTTCTTTTTGAGCCTGCACTTTCTTGCTGTCGCCTTCGTCAACAATTCGCGCTAGCTTGTAACCGAATCCAATCATGACGAACATGATGAACGCTACCATCAAGGTCCATTTATAGTTGCCTAATAATTCTTTTAATTGGTCTGTTGTCATAATTTCTTCATTAAAAAACTACAAAACGCTAACGCGTTCTAAATATTATGAATTTTAAGTGTTTATGGTAAGCTGCTAGCTACGTTAATCTACTGTACCACAACATGCGCTTGCAGGCTTTAAGAGAGGAGTTAGCTCATCCACGCACTACTATTCAGTTGTGCATGCTGGGCATTGTAGGGGGAACCTGCGCGGCGCTTATTATCATTTTGTTTCGGCTATGCGTTGAATGGCTTCAAGAAACAGGAGTATCGTCGCTTAAGTCAGTTCTTGCTTACGACTGGTTAGTGTGGCTGATTATGCCGCTTATTAGTGTTGGCTTAATACTATTCATTGCTTTTCTCACCGGCTTTAAACACTACCGCTTGGGTATTCCTTTCGTTATTCACCGGGTAAAATACTATTACGGTTATGTGCCTTTCAGAACAACCATAAACCAATTTTTTGGTGGCATGCTGGCATTAGCTGGTGGTTTTGTCGTAGGGCGAGAGGGCCCTTCTGTCCATATGGGAGCATCGGGCAGTAGTCTTCTCGGGCAATGGCTTCGTTTACCCTATAACAGTATTCGAATTCTTGCTGGCTGTGGCATTGCGGCAGGCATTTCTGCATCGTTTAATACTCCCTTCGCTGCCGTTATCTTTGTAATGGAAGTCGTGCTTCGAGAATACAAAATTCACATATTTGTACCTATCATGCTGGCCGCAGCCTGTGGCTCTGTTCTTACCCGTATTGTATTTGGAGAGGTCAATGAACTTTCCTTCTTATCGTTTAATGCGTTTAGCCAATGGATGTATTTCTATCTTGTGCTATTAGGCATTTTACTGGGTATGTTGGCCGTGCTTTTTAATAGCCAGCTTATGCGTGTTATGACTTGGTTTAGACCGGTTTCTATGGTGTGGCGCTTAATACTTGCAGCGCTAATTACAGGTACTATAGGTATGTTTATACCTGAGGCACTTGGGGCGAATTTTATCGATGTAGAGCACTTATTCGATAGCTCCCCTGGCGCGCTATTGTTGGTATCTACCCTTGTATTTAAAGTTATCTTAGCGGTATTCGCTATTGGCCTTGGTATTCCTGGGGGGATCATAGGCCCGGTAATGGTTATTGGTATGCTCGCCGGAGCCGTGCTTTTATTGCCGCTGTCGTACTTTATCAACGTGCCTGAATTCACTAACAGCTTTGCATTGCTAGGTATTGCGGGAATGCTGACGGCGGTATTACACGCGCCTCTCGCTGCACTTTCTGCGGTTATGGAGCTTTCTTATAGCCCTCAAATTATTCTGCCAGCCATGCTGGTGATAGTGCCTGCTTACGTAACTTCCACCCAGTTTTTTGGCAACCGCTCTATTTTTATACGCCAGCTTGACTATCAAAATCTTCCATACGCTATTTCATCTATCCGAGAGGCCCTTGAAAAGACGGGGGTGCTAGCGGCAATGAATACAGATTATAAGCTTTTTCACGATGCCCCAGAACAAGCGCTAATCAACTATTTAGAAGGCGATCCGACAAAAATTGTCATTCAGAAATCAAAATTTGAAATAGATGTGCAGTATAAACTGGTCCAATACAATGTAAGTTTGGAACACGATGCATCCGCGTTAAACTATTATGAAATGGAAGGCATTAGCGCGCAGTCTACGCTGCACGAAGTATACGAACATCTTAAAAATTCGCGCTCTGGCGCAGTTTATATTTACGATCAGGAGCTTAACGATATCATTGGCGTAGTAACCTGGAATATCTTGCAAAGCTTCTTACAAAAGGCACATTACTAATATGTACATTTTATGGTTTAAAGCACTGCACATCTTTTTCATGCTGGCATGGATGGCAGGACTTTTCTATTTACCACGACTTTTCGTTTATCACGCCACAACTAAGTCTCAAATAGTTAAAGATGAATTTAAAGTCATGGAGCGCCGATTGTGGCTCTTCGTTACTCCATTCGCCTTATTAACTCTGGCATTCGGCGTAGCGCTTATTGTCAGCTATGGTGGCACCTGGTTTAAAATGTCCGGGTGGCTCCATATAAAATTATTGTTGCTACTTGCTATTTATGGCTACCACTTCTATTTGTTTAAGTTGATGAAGCAGTTCGCACGAGATGAAAATAGGCACACTCCCCGCTTTTATCGCTTTTTGAATGAAGCCCCAGTGTTAATTATTCTCGCAATTGTATGCTTAGCTGTAGTTAAACCCTTTTAGGTTTAACTACACGCGTTGGCATTTATAGACAGTAAGGAAGTCAGTACTCAAGGAATCAGTACTACAGTGTGATGTAAAAAGTTTTTAAAACTTAATGTAGAGCGTGTTGTAAACATCACACATAGCCGCCCGAAACTCACCATGTATAGGGTTTATTGAATTGTTTTTATCGGAATGTTTACCATGGATGACAGTAATCAACACCTCAAATACCTACTAAAGCAGACGGATATTGCGTTTAAGGCTCTAATGAGAGAGCCTGCCTCAACACTATTAAACGAGCAATATGAAAAAGCGAAGCTTGAGCTAGATAGCTACACGGCTTCGCTTAAACATACGTTAAACCAACGTCACCAGCAGCAACGGCAACGTTAACCAAATACAGTGAAGTCGATTGAATAAAGCCCTAAGTAACTTTGCTAAAGGTTTCGAATTGATTGGGTAATGCCTGCGCCAACTCTCCGGATAACTTTGTGTAATCTGCGAGTACAGATGGCAACTGCTTAACAAGCATGCGTATATTACTTTCCAGCTGGGCAACTTGCGTTTCGTTTCTGTAGGACAAAGCCAATTCTATGTTGGCAAGCGTTGAAAAAAGTTTTAAACAACGGGACAACCTCGCCTCCGCAGGTTCAGGTAGTTTATCCTCTTCTAAATGCTCCTCGTCGTCATTTGTATTTTGAGCAGAGCGCTTATCAAGATGGTTCCAAGCATTTTGCCACACTGGCTCTAATTGTTTATGTACTTGTAAAAGCCCGTTCAGCCAGCTTTCTAATTCCTTTGAAGGCCTCATCACTCTTTTCACTTCTATCGCTTCGGTGAGTTCACTAGATAAAGGTGATTTACTCTGGCGCATTAAATCTAAATGGGCGCGCAAGCCGTTCATCAAGGTATCTGCAAGCTTATCGACATCTTTATCTACTAACTTGCTGTCACGAGATTGAATGAGCCAAGGCATCCACTGCTCGGGCATGGGGATTTCTGGTGCGGCCGCAACCGCAAAGATCATCCCATCAACCTGATAAGCATTCGGAAGTACATTTTTGAAATTGGGATGCGAAACGATATCGCTGATGATGTGTACTGGAAACCCGTCTTTCATCATTACCTTCCTTTTTTAATTTGCGTTCTCTTTCTCGAAACGGTAGTCTGCGCGGCCACTTTGCAGAGGGCATGTTTTCTAACACTATACCTCTCCCACATAGATGGGGTTGGGCACACAGAAAAATAGGTCCTTTGCACTGGGTACGCGACAATAGGTTTAAAACCAATCTGTTACTGTATTGGTTTAGCGGTACTGTTGCGTGCTCGCCCACCTATTGTCATGATAGCAAAACTTAACTAAGAGTCGTTGCAATGGCAAAAGATAAATCAGGATATATCATCGCGGCCGCCTTCATTGGCCCTGGAACAGTAACTACAGCAAGCTTGGCGGGTGCAAACTTTGGTTTTCACTTAGTATGGGCGCTACTTTTTTCCATATTCGCAACCATAGTATTGCAAGACATGGCGGCACGTCTTGGTGTAGCAAGTGGCCAAGGCCTGGCAAGCGCAATGAAAAGCATGGCGTATAAGCCATGGCTTAAAAACGCCTTCATTGTACTCATTGTTAGCGCTATTGGCATTGGTAACGCAGCCTATGAGTCGGGCAACCTAACCGGCGCAGCAATCGGACTAGACGCGTTTATCAATATAGGCATTGGTCCGTGGGCCAGCATATTAGGCACTATCGCAATTGTGTTGCTATGGTCAGGTAGCTACAAGTGGATAGAAACAGTATTGGTGTATCTTGTATTTATCATGGCGGGGGTATTTTTAGTGACGCTGCTAGTAGCCAAACCTGATATTACTGCAATGTTTAGCCAATTAATGTCACCGCGATTAGATGCCGATGCCATTACCACCGTGCTAGCCCTTATTGGCACAACCATAGTGCCATACAACCTATTCCTCCACGCCAGCCTTGTTGCGAAGTCATCAAAAGGACAGGATAAACAAAACGCTGTAATAGCCTGTCGAAACCAGTCGGCTAGAGCAATCAGTATGGGAGGGCTTATTACGCTAATTGTTATGGCCACAGCTATGATGGCGTTTTTCAACCAAGCAGCCACCATGGACGCGTCCAATATGGGCGAGCAGCTAAAACCGGTGTTAGGTGACAAGGCGCAGTGGTTCTTTGCATTAGGATTGTTCGCAGCCGGTTTGACCAGTGCCATTACCGCTCCCCTAGCCGCTGCTTATGCTGTAACCGGCGCGCTTGGACTATCTGATGATATGCAAAGTAAAAGCTTTAAAGCTGTTTGGCTCATTATCATTGTTGTAGGTGTAAGTGTTGCTGCACTTGGCTTTAAGCCCCTACCTGCTATTTTATTTGCGCAGGCAACTAATGCCCTACTGCTACCTATTATCGCGATATTTTTGCTGGTCGTTATGAACAAAAGCACAGCGCTAGGTGAGTTTAGAAATACGTGGAAAAGTAATCTGGCAGGCTTTGTGGTAGTAGGCACAGTGATTGGTTTGGGCTTATACAAACTTATCGGTGTGTTTAGCTAGCGTTAAAAATGATGGCAGAGTAATTTGCTCCCTTTGTATGCCGTTGTAGTGTGTAATCGCAGATAACAGATAGCAAAGAAACTAAGTGACTAACAAATTAACTATATGAAAAGGGCCAAAGTAATACTTTGGCCCTTTTTAATAAAGAGCGTAGTAACAAAAAGTACTCTGACCCCACAGATTTTTTTAGCTGGCGAGACGTTGGAGTATGTCTTGAAGCATAGATTTGCTGCAGCCAAAGTTGATTCTGAAATGATCCGCTTTGTGGAAATCAATACCCGGAGATGGCCCAACGCCCTTCTCTTCCGCCCACTGTTGAACGTTTTCTACGCCTAGCCCACTGGCATCTACCCATGCAAGAAACGTTGCATCGGCTTTTAGCATTTTAAGCCCGTCAATACTGTTGATGGTGTTAAACACCATGTCTCTGTTTTCACGTAAGTAGCTAAGCTGCTGCTGATGCCAATCGTCACACTGAGTGAATGCCGCTTCTGTTGCGGCTAAGCCAAGTACGGTTACCCACGGCACTATGCCTGCTGCGGCATTAGTAAACGCCTGACGTAGTTGACGATTAGGAATAATGGCAAAAGACGTACCTAAACCCGCAATATTAAATGTTTTGCTGGCAGCCATAAGCGTTACACTATTTTCAGCAAGGTTAGCCTCGCGGCCTGCTGGGATATGCTGCTTTCCGTCTTCTAAAATAAGGTCACAGTGTATTTCATCAGAGCAAAGCTTAACGTTGTTCGCACTACAGATTTCAGCAATGCGGTCCAGCTCCGCTTTAGAAAGTACCGAACCTACAGGGTTCATTGGGTTACAAAGAATAAACAGCTTGCACTTAGGGTCCGCAGCTTCTTTTTCTAACGCGTCAAAATCCAGTGTATAGCGCGCTCCATCGACTTCACTGATACTATCTAAACGTTCACCGTTCGCGCTTTCAACAACCGTACCTATATCTACTCGCTCTAGGCCGTTAAGCTTTGGTGCTGCCAGCAGTGGCGGATAATTTGGCGTTTGAATAAGAACTTTATCGCCGGGTTCACAATACGCTTTGCATGCTACGTTGAACGCAGGTACAACGCCTGGTGTCCACACTAACCACTCGGGCTGGATTTCCCAATTGTGCTTATCTTTAAGCCATCGCACTACAGCCTGAATAGCACCGTTGTGATGGGCAGGCAGTATATACCCCATATTTCCATGTTCAACTTGACCAGAGATGGCATCTAAGATTGGCTGAGCACAACGAAACTCTGTATCAGCCACCCAGGCAGGAATGATGTCTTTTCCTTTGTACTTTTGCCATTTGAACGAAAACGTATCTTTTCTAGAAGGGGTATTATCGAATAAGGCGCTCACATTACATCCTGTTGCTCAAAAACTTATAGCACCAGTGTAGAATTTTAGCGCCTCATAAACTAGGGGCTTAAGATGAATTAACTCAGATTTGCTATATCGAAATGTACTTTTATAGAGGTAAAGTTAAGGCGTTAAACAAGCAGTGGCAAGGTGGACTTTTTCATTTTATACCTTGTTACGGTGAAAGCCTGCTTACTTTCGTTACTAGGTGTTCATTACAAAGTGGCGTCGTCAATAAAACCGTAACATGTAAGACAAGCTTTAAGGCTAACTTGCTTGTGTTACTGCTTCTTTCGACTTTTGAACCAGCTCCTCCATATTCAGGGGTTTAGCTAAAAAGCCTGATACTTGAAGCTTACGTGCTTCAATAACGAGCTCTTTGTTAGGGTCGGCAGTAATAAGCAAAAAAGGGACGTTTAAACCAGATGACTGACAAGTTTTTAAAAGGCTAAGCCCGTCATAATCCGGCATTACTTGGTCACTTATGATCAAGCTTATGGTGTCGGAAGTTTGTTGTAGCAAAAAGTCTCTCGCAAATTTACTACGCGTAAATGGAAAAACAGTAGCGTCTAACTGCGTCTCTAACGCATCAGTAATAAGGTCTAGCGTAATAGGATCATCTTCAACAACGGCTACAGAAAACACTACCCTTCCCCTTTAGTTAGGTCATTAGTCGTTTATATTACAGCGACTTAGCTTACGTGTTAATGCGTAAACTTTTTCTTTCTTAAGCATAGAAGTTCTAAGCATGTTTGACCACTAACCTTTGGTCGATATTTAAGCTTTTGGGTGTTTAACCATTACAGTTAAATAACTAAGTTGGAGAGTTCGAAAGGAAAACTTTAAACCTACAAAAAATAGGGAAGGCTGGCGGCAACTATTAGGTTAACAAAGTTCAATCACTAATTAAAAAATGCCAGCAAAAGCTGGCATTTTTAAAATCGATGTAGTCTTAAAGGATATTAAGACTTAGGTGCGCGTGATGCACGCTTACGTTCGTTTTCTGTAAGAAGCTTCTTACGAATACGGATAGACTCAGGTGTTACTTCTACTAGTTCGTCGTCATCGATGAACTCAAGCGCTTGCTCTAGTGACATCTTGATTGGTGGAACTAGGGTTTGCGCTTCGTCAGTACCAGAGGCACGAACGTTTGTAAGCTGCTTACCTTTAAGTGCGTTTACAGTTAGGTCATTGTCACGGCTGTGAATACCAATAACCATACCTTCGTAAACTTCAACACCGTGACCGATAAATAGGCGACCACGCTCTTGCAGGTTAAACAGGGCGTTAGTCAATGCTTTACCGTTTGCGTTTGCGATAAGTACACCGTTTTTACGCTTACCGATGATACCGCCCTTGTACGGACCGTAGTGATCGAACGTGTGGTAAAGCAAGCCAGAACCAGATGTCATTGTCATAAAGTCTGTTTGGAAACCAATTAGGCCACGGCTTGGAATAATGAAGTCGATACGTACACGACCTTTGCCATCTGGAGACATATCGGTCATTTCGGCTTTACGAAGACCAAGCTGTTCCATGATTGAGCCTTGGTGCTCTTCTTCACAGTCAATCGTTAGTGTTTCGTAAGGTTCTTGTGTTTCGCCATCAACTTCTTTAAGAATTACTTCTGGACGAGATACAGCAAGCTCGTAACCTTCACGACGCATGTTTTCAATAAGAATGCCTAGATGAAGTTCACCACGACCTGATACGCGGAACTTATCAGGGTCTTGAGTTTCTTCAACGCGAAGCGCAACGTTGTGCACTAGTTCGTCGTTAAGACGCTCTAGGATGTTACGTGAGGTTACATATTTACCTTCTTTACCCGCAAACGGAGACGTGTTTACCTGGAAGGTCATGGTTACAGTAGGCTCATCAACCGTAAGTGGAGGAAGCGCTTCAACCGTGTTCTGGTCACAGATAGTGTCAGAAATCTTAAGTTCGCCAAGACCTGTAATAGCAATGATGTCGCCAGCATGTGCTGATTCAACTTCATGACGTGCAAGACCAAGGTAACCGTAAACCAAGCCTACTTTACCGTTGCGCTTTTCGCCATCAGCAGTAACAACCGTCACTTGTTGGTTTGGCTTAACTGAACCGCGCTTAACACGACCCACACCAATTACACCCACGTATGAGTTGTAATCAAGCTGAGAAATCTGCATTTGGAAAGGACCGTCTACGTCTGCATCAGGTGCAGAAACTTGCTCAACGATAGTTTCAAATAGTGCATTCATGTCTTCTTGAGGCTCGTCTGCATCGTGTGATGCCCAGCCATTTAGGGCAGAAGCGTAAACAACTTGGAAATCAAGCTGCTCGTCAGTTGCGCCTAGGTTATCGAAAAGGTCGAATACTTGATCCATTACCCAATCAGGGCGTGCGCCAGGCTTGTCGATTTTGTTGATAACAACAATTGGCTTAAGGCCTTGGGCAAATGCTTTTTGCGTTACGAAACGCGTTTGTGGCATTGGACCTTCCTGTGCATCTACAAGTAGAAGTACAGAGTCGGCCATTGACATTACACGTTCTACTTCACCACCGAAGTCAGCGTGTCCTGGAGTATCTACGATGTTGATACGGTAGTCTTTCCAGTTAATCGCTGTGTTTTTAGCTAGGATGGTAATGCCACGTTCTTTCTCGATGTCGTTCGAGTCCATTACGCGCTCTTCTTGCTCGCCTCGAGATTCAAGGGTGCCAGACTGCTGTAACAGTTTGTCTACCAGGGTGGTTTTTCCGTGGTCAACGTGGGCGATGATTGCGATGTTACGCAATTTACTAATATCAGTGGTATTCATGCTTATATAGAGCCTGTGTAAATCGATGCCAACTTAATTCGGGAATCGAATTAGTCTGCATTAGATTTGTTGCAAAAAAATGCAGATAGAGAAATTTGCGCGGATTGTACAGAAAAACCACGACGTTTGCGCACCTTTTTTTGATAAGAAGTCACTTTTATTAGAATTACCTCTTCAGTTTAAAAAATAACCATCCCTTTTGCACCGAATTGAACATATACAGTGGTGGTGTGATACAAAGTGATCTAGTCTAGATGACATAAAAGTAACAATTAAGCACCACTATGGAGCATTAACGCACCTTACTGGTGCATCACTATTCAAATGGAAGTGATGGATGCCTGTCCATGCCGCAAAATTCGGCTTGCTTGTAAATGGCATGATAATCGCTTTCACTTTTGCCACTGTTGGAGTGAAGCTGATCATTCCGCATTTTTACATTAAACCTGGAGGACACGATGTCAGTAGATAAGGCATTAGAACTGATTAAAGAAAGTGAAGCGAAGTTTGTAGATTTACGTTTTACCGACACTAAAGGTAAAGAACAACACGTATCAATTCCTGCAAGTGTTGTTGATGAAGAATTCTTCGAAGAAGGTAAAATGTTCGACGGTTCTTCAATTGCTGGTTGGAAAGGCATCAACGAATCAGATATGGTTCTTCTTCCAGACGCAGACAGCTGCGTAGTAGACCCTTTCGCAGAAGAAACACAAGTAAACATCCGTTGTGACATTGTTGAGCCTTCAACAATGGAAGGTTACGAGCGTGACCCACGTTCTGTTGCACGTCGCGCAGAAGAGTACTTGAAATCTACAGGTATCGGCGACACATGCTTCTTCGGCCCAGAGCCAGAGTTCTTCCTTTTCGACGACGTGCGTTTCCATACAGATATGGCAGGTTCGTTCTACAAGATTGACTCTTCAGAAGCAAAGTGGAACTCAGGTGAAGAATTCGAAGGCGGCAACATGGCTCACCGCCCTGGCGTTAAAGGCGGCTACTTCCCAGTACCTCCGGTAGATTCTGCTCACGACATTCGTGCTGCTATGTGTATGGTTATGGAAGAAATGGGCCTTGTTATTGAAGCTCACCACCACGAAGTAGCGACAGCGGGTCAAAACGAAATCGCTTGTGAATTCAACACGCTAGTTAAGAAAGCGGATGAAATTCAAGTGTATAAGTATGTTGTACATAATGTTGCACATGCATACGGCCAAACTGCTACCTTTATGCCTAAGCCTCTTGTTGGCGATAACGGTTCTGGTATGCACTGTCACCAGTCTATCTCTAAAGACGGCGTTAACATCTTCGCAGGTGACAAATACGCAGGTCTTTCTGAAGAAGCACTTTACTACATCGGTGGTATCATCAAGCACGCGCGTGCAATCAACGCCTTCGCTAACGCTTCTACTAACTCTTACAAGCGTCTAGTTCCTGGATTCGAAGCGCCGGTAATGCTTGCATACTCTGCGCGTAACCGTTCTGCATCAATTCGTATTCCTCACGTAACAAGCGATAAAGCGCGTCGTATTGAAGTACGTTTCCCTGACCCAACAGCTAACCCTTACCTTGCATTCTCTGCAATGCTAATGGCTGGCCTTGACGGTATCAAAAACAAGATTCACCCTGGCGATGCTATGGATAAAGACTTGTATGACCTACCTGCAGAAGAAGCGGCTGAAATTCCAACTGTTGCAAGCTCGCTTGAAATGGCACTTGAAGCACTTGATAACGATCGTGACTTCCTTAAAGCGGGTGGCGTAATGACTGACGACATGATCGATGCATACATCGACCTTAAGTCAGAAGAAGTAACTAAACTTAACATGACAACTCACCCAGTTGAGTTTGACATGTACTACAGCGTGTAATAACACACTGTATAGCGATATATACTAAAGCCCGCTTTGCGGGCTTTTTTTATGTTTGCAATTTAACTACTATGTCTTTGTGTCTGCGCTAAAAGTGGCTTATACGTTTGCTTACCTTGGGCAGTAAACTAAGGGCCGCCTTATTTGAGTACCGCTTAAAAGATGTAGCTACAGGCCTCCCGTGACAAAAGTATTATGCTGGCATTTTCCAAATATAATGATTAGGTAACAAACCGTGCAAAACATGATGCGATACATCTGCTTAACTTCACTGCTATTGATTAGCAGCAATGGGGTGTTACCCCTGCAAGCCGCTATGCTTGGCCTAGAGCAAGACAATTCGCAGCAAGAAACACAAATAAATGAGACAGAGCGTGACGCCGAGGCAACGACTCCCCTTTCTTCTTCAACTACAACAATCTATAAAGTGGTAGGAGAAGATGGCTCTATTACTTTCACCGATAAGCCGCAAAAAAATGCTGAACCACTGGCATTCGATGATAAAACGCAAAATGTAGTCACAGCAGCCAAAGTACCTCCCCCACCACCGCTTAAGCCTGATGCGCCCAAACCAAATTATCGCGTAGTCATTAAGTCCCCTGCACCAGAAGCAACAATCCGAAATAATTTAGGTGAGCTAACTATTTCTGCGGCGCAAACTGGTGCACCCAAAGCACCTATCTATCGCTTAATATTCGATAACGCCCCATTTGCTAGCAATAGTTCGGGCGTATTTAAACTCTCAGGTGTCCATCGTGGAGCACATACTTACAAAGTTGAGTTAACTAACAATACGGGCAAGACTCTTGCATCGTCTCCAGAACAAACCCTTTACCTACATCAGGCATCGGCGTTAATTAATAACTAATAGCGTGCAACCATTGTTCTGTAAGCGCACCACCGAGGTTCAGTAAGCTATGTTTGCTTAGCCTCTTATTCGCGTATCGCATCATTGCAAGCTACAATGCACAATTATGGTGCAAAGGAGACGAGCTCGGATGCATTCCACCGAGTTAGAAACACAACAGCTTATAAATAGCCTAAACACAGCATTGGTAATGGTAGATAACAAACTTACCATTGTTTACGCTAACCATGCGGGTGAAGCCTTGTTCGAGACTGGGCTAAAGCAACTTATCGGGCACCCGCTTCAAGACTTTTTCTTACCGGGAACAATAGAAACTACCAGACTAAAAGCGGCGATTAGAAAAGGTGAAGACTTTACCGAGAACGAAATTAAGCTAGCGTTCAGAGACAACCGCTATGTTTCTGCAGATTTAACCGTTACCAACTTACACTTTGACGATGGCCCTCGACTGCTGTTCGAAGTCAAAAAAATTGACCAACAAAAACGGATTTCTCGAGAGAATTTACAAAATGCACAACATTATGCGGCTCGAGAGCTAGTACGTGGCCTAGCGCACGAGATAAAAAACCCATTAGGTGGCATTAGAGGCGCAGCCCAGCTTTTAGAAAAAGAGCTGTCGGAAGAGCACAAAGAATTCACGCGTATGATCATTGAGCAATCTGATCGTCTGCGCAATCTGGTGGACCGTTTGCTAGGCCCTAATTCACTGCCTCGATTCGAAGAAAGCAATGTGCATCAGGCTCTTGAAAAAATACGTAGCCTAATGCGTTTTGATTCAGATAACCCTATAGCCATAGTTAGAGACTATGATCCTAGTATACCGCCGCTTTTATTAGACCCTGACATGATTCAGCAGGCTGTGCTTAATATTGTCAGAAATAGCATTCAAGCTTTAACCGAGAGCCAAACCCCTAACCCAGAGATTAGGCTAGTTACGCGAATAGAGCGCCAGATGACGATTCAAACGAAACGTCATGCGCTGGTAGCAAAAATAAAAATTATAGATAACGGCCCGGGTATTCCCCCTGAAATAAAAGACACGCTTTTTTATCCCATGGTCACGAGTAAGCAAAATGGCTCTGGGCTGGGTTTGTCTATTTCGCAAACCCTTATTAACCACCACGGCGGCAAAATAGATGTAGACAGCTACCCTGGTCACACTGAGTTCGTAATTTATCTACCAATAGATCGTAAGGAGACAGACGATGACGAATGAGTCTGTGTGGATTGTCGATGATGACAGTTCTATTCGTTGGGTGCTGCAAAAGGCCTTACAAGCCGCTGATATCAGCTGTTTGAGTTTTGAAAACCCTGAAGATTTATTGCTTCAACTTCAAAGCGGTCAAGCCCCCGAAGTCATCATTTCGGACATAAGAATGCCACAAATGGACGGCATGACATTACTGAACGAAGTACACGCTTCTCATCCGCTGCTTCCCGTTATTATTATGACGGCGCATTCGGATTTAGACAGTGCGGTAAACGCTTATCAAAAAGGGGCATTTGAATACTTGCCAAAACCTTTTGATATTGACGAAGCAGTAACCTTAACTCAGCGCGCCCTTGCTCATGCAAGAGAGCAGTCGACGGTATCCAAATCACAAGTTGAAGACGTTGTAACCGAGATAATTGGTGAAGCGCCTGCTATGCAGGAAGTTTTCCGTGCTATAGGTCGACTTTCACGTTCTTCGATAAGCGTGCTTATTAATGGCCAATCGGGTACCGGTAAAGAGCTGGTAGCGCACGCACTTCACAGACACAGCCCTAGAGCGAGCAAGCCTTTTATTGCGCTTAACATGGCGGCAATCCCGGCTGACTTGGTTGAGTCTGAGCTGTTCGGGCATGAAAAAGGCGCTTTTACCGGTGCACAAGCAGCACGCCAAGGGCGTTTTGAGCAAGCTGACGGCGGTACACTTTTCTTAGATGAAATAGGCGATATGCCGTTAGATGTGCAAACCCGTCTATTGCGAGTACTCGCGGATGGTCAGTTTTATCGCGTAGGTGGTCATCAGTCGGTAAGCGTTGATGTACGCATTATTGCAGCCACTCACCAAAACTTAGAGCAGCGTGTTGCTGAAGGAAAATTCAGGGAAGATTTATTTCACCGCCTGAACGTTATTCGCGTGCATCTTCCATCACTCAACGAACGTCGTGAAGATATTCCGTTGTTAACACGCCACTTCCTTCGCCGAGCAGCCAAAGAACTTGATGTGGAGGCAAAAAGCATTTCTAAAGAAGCTGAGCGCGTTATGTCTCAGTTACCATGGCCTGGTAACGTAAGACAGTTAGAAAACGTATGCCGCTGGCTAACAGTGATGGCAAGTGGACAAGAAGTCTTACCGAGCGATCTGCCGCCAGAAATTCACAGCGATAGCAGTATTGAAAAACCGAGTGCCGAATCGGGTGATTGGCCAGATTTACTTGCAAGTTGGACCGACAAACAACTACGCGATGGTCACCACAATATCCTTAACGACGCTATGCTAACTTTCGAGCGCGTAATGCTTGAGCGAGCACTCCAGCACACACACGGTCACAAACAAGATGCGGCTAAACGCTTAGGTTGGGGAAGAAACACGCTTACCCGTAAGCTAAAGGAATTAGGTGTGAATTAAACCTGTTTCGCTTTTTGAAGTTGCTGGCAAGCCTTTAGCTGAATTAGGCTCTCAGCCAACACTACATAGCAAGAAAAGGGCAGTGTTTACTGCCCTTTAGTTAAAAGCGCCGTCATAGCCTGATTAAACAGCCTTACCCACTTCATACTGAACTGGCCTTTGGCACTGCGGTTAATCTCGATCACTGCTTCTTTTTTGGAAAGCACATTGTCTTCATTGTGCGCTCTTGGGTGTGTCATTGCGTCGTAAGTGTCAACAATTGCAAGCAGCTTAGCGCCTTCACAGATATCGTCTTCTTTTATGCCTAGCGGATATCCAGTTCCATCAGTGCGCTCATGGTGTTGCATCACAATTTTACGCGCCATGTCCCATTGGTCTAGGTGCTCTAACAAACGAGCGCTTTTGTAAACGTGAGACCGCATCAGATTGAACTCAATATCACTTAATTCATCGCCTTTATGCAACAGCTTTAACGGCATGAACGCCATACCAAAATCATGAACGTAACTGGCTACCGCTAGCTGGTCTTCGTCAATTGGATTTTCAGCCACATCGTTAATGTACATGGCCAACTTAGCAATGCGATCACCTCGTCCAACCCAATAGTTAGAACGCCGCTCAATGGTTTGCATAAGATCGCGGAAAAACAAAATGTCTTGTTTTTTCTCACTGCTAATGTCTTTAGGTATACCTGTCGCAGCTAATGTGGGCGGCTTTATTTGCACGTTTTCAGGGTCGTCGCCGTCAGCGACAATGTCTAATGCAGGGTTGAGTAACAACACAGCTTCAGTAAGACGTTTTTCATGTTCAGCAGAATTGTCAGGTGTTACACGACTGATAGCCAGCACTAGCTGGTTGTGAAGGTTGTCATCATACTCAGCCTTACCGTCAGCCATTACAGCCTCGACAAAGGCTTTTACTCTGTCCATAGTAAGAAGTACCAAGTCACTCATAGTGCTGGTATATGCCACCTGCCCTTTGCGTAAGTAATCGAGCAAATCTTCGACATGCTGTAAAAGGGGGATCATCGGAGAGAAATTAACTAAGCCTAAATCGCCCTTAATAGTGTGGATTGAACGAAACAGGGCTCGTTGCAACTCGTTGTCTTCCGGCCGAAGCTCTAATTCAATCAAAGTTTGCTCACTTGATTCATAGAGTTCGTTAATTTCCTCCATAAGGTCAGCAAGAATATCTTCTTCTAGGTCGTCTGGAGTAAATGTCTGCATGTAATGAATACCGAGTTAGGTTCTATTAAGCTTTCTATTATTGTAATTCGGTATCGGCAAAATTTCCTCATACTAAAGGTGATAAAGAAGGAACTTTCACAAGTGATGACCCGATTAAATCTAAACACTGTAAAAACTCATCGGACAAGTGTACGCTGAAACTTCATCTATACTGCGCGCGTCAATTGTATCTAGGAGTTGTTTTGATCGCTTTATTTCGCATACCGGCACTATTTATCGCCTTTTTATTAATCAACATTCTTTTGCTGATCATTTGTATTGTGCGCCCTTTTCACAAGGACAACGTGCATGCTGCCGGTAGTTTGTATTCACTTATGGCTAAAATAGTGGGCCTTAAAATTATCATAAAAAGAGACCTCGCTGTAAAAACGAACGAGCCTTATGTTTTCATTGCAAATCACCAAAACAGCTTCGACGTTATTACTATTTGTAAGGCTGCGCTTCCCGGCGTAGTCACAATTGGAAAAAAGAGTTTGAAATGGATCCCCATTTTCGGCCAAATTTATTGGCTGTCGGGGAATATCATGATCGATAGAAAAAATTCAGGAAAAGCGCGAAACACCTTAGATATTGCCGCTAACCGCATAGCTAAAAAGAAAACGTCTGTATGGTTATTCCCTGAAGGTACCAGAAGTTACGGCAGAGGCATTCTACCGTTTAAGCAAGGGGCTTTTCGTTTAGCCAAAACCACGAATGAACCTGTAGTTATGGTTACAGCGAGCAACCTGCATAAAAAGGTTAAATGGAACCGCTGGAATAACGGGATTGTGCTGATTGATATCGCAGCACCTCAATCACTGACCGAAGAACGCACAATTAAAGAGTGGATGGTGCACTTTAATGATGAAATGAAACAAAAGTTTGATGTGCTTAATACACAGGTCGATGAACTGGAAAAAAGCAGGTAAACTTGCGCCTAAATTGCTAACGAGTGTTTATTATGACCCAGTTCGATGAAAGAGAAGAGTGGTACGAGTTTAACCAAGAAACTATTGATGCCCTTCTAGAAGATGGCAGTCAAGCAGATGCCGACTATACCATTGAGCACCATTTCGCCAGTACCGACTTTGACGTGTTAGAAAAAGCCGCTGTTGATGCGTTTAAAGCTGGCTTTGAAGTAACTGACGCCGAAGAGCTAATTCTTGATGACGGCGAAACCATTTTTTGCTTCGACGCCGTGGTAGAAAGAAAGCTTAATATTGAAAAGCTTAATGCGGATTCAGACGCTCTTTTAAAAATCGCTGACAAACACGATGTGACCTACGACGGATGGGGCACGTATTTCGAGCCACGCGAAGAAGGCGAGTACGAAGAAGAAGACCATCACTTCGACGACTAACCCTTAATTTTTCCTATAAAGCTGAAGGGATATTAAGTTACTCTTCAGCTTTTGTTCATCTTTTTTCGTCAACAATGACTCTGTCATTATCGATTGGAAAAGGGTGGACAGATGAAAAACTTAGTATCAGCACTTACAGCATATTCTGCTATCGCCGCATTACAGCTTGCGTTTTTGTCACCTGTACATGCAAATACCGATAGTAGTTCAGAAGTAAAACAGGTTAACTCAACTGAATTCCGTTACGACAAACCATTTTTAGCCACTGGATCACTACAGCCGAAAACCACAAAAGGGCTGACCAATGACAGTATTGTCGAGCAATCTACCGATAAGGCCAACGCTCAACAAAGCACGCTCAGCCAGACTAATAAGCATCAACAACACCTAGGTGTAAACAAGTCATCAAGCGATATTGTGGTTAGCAGCGTTAATGAATTTTGGATTTATGAAAGCTGGGTAACGCTGCTACAAGACATTGACTACGATGGATATCACTCTACATTCTCGATTGAGTTTGACACTGACACAATTTTCACACGAGCGCCTGTCTACGCAGTATTGTATTTAGGTAAAGACGGTCTCTACGATGCAATTCACGTGTCGTCTGAATTTTATATTTATTCTGAAGATTCAACCGATACATTCACCATCGAAAGTTCATTAGTATCTGGCTTTCCTCCTGGCGAATACGACATACTGCTAGAACTTTACGATGCAGATACTGAAGAGCTAGTGGCATTTACCGATGCTTATGACGACAACGCACTTGCCTATCTTCCTCTTGAAAGTGAGAACAATGAGTACGTTGTAGAAGATACGGTGGTTATCGTAGAAGAGCATGGCGGTACCTGGTCGCTACTTCCATTGTTTCTACTTGGAGGCATTGTACTTACGAGACGCTTGAGCAAATCTTCTCGCCATTAATTTTCCTTCTAAATTTATCTTCGCCAAAAGCTGTTTTAAACACAGCTTTTGGCTATTTTTTAAACTAAAGTCTAATATATAGGTTGAACCCTTTCTTTAATTAACGTTGATTCGCCAATGTACAAGGAAAAACAGTACATACTGACGCTTTCAAGTGGTGTAGTGCAATGAGCTTCAACAATGTTAACTTGTTCAATCTTTTAGAAAACACAGAAATTGGTGTGGTTATTCACAATGCTTCTGGCGCAGTGGAGTACGCCAACCCCGCTGCGTTGTTGATGCTTAAATTAAGTCTTGAAGAGCTTAAGGACAAAAGCTTAGATGCAGAGACATGGGAGTTCATAGATAGGCAAAACAGGCGGCTTTCCTACGATGAATTACCTGTAGTTCGAGTGCTATCGACAGGCAAATCTGTAACTAATCAAATTTTAGGCATTATTGACAAAACAACAGAAAAAACCGCTTGGTTTAGTGTTAATGCCTACCCAGATAAAGTTAGCGGGAACGAAATTACACCGCCCTTTGCAGTCGTTTACTTTACAAACATTACAGCGAAAATAAACGACTTTTCCTATAGAGATATTGTGCAGAATTCACAAGACATGATTTTGGTGACAGAAGCCAAAAACATCAATGCCCCACTCTCACCTAAAATAATTTACGCCAATGAAGCCCTCTGTAAGCATACTGAGTATGACTTCGAAGAGCTAATTGGCGAAACACCCAGGATTTTTCAAGGAACCCTAACAGACAAAGCCCCCACTGATCGTATTCGCCAAGCCCTTGTTGAACAAATTCCGTGTACTGAGACACTGCTGAACTATACAAAAACCGGTACACCGTTCTGGGTACAAATGAATATATTCCCTCTAACCAACGATTTTGGTGAAGTTACGCATTTTGCTGCGGTTCAGCGCAATGTAAGCGAGATGAAGTTTCAGTCTGAACAACTGGATAAAAGAAATTCAGAGCTAAAAAGAATAAAACGAGATTTAGAAAACTTGGTTCACGAACGTACAAGTGAGCTGCGAGATGCAAACCTGAAATTAGAAAAGCTGGCATATTTTGACGCCTTAACCAATATTCCCAACAGGCGAGCGTTTATTGATGCGTTCTCTAAATCTTTAATGTTTGCCAAGCGCAACAACCATGAAGTTCTGGTAGGAATTGCAGATGTTGATCACTTTAAATCAATAAACGATAACTTCGGCCATGGGTTTGGCGATGAAGTACTGACTATCGTTGCGCAAACAATGCAGAGATTCTTTCGCGCCGAAGACGCAATAGGCAGAATTGGAGGGGAAGAATTTGCTTTTTGTATTGTGCTTCTAAGCCAAGTCTCCCCGCACCAAATACTGGATAGGCTAAGATTGAAAGTGAGCAGATTACATGAAACCCAGCCGCGTTTAAAAGGGCATAAAATTACGGTAAGCATTGGTGCAGTACAAACCAAGGAGCTTCAGCACAAAAGCGCTAAACAGCTCCTCACCTATGCCGACAAAGCGCTTTACGAGGCCAAAAACAATGGGCGAAATACGGTGGAGTGCATTCAGGAAGGTGCAAAAATTTCATCAATTTCAGCTCAAGAGCCTTTAGACGATGAGTCGCGGGAGGCGCTTTAACTGACTTAGAAAAAAAGCCCGCCGCTTAGCCTAAACATGCTTGAGCTGCTTAACGCAATGGCCTATTAGTGAGCCTTATTAATCGTCATTCTTCGACGTTTGAATTTCTTCAACTTCCACCACCACCTTTTCAACAATCTTCTAACATTTTTTTGGTAACACTATGAAATAAGTGCCAGAATGTAACGAGGACATCCCTTTATACGGAATTTCACAATGTCTACTAAGCCTTCAAAGAAAAATGTTTCTTCTGCATCACGCCGAACTTTACTAAAAGGCGGACTAGCGTTTGGGCTAACAGCGGGCGTGACACCTTTTGCTATAGGTAAATCTAAGCCGACGCTTAGGGTTATGGGAACCCACGTGACTTTACAGGAGGCTATTCGGCAGCGGGCTATTGAAGACTTAGGTATCAATATTGTGTTTGAACCTGGCGGTAGCGCAACTGTGCTACAAAAAGCCTCGATGAATCCCCACTCTTTTGATTTATACGAGCAATGGTCAAATAGCATTAACGTTCTGTGGCGAGCAAAAGCTATCCAACCTATACAGAAAACGCGCCTTCAATATTGGGATGAAATAAACAATTTAAGTAAAACCGGTACGCTCACTGAGAATGCGCGCATGGGCGCGGGTGATGCACCCCACAAGATCCTCAATGTTCAAAGCGATGGCTCTTTAGGCGAACAGCACACCGATACCATTAGCTTTTTACCCTATGTACACAATGTAGACTCCTTTGGTTACGACACCTCAAAGCTACCCGCTGAACTGCAGGGGCAAGAAGAAAGTTGGGGATGGCTGTTAGATCGTCATTTTTCTGGAAAAGTAGGTATTGTGAACGACCCCACAATCGGACTATTCGATTTAGCATTAGCAGCACAAGCAAAAGGGTTCATTACTTTTAAAGATATTGGTGCCATCACCGAGTACGAGCTAGATGACTTGTTCAACCTGCTCATTGAATTAACCCAGTTGAATCATTTTAACGGGTTTTGGACATCGGTTCCCGAGTCTGTCGAATTTATGAAAAGCGGCCGAGTTGCCATTGAAAGTATGTTCTCCCCTGCGGTCTCAGCACTTAACGGCCAGAATATTCCCGTCACATTTGCAGCTCCCAAGGAAGGTTATAGAGGATGGCACGGCGTAATGTGCCTTTCTTCAGCTACCCAAGGAAGAATGAAAGATGTAGCTTACGAATATATGAACTGGTGGCTTTCAGGCTGGCCTGGCGCATTTATAGCAAGACAGGGCTATTACATTTCAAACCCTAAGCGTTCTGCCGATTATTTATCGCAGGCTGAATGGGACTATTGGTATAAGGGTAAAGTTGCCTCCACTCCGCTAAAAGGCCCAGATGGCAAGGTGAGTGTACAAAAAGGCGCCCAGCGTACCGGCGGCAGTTATGAAGAGCGCTTTAGTAACGTTGCAGTTTGGAATACGGTTATGCCAAGCTATGAATATAGCTTACAAAAGTGGTACGAATTTATCACCGCATAAAACAGTGTAATACCACATCTTAAATGGAAGAAGGTTCTTTAGGCTTATATGTTATCGTCAATACGGATACAGCTTATAACAGTGTTAGTTGCGCTAATCGCACTGATCCTTGCCCAAGGTTTTGTAGCGCGAAAAAACCAAGAGGTTTTGAATGAAGGCATTGCATCTGCTTCGAAAGCCGTCATTGATGTTAGTACAGTTAAAGAACTTGAGCGCGACGTTGTCGACCTTCAGCGCAATGTTCTAATTTTTAAGGAAAATGCAAGTAAGTCAGCCATAACTCGCTTTAGCCGCCTAATGGTTACGATAAATGGCAAGCTAGATAAACTAGCGGCGGTAAATGAGCTTGCCGATTCAAAAGATGACAGCAATCAAATCCTCGATAGAATGAGAGAGCATTTACACGCTTACCAGGAAAACTTCTCTCAAGTTGTTGAGGCTCGCTCAGAAAGAGATAACCTTATCGATCAAGGCACAATGTCTGACATTACGTTGCTAGGAAGTGAGCTTGATAAGGCTTTAGCACAAGGGCAGATTTCTGCTGCTTTCGTAGACGATGCCAAGGTCATTCTTATACGTACAGAAAATGCGATGCTGAAATACTTGATGAAGCCTGATATGAAATTCATCCAGTCTTTTAATGATGCCATAGACGCTTTAAAACGCTTACCATCCTCTGCTCCCCCTAAATTGCAACAGCGTATTGAACGCATCACAGATAGGATAAAAAACGACTTCTTTAAGCTAACGCAAATAACACAAGGCAACCTTTTTCTGGTTAATGTTGTTATGGCAGGCTCTGCAAACGAATTTCTCTATCTAAGTGGAGAACTGGCGAAAAAGGTCAGTACCGACTCTGAGGTTATAACGCAGCGCACTTACCAAATAGCAGAAAGTACACAACGCAATGGTGAGCTCTTTTCTCTGTTTGCCATTTTACTTGCTTTGTCGGCGGCATTGTTTTCCACCTTGCGTATTCTTGGGCCTATCCGCTCTATCACTGAAGTTTTCAATAAGCTCGCTCAAGGCATACAAATCTCTAATATTCCAGGCAGTAATCGAAAAGATGAAATAGGCAAGCTAGCGAAAGCCGCTCTTGTATTTAGCGATAAAAACCGTGAGACAGAAAAGCTGCTCAATGAAGCGCGAACCATGAACTCTCAGTTGGAAGACTTAAATAAAGTTATCACCGAATCTAAAGTTAAAGCCGAGCAAGCTACCGCATCGAAAAGTATGTTTCTGGCCAATATGAGCCACGAAATACGCACGCCTATGAATGGCATTATTGGGTTGATAGAACTAGCTCAGCAGCAAGAGCTTTCTTCTACGGTTAGAGGTTACTTAGACAAAGCGGCGTACTCTGGGCAGATTCTGCTAAGCGTAATTAACGATATCCTCGACTTCTCCAAAATTGAAGCAGGTAAGCTTAAGATAGAAGAAGTGAGCTTTTCACTACACTCGCTATTTGACAACTTGATTGCGGTAATTGCGTTACGAGCAAAAGAGAAGAACCTGTCGGTTCATTTTACGGTAAATCCCAAAATACCGCCTCAGGTCATTGGCGACCCTCTTCGTATAGCTCAAATTATCATGAACATTGGCAATAACGCCGTAAAATTCACAGAACAAGGCCGTATAGAAATTGAGTTTGACGGTAGTTTAAATGAAAAAGGTAACCTGCTTAATCTTTCCATGAGAATAACCGATTCTGGCATTGGAATGAGTCCTGCGCAGCTTGATAAAATATTCAAACCTTTTACTCAAGCTGACGGTTCAACCAACAGAAAATACGGAGGTACGGGCTTAGGACTTGCTATCGTAAGCCAGCTTACCGAACTCATGAATGGTCGACTAGATGCGACCTCGACCATGGGTAAAGGTAGCACGTTTGAAGTTGAACTTCCCTTACGAGCCTTTAAAAACCAGCCTGGGGTATTAGAGAACTCGCCTCAGCTACCGAGTAATAGCCTTTACATTACCGAGTCACCATTGCTTCCTGAGGCTTATTGCACCCAAATTCAGCTTTCGACAATATCGGGCATGCCAATAGATGAAGCTAAAAATGCTTCGTCGCTCCCAGACCACATTATTGTCGATGTTCATGAGTTTAGCTTCTTTAGAAAGAATATTAGCTGGCTAAATAGCTTATTGGAAAGCGGAAAATCTGTGGGTTTGGTGATGGAAAGCGCAGGCAGCGCTTTGCAATCTAAATATGATTCGCTTTGGAAGGGCCCATTAATTATGCACCCCTTTACACCGGCCCAATTCGAGCGATTTGTTAATCAGGTTATCTCGAAAGACGCCAGCTTTGAAGGTCAGCACTTTAAAGACGAATCGCTAATTACTGCACTTGAGGGGCACGTACTGCTGGTTGAAGACAATAATATAAATCAGCTTGTTACTGGCGAGATGCTCACTAACCTTGGGCTAACCTTTGATATAGCAGAAGATGGTAAACAGGCCGTACAAAAAATAGAAAACTCGCCTCAATACGACCTCGTACTGATGGATGTACAAATGCCAGTTATGGACGGATATGAAGCCACAACTCAGCTTCGAGAAAAGGGGTTTACAGCATTACCCATTATCGGCCTTTCCGCAAACGCGATGAAAGAAGACAAGCAAAGCGCTATAAAATCTGGCATGAACGACTATTTGACCAAACCTATTAAGCAAAGGTCGTTGATAGGCATGCTAAGACAATACTTGGGTAAGCAAGACTAGGTTCCATTGGGCGAAATCGGTTGAGGTAAATGTTTAGTCGTGCTTTTGGTAGAAGGCAACAGCACAAAGTCCTAATGTCAGTCAGTATTCATTTAAATTAGTTTCTAATGTGAGCTAGCGCTTTAATGTATTAGCCCGCATGTGATACCAGTCCGCATAGATAATTTATTAAGACGCTTCGTTTGATTGCTAATAAAAAGGGCTACCTTTCGGTAACCCTTCTAATTTGTATCGATAAATCCCGTTTTAGGGGCTGCACTTAAAGCGCTTTAATGGTCTCGAACTGCTCTTTAAGTTTGGCTAGGGCTTTTTCACCCTCTTCCAATTTACCGCGTTCTTTTTCAATTACCGCTTCTGGCGCATTACTTACGAACTTCTCATTACCCAATTTGCCACGAGTGCGAGAAACATCTTTCTCGATCTTCTCCATGGCTTTAGTGATACGAGCAAGCTCTGCGTCTTTATCGATAAGCCCTGCCATTGGGATAAGAATTTCCATCTCACCCACAAGCGCTGTTGCACTGGCTGGCGCTTCTTCACCGTCTTTCAATACAGTGACGGTTTCAAGCTTAGAGAGCTTATCAAGGAACGCTTTAGCGGCATCAAGACGGCGAGCGTCTTCGTCGCTTACGTTCTTAAGCAGTGCGTTAAGCGGTTTGTTTGGTGAGATATCCATTTCACCACGGATATTACGAATACCCACGATAAACTTCTTCACCCACTCGATATCAGCAAGCACTTTGTCGTCTTGCTTCGCTGCATCTACTTCAGGGAATGCCTGAACCATAATGCTTGCGCCCTCTTCCACCTTAAGCGCACTTAGTGGCACAACGCGCTGCCAAATAGTGTCGGTGATAAATGGCATAAGCGGGTGCAACAAGCGAAGCAGGCTTTCAAGCACGTTAATAAGCGTATGACGGGTACCGCGCTTTTCAGCTTCAGTGCTGGCGTCATTATTAAGCACTGGCTTAGTAAGTTCTAGATACCAGTCACAGAACTGGTTCCAGGTAAACTCGTATACGGTTTGCGCAGCAATATCGAAACGGTAGTCTTCAAGGGCCTTTTCAAACTCAACCAGGGTTTGTTGGAACTTCGCCCAAATCCAGCGATCGGCCATGCTAAGTACCATTTCGCCACCGTCACGACCTGTATCGTGCTCTTCTGTGTTCATCAATACGAAACGCGATGCGTTCCAAATTTTATTACAGAAGTTGCGGTAGCCTTCAACACGGGCCATATCAAAGTTGATATCGCGGCTGGTTGACGCCATGGCTGCAAACGTAAAGCGCAGTGCATCTGTACCGTATGCCTGAATACCCTCTGGGAATTGTTTACGGGTACGCTTAGCAATTTTCTCGGCCAACTGTGGCTGCATCATGCCAGCTGTACGTTTAGTAACTAACGACTCAATATCGATACCGTCAATCAAATCGATTGGGTCTAGCACGTTGCCCTTCGACTTTGACATTTTATCGCCGTTTTCATCACGGATAAGACCAGTGATGTAGATATCTTTAAACGGAATTTTGCCAGTGAACTTCTTGGTCATCATGATCATTCTGGCAACCCAGAAGAAGATGATGTCAAAGCCAGTTACAAGTACCGAAGACGGTACGAAGGTTTCAAGATCTGGCGTTTCTTCTGGCCAGCCCATGGTCGCGAACGGCCATAGTGCACTTGAGAACCAGGTATCTAATACATCGTCGTCTTGTGAAAGCGTTACATCACTGCCAAGACCATGCTTTTCACGCACTTCTTCTTCAGTGCGGCCAACAAAAACCTTGCCGTTTTCGTCGTACCACGCTGGAATGCGGTGTCCCCACCACAGCTGACGAGAAATACACCAGTCTTGAATGTTGTGCATCCACTGGTAATAGGTTTTGTTCCAGTTCTCTGGCACAAAACGAATCTCACCACTTTCCACAGCTTCAATAGCAGGCTTAGCAAGAGACTCAACCGCTACATACCATTGGTCAGTAAGGTATGGCTCAATAACCGCGTTGGTTCTATCGCCACGCGGAACTTTAAGCTTGTGCGGCTCAATTTTAACCAAAGAGCCTTGGGCTTCTAGGTCAGCAACAATTTGCTTACGCGCGTCGAAGCGATCCAAACCACGGTACGCTTCTGGCGCTTCATCGTTTATTTTCGCATCGTCGGTAAGAATGTTGATCATAGGTAGGTTGTGACGCTTACCCATGTCGTAGTCGTTGAAGTCGTGAGCAGGCGTAATTTTAACGCAGCCTGTACCAAACTCTTGATCGACATAGTCATCGGCAATAACTGGAATTAAACGACCAGTAATAGGCAGTTTAATTTCTTTGCCGATGAAGTTTTGATAACGCTCGTCATCTGGGTGAACCGCAACCGCTGTATCACCTAGCATGGTTTCAGGACGCGTTGTCGCAACCACTAGCTCACCGCTACCGTCAGCTAACGGGTAGCGCATGTGCCACATGTGGCCGTCTTCTTCTTCGTTTAGTACTTCAAGATCAGATACTGCAGTGTGAAGCACTGGATCCCAGTTAACCAAACGCTTACCGCGGTAAATAAGGCCTTCTTCGTGTAGTTTCACGAATACTTCAGTTACGGCTTTGGATAGGTCTTCATCCATGGTGAACACTTCACGAGACCAGTCAGGAGAAGTACCTAAACGGCGCATTTGACCGGTAATAGTACCGCCGCTGTGCTCTTTCCATTCCCACACTTTTTTGATGAAGTCTTCACGGCCTAAATCGTGGCGCGTCTTGCCTTCAGCGTTAAGCTTACGCTCTACCACCATTTGGGTAGCTATACCTGCGTGGTCGGTACCCACTTGCCAAAGGGTGTTGTCGCCCTTCATGCGGTGATAGCGAGTTAGGGCATCCATAATGGTTTGCTGGAAACCATGGCCCATATGAAGGCTACCGGTAACGTTCGGCGGCGGAAGCAGAATACAATATGGGTCGCCGCTGCCTGAAGCTTTAAATAAACCCGCCTCTTCCCATGACTTATAGCATTGCTGCTCGATGGACTGCGGTTCGAAGGTTTTATCCATTACACACTCTCAAATTGAAGCTAAACGCGAATGACTTATGCAGATTTAAACTGCATGTTGCATCCAGCTTGCTGATAGTTTTTGTATCTTACCCGCGCAGCCTGTTTGGCGTTCTCGTCCACGGGTACAAAATCGATGATTTGACGATGCTGATTGGGTGAAGGCACCATACCGGAACCCACGTTCACCACCATTTGTCGTCTGGCTACCTGCTCTGGCTGCCAACAAATTTCCACCGGCGTTCCCGATTGCGGCCCTTCACCATACAGGTTATGGGGAACAAAACGGTCTGCCGGCAGTTGCCATAACAATTCATCAACGTCTTCAGCTTGCGCCTGTGTATCACACAGCACGCTAATTTTTTGCTTATTAGCAAACGCTGAGGCAATGACTTCGCTGGCGCGGCCTGCCACACCATTGTCACTGCTGGTAAGTTGATAAAATATCACTTGTGGCATGAATGATTAGTCCTCTAACTTAATATCAGCGCGGTTCATTAAGAACTGAGACAGCATAGGCACTGGACGGCCTGTTGCGCCTTTGTTCTTACCACTGCGCCATGCCGTACCGGCAATATCAAGGTGAGCCCAGTTGTACTTCTTAGTGAAGCGCGACAAGAAACAACCCGCCGTGATAGACCCAGCTGGGCGTCCACCAAGGTTTGTCATATCTGCAAACGGGCTTTCAAGCTGCTCTTGGTAATCGTCCCATAGCGGTAAACGCCATGCGCGATCTGAACTTTGCTCTGATGCATTAAGTAGCTCGTGAGCTAGTGGGTTATGCGTGCTCATTACTGCAGTTGCATGGTGACCAAGCGCGATGATAGCTGCCCCCGTTAGGGTAGCAACATCAATCACTAACTCTGGCTCATAACGTTCAACGTAGGTTAGCGCGTCGCACAATACCAAACGGCCTTCTGCATCAGTATTTAGTACTTCAACGGTTTGGCCCGACATAGTCGTAAGAATGTCACCCGGACGGTAAGCTTTACCATCTGGCATGTTTTCACAGCCTGCCAATACGCCAATAACGTTAATTGGCAGATTCAGCGCCGCGATAGTGTGCATTGTACCTAGTACACCTGCTGCTCCACCCATGTCGTACTTCATTTCATCCATGGCTTCGCCAGGCTTTATTGAAATACCACCTGAATCGAAGGTAAGGCCTTTGCCTACAAGCACGATTGGCGCTTGATCAGATGGACCACCGCGGTGATGCATAATACTCATCATGCTTTCATTTGCAGAACCGCGACCAACGGCAAGGTAAGACTGCATACCCAGCTCTGCCATTTGTGTTTCATCTACCACTTCAGCGGTTACGCTGTCGTACTGGCTTGCTAATTCTTGTGCTTGCTGCCACAAATACGCTGGGTTACAGATGTTTGGCGGCATGTTAGCTACGTCTTTGGTTACTTTCGAACCACGGGCTACAGCTAAACCATGCTCAACTGCTCGCTCACCAACAGTAAGTTCGCGACGAGTAGGCACGTTGAATACAATTTTACGTAACGGGCGGCGAGGCTCACCTTTCTTAGTTTTAAGCTGCATGAAGGTGTAAAGTGTATCTTCAGTTGCTTCTACAGCCTGACGCACTTTCCAATAGGTATCGCGACCTTTAACGTGAAGCTCGGTTAAGAAACACACCGCTTCCATTGAGCCGGTTTCATTCAATGTTTGAATGGTTTTGGCGATTATATTTTTGTACTGGCGCTCGTCTAATTCGCGCTCTTTACCACAACCGACAAGAAGCACGCGCTCACTTAGTACATTTGGCACGTTGTGTAGCAACAACATTTGGCCCGCTTTACCTTCAAGGTCGCCACGGCGCAACAAGTTGCTGATATAACCTTCACTGATTTCGTCTAGTTGTTCAGCCACTGCCGTAAGGCGGCGCGGCTCGAAGACACCCACAACAATACATGCGCTGCGTTGTTTTTCAGGACTGCCACTTTTTACACTAAACTCCACGATATCACCTCGCTTTTCGTCGTTTATGGTTTGCACGATGACTAAAATCACGTAACGTTTCGCGCTGCTTTATGTTTTAATACGCAGCATAACTTTTTAGTTCGCTGCAATTCACGCTTACAGACCTATTGAATATAGGTTAAATTTGCGTCAAAACACCATGCAAACGGTTTATGATTGCAGGCAAAACTTGTAAAAACGGTAAGTTTAAACAAAATTGTGCTTTCTTTCACTAAAATTCCTAATTTTCCGGAAGGGCTGAGATGCTGATATTCCGCTATTTACTTAAGGAAACGCTGAAATCTCAGTTAGCGATTTTCTTTATCCTAATGGCAATTTTTGTCACCCTAAGGTTTGTGCGCGTTTTGGGCGACGCATCAGACGGTGATATCCCCGCTGGGCTAGTGCTTGGCTTCTTAGGTTTATACGCCCCTATTCTCTCATCTTTGGTGCTGCCTATCAGTGCTTATTTGGGCATCATGCTGGCACACGGCAGACTGTATGTAGACAGCGAAATGACCGTAATGCGGGCTTGTGGGATCAGTGAATGGTACGTCACACGGGTAATGCTGTTTTTATCCGTAATCATTATGATAGTTACAGGCGCAATTACCCTTTATTTCGCGCCACTGGCCGCTGAAAACGAATACCAACTACGAGAAAAAGCCCGTAACGAAGCTGGGCTTTCTGCCCTTATGCCAGGTAGATTCCAGCAAACGGGTAACGAAAAAGCGGTAATATTTGTGCACGATGTAGACAGCAACGATAAGCTGCAACGTGTGTTTTTATCCCAGAATCAAACGGACGACAGCGAAGGCGATGTTCGCGTTGTATATGCACAAACTGGTGAAGTGGCAAACAACCCCGACGGAACCCGAAACCTTGTATTAAAAGAAGGTGTGCAGTACGAAGGCAAACAATCTGAAAAGGCTTATCGCAAAGTAGAGTTTGACGAATACCAAATTCAGATTGCCGATAAACCGGCGGATGAAACCCGACGCAAGGTGAGCGTATTGCCCACCAGCGAGCTTTGGGAAGACGACAGTATTGAGGCCAGAGCCGAACTTCAGTGGCGTATTGCCATACCGCTATCGATACCCTTTTTAGTGCTGATTGCGGTTCCGCTGAGCGCCGTAGATCCACGTCAGGGTCGCTTTGGTAAAATGTTTCCGGCCATTCTGCTTTACCTAGGCTACTTCTTGCTGCTGCTTGCAAGTAGACGCGTACTAGAAGATGGAAAAATGCCGCCACAATTAGGCTTATGGTGGGTACATACCATCATGCTGATCATTGGTGTCATGTTAATCGTGCGGGACAGAAAGACCGGCACTGAGCTTCGTGCTTGGATATTGGGGAAAAAGTAGATGTTTAAAATCCTCGATTTATATATTGCCCGTACGCTGTTAGGTACTATCACCGTTACGCTTAGCGTACTTATTGGCTTAAGCGCACTTATAAAGTTTGTAGAACAGCTGCGTAAAATTGGCGAAGGTGACTATGACATGCTTGTCGCCTTTATCTACGTTTTACTGAGCTTACCTCGTGACTTAGAGCAGTTCTTCCCTATGGCCACATTACTTGGCGGCCTTATTGGTATGGGCGTACTGGCCAGTAACAGCGAACTGGTAGTAATGCAGGCCGCGGGTATGAGCCGTTGGAACATTATCAACTCGGCCATGAAATCCACCCTTGTCATGATTTTATTGGTGATGGCCGTTGGTGAATGGGTTACTCCATACAGCGAAACCAAGGCCAAACAGATAAGAACCGAAGCCATTTCAGGCGGTAGTTTATTTTCTTCCGATAAGTTGGTGTGGGCAAAAGATGGCGACCGATTTGTAAGCATCGGTCAGGTGCTTAGCCAAGATTCACTTAAAGACGTAAGCATTTTTAGCTTTAACCCAGACTTATCTCTTGAAAGTATTACCTACGCGAAAAACAGTGCTTTCGATGGCGATGGCTGGTGGTTAAGCGACGTTGAAGTAACCGAGTTTTCAGAGACCAAGGTGTCGGTAGAAGAAAACGAACGTATGCGATGGAACTCAACGCTAACCCCCGATAAGTTAGGCATTGTTGCAGTTAAGCCGGAGGCTTTATCCATCACTGGTTTGCTAGATTACGTAAATTATTTAGAAAACAACGACCAAGACCCCGCGCGCTATGAACTAGCGCTGTGGCGAAAAATCTTTCAGCCTATCTCGGTAGGTGTGATGCTATTAATGGCTCTGTCTTTCATCTTCGGCCCGCTACGTAGCGTTACTATGGGCGCAAGAGTGATTATGGGCGTACTCACAGGCTTTGGTTTCTTTATACTTAATGAAGTGTTTGGGCCAGTCAGTTTGGTATATCAGCTGCCGCCGTTTTTGGGCGCCTTACTGCCTAGTCTGCTGTTTGCTGCTATCGCAGGTGTAATGCTTAAGCGATAAATAAGCTATCAGCGTTCGAATAGTTTCACGGTCAAGTTATATAAAAAAGAGGCATTTTGCAGCCTCTTTTTTTTATACTTTTTTAGCGCCCTGCAAGGCCTAGAATGCGTCATCACCAACTTTTGTGGTCGTTCGCTTCTTTGGTCAGCTTCAACACTTCTGTTTGTGCTAAGCGGTCCTGTAGTGATTGCTTATTTTTAAAATCAAACAAAACAAGCAAGGTCCCTAAACCGCCTAATGATGCGACAAGGCGAATTAATAAGCGCGGCCATGTCATAGGCTCTTCAACTGTGCTGTAAATTCGTAACCGCCAAGCGCGCATACCAAGCGTTTGCCCGCCCCTGCGCCAAAACCACAAGAAGAACCCCGCTATCCACAAGCCTACCCAAGTTTGAATAAGCAGTTTATAGCCAGGGGAAGCTTGAATTAAATCTGCGGGTTCCGCATAACCTTGCAAATCAAGGGCACCATTTTTCAACATAACCACCAAGGTTACTATCATCACCATAGCTGCGCACATGCCGACGGCAGTAGCCACGAGCGTATCGTAAATCATTGCCAATAAACGTCTAACGAATCCTGCTCGCTGAAGCGCCGAGCTATCAGATTCTGTGTTATTTGTGCTTAACTCATCCTTACTATTTTGGCGGTTAGGTGATGAGGGCTTCTTCTTAGCTTTTTTATCGTGACGCGCCACAGGTTTCTCTTTGCTTCAATAAATAACGATGCGTATTTTGACACAAGCCGCAGGTAGCTTAAACAACATAAATGACACTTACTGTCTTTTAATTAAGTGGTAACAGCCCGATTTGCCTTCAAGAAAATTTCCTGGCTTTTGCATCTAACCGTCATAGTTAAGCGTTATTACAATTACAAACGGATGATGGAAGTAATTTACGGTGACAAAAATAACCTTAGCAAAAACACTTATAGCAAGTTCAATCGCGTTTAGCATTTCACCTGCGTTAGCATTAGACGACCCTGAGGGTGATATTGAGCACATTCGAGTACGTGGCGATTCATCGGTAAAAGACGGAGAGTTTATCTCTGCTTCGCAGGGCTGGGTGTCTGGTGACACATTGATTGAGCGCCCTATGCTTCGCGCAGGTGAAATACTTGAATTTATTCCGGGTATGATGGTGACCCAGCATAGCGGCTCGGGTAAAGCTAATCAGTACTTCCTGCGTGGGTTTAACCTTGACCATGGTACTGACTTCACGGTCAGCGTAGATGGCATGCCAGTAAACATGCGAAGCCATGGGCACGGCCAAGGCTACAGTGACCTTAACTTCATTATTCCTGAATTTGTCGACAACCTTAGCTATTTTAAAGGCACCTATTACGCCAACATTGGCGATTTTTCGAGTGCTGGTGGTGCGTTCTTCAACTTGCGCGACTCTCTTGAACAGAACCAATTGTTCCTAGGCCTAGGTGAATATGGATTCAAACGCGCTGTTGCATTAAACCATTTTGAGGCTGGAGAGAGCCGAGTCGTTACCGCATTAGAATATCAAACCTATGATGGCCCGTGGACTGACGTAGACGAAGACGTTAAAAAGAAAAACGCTCACATCCGTTATATTACGCCCTTACTAGACGGCCAACTCACTGTAACAGGGATGGCTTACGACAATAGCTGGAATGGCGCCGACCAGGTTCCCGAGCGCGCTATTCAAAGCGGCTTAATAGACCGACTTGGCTCTATCGATACCCAAGTTGGCGGCGAATCTTCTCGCTATAGTTTATCTGCAAACTACACTAGCGATACATGGAACGCTTCGTTTTATGCCATAGACACTGAACTAAGTTTATTTTCAAATTTTACCTATTTCCTTGATAAGCCTGAGCGAGGCGATCAGTTTGAACAAGCAGACGACAGACAAATATACGGTGGCGAAATATTCACTACCCTGCCCTTAGCCATTACCGATGGTAGTAGCATTACCTTTGGCGGCCAGTGGCGTTTTGATGATATCGATAATGTAGGCTTATATCGCACCCAAAACTTAACCCGTTTTGGCACCGTCCGAGAAGACGAAATAGACAGCAATAGCTATGCACTTTTTGCTCAGTCAAATATTGTATTAAGTGATGCACTTAGTCTGTCATTGGGTGGTAGATACGATTACTTAGATGTTGATGTAACGAGTAACCTTGATGCTAATTCAGGTAATGAGAGCGATGGCTTATTTACATTAAAGGCAGGCTTAAAATATAGCGTTTCTGACGAACTTACCGCGTTTGCCAATATTGGTCAGGGCTTTCACTCTAACGACGCTCGAGGAGCAACTATTACCATAGACCCAGTAAGCGGTGACGCCACCGAAGCTGCTCCCTTGTTAGTAAAAAGTCTTGGCTATGAAGCGGGCGTTAATTATACCGATAATAAAACGTACAACCTATCTGCTGCGCTATGGCGCCTAGAGCTAGATAGCGAACTGGTATACGTGGGCGACGCCGGTTTTACAGAGGCCAGCCGCCCCTCTGAAAGGCACGGTATCGAAGTAAGTGCCTACTACTGGATCAGCCATCACCTAACCACAGACATTGAAACTGCTTGGACGAAAGCAAGGTTTAGTGACAGCGTGGAAGGCGAAGGCCGCCACATAGACGGAACAGTACCGGGAGTAGTCAGCGCAGGTCTAACCTATTACCAACAAAGTAATCAGTTAGGTTTTAGCTATACCTTACGTGGCCGCTATTTGAGTTCTCGTACCGTTGAAAGCTTCGATGAAATTTCACCACCTTCAACATTTTTGTTGAATGCGCAAATTGCCTATCGCCAGCCCTCATGGGACGTAACATTAGAAGTGCTCAACGTTCTGGATAGCGACGATCACGATATTGACTACTTCTATGCATCGCGTCTACCGGGTGAACCCGATGATGGTGTTGAGGACTTACATTACCACCCTGTTGAACCAAGAAACGTGCGCCTTACTGTTTCAGTGAAATACTAGGGTACCTCGTTCTTGTTTAATGACTGTTAAGAAAGCTTCGGTCTCAATTGAGCGACCATTCAGGCAGTTGTACATAAAGCATGCTACTTTAAAAGTAGCCACCTAATATTTAAAAGCAGCACATAAACGGCCGCGCCATAATGATAATAATAGGAGCACCTATGGAACATGAAACCCTGTTTCCACTGCTGTGTAAAACAGCAGAGGGAAACAAAGAAGCTTTCGCAAAGCTTTATGAACTAACAAGTGGTCAGCTTTACGCTGTTGCTTTAAAGCTTTTGAAAAGGCCAGAGTTAGCCGATGAAGCCACCCAAGATGCCTACATAAAAATTTGGCATAACGCCGGCAATTATCAACGAGGAAAAGGCACCGTCCTCACTTGGATGGTCAGTATTGCTCGCTATCGCGCACTCGATTTAATTCGCTATCACAACGTACGAAATGAAGTTGAGCTAAACGATGACGCGCCAGCGGGAGAAGAAAGCACTCAAACAATAAAACTAGGTGCGGAACAAGCGAAATTGGCTGCGTGTTTAGATGAATTAGACGGCCCGCAGCGTCAGGCTATTCATCTTGCCTATGTCAACGGTATGTCGCATCAAGAGGTTGTTACTCATTTGGCATCACCACTTGGAACCATAAAAAGCTGGATAAGACGGGGCTTGCAAAGTTTGCAGAGGTGCCTATCACTATGAACTATTTAAAAGAAGAGAGATTAAACGCACTTGCCGCAGAGTATGTGGTTGGAACGCTTCGCGGTAAAGCGCGAACCCGCTATCAAAAGTTAATGATGCAGTACCAAGCTGTGAGTGACGCAACCGCTCAGTGGGAGCAATACCTAACGGGGTTTGCAGAAACCTTGCCTCCAGTCGCACCGCCCGAAGGCGTATGGGAAAATATTCAAGTAAAACTAGGTCACAAGGCGGCCGATGATACTGCATTCGCAAATAATGTTACCGATACTACCCCAGCTAGCGGAAATGTCGTCGATTTTGAACAAGAGAAGCAGAAGCGCTGGAAAAGCTTATCGTTCATATCTACGGCTGCTGCAATGGTGTTAGCCGTATTACTTTTTGTTATGCAACCCGTGCCGGCACCAGACGTGTCGCGTATTGCCGTCGTCAACAATGCGGACAACGCGCCCTTGTGGGTAATAGAGGTGTCTGACACAACCATGAATGTTAAGGTCACCGATGCTTTCGTGGCTTTAGCAGGCAAAGACTATGAGCTTTGGATGGTGCCCGCTAACGGTGAAGCACCAATATCACTTGGCTTAATGCCAGAAGCGAATGGAGATACAAGGGCAACACCGGATATATTGCTTGACCAAAGTATCATGGCATTGGCAGTGAGTTTGGAAGCGCCTGGTGGCTCGGTAACGGGGGCACCGACCGAGGTACTTTATATAGCCCCAATTGTGTCTGTGTAAATTTACACATCTAATCTCTTGTAATAAGGCCACCATTCGTGGCCTTTTGTTTATCTCTTGGTGCTCTCTCATTTCTATCATAGTTTTATCTGTAATCTCTAATTACTCTTCCGTTCCTTTAACTGCTACCGCTTTTTCGTATTCCTTTTTCGCCCCGCCGACTTTTAACACTTAACAAAAACTTTATTTTAGTTTTTTAAACATTTTTGCATCCAAGGTGAAAGCTCAGTCGTTTGGTCTTTTGAACTCATAAAAACAGAGAGACCCAACATGATCCAATTCAAACGCAAAACTTGGTCACTGGCAATTGCCGTGACATGTGCAGCCGTAACCGCAGGCGCAATAGCATCAAGCCACAGAGAAGCACCGAATATTACTCGTCACCCAGCTTTAGATAGCACCGATTTTTACGCTTTTAACAGTTATGAAGAAGGTCGTGAAGACTATGTGACTTTCATCGCAAACTACATTCCACTGCAAGATGCGTACGGTGGTCCTAATTATTTTGCGATGGATCCGAACGCGCACTACGCCATTCATATCGACAGCGACGGCGACGCGGTTGAAGACTTAAGCTTTGTTTTCCAATTCAACAATATGCTTGCTGCCGAGAACGAAGGCATTGCCCTGCCAATTGGGCCTGAAGGCGAACAGAAAATGGTGAAAGTACCGCTTAAAAATGTAGGTGGTATAAGCGCCGATGATTCAAGCGCAGCGAATTTCTCTGAGATGTATAGCCTAACTATGGTTAGCGGCGACATGCAAACGGGCACGCGCACTACGCTTACCCCGGCAATGGGCGATATGTTTAAAAAGCCCCTTGATTACATTGGTAATAAAACTTTTACCAGTGAAACAGAATACGCTCGCTATGCTGAAAGCTTCATTTACTCATTCAGTATCCCTGGGTGCGATGACATGGCCAAAGTGTTTGTTGGCCAGCGTAAAGACCCCTTCGTGGTTAACCTTGGCAAAACCTTCGATCTTGTAAACTATGTACCTGTTGAAGGCGACAGCGCACCGGGTGCAGGGGACGGCGAGGGCTTCCCTGGCGGCATTACGCAAAGCGCAATGAATGATGACTTAGTAGACAAAAACGTAACAGCCCTATCTATTGAAGTACCAAAAACGTGCGTTACCGGTGAAGGCAATGGCGTAATTGGTAGCTGGACCACGGCAAGTTTACCTCAGGCTCGCATTCTAAACCCGGATGCCACTTTCGAGAAGCCAGAAACCAATGGCGGCGCTATGACGCAAGTTTCTCGCTTAGGTAGCCCGCTAGTTAACGAGCTTGTTATTGGTATTGGCGATAAAGACAAATTCTCTAGCTCTCATCCAAGCGCTGACGGCCAATTTGCAGATTATGTCACCCACCCTTCTTTGCCAGAGCTACTAAACATTCTGTTTAAAGATGCAGTGAATACTACACTGGGTACGGATATTGATACCCTTGCGCCGACTAACTTCCCGCGTATGGACTTAGTAACAGCCTTCCTTACTGGCTTCCCAGGCGTTAACCAGCAAGCCACTGTAACTGCATCAGAAATGCTGCGTCTAAACACGGGTATTCCAGCGACACCTGCCGAATCACAGTCTGCATTTGGTGTAGCAGGTGATGACCTAGCGGGCTTCCCAAATGGCCGCCGCCCTGGTGATGACGTAGTTGATATAGCCCTTCGCGTAGTTATGGGCCGTTTGTGCTATCCCATCCCGGTAGCAGGTGAAGATACAGACCTTGGCCTTTGTACACCAGAGGACGCCAGCGTGGGTAATGTACCTTTCACTGATGGTGCGCCTGTAGATGCAAGCATGATTGATACGTCATTTCCATACCTAAAAACCCCACTTGCTGGCTCTGAATAAGGAGATCCATCATGTCTATGAAGATTAGGTTATCAAATGAGCGCAGTGATACCACTGCGCCTAAAAAGCAAACGTCAGTGAAACGTCAACAGCACCGTATGTGGATTGCTTCAGGATTGGTGTTAGCACTCTCAGGTTGTTTCGATAGCGACGACGATAACGACTATCAAGCTCCTGAAGAAAATGCAGCGCCAGTAGCCGTTGACCAAATGCTAACAACCCAAGCAGATATTGCATTTGATGGAACGTTAACAGCAACCGATGAAGATGGCGACACACTGACTTTTGGCCTTGGTGAGAACGGTAGTCTCGGTAATGCTGAAGTTAATGCAGATGGCAGCTTTACTTACACACCTAACGCTCAGGTAACAGGAAGCGATAGCTTTACCTTTACCGTATCTGATGGTGTGAATTCAGAAGTCACGGCCTCTGTTAGCGTAACCATAGAAGCTCAGCAGGTATCATTCTCTAGCTATACCCGCGACGCCTTCAATCAAGCAGCAACGGATGAACCATTACCAATAAATGGGCGCGAGTTCACCCAAGATGCTGACGACTCTACATTTGATGACTTATTGATAGACCAATAACACGCATCAAATAACAGGAGTTTGTTAGCACATAACCAGTGTCAACCGTAAAGCCAAGGACGGCTTTTTTAAGCAAGTATGAATGACGCTGAAGAATTGCCGGCTTTAATAGACACCGCTATAGCAATAAAACACACAGCCTAACGTTGGTAGAAATACGTTATTGCTAATGTGATAAATAGATTCGCCCCTTCTTTTGGACAATCTTTCGGCACTTAACCATAAAAAGCACAAAAAATTGTTGTATAGGCGCGATGCATCGCTATAATGCCAAGCATCAACACCACGTTGATATCTATACACAATGCCAGTGTGATGGAATTGGTAGACATGGCGGATTCAAAATCCGCTGCTAGCGATAGCGTGGCGGTTCAAGTCCGCCCACTGGTACCATCTTCTTCGTTACAGAAGTAGATACTGAAACCGACCTTTGAGTCGGTTTTTTTGTGTCTGGAAGAAAGTGTTTTCTATAAGTATTGCGCTACCAAACATCGATCTAGCGTAAAGCCTTAAATATAAGCCTCCTGCACAACTTTTTTCTTTAATGAATAACTCTTCGTAACTTGCGTCATCAACTCCGTTACGTCAGATCAATTTTTTGATTATCTAACTATTTGTTCACAATAAAATTAATAGAAAAATCAGCATGGTCACCAAAACACCACTAGTTGAAAACAGTTATAAGGTTACTAAAATAAACCACCCAAACCAATGAGCTTTATTTAAACCTTTTGGAGTTTTGAGATGACTACGACAAAAACCGGCAATGTACTAATTATTAATGCACACCAGTATTACCCTTTCTCAGAAGGCAAGCTAAACGCATCTTTCGTCGATAAAGCAGTAACGCTGCTTGAAGCTAAAGGCTACAACACTCGGGTAGTGACAATGGCCGAAGAACACAACGTTGAAGAACAGTTGGCCCATCATCAGTGGGCTGACATCGTATTTCTACAGGCACCAATTAACTGGATGGGTGTGCCATGGTCATTCAAGAAGTATATGGATGAAATCTACACTGCAGGTATGGGTGGCGCCTTATGTGCCGGCGACGGTCGCGTTGAAGAAGCGCCGAAGAAAAACTACGGCACAGGCGGTACCCTTACCGACGTTAAATATATGATGTCTTTAACCTTCAATGCTCCAGAAGAGTCATTTAACGACAGCGAAGAGTTTTTCGAAGGTAAATCTGTAGACGATTTACTGTTTCCAATGCATATGAACTTCAAGTTCTTTGGCATGAAGCCAATGGAAACTTTCGCTAGCTTTGACGTAATGAAAAACGCCGATGTAGAAAACGATTTCAAACGTTTTGAAGCCCACATCAACAAGCATTTTTAAGGATTTATCATGAGTACTGAATACACCAATAAGTTACATGCAGGTTCTGCTTTTCCAGATATTTCAGCAAAGCTGTTAAATGGCGACACTGTAAAGCTAGCGACACCTGAGAACGGTCTTGATTGGAAAATGGTAGTGGTTTACCGAGGGCAACATTGCCCACTTTGCACTCGATACCTCAATCAACTTGAGAGTGTTAGGGGTTATCTTGCCGAAACTGGCGTAGACCTTATTGCAGTATCTGGCGACAGTAAAGCGCAGCTTGAAAGTCACCTTCCTAGGTTGGACATTAACTTTCCAATTGCGTACGGCTTAACGGTGGAGCAGATGGAAGAATTAGGCGTATATATCTCTGATCCAAGATCTCCTCAAGAAACTGATCACCCGTTTTCTGAGCCAGCGCTGTTTGTTGTTAACAATGAAGGTAATGTGCACGTCGCTGATATTTCTAACAACCCATTTGTTAGACCTGAGTTAGAGACATTAGTAAGTGGTTTGGGCTGGATTCGTAATCCTGATAACAACTACCCTATTCGCGGTATGCACAAATAGGAGCTTCTATGAAAAAAGTGGCTAATTTCGTAGCAGCCCTTTTGGCAACGGGTGCTATGTTATCTGGGTGTGCTATGGCGAACCATGACAATACAGGACACGCCCATATTGTATCGCCAAAGCACTACACTCTTCTTTTAGAAAACGAAAACGTGCTCGTTTTAAAGATGACGCTTCAGCCTGGCGAGGAAGACACTTGGCACAAACACAATGCTGAAACCGTCTATTTTGAAGATGGCGGAAAAGCTATCATCAAAACAGCTGACAAAGCAATGACCTTGGAAATCCCTGATGGTTATGTCATGTGGCATGACGAATGGGAGCATCAAGTTAAAAACATCGGCGACTCCACAATTACTGCAATAATTGTGGAAGCCAAATAACCAAGCCTTCGATTATGGTAAGTGATAGGAACGCGTTTAAAGTTAGTGTCAGGGTTACTTGGCACTAACTTCATTATCTTGGCGCATACGCTCACTTATATTTGCCCTCTCCCACCAGCAGACCAATTTAGAAACAATCTTTATTTGATTTTTATAGCGTAAAGATTATATTAACGCTCGTCGAAAATTCGACATTCAAAATCAGAAAGGGAAATATAATGAAAAAAATAATTGGACTAGCTGCTGCAAGCCTTATTCTTACCTCAGGTTGTGCCACCATTCTTACCGAAGAAACACACAAAATAAACGTTACAACAACTAGCGGTGAAACGACTACAGTGACTGTTGACGGCATGTCTCAAACAGTGCCTGGTGTAGTTACTGTTAAGAAAGAGAACAAAGATAAAGTGCTAGTTGCTGACGATGCAAAATGTACCGACGTTAACCTGAACAAAGAAGTTGAATCTGCGTTTTTCATCAACATCATTAGTGGCGGTGTATTCGGTTCGTCTACCGATTACGGCTCAGACAAAATGTGGAAATACCAAGATTCAGTAAGCGTACCTTGTAAATAAGATATGTTTACACGAATTCTAAAAGGAAGCATTCTTGCTTCCTTTTTTTTGATTTTCGCAGCTAATTCTACGGCCAGTGACGTTACTCAAACTAGCTATTCAAAAGTTAATAGCGCAACGTTACAGCAAATAGCTAACGACCCTTTGTGGCACCTATTGTTACAACTTAAAAATGGGAAGCCAATTACTAACGACACCTCTATTTATATATCAAAGTCGTTTCTCAGTCCGTTGGCCGAAGCGCAAGCTACCATAGACCTTTTTCAGCGTAATACCCAAAACATTTGCAACTACCCGGCCCGTTTACGGCTGCTCAAGCGCTACTTTCCCGAATTTGAATCTATTTCCCCTGCCGAGCACTGCACAGAATATCGCAAATTTGTAGAAAGTGTTCCGGCCGATAGTATCAAGCTAATTTACGCCTCAGAAAACGTTACATCTGCGAGCTCTATGATGGGGCATATTATGCTTCGTCTAGATGGTACTAACGATAAAGGCATTCCCGTTAAGCACGGTATTACGTTTTTCACAGAACTAGACTCTTTAAACGTTCCTCACATCATGTACGAAACATTGATGACAGGAAAAGAAGGCGTATTTAAGGTTGCTCCTTACCAAGAATTTGAGCAGTTTTATCTCTATGAAGAGCAAAGAAACATTTGGCGATACACGCTAGATTTCAACGAGCAACAACGTCACTTCGTACAAGACTACATATGGGAGTTGGGACAGCAGAGCCCCGCTTATTTTTTTCATATTTTCAACTGCGCCACCGTAACTCAGTTATTGGTAAATATTGCTCGCCCTGCTCATCTAAATCGGGTTGCGAGCTGGCTAACGCCTCTTGATGTCGTTAAGTTTGCTCAAGCAAACTCTCTCGTTTCATCGACCCAATTTGTACCTTCTAATAAGTGGGAAATAACGACGTTAGAAGAAAGTATCGGCAGTAAACGCGCGTCTGCCATATCATCGCATTTAGCCCATGCTCAGCTCGATTCATTATCACTTTCGTTTGTTGAAACCAAATACGCATTGGCGCTTAATCAATACTTTAGGTCAGCTCAAACAATTTCAGAACAACAATATCAAAAGAACTCCGCTGAAATTGCAGCGTTTGATGCTAAATATAAGCACCTTTCTTTAGACGTATCTGAATTCCCTGTTCCTTCCACTCGCCAGCAGGAAGGTTATGTTGCTGCCGGTTTCACTCATCAAGACAGCCGTTCGTTCATGGCGTTTCGTGCCTTTCCTGTTGCAAGAAGGCTCGCCGATGACAACAGGAGCATGATTGGTGAAACCGAGCTTATCTTGGCCGACGTTGAGCTCAGAGTCGGTTTAGAGCAAAGCAACTTAGGTGATATCTATGTGGATAAAGCCATGCTTTACCAAATGGTGTCGCGAGTACCTGTTACACAAAATATAAGCAACTGGTCATCATCATTTAACATTGGAATAAATCGGGTGCTAACTGGCGAGCGAAAACGCAAACTCATTGTGCAATCGGAGTTTGGTTTAGGCTTTACACGTGAAGTAATGCAGGGGTTAGGGGTGTATAGCGACATCATTGTGGGTGCAGGCGCTAACAAGGAAGATGCATTTGTGTACGCCAAACCCGTTGTTGGGCTATATGCATATACAAAACTGAATAGTAAGTTGGCGGTTAACTTAAGTAGGACCTACAACCAATATGGAAGTGATGAGCCAATCGATGCTGTATCGTTGAGCTTGCACCAATATGGTTTCGAAAACATCGCGTTAGACTTTGAAGTGAATATACAGAAAGTTGCCGATGAATATGAATCTAGCGCATCTTTTATGTTGGGGTATCGGTTTTAACATTTTTTGGGGCTTTCAAAACGCAACATCTAAAGAGGGTTCTAAAAATGAAAAGTGTCAGTGGGGTGTAAAACTAAATTAAGACAACTTAAATGACAGCATCGAATTCACGTATTGGTATCTTTTGGGTTTACCATGAAAGGCTAATATCTAGGTCTATATTATTGTCGAAAGCAAAGTACAGTAGTCTGGGTATTGCCGACACATGTTTTAGCCATATAAGTGTTTGGGAAACCGAAAAAGCTTACCTTCCTGAATTTCCTGCACTTATGAATTCTGAGTATCAGATGTTCCCTCGTGGACGAGTTCTCTTTGAGAAGAGATGTGCTACGTTTAAAATTTTTGCTGATAGCACTATTATTAAAAATAAGTGCAGTAGAAAACTCATTATCGACACTTTTTCATTACAGGACGAAAAATGTAAATGGAAAAGAGATACTCACTATGCGGTCTTTTGAATCGCTTACTAATGACTTTTATCTAACCTTTCAGATGCATAATCAATTTACTGTATACATTAACTACTATCGTTAGGTTGCAATAAGTATTCGCGAGCGAGGTGAAAGCACTTATGAAAATGGTGTTTTCTGTGAGTTACTTGATAACTAAATAAATAAAACCGATCAATGTGGAAGAGACCTGAGCATGGAAGACAACCTACTCGTAAACTTAAGAAAGTATCGACCTAGAGATAAATCAGATCCATTAGAGAACTTTTTAACAGAGGCATTTGCGCACTTATTGAAAAATAGCAGCGAGGTTATGGTAGCTCTCTTAGAAGAGATTAATTCAAAATCAGCGCTCCCAAAAGCTTTCAATGCCAGTAGTTATGAGGTCTCAACCCAAGCAAACTTCGATGGGAAATTTCCTGACATGCTGGTCAAGTGGGACGATGTGGTAATAGTTTTCGAGCATAAAGTCTATTCTGAATTGAGTTATTCTCAGCTCGATAATTACAGAGCCTATGCTGAAGAAAATTTCAATTATCATTACGTTGTTCTTATAACTGCACGAGAGTATCAGCATAAACAAAACCCCGACTGCGCTATTTGTTGGCATGATATTCACGAACTTTTGGGTAAAATTAAGCCTTTAAAAAATGAAATAGCCAAATGGTACTTGGAGTCCTTCAAAGGGCTTCTTCAAGCAGAGGGATTGGGTAAGATATCTCCTATCAATCAATTGGCTATTACGCATTACCTTGAAGCTAAACAGCTTGAAGAACAAATGCGTTTGCTTATTAAGCAAGCCTCTCTTGAACATATCACTTGGCCTTTAGCCCAATTATTGGCGCCTACTGTAAAAGATCGACTTTCCGCTGTTGAGCGTCGAATTGGAATAGAGTTTTGTAGTTTTGGAAATGAGCAGAAGTTTGATTGGAAGCCAAGTATTTTCTGCGGCTTTTTGGCTGATGGTGCTGACCATAAATTTGAACACATAACGGGCAAACACATGCACGTCGGATTAATCTTCGACTTTCAAAAATCGTTACATAACTCGCTCCAATCAAGCACTACTTTTAAAGGGCTTAGAAGCGAGATCGCAGAAAGAGTTAACGAGTTAAATGCATCGAACGTTAGTTATTCGCCCCATGATAATAAGTGGAAAGTGATTGATAATTTAAGCGCTGATACAAATGCCGAAGTTAACCTTTATCATCCTTTCGCTGTGTTGATGCGCATGGATGCATTTTTCTCTGAATTACATGATTCCCCAGAGCAGCTTAATGAATTTATTTGTTCAATTAGTTTATTACAGGAGTTGCTTTTGTCTTGCTCGAATTTTCAACCGTTCCTTATTGAATTAAATACAAAATAATTTGAGAGCACTACAGGAGTTAAAATGGCCCTGACACAAATGCAAATCATTCAGTCACTAGGCGAAGCAATGTCGTGGTTTGAAAGGGAAATCACATGGGGCGTTCCGCCTACAGAGTTGCGTCATCTTATAGGAAGGATTGGTGAATTATACGCGGCTTTAATCACCAATGGACAAATGGCGAGTGAAGTAAATCAACAAGGTTATGATGTTGTTAGCGCAGATGGTGAGCGGGTATCAGTAAAAACCACTGCTATGATGGGCGCCAGCGGTCACATCGCGTTTAACCCTAACACATTACAATTCGTAGACCGTGTAATTGTGTTAAAAGTTAATACCGAAGAAATGCAAATAGAAACATTGCTAAACGAAGAAACAGATAAAGCAAAAACGTTTATGCGTGAATCTAGCGGAAATAGTGGAAAGTTAATCATTTCGCTCTCTAGACTTCTTAATACCAATAAACTAAAGAAAGATGTATCTACTGTTAATACTGTACACAAAGCACCTTACACAATTAAGGAACTTGAAAACGGTACTATCGAAGTCTACAAAGGAGCTAACCACATAACGCCCGCAAAGCCTATCCTTCGAGAAGTGGCAGAGCAGCTCAATCTGAGTATTTTAAATAGTAACGGTAACCCCTTTAATACGAGGCAACTCGGCAGTTTGATTATTAGAACGTTAAAAGCAAAATAGCTGTCAAAAGTAGTGGTTTTCAATGAAACTACACTTTCCTTCCTTAATTTATTGGAAAAGTGCAGCGTCGCCTTTTTCGCAACACACTAACAATTGAAGTAGCCCAACAAACCAATTAAAGTCGCTCAACACAAGTTCTTCTCACTTCCTAAAAGGCTTTAATTAATGAACATTGAACGAATGGAAACCAAGCAGCGCATGAGCCGCATTGTGAAGCACAATGGCGTCATCTACTTATGCGGGCAAGTATGCGCAGATGCCACGCAAGATATTACTCATCAAACTCAAACCATGCTTGATAAAGTAGATAGCTTACTTGTTCAAGCGGGAAGCGATAGAAAGCATATGCTTTCAGCGACCATTTATCTTAAAACCATGGATGATTTTGCGAAGATGAATGAGGTATGGGATAACTGGGTTCCAGAAGGTTACGCACCCGCGCGAGCTTGCGTTACTGCCGATATGGCACGCGACGCTCTGCTTGTAGAAATCTCTGTTGTTGCTGCTGAGATTGCAGAATAAGTATAGAAAGCAAGAACTGATTTTAGGCTCTATGGTTATTGGTATGCCGTCATTCATAGAGCCAACTATGATAAATTTATCCGAATTTTCCTCGCCGTCATATCTCTGAAATAAATATCCTATAGCGTATAAGGTTCTCTGAAAGTGCCGTCAAAAGCACTATTTCAAAATGCACATTGCTCCGATATGAGTTTTCATGAAGAAATTGAAACGCTATCAATACGAACGATATGCCATCCTCTGTCAACTCGCCTACCCCGATGCCGACGCGCAATACAAAAAAATATTAGACCCATTTCATGAACGCCAACTGGTCGACAAATACGGCAGAATGAGCGTAAGAATATTGTGGGTAGAAAACAAAAAAGAAGTCATTATTGTTTTTCGCGGTTCGTTGGGTTTTAAAGACTGGTTCGCTAATTTGTTTTTCATACCCTATAGATTGCGTCAATTGAACAGAAGCTTTTTTGTTCACTGGGGTTTTGCGAGACTACTTGCTCAGCCGATGTATTCAAGTACAAAAACCTCAGAGGACGCCTTACCGCTTAGAGAGTTACTCGTTAAAGTACTAGAGCCTCTTCGCGCCCAAGGTAAACGCTTTTCGTTTATCGGCCATTCATCAGGCGGAGCGGTTGCTGTGCTCATGGCCGATTATTTCCAAAGGCGATTCCCGAAGTCAGTAAAAAGAGTGGTGACTTTTGGCCAACCTGCGGTAGGCACGCGCTCGTGGTACAAACATTACACGCTACACCATAGGACCTACCGTATTTGTTGCGATCTTGACGTAATCACCTTTATGCCGCCCTTTCCTTTTTACTTTTGGCACGTAGGTAAAATGCTTTGGCTGCACGACGACAAAATATATGAAAACACACCTACACATAAGCGCTTTTTTATGTCGCTTCAAAGTTGGTTGTTGCGCCCTATTACCTACCACTACATGCGAAAATATATCCGCAACAAGTCACTGTTTGACGAGCATTAAAACGATCATTTTTGGCCATTTACGCGTAATTTAAATGAGGTAATACACGCATTCCCATCCAAATAAATTAGTTGGCAGGCGAGAGGAAAGATGGCTTCATTAATCGTAGAACGCGCAAGAGCAGCACTTAAAAACGCATTTGTCGGCGACGCACTCGCTATGCCGGTGCACTGGTTTTACAACCCTGCTGATATCTACAAGGCGTTTCCGTTAGGAATAGAGCAGTTTGAGGATGCGCCATCCTTTCATCCCTCTTCAATAATGTCGCTGCATTCCACACAACAAGGTGGCCGCGCAAACAAAGCATCAGCTAGCCAAAAAGAAATAGTGGGCGAGGTCATTCTTAAAGGGAAAAGGCAGTATTGGGGCAAAGACAATGTGCATTACCATCAGGGAATGAAAGCTGGTGAAAATACGCTTAATGCCCATTGCGCCCGCATTGTTCTGACCTGCGCACTTAAAGGTTATGAAAAAAATGAGTTTTTAAACCAGTACATTAGCTTTATGCGCGCCGATGTGCCAAAACACCCTGACACGTATGCCGAGTCTTATCACAGAGGTTTTTTCGCGAACCTTGAGCAAGGCCGTCCTGCGGATAAATGTGGAGCGGTTACCCACGATACAGCTTCGATAGGGGCTTTTGTATCAGTAACACCATTAGCGGTAGTAGAAGCAGCTAAGAACACTGCGCTTGAAGATATAAAATGTGTGTGTCGTGAGCACCTTTATTTAACTCATCCCGATGAGTCGTTAGCTTCAGTATGCGATTACTATGTAGAGTTGATTTACAAATTGGTTCACCGCGAAGATGAACTATCCAGGGATATTTTAGAAGAGGTGGCGGGTAAGTCAGCAGGGCTGAACTTGGCTAAGCTTACGGCAAAGAACAAAAGCGATATTGAAGTTGTTGGACGTATGTATTCGCCAGCCTGTTATATCTCAGACGCCTGGCCCGCCGTATTATACTTCGCTTATCGCTATGCTGATAACCCGAGAAAAGCACTGATGGCAAACGCCAACGTGGGTGGTGACAACGTGCATCGCGGTTTTGTTTTAGGGGCCATATTAGGTTTAATGCACGGGGCAGAGATAACCCCATGGTTTAGCGAGTTAACCGACTCGAAAAAGCTAAACTCGCTAATCGATTCTCTAGGCGTTGAATGACTTAAGGGAAAAGCTTCGTAATGTGAAGCTTCGTATAATCAAAACGAAGCGAACGCCAAACGTAGCATTACATGAACAACTAATTGTTGATGCTTCGCTTTTGCCCCTGTTGAGCTTGGTGGTAAAACCTTACAGCCTAACCGTTTGACCAGTTTTCGCTGCTTCAAATATCGCGTTCACGATTTTGATATCAGCAAGTCCTTCACTACCGGGTACCATTGGCTGTCGCCCGGCTATTATGGCTAAAGCGTCGTTATCCATTTGAAGTGTTTGCTGCATACCGTTAATAGGTGGCAGTGTTTTCCCATCAGAGGTTGTACCCGTTACTCCGTTGTAGCTCTGCATTGGTTTTAGCTGATACCAACCGTCTTCACAGTCAGCTTTGAAATGATTAAACCCTTTTACTACGCTTGTGCCGCAATCTGCCACCAGCCCGTCACCAAAGTCCATGGTGAATAAGGTCGTTTCATCGACTTCAGTAAACTTGTTTGGGAAGCGCTGTGGAGGATGGCTGCCGGTAACAGACAAAGGCTCTCGCCCCGTTAGAAAGCGCGCACTGTTTATTGCATAAACGCCCATGTCATAAAGAGCTCCGCCTCCCATATGTTTCTGCATACGCCAGTTGTCTGCCGCCCTTCCTTGCCCGGCATAACCCGCAAAGCTCGATACCGCGGTTATATCTCCATAGGGTTTAGTTTCAAGGTACTGATGAAAAGTGCGTGTGTTGGGTTCGTGCTGCATGCGATAACCAATGGATAGAGTGACGTTATTTCGATGGCAAGCATCAATGATTGCCTGGCACTCCTCACTATCCATGGCCATTGGTTTTTCACACCACACGTGCTTTCCTGTATTTGCAGCCTGAACTGCAAAGTCCTTGTGCGTACCTGTGGGGGTTACCACATAGATAACGTCAATATCGTCGTTATTGGCTATTTCAGCCATAGAGCCGTATGTATATACGTTGGCGTCTTTAATGCCGTACTTTCTTTGCCACTTAGGAATTTTTTCCTCGCTACCTGTGATGATACCTCGCAGCTCGCAATGTTCGGTGTGCTGTAGCGCAGGCGCTAATAAATTGGTGCTGTAGTTGCCCAAACCAAGCAAAGCTATACCTAGTTTCTTTTTAGCAGGCTGAGCGAGTAAAAAAGGGCTGTGAGCAACGAGTAAACCCGAACCCGCTATTTGAAGAAAATGACGACGAGTAATACGAGGCATTAGCCCTCTCCATAAGACAATAATCCATGTATGCTTTTAATAGTGCTTTACTTGTCTATACAGATCACACAAAGATTACCGAGAAGGATAAGAAAGCTCAGGATTTCGACTAAGAATATTTAAAAGGTAATTAGTTCTTCGCTATTGCCTTAAAACATTATCTGTTGAAGTTTGTTCTTTCGTTTCATAATACTAAGTACTGAACTTTAAATATGAAATTTTCGTAATATTTGTATTCATAATTCATCACGTTTACGAATAATCGCGTATATTTCGCTTCTCACCCAAGGCTAAGACATGGATAACGCTGGCTCTACTACTGAAAAACAAAAAAAGAATTTAACTGGCGCATACCCTAAAATAGCCAAGCAGACTAAGTTGCTGAACACCCTAGTAATCTTTGCTTTTATTTACACCATGTATTTGGCGAAATCTTTACTTATCCCATTGTTCTTTTCCGCTTTTATTGCCTTACTGCTAAGCCCACTCGTCGCCATTGCTAGGAAAGTATTTGTACCGCGGACTATTTCGGCAGGCGCATTAATTGTTTTATTGATAGCCCCTTTCACATTGCTCACTGTAGAACTTGCTGAACCCGCAGAGCGTTGGATGCATTCTCTGCCAAAAATAGCCGCCGAAATTAGCGAAGAAATAGAAGAAATTAGCAGTAGTATTGATGCCTATACTACACCTCCTGCAGCTGAACCAGTTGAAGAGGAACCCTCTATTTTCAACTGGTTTGGCGACGACGATTCCCCAAAGCTGCCCGTAGCTCAACCTGATACCTCAAATTCGGTTACCGACAAGATTAAACAAAGCGGTATTGATATGGGAATAACCTTGTTTAGCAACGCGCCATTTTTATTGGCTCAAGTCATGGCATGTGTTGTGTTGATTTTTTTCTTATTGGTTTTTGGCCCTAATCTGTTTCACGTTTTCATCAGAGATTTTCCGGTGGTTACCGACAAAAGACGAGCACTGGTATTAGTCGATCAAATTCAGCGAGAACTTTCAGCATATATAGTCACAATCAGTATCATAAACACCTGTTTAGGGCTGGCTACAGCTGGTGCATTTTACTATTTGAATATTGAAGACGCGCTTTTGTGGGGCGCCCTTGTTGCTTTGATGAATTTTGTTCCCTACCTGGGCGGTATCGCAAGTAGCATGGTGTTGCTAGTAGTAGGGGTTGTTCAGTTTGGACTTACCAGCAGCGCATTTCTGCCAGCCGGTGTCTTTTTGTTTTTAAATATTATTGAGTCTCAGTTGATTACCCCAGCCGTATTGGGGCGCAGTATGCAGCTCAACCCGCTGATAATCATAATTTGGATAGCTATCACAGGCTGGCTATGGGGCGTGGTGGGCGTCTTACTCGCAGTGCCAATATTGATGTGCGTTAAAATCATTTTGGAAAATCTAGGCGTTTTTGACCACTGGATAAGGCTTCTTGAGTCGAAATAATTTTCCTGTCGTTCGTAGAATAGAGAAACCTTAGACCACTAGCTGTTATTTACGCTCCTTATCAACAATAAAAGCCTAATGGACATTTTATGCTCCGTTAGGCCTTTTTATATTGCCATCAAGTGCTAACTAAAACGTTATCACTCTGCGAATGAAACTACTTTCCTGTTTTAAGAATTAGTCTAGGTTACCCCGCTCGGTCAAAATAAAAATACCGAATGATGGAAGCCTTACTTTCCCGTTATTTATATGAACAGACTGCGTACACAACCCGTCTGACCATGCAAATAAACAATGAGGGTCGGCCGGCAACCCTGATAACTGATAATCATCTATGTCTTCGCCCCCCAAATGCAGATACACCCACACCGACTCATTGGCGATGTCATTGAAACGGCGATAACCCAAGACTTTGTTTTTACTGTCTCGATGAACAACCTCTGTATTTGCGCCAGTTAGCCCGGTGGTAGCTTTATCTTCACCTTTACGTAAGTTAACCAGTTCCGTGATTGCCCCTAAGTATTCATCAAAACTATTGCGCCGTGACCAATCTAGGTCTTTTGTATCGTTAAACCACCCCGTCTCTTTAAATTCTTGCCCTTGAAACAACATGGGAATACCGGCGCTTGTAAGCACCAAGGTGGCTGCTAACATGCCTTTTTGACGCGCAAAATAATCGTCATCTACATTTCCAGGCGCAACTTCTTCGACAAGACGAGCTTTACCGTTAGCCACTTCATCATGAGATTCGGTATAGACAACTCTAGCAAAGGGGCTAGCGCTGTATTGTTTGCATAACGCATCGACGAGTACATCAAGATTGACGTTTTCATCATCAGATTGAGTGAGCACTTCACGTACTGGGTGTACAAATGCAGCGTCCCATTGCGCAGTGTAACCACAGCCTCCACCTTCTAAGGGATCTGTAATGTAATCGTGCTGGTGGAGGTCTTCAGCAATTGTCATTTTTTCAGCGCATGCTTGTTGAATGAACCCATTTATTCCCTTAATTAGCTCATAAGCTTCTGGAATATCATCTTCCCCTGAGTCTGCACCAGAGACGGTACGCATGAAAGGTACCATATCCATACGCAGCCCATCTGCTTTAAACTCTTTAAGCCACATCAAGGCATTGTCGGTAATATAATCTCGTACTTCTTGACGGCCATAGTCAGGTCGCGTGTCTCCCCATGGGGTAGCGGAGCGTTCGTCGTTGTAGAAATAAATTCCCCCCTTGTCGTTCTCGCTCCAGCCGTCAAATTGCCAAATGTCCAAGTCGCTAGGACCGAAATGGTTATATACAACGTCCATTATTACGCCTATGCCGTGTTTATGCGCGGCGTCGATAAAGCGTTTTAGGCCATCAGGCCCACCATAAGCTTCTTCAACGGCAAATGGGCATGCAGGGTTGTACCCCCAACTGATATCGCCAGCAAATTCATTTACTGGCATAAGCTCTATCATATTTACGCCTAGCGAAGCTAAGTAATCAAGTTTCTCTATGGCCGAGTCAAATGTACCTTGCTCGCCATTTTTGCGGTGAAATGTGCCAATATGAAGCTCATAGATTATTCGTTGATGAATTGGAGCAGGTTTAAAGTCTTCTACCTCCCATCTAAAGGCATCGTCATAAATAACGCTATTGCCTACACTATTGGTCATCAACCGTGCCCTAGGGTCGTTTTTTAGAACGCTATCACCTTTAGCATTAGTCACGTCATACTTGTATTCATGGCCACATTTAGCATCATCAGTTTCACACCACCACACACCGTTATCTTGCCTCTGCATACTGATACCAGGGCGATTCCAGTCATTAAAATCTCCGGTTAGTGAGACGCTTTGTGCATTAGGCGCCCATACGGAAAAACGATACCCAGTTTGTGTTTTTACTACACCTGGGCCTATTGAATTCTCACACATTTTATTAGCGCTCCAACGCGAAGGAATGAATAAAAAAGAGGATTGCATCGCGTTATTAGCGACGACTCTAATAGAGTCCATTAGTTGTGCAACTGAAGTGCCAATAATGAAAACCGCCAAGTCCATGTAAAGTGAGGGCTATTTTTATTGAGCTTTACATAGTCATCATTTTTTACCGTAGTTTTTACACATTGCTTGGTAAATTCGGTGGCTAGTGAGGTAGGTAGAGAGTAAATACCAAGCTTAGTAAGGTCGTATACGCTGAAGATCGTTGAGGTTAGGTGTTACCTCAGTTGCTTAACGATACACGCAAAGCCAGTATTGCATAGCGATTTAAATCAATAACCGCTACGCAATGCTCCATCCAGTAAGGTGCAAGAATAAAAGGTGAAAGAATAAGTGGAAACTAAGGCGTTTCTACATAGGGAATGAAGCGCCCCAATACGATAACGCTCAACCATAGCACGATAGATAACCAGGCAACTATCGCTGCCTCAGCGCCCGCTGTCTGCACTTTGTGAGCATTGTCTAATTGCGGTTTTACCCTTTTTACAAAATAAAGTGTGTTGACGCCTGCTAACCCAATAACTAGCATCTTAAGGCCAAAAGCGATGTTAACTAAGTACCGTCCGGGGTCGCCAATTACAAATAAAACGCCAGTTATCGCATTAATAGCAAACCCAATAAGGGCAAAGCGAAGAAATGATTCAACATGGTTTATTGGAATTTTTTTAGCAACACCTATAAGCCGTAAATCAACTACGAGCAAGGCCCCAAACAGCATGCTTAAGCCTAAAAAATGCGCCATTTCTAATACTGGAAATACTACAGCGTTATCCATAACAAAATGGTTTAGCTGGCTTGTTTGAAGTGTGTCGATGACACTAAATAAAAAAGCTTCCATCATTTTAGCCCTCTAACTCATATAGCCAATTAATCGGCCAGCAATAATAGCGGCGACCCAACACAATAGCGTAGCAATAGCCAAGGGCTTATGGCCTTTTCCGCTGTCGTTTCCTGAAATAATTGCCCTTTTCACCATCATTTTAGTCAGAACAAGGCCAAGAACTACTAGGCCAATTTTAATCCGAAAAGCCAGATTAAAATAAAGCTCAGAGGCGTTACCGAAGAATAGCGCGGTTCCAGATAAAAAATTAATTACGAGGCCTATAAGCCCTATCGACCAATAGGGAGCAAAGGACGAAAGAGGTATGGTTGAAGCAAACCCTATAACGCGCGCACACAACATTAGTGAAACGCCCACCATAATCGCCATACCTATGGCGTGTAGCGACAACACAATGGGATAGCCCCATTGTGTGCTAGATATGGTTGTTCCAATTGTTGAATCTTCCAGCGAATACAGAAACCCTTTTGCAACATCATCTGATTCAATGTTATTTTTGGTGGCTCGCGTTACGCCTACCCCACCTAAACTGTCAGACCCTCTTTCAGCAGTAAGATCTTCACATTCATAATCAATGTACTTGTCGTTGGTGAAGGTTACCTCGTCTTGCCCTTCCATTGGTGACGCTAAATACAGTGGGTCTGTTATCGTATATTTTCGGGACAAAACAGTGCCGTCTTCACTTAATGTAAAGCGCTCTACAATCGTCATTTGAGCACTGTTCTTAGCTGGAGAAGGAGGGCCTGGTCTTCCCTCGGGGCCTCTTGTTCCTGCTCTAGGCATACCTTGTTCACCAGACGGACGAGGTGGTCGCTTTGCTCTTTCTTGCCCCGGCGGCGGCCCACCTGGATTACCTCCAAGAGGCGCCATGATCCACCCTTCATCAAACCCTGTGGTTGTCACAACTAATTCATCACCTTCCCATTTTCCTGTCGAAAAACCTGCACGATTGGGCTGGTAATTAGCGGGCATCGTAGTGCCATCTAGATAGATAGTGCGCTTTAAATTCATAAAGCCATAAGTCAACGTAATACGTTTATCTGTTTGCTCAATATGATTGACCATCATATCGAACCACCAATCCATAATGATGTTAGTCGGCTTACATTGGTACCGTGGGTTATCGGCTGATGTCGCGCCTTCCACTGCTTTCTGCCCTGCAGGTGTAAGCATAGCTCTACTGCCTCCTCCACCAGGAGGGCCTTCTCCCGAACGAACCATTACCCAGTTTCCAGCCATATTCAAAGAACCATCTTCGTGAAGACGCTCACGCGAACTCAGGTCTACGGTCTGTTCTAATGACGCGGTGTTAAGATGGTCGTCCTCGTCATGATGCTCGTCGTCATGATGGAAGTCTTCTTCGTGCTCTTCAGCGTGATGTTCTTTTGAGGGCTCGCCATCCAAAGCGCCTTCACTTGTTACAAGAACGTTTCCATTTTCATCAAACTCGCTGTTTCGAAATGCGACAACACCATTTTCAAACGTGATTTCTTTCATGTAACAGGTAGTAGGATCGGTTCTGTCAGGTGAACCTTTGATGGAAATGAAGCTACCCGTTTTAAAGAGCGACTGGGTCCAGCCCCTTCGCTTTAACAAAGAACCAGACTGTAATTCACATCTTTTGTTCGTAACCTTACCTGCTTCATCAATTGAGTCGAAATACACGTAAGCGTGAGGGTTAACAAGACGAACCCTAGTGATATTGCCGCTAAACTCGACCGTTGCATTGGTATCGAACTGTCCGCTACTTCCGTGGTGGGCGAATGCAGGAAATGCAATAAATAAGGCAAAAATTACGCACAGGCACTGAAGATTTAGTATTGCTTTTTCTTTGCTAAAAGACGTCGGTAGTGTCATTTTTAGTTCAACTGATGTTTGAAAAGAAGAGGGTTGAAAACTTGAAGGCTCACATATGAATGATAGTGAAAGATTGCTTCTGGAGCTATAAAGTGAATGTAAAGAACGTTTAAATTTAACGCTGTTTTTTGTAGTAAGAACTCGCCTATTTACCCACTGCTACCTGATAACAGAGTGTTTGAGTAAGGGTTTTCGCTATATCGCTTTTCTTTTGCGAAGTGTTTTTATACCAGTATCTGCTCTAATTAAAGTCAAAGAATATTTAAAAACTCTACTAATGCTGTAACTTCTTCTTCCGTTAAGTTAAGTGGTTCGATAAGTGGTGTTGTTACAGGGAAAAAAGGATCGCTGGCTTTACTTCCTCTAGCCTTCGGTCTAAATCCGCCTGCATTATATTGCTCAATCATAGGGCGAAACTGTGTGAATAACCCGTTGTGCATCCAAGGCCCTGTATTGGAAACACCAAGTAAGGAAGGTGTTCTGAATTTTCCGATATCCTTAACATCTTGGGTAAATTCGCTTCTTCCTAAATCCTCAAAGCGCCTGCCATATAGATGAAACCCTGTAACGTGGAACTCGTTATCACTAAGTAACGCACCTTCATGGCACGTCATGCATTGCGCTTTGGTTCTGAAAAGATGTAACCCTTGAAGTTCGGAGTCAGAGAGCATGCTTTGCGCTTTCTCTGGCGACGTTTCAGCCAAAGTAATGAAGTGCTGGTATTTACTTTTAGGCGGTGGAATGGTTCTTTCAAACGCCACTAACGCCATTGCAAGCATAGGCGATGTTATATCTTCTCTTCCATATGCGTTTTTAAACAAACTTGGGTATATTGGAGATTCATTTAACCGCTTTAATGCGACCGCAATAGGTAAATCCATTTCTATGGGGTTTTCAATAGGCTTTAACGCTTGCTCAGTGGCGCTCTGGGCCCGCCCATCCCAAAAAAAGCTTTCCCAGTGGTCAATACCAAAAATAGGTGGTGTATTCCGTTTACCTACTTGCTTTCTAACTCCAGTGGCACTTCGCCTGCCATCTTGAAAGTGACGCTCGCTAAAATGGCAACTAGCACAACTTACGCTGTTATCACGAGATAACAGCGGGTCGTTGAATAACCTTTCGCCCAATTCAATCTGCTGGGAGGTGGCCAGAGGGGCTTTGGGTTTTAATGGAGCTAGGGCAGCAGCGGGCTGCCCGTCAGCGGTTTCTGCTGTTGGCCAACTTTTTATCGGCTTTCCGTACATGTGCCTTAAGTTGTCATTGGCGAACGCCGAAAACGCCAAAAGAGCACAAATAATTAGTGGGATAACCCTTAATGCCATTGATAACCTACTTCAAACCAAATTGAACGACCAGTTTCAATACCTGATTCACCAGGCGCCACTGAATAGGTTCGCGAATCTAAAAGATTCTGAACATCTACTCTAAATCGAAGCGCATGGTCCCCAATTACCTCAGGCACCCAAGTAGCAGATGCATTAACTAAGAAGCGGCTAGGAACGTTAACCAACTGATACACCGGAACATTGAGCACCTCTTCACCGTCACAAATAGAGCAAACACGCAAAAGCTGTCCGCTAGACTGTACATCGTCAGTAGCCACATAATCATCAAACGCTTGGCGATAGGAACCTGTTAAGCTAGTGGTAAACGTGTCTGTCCACCCTGTGGTCCACCCAACGTTAAATGCCAAAGGCTGTGAAAACTCAGTTTCAGCAAGACTTAAGTTGTTAAGCGTCGTTTCGACATAGGTATAGCCGGTTTCTTCATCTCCGCTACGTAAGAAGATAAGCTCATCGATAGGCGCAACATCTACGTCTTCTTCATCGAAACTAACTTCTTCACTTATTTGGTAGGTGGTATTAAACCAAAAACTACTGGTATTAAATTGCCATGCCCACGAAAGCGAAATACGGTCGTTCTGACCTTTACCATTATTAGTTTGAGTACGATAGTAGTAACCGTCTTCCGGGTTATAAACGGGGTCACCGCTAACGGAAGTCTGATCGCGACGCCAGCGTTTCACATACTCAATGGCATAGTTACCCCAATCGGTAGCCTGTTTCCAACCAAGTACAATCTCATCGTTAAAAGGCGTATCTAAGTTATCAAAACGATAACGATAGTCGCTGCCTCCAGATAAAGGCGACCAACCTTGAAGCTCACCATTTAAGGAAATGCTTCGGCGCTCCAGTTGATAGGGCAACTGTGCTTCTCGTACTGCGTAAGAAAGCAAATTGGTATCGTAGTAGCGGTTTGCACCAAAGGTAATAAGTTTATCCCCATCGCCAAACAATCGGTAACCACCACTAATTCGAGGAGCAATGTTTAAGTTTTGAAGAAAATCATCGTAGTCAGCCCGCAGTGCAGCATTCAATGTGACATCACCCAAATCCATACTGTCGGTAACGTGAAATGAAATATTTTGCACATTCACATCTATGTATTCTTCAGGGTAAACACTTCGCAACGCAAAATACTGAGGTGACGCAGTGACAATATTTGAATACGCCAATACGTGATCGGGGTTTGTAAAATCTAAAGACTCGCCAAGCTGTGCCTCTAAATCCTCTATAGTCATTGATGTGGTTAGCGCTACGCAGTCAAATACCCCGCCGTTACAGTTTAGATTACTCACCCCTGTAATCGGCGAGTTATACACATAGGTGTCGTAATATCGCTGACGCTCAAGCGACTCATTATTATATTGAAATCCAGCTTTTATGCTGTGTTCAATATCCAACCAATTAAACGCATTAAACCTGACTAAATTATCAAAAAAGAAGGTTTGTTGCGTTTTATCTAAATCTCCGTATCCACCTTGGTTAGACACTGCCGCTTCTTGGGTGGGATCACCTATCCCCCACTCTCTTCCGATAGCTTTAGCCCATGGATAGTAATGTGGGTTGGCAGAACGCGTATTGTAACTCTCTGCAAAGCTAAGCTTCGATTCAAGGGCAAATTTATCAAAACCATGCTCTACTTTAATACTACTGCTGAAGCCCCCGCCCTCTATTTCAAAGTCGCTATCTATAGCATTGGCTATAATGTCGTTACTTGTATACGGCGAATAATTAGCCGTTAGCGTAAGCTTGTCCACCCATAGGTTTCGTTGGGTCAGTTTAACGAGAACGTTCGCATTTTCACGTTCAGTGGCAACCGGTTGGTTTAGACTTAGTTTTGATATTTCACTGGTTGTGTAATTTGCCGACACCAGCAAGTGGTAGTATTCGTTAAGCGCTTTGGCAAAATTAACGTTTAATATCTGTTTTTCGAAAGCGGGCTCATCAGGCGCTTCTTCATTACCTTCGATCACATCTTCAGCTAAAAAAGTTTCGTAGTTATTCCAGTCGCTTCGAGACGTCCGGTAGTTAAAACCAAACTCCGTTTCTTTGTAGCTTTCGCGCGTCTCGACATCAACCACACCTCCACTAAAACTGCCGTACTGAGCCGGCACATTGTTCGTGTAGACCGTAATATTATCTATAATTTGCTGATTAATGTTGAAGGTTTGCGTTGTACCTTCAACATCATTTATAAGTGTTGTATTTGAACGGTAAGAGCTTGGATCTTGACGGCTGTTGAAGTTCATACCATCTAGAAAAAAACCGGTTTGCCATGCCTCAGCGCCCATAATAGATACCCGTTGCGCTTTAATTTCACCTTGCTCTGATGCATCGTATTGTTCGCCGCCCAACACTACGCCAGGCAATAAGCCAAGTAACTCGGTAAAATCACCGCCCGTTCGCGGCGTATACTCTATGAAGTTTCTATCGAGCGTAAAACGTCCTTCCACTTCTGGCACTTGCAGGCCGATAAAACGTCCTTCAACTAAAATACGCTCCATTTTTTTAGCGTGTTCTTTTTCTTCCACACACGCCAAACGTTCAGCATCGGTCATCCTGTTCAACGCGTCTTCAGAAATGCAAACATCATTCTTAGGCGCAACTACATCTTGCTGCTGTTGGGCATTAACAAACGGGGCGTTTGCTAATAACGACAACAGCAGCCCGCTAGGGGCTGCATATTTCATAGGAAGTTACCTTATGCTTAATCTTGATCTAAAGGGTTAAGATCGTTGGGATCTTCAATGCTATCGTTATCAGCGTCATTGTCCGTACTAAGTCCAGACTGCGAGATAGCGTCATCACTTGCATTTAATAAGAAGAAGTTAGGAAGACCGTCGTAGTCAGTATCTACATTGGCTATTGTCGATGCCGGGAAGTCATCTTGCGTCGCCATTGTTTCAGCTATAACAGCAAATAAGGCTTCGCTATCTGCGGTGGTGTAAATCTCGTTAAGCGCCAGCGACTGGGCATTTTCGTAATTGCCTAACCATGCAAATTGCTCAATGAATGACTCGTAAAAATCGACGTTTTCACTGTCTGCGAACTCAGATGTTGTTGCCAGCAAACTTTCTAGTAAGGAAGTGCTCGTGGCTTTTATACTACCTATAGCCTGTGCGTATTCTTCATTTGTTCCAGCATGTTTTTTAGTGGCAAGTAGTAGGTGGTCGATGTTTAAAAAGGCGTTGCTGTCATCTGGTTCGAACACCGCTTCAAGTTCACCAAGAATATCGTCTACCGCATCGACTTTGTCTTCAATTGTGGCAGCGCTGGCTACAGCATCTAGCGCTTGGTTTGCGACAGTAGAAAATAGAGAAGCAGCGGTTTCAAGCTCGCCTACCGACGCGAAAGTATTGGCAATATATATTCGGTATTCGAATAAACTATCAATATCTTCGCCACCTTCGGCTAGGGCCGCTACATTCTCTTGTGCGGTATTCATAGCGCTTTGCATACCTTCATCGTCACCCAAGGTACGATAAATTAACGCAGCATTGATATAGGCGTTCATTTTTTGCGATTCAGAGGCTTGACTGTCTTCACCAAAATACGTATCCACAATGTTCAAACACGTGCCGTAAAGGGAGTCTGTTGTCTCACTATCACCACCAAACTCTGTAAAAAGCTCTACGAATCGGCTACAGCCGTAGTTTTCTACTAGCTTGTCTACGTTAAAACCAACATCGTCAAAATAGGCTTGTGTAGATAGCACGTTGATAGCCGCTGTGGTAACTTGTTGAGCTTCGGCATTTAGACCTGCATAGTGTAAAAACCATGCTGCACGCTTATCTAGAAAACCAACATCGTCCTGCTCTACTAACGCTTCAACCACGTATTCGGTATCACTGTAGGTTTCAGTAAAGGTGTAAGTAAGTGCATCAATAAGTGGGGCAATATCTTCGCCGTTAAATGCACTAGTTACAATGCTGTAAGCATAGTGATCGCGATAGGCTCTTTTAGTGTCAGGGTCTGTAGATCCTTCTTCCTCTTCAACTAACATTAACGGTAAATTGCCGATAGTAGTCTCGGTAGAGTTTGCCGCAATATAGTCTGGATACAGTGCTGCAAAAGGACCAGCGAGGAAGCTAAGGCCGGTTGGGTAACGACGCAAGGTTTCTTCTGCATAATCGGCCACGTTAACGCGGTAATCATCGTCGTAATCAGCGGTAACATACATGGATATGGCTTGTGCTAATAAGGTTTTTGCCTTGTCAGTAAGTGCTATTTGCTGATTATCATCACCAATCAAGCTAGCTGCGTAGGCAAAACGCGTTGCCTCGACTAGAAGGTAGGTTCGATTGGTAAAGTAGTTGTTTCCACCTACTTCATTAAAACTTGTGGTCTCTGCAATATGCGTAGCATAATCTATTGCGGTAATAACTGATTCGTAGTTTATGTCAGACTGTTCTTCAGCATAGGCTTCAATGCGACTTGCCAACAAGTCGGTTGCTAGAACTCCAAACCTGCCGTGTGCGGTGGTACGCTCTTGCGTCAAATCTGACAATTCATCGGCGTAGGCCTGGGTTATGTTTAGCACAACCTTTGCAGAGTCAAAATCATTCGCCGCTATATAGTCTTCTACAAGCTCTCTATAAAAGTTAGCGTCGCTTGAGCTTAGATTGTCTAGACCAAGCTCAGCAACATACGCATTTTGCTGAACTACGGCTTCGGTTCTGAAAGTTTTTGCAGTATCGCTTTCACCGATTCTTTCTAATTCGTTTGCACTTAAGCGAAACGCTTCTGCTTTACCTGGGCGGGTGATAATTTTTTCGTTGATGGTTTGCAAACTTAAGTCTGCGAAGCCAGCGAGTGCATAACCAACGGCAATATTGATATAAGAATCTTCTGCTACTTCTGCGTCGGTAATAACAACTTCATCGTCAGCGCTATCGCTTTCAACCAAACTTTCGGCGTTGGCAATGTGTGAGTGAGAGGAAGCGTAATAGTAAGTCAGTTTGTCTTCATTACTCACATAAGAGGCGCCTAAATCGATAGTGCCTAATACTGGCTCACCAATGCCATCAAACACACTCACTATAAAGCTATCGTCAACCGTAGCAAGTTCATTCGCGACGAAAGTAAACGCCCCAGTGTCGCTATCAATTTCCACCAGACCTTGTTCAGGCTGGGTATGAACAGTAAACGTTAATGCATCGCCATCAACGTCTGTGGCATCAATAACGCCCGTTGTTTCACCATTGCTACCAACAACAAGTGATGAGGTTTGAATAACAGGTAAATCGTTTACATTGGAAACGCTAAAAGTAAGTGTTGCAGTTACTGCTTCGATACTGTCAGATACTGTAATACTTGCTGTATCTTCACCAAAGAAGTCGGCACTCGGCGTATAAACAAAGCTTCCATCCTGGTTTACCGTCAAACTTCCATTAGTCGGGCTTGCCCCAACCGAATAGCCTAGTGTGTCACCGTCTGAGTCGGACGCCACCACAGTTCCTGTTACAGCATTATCTTCAAGGGTAGTTATGGATAGACTAGCTTGGCTTAAGCTAGGTGCGCTATTACCGCCACTTCCGCCACCGCATGCAGACAACGCTAAAACGGACGTAGCTAAACACGCCAGTTTTCCACTTATTCTTATTTTATTTTCTTTGTTTTGAACGAACTTAAGTGCCATGTATGCCAACTCCAACAAAAAGGAAGCGCATACTAATAAATAATACGAATGATATCAATTCTCATTTGAAACAAGTTCAAATCTTTACATTCTTTATTGGAGAATCAAAAGTGGGAAACGAGGATTGTTCTTAGGCTGCCAAGGAGATGATATAAACTTGATATTACTAACCCCCATTTTTTCTAACAGTGCGGGAGTAACCGTCCACCCTCTTGCCTTTTGTTTAACCGCTGCTTTGACTAGATCTTTCGATAAACCAATTGTGAGCAACGCATGGTCGGTTGAAATACGCTTAAAGAATTGCTTTTCGCGGACAACAGATTTTCGTGTGATGTCATCATAGTGTTGTCGAAGTTCTTGCCATTTTTTGCTTTTCTCTTCACCTTCTAAATGACTTACCATTGCGTCAATATCGCTATCCCGCCAATACGCAGAAGCCGCATCTCCGTGCCAGCCCAATATTGCATTCTCACCTAGCCATTTGTTTTTGCCCGCAGTGAATACGTAGTTTGCGCATGAGGAAAAGCAAAATGTGTTCACTTTGACATCTAAATCATGCTCCAGGATAAACTCGCCTAAGTCCATTCCTAAATCCACATTGCCGCCCCCACTAGTAATCACTAGGGTCGATGGGTTATCTTCCGCTGCTTCATAAAGCGTAATTGCACGCTCATTGTTTTTTGCGGAAATGGGCCCTTCATACACAAGCTCTCGATTTTCAATAGATACACCTGCGGCAGCTTCATAAGAAAAAAGACCAACAGCAACAAGTACAAATAGCTTTAGAAAACGAGTTAAAAACATAAAAGGTGCCTTGGAAAAAAACGGGAGTATAGCGAAATTCAATGCTTAATGATGAAACTTTACATTACGCAGCTTCTATTTTTCCAGCCACTGTTTATAGGTATCAAAAAGATAGAACTAGCCTCAAAAATGTATTTCGGAAGTTACTCTTAAAACAATCATTGGCACTTCAATACATAATCTTACTTAGCACCTTGGTATCGACAACAAAATACAAAACCTAACTTTTATTGACAAAAAGAAGCAATCAATAAGCCCTACACCGAAACAGAATCTCGCACTATGACCTTGCGCCATAAGCCCGAACACTGCTCAACAAACTCTTTATGAATTGGATGAGATTGGTATTCATTTTGCGCCTCGATACTTTCAAAAAACATGAGCTCAGAAACATCAAAGGAATTATCGATAACATCGCGCTTTAAAGTATTGGCGGGTACACCAATATGAAGGGAATGAATTTGCGGTATAGCTTTTAAGGACTCTAAGCCAGCTATCAATTTAGCTCTATCTTCATTAGAGCCCGGATTATTAAGCCAAAAATAAACCATATGAAGTATGGGGGGAAGCATACTATTTTTCATGCTCGAAGGCTTAGCAGAGGCTGAAGGTAAAGAACTTGAAGAGCTGGCACTAGCAGGTAATACAGCAAAAGAAGCCAGTGCGCCAGCACTCGTTACAAACTGTCTACGTTTTATATCTGTCATCTTTGATGCTCCATGGTTATGCGCTTTATCGAAGGTCTACCTACCATTGCACTATGATGAAAACGAAGCAACTATTTCGGGCTACCGCGTTACGCAGACTACTACACCCGTGGGCGCACCGCATGCAGTTCAAAATTTACTGTGCCATTTTTAAGCTTTTCGAGCTGCGCTGCATATTCTGATGAAGCAAGAACCGCCTCAATATCATTCGCGCTATTCCACTCTAGAATCACAATCTGCTGTGGCGCTACAGCATAGGGGTTATGATCACTTAGTGATATATCCTGAGTTATGGATATCACTTTACCGCCCAACGCTTGCGCTTTTTTCGCAAAACTGTCGATAAAATCATAATAGTTGTTAGGTGCTTTTGGGTTCACCCAGGCCAATGAAACTGAATATATCTTGTCTGTCGAAAATGTCAGCGTGGTAGGCTTAGTTACCTCATAGTCATAAAGCCTTAATGCTTCCCATGCCTCTCTTCTTAACGCCTTTATTTCGCTAAAAAGTGGTAGCGATTGAAATGATTTTTGCGCGTTAAGTGAAGACCACTGACTTACCACAAATACATTAGGACTAAACGTTCCTATTAGCGTTTTTTCAACGACAAGCACCCCATTTTGGGTATATCCATATTCCCGTGCTGTTGATGCTCCTAATTCAAAATACTTATCACGCAGCGGCCGTTTTTCCGCTTCAGTCACAGGTGCGATAAGCTGCATCACCGCACCTGGATAAAAATGCACCGGCAGCATTTTCTCTTTCTCATTAGCTATTACGGGTGATGCAAACAAAACACTCAACAACCCAAAATTTAAAGCCATGAATTTCATCGAATTAAGTGACATTTAAACTCTCTCTGTGATAGTTAACTTTGTGGTTATGCAAATACATTAGCAACTGAAGCACCCCAAAACACGGTTTGTTTTTTATTCACAATGGTGCATTATTGTTCCATGAAAGATTGGAACGATTACGCATTAATTCTCGCCCTTCACAGGTCGACAACCTTAAGAGCGGCCGCTGTAGCTTTGGGAACCACTCATACCACGGTGGCAAGACGCTTGGCATTATTGGAAAAACAATATAGCGCCAGTATTTTCGAGCGTATTCCAGGCGGGTACCGCGCTACCCCTTTTGGCGAGCAGCTTGTCGCCACCGCAATGCAGGTTGAAAATGTTGTTCGCGAGTCAGAACGGCTTTACTGCGCAAGCAATGAAAAACTCGCAGGCCCAATAACGCTCTCACTGGGCGAGCCCATGTCGCAGTTTTTATTGGCCAAAGAACTCGGTGAGTTCGCTCGACTTTATCCGTCTATCCAATTAAAAGTGAAAAGCTCAACAACGTTCGCCGATTTAGAAAAAGGTGAAGCGGATGTCGTAATTCGGGGAGCACCTAAATTACCTGAACATTTAATTGGAAGGCGACTTTACAAGCTAGGCTTGTGCTTTTATGCACACAAAGATTACTGTGAAAATACGCCCCGTAAAGACTGGCGATGGATTGCGCCGTTAGAGAATGAAGTTTGGCCCCAATGGCTAGCACAATCGCCTTACCCAGAGGTACCAATTGGAATAGCAATAGATGACATCATCTCTCGATATCACGCTATATTAAACGGCGTGGGTATGGGAAGAGCTGCATGTTTCATGGGAGACCCACACCCGGACCTAGTACGATTACCGGGCAGCGCGCCCGTTTTGAAATACGATATTTGGCTTCTCACCCACCCTGATTTGTATGAACAGCCTAAAGTAAAATTGCTAATGCAGTTTTTAACCGATGCTTTGATGGCTAAAAAAACGATAGTTGAAGGAGAGGCGTAAGTTTATACACAGTGAACCTCTTAGCTGGCTCACTACTGCAGAACAACGCTTTATCTATAACAAACGGACCATGTTGACAGCTGCAACCCTATACCTTTTTTACAAGAGCCCCCCACTTTATAAGCAGCCCCGTATGGATGTCGCATTATGCAGTGAAAAGGCTACGACACCGCTTTGGGAACATTAAGCGCATGCCGTGCGTCATTGGTCAGTTTCACTAACGCTTTTCGTACGTCTGTTGAAGACACGCATAGCACCTCAAAAGGGATAAACCAAGTTTGCTTTTCTGTACCGCAATGCATGCCTTCTGGAAATACGCTGTGCATTATCGGCGCTTCAATGTTAACACCTACTTTGTGCTGCAAGATAAGCTGCATCGCGTCTTGCTGATCTTAATTCATAGGGATGGAATAGAAAACATGCGGAAGTGAACAGAAGAAAAACAAAAAGCTGAACTGAAAGAAAAGTCACCACTTCTTATTTTAAGAAATGCTAACCCCATTCTAAAAGATAAATAGGTAGTGAAAATACCGCTACACAAATCATATAGCGGTATCGAAATTGTAGCTAGTTAGTCGAGTCACTTACGTAAAACACATTGTCTGGTTTTTCATTTCCAATGCCTGTGTTGTTACGAATAACATCGGCTAGCGTCACCCCCTCAATCATGTCTAACTCTTCATCTGTTAGATAATTTTGGTACCAGAACCTGTCACCATCTCGAAGGGCTTCAAATTGCTCCGTGACCATTGCGCGAAACAAAGGTCCTAACTGGGAGCCTTCTTCCGCTACTGGGTCCTCTGCAAGACCGCCAGTAAACAGGTCAATATCGTCAACGCTGTCGTAGGTCGCCTCAAGCGCAAGTTGTAACTCAGTATTAGAGGTTACTTCACTAAATGACTGCCTACGCTCTAGACCGAACTGCTCCCGCATATCGTTGTAAGAAGGCACACCGTGATCTCGTCCCCGTTGAATGTTCAGCGCGACCAAATCTAAGCCTCCTTGACCGGGTGAACCAAATAAAAAGTTACGCAGTTCACTAGTGATTTTCACGTCGATGGCTTGGTGCAACTGACTTGCAAGGCCCCTTAAAATAGGCTCAATGCTTTGCTCATTGGTAAGAATACTAGGCGCAGTAAAGAACACTTCACGGACTGACAGATTACCTTCGTCAATCGTATTTCCCTGTGCATCGAGCCGTAATATTTGGTCGTTTATCATTGAATGACCGTGACGAAATGCTGCAACAGAGAACGCATTATAAAGCCCAGGGTCTACCGTGTTGTCATAACCTTGATAGCGAGACAGCGCGTTATCGCCAATAAGCGCGGGCAGGTATTCATTGTAAGTGATAGCCTGAATTTCAGCGATAACCAAACGGCGAGCGGCTTGAAAGATCTCTTCACCAGATGCTCCTGACAACTGCTCTTCCAATATAGCTGCAAGTCGATTGTGTTCTCTTACCCACAAAGTGTGCATTACGGTAAGCCCAACCTGCTCGTTGGCGCGCACTTCGCCACCTAAAAATAGCTCGCTGTCTTCCACACCAAACGCGTTACCGTTGGTTTGACCGCTGGTATTGAAAGGCAATAAGTTACCTTCACTTGTCGCTAGGTAAGGGCTATCTTCCCCCACCCTTATCGCCGACGCACGTTCTTCGTCAGAGCCATAGACCATGCTTCCATCGATCCACGCGGAAAGCTCATTTTCTTGCTCTCTCGGGTTTCGAGTAGACGTGCCCGTATCATGGTCGAAAATAGCTCTTGAGAACAAAATAGTAGCGGAACCGGTACTTTGCGGGTCAAAAAAAGGGTCTCCGATAGGAACCGAGATATCTGCTACTTCCTCAAGACCATCAGTTAACCCGAAGTCGTGATCGATGAACTGCCCCCACTGCCAAACAAAATCAGACGTACCGAAATTGTTGGGAACAACTTCGCCAGTTTCCTGATGATGAATATTGTTGGAAATTAAGCGAGCACTAGGTCTATTTTCTCCCGACATAGTAGAAACGCCATCTTCATAGTCTGGCTCACCCCAACGTTTTAATTGGGTAAACGCTGCGCCCCAAAGTGGATTTGCATTATTGTTTAAAGAGCCATCTATGGTTCTCACTTCTCTGTTATCAACAAAGTCGTTGTCGTCATCCCTATTGTTATTAACCCGCTCTCTGCGCTCGTTAGCATCTTCGTTTATCCCCTGAGACGATGCTCTTCGGTCGTTAACCACTACGGTTACATCATCAGAAGCCGTAACTCCTTCGCCATCTGTCGCGGTAAGACGAAATACTAGGGTCTCATCATCTGAAGTAGATGGAGCACGAAAGCTCGCCGTTAAGGTGTTTGCGTCTTCGATATCAACCGCCTCTCCCGAGATTTGCTCCCATTGAACGCTAACGCTACCTTGCGTATCGCTAGCATTACCTTGCAGCACTACCATAGACCTTTCATCTAATATTTGCCTTTCCCCTGCTTCTACTACAGGGGGTGTATTAACATTGTTTTCATCAGAACTACAGGCACTGATGGCAATGACAACTGCTGTCAGTGACATTCTTACTTTTTTCATATTCAACGCCTTCTTTTACTTCTACATGAAGTAACTAAATTGGCGAGCACGAATTAATACTTGTAAAAACTCGTACTCGCTGCCCGTAATGCCTCGCTACAGCAGTGCTAGTACCACAGCACTTGGAGAAACTACTCATTGTTTCGACCAGTAAAAGCAAGCGTTATTATCGGTTTTATTAGATGGCAGCGAACGCAAAAAGAGATTAAACAAATATGAAAAAATCTAAAAAAACTGATAAACAAGAGGTTTCGAGAATCAATCGGCTAGAATCGTCAGAAAAATGTTGGCAAGTTTTTTGAAGGCCTTACAAAGAAACATGACTTTATGTTTTGAAATTAGGTTTTTCACGCTATAAAACAACGAGATTTTGACACTATGCGCCTACCAACTAAACAGCTTATTAATAAAATAGAAAACTTATCTAATGGCCTAACGCCAGAGCAGTTATCAAGCTTTCTCGATATTATTGACGCCATGACGGCACTGGTTGAGGAAGCTGGAGAGTTGAAAGCTGATAACGACACCAAAACTAATAGCAACAGTATAGAGCTTTCTGTATTTCACTAGACTAAGCTTTACAGTGTTCACTGCCTTCAAGTAAGAGCGCTACAGGAAACCAAGAACGATGAATATTCGTTTTTGCTCATTTGTAGTTCGTTTATGTTCGTTTTATGATGCGTCCCAATTAAATGTACATGGGAAGCTGCGTCAGAATAAGAACTAAACGGCCTGTTAGTTAGATGAACAGTTAATACAATATTGCGCAAAACAAAACGGTTTCTGCCTTCATTTTCCCTAACATAACTCTGTCGTTTCTTTTTCTGCACAACGTGTTGTACTGGTTAAAGATTTAAAGGATGAATTATGTTACCTCTCAAGGAACCAACGCTTTTCCGCCAGTGTATTGCTGAATTCATAGGCACTGCAATTCTGATTTTCTTTGGTGTTGGTGCAGTTGCAGCATTGGTATTAACCGGTGCTTCGTTCGGTCAATGGGAAATAAGTATTGTCTGGGGGTTTGGCGTAGCTGTTGCCATTTATTGTACCGCTGGGGTTTCGGGTGCACATATCAATCCTGCGGTAACCGTTGCGCTTGCGCTTTTTCATGGTTTTGAAAAGCACAAAGTAGCCCCTTTCATTCTTTCTCAGTTTCTGGGAGCATTTGCCGCTGCCGCTCTCGTCTACGGGTTGTATCATCAACTCTTTATAGACTATGAACTGGCTCACAACCTTTCACGCCATAGTGAAGAGGCTCTAGCAACAGCCAGCATTTTCTCTACTTTCCCTCACGAAGCCCTTTCATTCTGGGGGGCCTTTGGCGTTGAGTTCGTTATCACTGCAGTGTTGATGTTCGCAATCCTGGCACTGGGCGATGAAAATAACGGCGCATCTCGTGGAGCCATGAATCCGCTACTTATTGGTATCGTCATCGCTGTCATTGGTTCCTCTTTAGGACCATTGACCGGTTTTGCCATGAACCCTGCTCGCGATTTTGGTCCAAAGCTATTTTCCTATATAGCAGGATGGGAGTATGCGCTTGATGGGGCGAAAGACATCCCCTACTTTATTGTGCCTATTGTAGCGCCTATATGTGGAGCATGCTTTGGCGCTTGGCTGTACCCTGTATTGATAGGTCATTCCCTTTCGCCAGAAAGTCGCGCCTGCACTATTCCAAACGATTGCGAAACTTCCGCTGTTACACAAACTTCTGAAGCGAGTTTTGATAGAGGGTAAGCTAACTATTGATATACGAGCGGCGATAGCCTATTTTACGCCGCGGTTGAACTTACAAAGAAGCATAGCGTGTGTTTTATTTAATAGCAGTTACTGTCCTGTGGGCATTTTCCTTTTCGCTCATAGGCGAGTTTTTAGCAGGCTCAGTAGACAGTTATTTTGCTGTTTTGACACGCATTGTGCTCGCCACACTGGTTTTCCTCCCCTTTCTTAAGCCTGCGTTATTAAACCCTAAACAAAAGGCAGTCCTGGCGAGTTTAGGTGCGGTGCAGCTGGGGTTGATGTACATCTTCTTTTACCACGCGTTTTTGTATTTAACCGTACCTGAGGTACTACTTTTCACCATTTTTACGCCGCTTTATGTCGCCATTTTGAACGACGCCCTGTTTAAGCGGTTTACCCCGTTTTATTTATTGTGCGCACTTATTGCCACCGCAGGGGCAGCCATAATTCGCTTTGATGGCGTGACTGATAACTACTGGTTTGGTTTTGCCATTGTTCAAGGTGCTAACCTTTCCTTTGCACTAGGACAGGTGGGTTATAAAAAACTCACCTCTACTTTTGAAGGCCAAATTTCCTATCACAACGTTTTCGCGTGGTTTTATTTAGGCGCGTTAGTTGTAGCCTTGCCCGCATTTTTCCTATTCGGCAACACAAGCCAACTACCGCAAAATACCGAGCAATGGGGAGTGCTACTGTGGTTGGGTATTGTGGCTTCAGGGCTTGGGTATTACTTTTGGAATCTAGGCGCGCTAAAAGTCTCTGGTGGTACGTTAGCCATAATGAATAACGCGCTGATTCCGGCAGGACTGGTAGTTAATTTGGTGCTTTGGCAAAAAGACACAGATTTTTCTCGTCTGTTTTTTGGCGGTGCCATCATTGCTGTTGCGCTTTGGATGTCTCATCAATACACCAAAAAACAAAAGCAGCTCTAAGCCTAAACAAAGCCGACTCTACGCAGGGCTATACTCACTTACCATAGTGTAGTCTTTGCGTGGGCCTTTGACTTGCCATGTTGAGCGCCACACTGGCCAGGCAGAGAAGTCATAGCACACTACATAGTTGTCATCGCCGCACAAATGTTCAGCGTTAGGGTTGCTCGCACTAAATGTATGAAAATAACGTTCATCGTCGAACAACACTTCAAACAAACCGGTTTGAGGTTGCTGCCAAATATACCTACGCTCTGCTGGCATAACACTGCCATTAGGCGCCGTTACCTCACCTTTTTCATTATAGGTTAAGGTTTCGTTTTCCTTATCTGCGCCGACGTTGTCTTTGTGTTTTTCGCCTATGTCGTCTTTGCCTATGTGACCGTTATCTACATAGCTTTCACCTACGTAGCTTTTACCTTCCAGCCAGCTAAATTCAGCCTCGCCAGAAAAGGTAAATACATCGCCATTTCGCTGGATGATTTTGCGTGTTAGCGTCCATCGTCCAGCAAAATCGTCCAAGGTATGAGGAGAATTAACTGTCATTGCGCCGTCCTTACCAAAAATAGGTAACAGTAGCAGAATATTGGTCGCCGCGACCCGGCGTTCCTGGGATTTCTTCAAAGCGCTCATCCCACAAGTTATCTACGGCTAATACTAGGTTTAGCCCTTCAATCTGAGCAGGTGAATATGTGAAAGTGACATGTGAGAAAAACGCAGAGTCATCGCCGTTTCTAAGCGCATTGGTTTCTTGTTTCCGCCACTCGTTGTCAATGCGCACTTCAACCGTATCGGTTGCAAACCACACCAAACCAAGGGTTGCGCGATGCGGCGGATAGTTAAGCGCGTAAAAGCTCGCGTCTACCTCATCAATTCGATAGTCTTCAGACTTATCTAAATAGGTGTAGCTGGCCACCACATCTGCGCTCTCAAAGCGTTTAATGGCAATCACCTCAACACCTAAGGTTTCAATATCAACCGGGTTTGCACTGCGCGCCGAGGTAGAGTCGAAGCTATAGGTCCAGTCTGTCAGTTCATTATCCCAGCGATAGAACAAGGCGGTATCAACTTTGAAAGAGGATTCATCAAATGACGCCCCAAACTCTAGGTTTTTGCTGACTTCTCGCTGTAACTGGTTGTTACTTCTAAATAGACCGCTCGAGGTGCTGCCGCCTACAGCAGTGTAGCCAGCCACCTGGGTCGCTTCTGCATACGAAAGGTAGAGGGTACGCGAGGCATTGTTGCCCGTTTGGGCAAGCCAGCTAATATCGCCCACAAAAGACAGTCGGTCGTCGTCGCGATTCGTATCGTCAAACGCCCCACCTAAACGAACGGTAAGCGATTCATTGCTGTTCAACTGCGCTCGGTACTCGGGCACTACGCTTATTTTATAGTAGTCGCGAGAGGTGAAACTGTTCTCTAACGTGGTTGATGTGATCTCGTCTGCGGTAAACTGTGCGGCGTAGTTAATACCGAATTCTTGCGATACGTTATGGGTGCCAGAAATCGCCAATGATTCCACTTGGGTTTCGTGAAACGCCTGAAACGCTTCAGGGTTTTCACGTGAGAATACGTAATGGTCGTCATTTTCTCTGTAGTAAGCTGAAACCTCAAAGGTATTTACCATACCCTTTTCGCCGTAGCGCTGTTTATGATTTAGCATGACCAAACGAGTTTGAATATCTTCCGTTTCGTTTACGTTGAAAGGTGTATACAAGTTAGGCCAGCCAAAGAACTTTTGCTGGAAGCCATAAAACAAATCAGTTTGTGAATCGTCACTTGTTAGCTGAATACGCCCTGACGCACGTTCGAAATCATGATCGCCATTGGCAATAGTCCCATCACTTTCAGAGCGAGAATACTCCCCTTCAACCCCAACAGACCAACCGGGTAAATCATCAAATGCGTGCTTTACTGCACCGTGTACACGCTGCAAATTGAAGTTGTTATTACCTACTCCCACTGACACACTGCCTGCTGTTTGAATGGAGCGCCAGCCGTAAGACACCGTACCTACAGAGCTATTTACGCCGTAAAGCGCGTTATCGACGCCCGTGAAAATACTCGGCTTCGTCAGCATTTCTGGCGCAATGGGAATTTCAGCGAAATAGTGCCCCGTTTGCGGGTCAATAAGCGTTGCGCTTCCTATGCGAAAACCCGTGTTTTCGAATATACCGCCGCGTATTGTGACGTCGGCCTGCGCTTCTGCCATGTTCCTTGATTGCAAATCGACACGGGGGTCGTACTCTAAATTTGAAATAGGTGAATTAAACGTGCCTACCGGCTTGTCATTCGCCGTCGCCGCCCCTTCAATCGTAATTTTTTCTAGCTTAAGTATATCGCTCGTCGTTTTAGACGTTTGCTCACTTTGGCTAACGTCTAGCAGAGCCTTCTCCAGACCACTTTCAACAGTAGAGTTTTCAGACTTTGCTTCAGCGAAAACAGGGTTAAAAGTAAGTGCTGTAAAAACGAGAGGGACAGTGTTTCGATAAGTTATATACATGAGTACCGCTAAGAATTTGAAGTTAACGAGCGCGATTGTATATTAAAAATAGTAAATTGCATTAATACGCGATGTGTTTAATTGGAATAGTCAAGCCTGAAGCTTACTAGGAAATTTTACAATTGAGCTGCGCGCTGATATTCCTACCTTTAATTCACTTTAACTTATGATTTCCCAATTATTATTTTCTATGTACACTTGTTATTGAATGCATGGCGTTATTTGCTACTAGCAAAGGAATCAAGGACGGTGTAACGAAGCATTCATTCACTACTTGCGCCGTCAAAAAACTATAAATGATACAGGTTAGTGAATTTTAGAAGGGAATAATATGAAGAGAACTCACCTTAATAAATCGGTAGTGCTCGCGCTCACCGCACCATTTTTCATGACAAGTTGCGCCACTATTGGTGACATGTCTAAAACTGCTTTAGGTTGTATTGGAGGCGCTGCCATTGGCGGTGTTGGTACTCTTATAGCAACAGGTGACCCTAGAAAAGCGTTAGCCGGTACGGTAATCGGCGGTATCGCAGGCTGTGCGATAGGCAACTATCTAGACTATCGAGAGCAACAGCTAAAACAAGCAGCTAAGGCCAATGGTTTTGAACCTGAATTCGAGCGTATTGCTCTCGATAAGAAAAAAGGCACAACCTTCTCACAGGATGCAGAAGAAGATGTGATTGCCGCACAAGTCTCCCTCAATAGCGATAAACCGTTATTTGAAAGTTCTCAATTCCGCATCACTGACCCAGAGAAGCTAAAGAACCTTAAAGCTTTCTTAAAGAAGTATGTTGAAGGATTAGGCGAAGGCTCTAAAGTCTACGTTGTTGGGCATACTGATAGTTCCGGTTCCTCTGCCTTTAACCAAAAACTATCAGAAAATCGTGCTTCCTATATAGCTTCCTTACTGTCTGAGGCAGGCTTAAATGAAAGCAACATTTATTATGAAGGTGTTGGTGAATCTCAGCCAGTAGCCTCAAATGCGACAAGTGAAGGTCGCGCCAGAAACCGGCGATTCGAATTAGTCGACGTTATTCATCAACAATTACCAGATGAAGCTGAGCAGTTAAACACAGCCCCTATTGAGAATGTAGTTGAAGTTGCTATTGCCAAAAAACAACGTATTGAGAACGTTACAAATACACTGCCAGAAAAGAAAGTTCGCAAGAAGCCAAAGGTCGAAGTTAAAGCATCACCGGCTCTTCGCCATGAAACTCTTGGGTTAGACGGCGTACCCTTAAAGTCGTTTGATCAGCAAGCCATCGTCTCTGCTTTTGGTCAGCAGCAAGATGACGGTTGGGGATTTTTTGCCAAAGCCAATGCTAACAGTGATGCTCCTATAATGGGAAGCTGCGCATACACAACGCCAGTAGTTAAATCGCGATTACGTGATTTTAAAGGCCGTCCCGTTGTAGATGCGGAAATAGGTGAGCATATACCCAACCTATACAAGAATTCATGGTTTGGTGAGGCTGGGTCAACGACAGTTGTACTCAGTAAAGTTGGTATAAAAGCCGATACATACGAGCCTACCTCTACTCCGATATACCGATTCTTTAAAGACTATAAAGGCGGCAATGTCAAACCTGATTACGAATATCCGGTTAGTGTTGAGACCTATAAAGGCGATGGTGCCGTACTATTGCGCATGTACGCAAAAGACGATAATTCGTTGTTAAAATGCTCTGATGTAGTGTTTTCGACCGACGGTCTTTCTGTGGCAAAAGCAAGCGCGGTTATATACCAAGACCGTGGGGAAATCATGGCTAAAGCCTATAAATTACAAGCTGTCAAAGGATAAGAAATGGATTTATTCAGCGTACTACAAGCTTACCGCGATATATTGGTTGTCATCGCCTTAACGCTTTCTATTTTGTTCTACTTTTCATATACCAATTGGGAGTCACTGCGTCTTTGGTGGAAGAACGTTAAATACAACAACATACTATTCCCAAAAACGCGTAAGCTAGCAAAAAGCCCCGACATGAATGGAGACTGGTTTCACTCTGAGAATGTTGTGTGTCGTGATTACGACGAGCACTATTCAAAAGTCAGTAAAGATGGTGACTTTTATGACGCGTGCAAAGAGTATCTTGCAATTGTAGGTGAGTCAGGAAGAAGGCCTCTCGGTGCTTTCATGTTATTAGGGTTATTTGCCGTTCTAGTGCTTGAAGCCTGGGGTTTTAGCTACACGATGAGCGGGTTTATTGACCTCAGCGCATCTGAAAATACCCGCGTCATTATGACAGGGATAGTTGCTATAGCTTTTGCTGTAATCCTCGCGTTTTTAACACATTTGATGGGACATGAACTGTATCGAAACGGCATCATTAAACGCATTCGCAACAATTGGCAAACTGATAAGTCACCTCAAAAACCCAGTTCCTTAGATGCAATTTCTAAGATCCCTGAAATCGGAGAAGACTCAGATGCTGACAACCCAATGTACAAGCGCCGTCTTGATAGACTAGACGTGAGTTCACCTAGCGTTAAGCATACTTTTACGATTTTGGCTGTACTGGCTATCGTGATCATCGGTGTCATCATTACCTTTGTTCGTGTTAAAACACTCGAAGTCGCACAAACACAAGATGCAATGTGTGTTACAGGTAGTGAGACTCCATCCGTAGGTGCAGTGAGCATAGATGATTTATATGGCACTGCTAACCCTCCTCCACCCATCGCTGTGGAAGAGTCAAAGGCGGCACGTGAGCAAGGTGAGTCAGAAATCTGTAAGGCCACTAAGGAAGGTAGTTGGGCTACATTTGGTATGCTAGCCATTTTATTCCTTGTTTTACAAGCTTTCGCTACATGGGTTTCGTTTAAATTCGGCTTTGTCGGGAATCATTCTAAAGTGGCATGGCAAAATACACACAAATATAAAACCAAGGGGCAGTATGAGTCTGCTATGGACTCTAAGGCACGCGCCATTGCGCAACGAGCTCAAAAGACACTAAGCAACCTTCAATCACGCATGGCTAAGAAACTGTCGGGTGAGACGATGAATGACAAAGTTGACCGTCTTATCAATACTGCATCAGAGCGCACGTTCATGGACTTTTTAGAAGAGGAGCACGAACAATCGCTAACAAACAGAAACCGTCGCACTAGGACTACTCTGAGCAAAAACAGTGAACATTCCACTATGCTTTCTAGCCAGCAAGAAGCAACACCAAAAAGTGCCCCTGAAGTACCTTCTTCCACACTGTCTGATGAGGAAATGGAAGCACAGTTGCTCAAAGAAGCAGAACCACCAGCTCTCAGTGATGAAGAGGTAGAAAAGCAGCTTCTTGCAGAGATGCAGAAAAAGAAAGAAACGCCTGAAGAGCAGCGAGAGCGACTACTGGCAAAATTAAAAGCAGAGGGTAAAATTTGATGAAAAAGATGCTAATTTCTTTGATACTTGCCGCATGCAGTCTAACCGCTGTGGCACAAACAGACCGTGATGACATCATCTCCTGTTATGACTATGCAGATGTCGCTGAGTTTAAGCCAGATACCTACTCTCGTGACGTGGTGGTGATGGTTGACCAAACCGTTAACCTTGATACTAACCTCAAAAAAACAGTCCACCAGCAGATGGGCCAATTATTGACAGCTGGTGACCGCATTCGTATTGTGCCGTTTTCAGCCAACGCCCAAGGTCGTTATACCGATGTTGCCTTTGACGGTGTGTTTGATACAGAACTTTCGAAGGACAGCCGCAACGCTATGAACCGCATTAAGCTAAACAAGTTTGATGCATGCATGGAAAAACAAAAGATATTGGCGATTCGTCTCGTCCATGAAAAGTTAAAAACATCGTTTCATGACAGTGAGCAGACTTATCCCAAAACAGAGTTGGCAGGTTCGTTAATGAACGTGTCTAAGAGCTTATTCACTGGTTCAGGTAATCAACGTAAGATCCTCATTCTAGTATCTGATATGTTGGAGAACTCCGATGTATCTAGTTTCTACGCGCGAGGCAGTGTACGCACAATTGACCCCGATGCAGAATTTGCTAAGTACTCAAGTACTATTCCAACGGATGCATTGTCTTCAGTGGATGTCTTTGTCATTGGCGGCGGTTACTTAAATGGTGGTAGAGCTTACTCTTCACAATCTGCATTGAATTCTTTGCGAAGTTTTTGGGACAAAGTGGTAGCGCAAGCAGGTGGAAACCTCAATGACTTCGGTACACCTCAACTGCTTAGAGACATCAAATAGTCCCCTGTTAGAAAACACCACCATCGGAGGCCATTTAACTGAATGGCCTTTCCTTTTGCCCTCACAAAGGGCAAAGTAATTCTTCTGTTGTTCCATAACAATTCGCTATGATTTGTTTAGCATATAAACATCATAAAGGTGTTAACCAAACAGTAATTTTATAGCTCTATGAAGCAAGTAGCATTCTTCCTAATCAAGACGAGATTTTTTTCGCAGGCGTTTTTGATACACTTGATGAAGTTGTAGCGACTGAAACAGAAGCGGAAATGACCTTCAATGACCTCTTGCTTCAAAATACTTTTAACTACCTCCTAGATGAAGAGGTTCATTTTCGGACCTTAAAAAGGATTTATGATGAAAAAACAATTCTTATCAGCTATAGCACTAAGTGCAGTTCTATATGGATGTGGGGGCCACGACTTCGAAGGGGAATGGAATACTTCGTTCGACTCTGCACTTACAAAAAGTGGTAGCTTAGACCGATTTGCGAGTATGATGGGCACTGATGCACCACTGGTTATTGGTGATGATTATATCGAGCGAGGCGGTAAAAGGGTTGAACTGGAAATCTTTGAGCGTGAATCAGCGGGTAAACGGTATCTTGTAATGAAAACAGATAACGGTGATGAAGATGTTTTCACTATTGTCGATAACGACACCCTATATCAGGGCACCAACCTCATTTCGGTTACTTACAAACGTGTCAGTCGTTAGTGGTTAAACATTTTTAACTACGCTATCAAGACCTCGTTTCATTTGGTATTTTGAGTATTCCCACCAGCGACATAAGAGCTAATCCTGAAAGTTTCATGTTCTCTACATGAATTGAGCACTAAATGATTTTCGAACAAAGTCGCAACTTAAAATAGCGGCTAAGACAGATTCGCTTGTTATAACAGCTGAAATCAATTTAGCTCGATTCTCATCGAACAGCACCACCTGAAAAAACGGGTAACTGCCAGGTCGAGTCTGAACTTTACTGTACTGAGCTAGTAGAGTTTCAAGCAGTAAAAAGCCCCACTAGAAGCGGGGCTAAAATTAGAAGAAATATTTGCGGAATTGTGTAAGTCTACAAACTCTCTAAATCAAACGCGCCTTGCTTTGAGAGCTTTTCGTTCAATGGCTTCACTTCTTCGCCAAACAAGGTTTCTAGCTGTACTTTATACTGCTGCCACTTTGCCTCTAAGTCTTCCAACCGTTTTAGTGCTCCAGCTTGTCCAGGCGCGCCTGTTCTGTCGAAGTTATCCATTAAGAAGCGGACTTGTCTGTCGAGCATATTGGGCCAGTTAATGTCATCCTCAAAGGTTTGATGTTTTGGCTGAATAACCAAAGCTTCCCAGTCGTCAATTGCACTAACAATGCGCTCGATTGAAGCCGATACATCACTTGCCAGCATCACGTTGTCATCAGAAACGCCGTTTAATTGCGCTCGCACATCACGGGCTTTTTGAAGGTGAGCAAACAAATCATTCAGTAAGGTTTCTGTAGCCTGAATGCTCTTTTCAACTACTTGAAGCTGCGCTTTATCTGCTTCTTCCCTTGGGTCTGGAAGTACTTTAAATGCGCGGGTTTGTGCCTGTTCACCTACAGTGATTTTCGCTTTGTAGTCTCCAGGCATAACACGGGCGCCGTTCCAACCGCCAAACAGTTTTACATTCTCAATGCAGTTTAATGGCTCACGTCGAAGGTCCCATACAAATTCGTTGTAACCCGCTTTTGCTGTAGGGTGTTTAAATTTAACAGGACTGCGAACGTCTTCGTTACCCTTCGCGCACTTCTCAAATGCACTAGGTGCAGATGACAGTGTGCGAACCAGCTTGTTATCGGCATTAAATATATCAATGCGCAGCGTTTGCTCTTCTTCTAATGCGTCTTTCAGGTAATAGCGGAAGGTAGCACCATGTGTCGGGTTTTTCGCTTGTGGCTGGTCTGTCATGCCACCGCCAGATAGCAAGCGAATACCATCAACAGGTTCAAACTGAAACAATGCTTCGTTATCTAGCGACTTGTGCACTTCGCGTAATGGCGCAATGTCGTCTAAAATCCAAAAGCCCCGCCCTTGGGTTGCTACAACTAGGTCATCACCTTTTACCTGCATATCGGTAATCGCCACAGGCGGCAGGTTTAAGTCTAGCTCTTGCCAATGTTTACCGTCATCAAAGCTAATAAACATGCCGCTTTCAGTACCCGCGAACAGCATACCTTCGCGCTCTGTATCTTCGCGCACTACGCGAACAAAGGCATCTTTTGGTAGCCCTTCGTCAATACGCTTCCAGCGCTTGCCGTAGTTGTCGGTTTTGTAAATGTATGGCGTATAGTCATTTAATTTATAGCCTGCTACCGCAACGTAAGCTCTACCTTGTGCATGAGGGCTAAGTTCTATGGCATTGACCTGCGCTTCTTTTTTGTGAGGGGTAATATCTTTCCAGTTTTTACCTTCATCACGGGTTATATGAAGCTTACCGTCATCAGCGCCCACCCAAAGTTCACCTTTGTTAACCGCTGATTCGGCAATATAGAAAACCGTGTTGTAGTATTCGGCCCCAGCTTGCTCATTGGTAATCGGCCCGCCGTTCAATCCTTGCTTTTCAGGCTCATTTCGGGTCAAGTCTGGGCTAATTTCTTGCCAGTTCACACCGCGATCTGTGGTTTTTAAGATCATCTGCGTGCCATAGTACACGGTGTCAGGATCGTGCTTCGACACTATCACTGGCGCATTCCAGTTAGTACGGTACTTTTGATCCCGTGCATTTCTGCCAAACACATATTCAGGGTAAGGCATAATGGGGCGTCTGAGACCAGTTTCGCGATTATATTCGGTCAATGTTCCGTTAATAGTAGTGGCATATATAAGAGTTGGATCGTCAGGGTTAAAGGCAATATGCGCACTTTCACCGCCGCCCACGGCAAACTGATCTTCAATTCCTATACCGTCACCCCAGGTTTCAGACGGGGTCGCCATGGTCGAGTTATCTTGCTGCCCGCCATAAACATAGTAAGGGTTTAAGTTGTCGGTAATTACACGATAAAACTGCGCCGTTGGCTGGTTGTAAATGCTCGACCACGATTTACCACCGTCGAAGGTAACGGTTGCGCCACCGTCATTGGCGTTGATCATGTTTAAGCTGTTTTCTGGGTTTATCCACATATCGTGGGTATCACCGTGGGGCAGAGATTTAATTTCGAAGGTTTTACCGCCATCAATGGATTTATGCAGCTGCACATTCATCACATACAGGGTATTTTCGTCGTTAGGGTCAACCTTAATATGATTGTAGTACCACGCACGGGCTTTAAGAATATTGTCGCCGTTCATTAACGACCAAGACTTACCCGCATCGTCACTGCGATATAGGCCGCCTTCATCAGCCTCGATGATGGCGTAAAGGCGCTTTGGGTTAGACGCGGCAATATCAACGCCCACTTTACCGATAAGTTTAGGTAACCCTTTTTCTAGCTTGTCCCAGCTTTCGCCGCCATCTGTTGACTTATAAAGGCCACCGCCTTCACCGCCTGACTTAATAAACCAAGGCGTTCTGCCGTGATGCCACATGCTGGCATAGAGAATTCTGGGGTTAGATGGGTCGATTGCTAAGTCAGCGGCGCCGGTATCGGCGTTTACTTTTAACACATGCTGCCATGTTTCACCGCCGTCTGTCGTTTTGAATATACCGCGCTCTTCGTTAGGCCCCCAGATATTGCCCTGCACTGCAGCCCAAGCTATATCAGGGTTGGTGGGATGGATACGAATTTTAGGGATTTGACCGCGTTTATCTAAGCCTACCAGCTTCCAGGTTTCACCGCCGTCTGTAGATTTATAAACACCTTTTCCGTGGCTAGTGGTTACACCTCGAATAGGGCCTTCACCCGTACCTACATAAATAACGTTAGGGTCTGACGGGGCAACCCCAATAGAACCAATACTGCCTACTTTAAATGTTTTATCGGATATGGCTTTCCAAGATAAACCGGCGTTTTCGGTTTTCCAAACACCGCCACCTGCAGTGCCCATAAAATAAAGGTTGGTGTTACCTTCAACTCCAGTAACCGCCACCGAGCGCCCACCGCGGTATGGCCCAATAAAGCGATACTCCATTTTATCGAAAAGTTTAGGGTTAACCGTATCTTCAAGTGCCAATGCAGAATGTGAGAAACTAGAAAGTGCGCTTACGCAAATAGCAAAAGCGGCCACCATTTTGCGAGAAACCAGTCTCTGAGAAACCATAGAAAGTGCCTTGTCGTGTTTTTATTCTTAATAAGAAGAACTTCTTATACTGCTTTGTTACAGACGTTATGGCAAAAGTTTTTGTTAACGAATTTAGGCGGTTGTTTTTGCAACTGAACTTCATTGCAGGACTATCCAAAAGATATAGAGGAACGACTCTCCGCATACTTTTTCATTTCATCGGCTAGCGCTTTCATTTTTTCAAAGCTATTTATACCAGAAGCACCACCAAAAAAAGGGGTCACAAAAACCAGAGTTTTACCTTCGTTACATTTGGCAACAGTAAAGTTTTCGCCACTATCTACGGATGTCATATCGCAGCCAAAAAACCGTAAAAAAGCCATTGTTGTATTTTTGCCTGTACACACTATCATTTTAGGTGAATTTTCTTTCACCAATTTTTGAAAGTACCTCCCACGGTTCTCAATACACCACTCTAGATACACTTCAAACGAATGCAGTCCAATTAAGTCAGACATTTCCTTTGACCAAGAAACACTAGATCGATTCTTGAATGGAATTGGAAACGCATTCATCTTATAACCTGTTCCCTTGAAGCACATCATTCTATGATTTTCTGCAGCTTCTTTATGGTTTTCTTCCCATTTAAACAGATAGCTAAACAACCATGCTATTTTGTTGTTGTACGGATATTTAAGGCGCTGTTGTATCTCGCCATCCCAACTCGCAGTACTAAACGGTCCTTCCATTATCTTATTTAGGTCCTCTAAAGATTTAACATCTACGCCCCACTCTAACCCACAAACCCAAATATCTGACTTTAAATTGCCTCCATCGCAGCCACTTTGTGATAGAGCAAAACTTTCGAAACGTTTATTGAGCTTTCTCTGCATTTAGTTAACTTCCTTATAGCTTACAGGTGATTTTTAAGTCTTACCGTTGAGACAACTTTACATGAAAAACAACAGCTAACCATATCTATAAGTCTCTATCCCATAAGAAATTTTCTTATGGTGAAGGATGTATCAGTTCGCTATACATCAACCAGACTATGAATAATTTATATTAAGGGAAATAAAGGGTTGATATGAACATTTTCAGAATTATGGAAAGGGGAAACTCATCAGTTCGAGAAGTTACTTTCACCGCTTGGCTGTCCTATTTTTTAGATCCTTCGGAAGATCATAGTATGCATGATAGTGTTCTCGCTAGATTTCTAAATCTAATTAATTATAGTCTAGAGGGCTCAGATAAGAATCTACAGACCTATTTAGATAAGAAAGGCGAGGATTATAGTGTTGAAGTTATTCCTGAGTATCGTCCCGAACCTAATCACGATAGCGAAGGAGATGAAAAAAAAGGTATCATTGACATTGCCATAAAACTTTTTGCTTATAACAAAAAAGGAGAAATAGATTTACAACGATCTTTGATAATTTATGTTGAGCTTAAAGTAGGAGTCGGGGCCTTGAGAAACGGCCAATTACAAAGCTACGCTTCTTATTTGGAGCAAGAGGAAATTAACAACAAATATCTTTGCTTGCTTACTCCTGATGATGTAAGAAAAGATGCTAAAAAAGGAAAGTTTGAGCGGGAATTTTCCGAAATAAAAAAAGTTTTTCCAAATTGTAGCTGGATAAAGTGGAAAGATAATCAAACCACAGACGCACAGCAACAGAGAGAATCCATCGAACTTAGAAAGTCGAAGTCAGTTTTAGAACTATTCCAACAATTACTTGAAGAAGAAAGCAACGGAAAGATCTCACCTTTTAATGAGTATTCAAAGCACACGCTTAAAGCACTAATTTATTTTATAGATAACCACCCCAGTTTTAGCATCAAATGTATTGAATCAAACAAAGACATTGCGCGTTATAAAACTCAAATACACGATTTCGGACTTGCTCCCAAAATAGAGCATCTTTCAAAAGAAATTGCGTTATTCTTAGAAGAGAAATTTGGTCATACTGTCGACATTGACTACGACTTAAACAATTACTCAGAAAAGGGGCTTACGTTTCTTAACATCAAGCTCCCTCAGATAAGTAACAATTTCATCATCTCTTTAAACGTTTCAGTTAGGCTTAAACCAACTGTTGGTATGGTCATAACGACACCAACAAACTCAAAAAGTGATAGAGAAAAAGTCCTTTTTACTGGCGAATTAGACGACTTATCGCTAATAACTAGTACAGGTGCTCCCTTAAAAAGCAATAACAGTACAAGAGCCTATTTCAGGTTTACAGGAGAACGAGCAGTGTCATATGAAGATAGTGTAAAAATTGAAGAGCGCTTATCCAAATACGTAGAGGCTTTAAGCCTACTAGAAAAGCTATTTACAGATAATGAAGTCAAGGAAAAAAAACTATAATACTCATCAAAAATAATCCCTCAACACACACTCGCTGTTGGAAAGTTTAGCGACGATACGATCACCAAATCCAGGGAAAAACTCAATAGTAAGAGAAACCCCTTCTCCTCGGCTTTCCATTGGAAAGCCACTTAACCACTTAAGGTAGGTTTCTACTTCACTATCTGTTAGGGCCATCGACTTATTTAGGTCATCTTTGGTTGATTGGATAGTTTCTCTGTCAAAGTCACTGCTACTATCATCTTGTTTTTCAGGCTCTGCAGCATCATTCGAATTCATATATGGCTGTTTTTTCATGGTACATCCTTAAAGTCATCACTACAGACTAGGTGTTTCTTTGTTATGAATATTCAGATTAAACAAAGAAATGGATTGCCTGAATAAGCCGTTGTCTTAGCCCGTTTACGATTTCGTTGTTCATCTGTTGCCTCAGCCCTTACAATAAATCCATTCTGTTGTTATGGCGTTAGCATTAGTGACTCTCGCCGTGTAATTCGACACCTAATTACTAAAGAGAATTTTTTATGAGATTTCTACTTTCTATCGCTTTCGCTATTACGCTTGCAGGCTGTGCAACCCTTTCTCAGTTAGCGGTTTACACGGTTTCTAATGCCGAGTTAGAACAAGTGCTTGATAGCCAAGTAAGTAAGCTGCAAAAGCAAACCTCGCTTGCAGGCATCCCTCTTTATTTAGATGTTGAAGATATGACAGCGACCATTGGGCCAGATGGCAGAGACGTGGTTCAGCTAGGCGCAATTGCCACGGCTCGCGTAAGTGCCTTCGGTTTGAACTACCCAGCTAAGGTCAGCCTTTCATTAGAAGGCACGCCTTATTACGACAGTGAGGAAAAGGCGATATTTGTGCGCTCGTTGTCGCTACTTGATAGCACCATTGATGCAGGCGGTTTTAAAGGTAACTTAGCACCTGCAAGCGGCGAATTTATGCAGCTAATTAACGGTTATTTAGCATCGAACCCGGTTTATCGCTTAGACCCTGCAAACAAAGCGGTAAACGTACTTTCAACTGTGCCTCTACAGCTAACCGTTGAACAAGGAAAACTTGCGCTTCGACCTAAACAATAATCATTGTGTAACCGTACCAATTGTCGTGTACCGACCGTCGAGCTTTCAGCCATACTAAGGTAGGCGAAGCCTCGACGCCGAAGAACAAACTTCCGCTTTAGTAAAATAGGCAGGCATAGTGACAGAACGTATCAAAACGCTAGATGAATTTGCAAAGCTCGTAGATTATTCATTACTAAATACCCTTACCCCAGACCCACAGTCGACGTGTGATGGCAACGACCATGATCCGCGCCAAGTTTTCTCGGGCCACTATGTGCCGGTTACTCCGACCCCATTATCTTCACCCAAATATATTGCTCACAGCGAAACGCTATTTGCTGAATTGGGCTTAGACGATAGCTTAGCTACAACTAAAGATTTCACCCAGCTGTTTTCAGGCGACATGTCTGCGGTGCCCGAACCTATGCAGCCTTTCGGCTGGGCAACCGGCTACGCACTTTCTATTTACGGTACAGAGTACACACAGCAATGCCCGTTTAGAACGGGTAACGGCTACGGTGACGGCCGCGCAATTTCTATCGTTGAAGCGGTGTTAAACGGCAAGCGTTGGGAAATGCAGTTAAAAGGTGCGGGCCGCACGCCTTATTGCCGCGGCGCAGATGGGCGCGCCGTATTGCGCTCTAGCGTGCGCGAATTTTTAGTGCAAGAACACATGCACGCGCTTGGTATACCCACTTCCCGCTCTTTAAGCTTGTTTATGTCTGAATCAGACACGGTAGACAGGCCTTGGTATCGCGAAGGCTCTCATTCCTATGAGCCTGAAGTGATGGTAGAAAATATAACGGCTATATCCACTCGCGTCGCCCCATCGTTTTTGCGCGTAGGGCAAATAGAGCTTTTCGCTAGGCGCGCTCGCTGTAATGAACACAGCGAAGCATTAGACGAGCTAGAAGCCATTGTTAAACACCTTATTGACCGAGAGTACTCTGGTGAAATAGATACATCCACGCCATTAGACGAGCAAGTGGTAGCGCTGGCAGAGCTATTTAGAGACCGATTAACTCGCCTAGTTTCTAATTGGGTTCGCGTAGGTTACTGCCAAGGCAATTTTAATAGCGATAACTGCGCCGCTGGCGGTTTTACGCTGGATTACGGACCATTCGGCTTTTGTGAGTTTTTTGAAGCAGACTACCAACCTTGGACAGGCGGCGGTCGTCACTTCTCGTTTTTAAATCAGCCCATTGCTGCACAGAAAAACTTTGATATGTTCTGTCGCTCACTGATGACGTTACTTGAAGGCAACAGTGAACAACTCGCTAAGCTTAACGATATTAACGACGGTTTTTCTGGCGTTATGGAACGCGCCATGGAGAGCATGTGGGCAACAAAGCTCGGCCTTGTGAGCTACGACCACGACTTGCTTATCAAGCTGCTGCAATTAATGCTGCGCACAGGCGTCGACTACAATATGCTTTTCCGAGAGCTATCATCGATACCTGAAGATATGGCGAGTTTGACGAAGAGCTTCTACTACCCGCCTAAGGCAGAGGTGATGACAGAATGGGAAGCATGGCTAAAAACCTGGCGTGAGCGCATTGAAAAGGACGCCGAAACACAAGGTAATGTTACAAACGCTATTGCTGCTACTGCAGAGAATATGCGCAAAGCAAACCCAAAATTCACATGGCGCGAATGGCTAATTGTGCCTGCTTATAAAGCCGCAGAAAAAGGTGACTTTACGCCAATTCACGAACTTCAGAAGATACTTACTGCACCTTATGATGAGCAATCAAAAGAAGTAGAGAATAAGTACTACCATCTGCGCCCACTTGAACTTTTCAGTGCTGGCGGTGTTGCGCACTACAGCTGCTCTTCGTAATAAAGAGCAGCTTTTATTTTGTATACTTACAAAGAGTCGATAGATTCACTAGGCTCAGTAAACCAAACTGGGCCCTCTTCGGTCATATAAAAGTGATCTTCTAAGCGAATACCGAACTCGTTTGGCACCACTATCATAGGCTCGTTACTGAAACACATGCCAGGTGCTAGCGGGTGAGGATTATCTTTTACTAGATACGGCCATTCGTGAATATCCATGCCTATGCCATGTCCCGTTCGATGTGGCAAGCCTGGTAAGTTATAGTCTGGCCCTAAGCCGTCGTTCGCCAAGCTCTCTCGGGCGGCTTTATCTACATCGCCGCAAGGAACACCGACTTTTGCGGCATTAAATGCCGCAAACTGTGCGCGCTTTTCGCTTTCCCACATTGCCTGTTGTTTATCGGTTGGCTCACCAAAACAATAAGTTCGAGTGATATCAGAGAGGTAGCCATGAACCTTACAACCGGTATCAATCAATACTAAGTCATTTTTCTTTAATACCTGCGGGTCTTTAACGCCGTGGGGAAACGAGGTCGCTTTTCCAAAAAGCACGATGCAAAAATAGTTACCGCTAGCGCCTACTTTTTTATGTGCATCATTAATAAATGCTTCAACTTCTGTCGTGGTTATGCCTTCATAAAGCATACTGGCTGTGGCTTTGTGCACAGCAAGGGTCATGTCCATGGCACGCTGAATGAGCGCGAGTTCATTGTTCGATTTGTGCATACGACAGTGCGCAGTTACCTCAGCACCATTGATGATTTGCCATGGTTGTTCCAGCAATTTATTAAAACCATCTACAATAAAAAATTGCGTAGACTCATCAACACCCAGCTTGCTGCCACCCGCTGTGTCCAGCTCACTCAACATAGAAATGGCAAGCGCGTATGGGCTTTCATGTTCTTGCCAACCGATAATCTCGCCTTCTACTAGTTTACGCTCGTTTAATGAGTCTATTTCAAACGTAGGGGCAAGATATACAAGGTCGCCTTTTGCAGGCAAAAGCGCGCCAACTAAACGTTCGCTGGCGTACCATTGCATGCCTGTGAAATACGCTAAGTTAGTCCCCGCGTTTAGATATAACGCGCCAATGCCATGCTGCTGCATGTAATGCTGCGCCTTGGCAATTCGGGCTTTGTATTCAGAGAGTTCTATGGGTTGCAGATCGCCCGTCATGTTGACGAGGCTATCTAAAGCCTGTTGTGGTGTTTTTGTGCCTATTGTTCTGCCCATTTTTTTGTCCCTACACTGGCGCAAGGCTGATTATCTATTGGAGTGTGCATCAGCTCGCCTTAACTATGAATTTATTTAAACGGGCACACTGTACAATAATGGGTAGGAAAGTCGAGATAAGCGAGGGTAGCGATGCCTGTTGAATGGCGTAACTATTGCTGAACACTGGCTTACTACAACTCAATTTTAAAGAGCACTTTTCCACGCAGCTTCTGGAAGTAAGTACAAACCTTTCTCGCTTGTTGCACCTTCATTCACAATATAGCCGATGCCAGCAGCCATCACGGCTAGGGTTACGTCAAACGCATTGATGCTGTCACCATAGCCCGCTGTTAAATTAAACATAGAACCATCAGCGAGAAGATACAGCGTTTTATCGCCCAGCTTATAAGCGTTCACATAAGGCATTGGCTCATTGTGACTAGCGTTATTTTTAAGATACGGCACATCAATTTCTTGCGCCACGTGACCCACATTTAAAATAAACGCGCCATCTTTCATGCTGTCTAAATGACTTGAATTCACTACGCCATAGGCACCAGTTGCAGTAGCAATAACGTCAGCTTGGCTAGCGGCTTCATTTAAGTCGACCACTGGCCAACCGTCGTATTTCGCCTGAAGTGCTCTTGCTGGGTCAAGTTCTGCAACTTGAACCTGCGCTCCGAACGCCTTTGCCGACGCAGCAACGCCCTGCCCTACCAAACCATAACCAATAACAACCACTACTTTTTCGTGCAGGGTTAAATGTGTGGTTTGGAAAAAGGTTTGCCATGCGCTTAAACCCACCATGTGCCTGTTGTGAAGCCCTTCTTTAACTGGCAAATCATCCCAGTTAAATATCGGATAATTTGGCGCCATACCATTTAAGCGGTTAATGCCAGAACCCGTTGCTTCTAAGCCCGATACAATGCTTGGAACTGGCTTGTTTGCTTTTATATTTTCATGCAGTCGAGTAGTAAGGTCCGCCCCCATTTCACATAAGTGAGTGGGTTGCCATGCTAGCGCTTTATCGAATGACTCAGACCAATCAGCATCGCTCATATCTCGCCAAGCATGAGCCGTTGCGCCCTTATCTACAAGATAAGACACAACGTCATCTTGTACCGTAGTTGGGTTGCACGTGGTCAAAAAGATATTGCAGCCTCGTGAAAGTAGCCCCTCTACCAAGGGTGCCATTTTCAAATCTAAATGCATATTACAGGCAAGCTTGACGTTAGAAAGATCGGGAAGTGCATCGATAGCCTTACGAGTGCGAGGCATATGCAGGCTGGCCCACGCCAACTCTGCTTGAAAGTCTTGGTACATGAAAAGGTTACTCTGAGAAAACTAAGAACAGTTATACTACGTCAGGTATCCTGCAATTCACAAGTTGTGATTATAAAAGGGCTTTTTATATAAAAGCCCTTTCAATAGCTTTATTGGTAGGTAACGTTATCAGCGTGATATTCTTCATTGTTAGCCTTAATTTTAGGCGTATTGTTATGCTTTACATTTTCAATGACGGTAATTGGTTCGCCGTTAGTTAAGTAGAGCGAAATTGGCGCGCTGTCTGTAATGGTAGTATCGTCAATATGAAGGTTTTGTACGCCGTGAAAATACATAGAAGCGCCAGTCCTATGGGTTTTACCTTTTCCAACGTTTTGCAGCGTATTACCTTTTACCTTTACCATAGGGCCAAAAGTACTTTCATCAAAGCCACCGCGGTACACGGTTACCACTTCCTCTTTTACATCGGTAAAGGTGTTGTCTTCTAGCGTAAGGTTTTCAACACTGTACACGCCGAGATCTTCTGTTTCTTTATTCAGCGAGAGAATAGCGCCCGTGATATTGCTCATGTCAGAGTTAGCAATAACAATTTCATCAGCAAATGTACCTGGGTAGGCTTTAAAGAAGTAGAAGTAGCCATTGATGTTAAGGTCTGTCACTTTCACATTATCTACAAGTAGTGAATAGTTGATGTTCATTGAAGAACGACTAGTTCTGATAATGCTATTGCCTTTGTAATCTGGCGAAGCAGCGCCATCAAACCAGAGATTATTCAGCGTTAAAGCCCCACCATTGCGAATAACGATAAAGCTTGGCTTCTCAGAACGGACAACAGGTTTAGCCCCCGGCTTTGCCATAATCGTAACCGGGTGCTTAATATTCGCAAAGCGGGTTAACAAATATTCGCCACCATTTTCCAGCACAAGCGTGTCGCCTGGTTTACTATTTTCAAGGGCATTAGCAAGGGTATCTATGCCTGGGCTAACAGTAATTTCACTGCCGCTTCCAAATGCTACTTTGCTGTCTTTTTTATCGTAATAAGGTGCGCCAGCCATATCTTTCGTAACAGGCAGTTTTATTTCACCAAACTCGATATCGTCTATTAATTTTTGCTCAGGCGTTATTAAGCCGTATTCGTTCTTCGCTACCTTATAAGGTGCTTTCGTAAAGCCTTTACCAATTGGGTTTTCAGACGTTTGCGTTAACACATTACCTTTAAAGTTTATGCCCGATACATCATCAAATACCGTAATGGGTGTATCGTTGTATTTACCCAAAATAATGTTGTTTTGCATTTCAGAACTTTTCGGTGGTGCTGAACGCTCTTCGTCCGCTCCAGCGCCCAGTTGAATATAGTCGCTGTCGATAACGATATTATTATTCATGACAGATTCAATCACCGGGTCGTAGCGGTTAGGCGGTGAGTTAGGTACACCGTTCATGATCACAAGCGCACCGCGAAAACGTCTACCCGTTAGTCCATATAGGTAATTATTCTTGACGGTTTGGTGTTCGTTAATAATGCGAATACCACCGGTATTTGGCTTTCTATTGCCAAGAAAGTAGTTATTTTCTACCCGTGTGTAGTGCCCGTGGCGCATGGTCAATGTGCCCTGCGCTTCATAGAACACGTTACCTAAAAAGGTGTTGCCGCTAGATTTGTTAGAGATAATTTCATGTTCTCCACTGGTGCGGTCGAAATAGTTGTATTGCACTAGTGTATTGGCATATTCGCGAGAAAAGTGACTGGTGCCTATGCGTAAGGTTTCACCACCATTAGCACCGAGCACCTGTCTTGGGCCGAAGTAGTTGTACTCTATAACGTGGTGATTCTCTCTACTTTCTTTCGAGTTCATTCTTACCGCAACCGTTACACCCCGGTTACGTTTATTAATAAACGAGTTATGGTCGATACGATTGTGTTTGCCATAAATAGCAAGCCATAAATCTGAAAGCTCGCGCTCTGGGTGACTAAAATCGTCAATAACAACATTCGTTAAACGAGAATAACTCGCCAGCTCTGTGGGCGAGGTTTTAAATGCAATCACTTCGCCTGTGGGTGTATAGCCGCGAGTAAACACTAAACCATCCACTACTAAATATTTACCTGAAAGACTTAAATTAGACTGACCGGTAATTATCACCTTACCTGGGGTTTGTGCGTTTAAGGTTATAGGTTTCTTTTCAGCCCCTTCACCTTTAAACACTAGTTCAACGTTTGCCCACTCACCGTTCGCAAGGGTAATAGTGTCGCCAGGCTTTGCCCTTTCTACTGCTTCGTTAAACTCTTCAATATTAGAAACAAGAGCGGCAAATGCTGAGCTACTGAAAAACAGCAATAGCGCTACAGCCAGAATATTAAGTCTACTTACCAATATATGATTCATTTTCTAACCTTGTTATCAACAACGCTGACAGCGTTAAATGGCTGAGGCGTTAAACATTTCGATTTATAAATTCAATCGCAGCATGAACTACTTCACCTACCGGCATCGCCACATCTATATGTTTTCCATAGTACGGCAACTGGAAAGTATTTAGCTGTGAACGTAGCAATTTGGGGTCGAAAAAGTGATCGTTACGAGAAGACAGTCTTGAAGCCAACAAAGCTTCACTGCCTGTAAGCACTATCCAATGAATAGGCAACGTTTTATTCGCGCTTAGTATATTGCGGTACGCTTCTTTAAGTGCCGAACACGCCAGCACCGCCCCTTCTGCTTTAGCATGTTCACGGAGTAAATTAGAAAGCGCTTCTAACCAAGGAAGCCGGTCTTCGTCATTGAGCGCCTTTCCCCTCTGCATTTTTTCTATATTCGCTTTAGAGTGAAAATCATCTCCGTCGAAAAACGGAAGTGAGTAGTGCCCAGCAAGTGCTTTACCGATGGTTGACTTACCTGTACCTGACACGCCCGCAACTACAATCAACATAGCAAAACCTTATACTTGTTCAAAAAGCGCTACCACGCCGTTAGCTGAAATGATGACCGCAAAAATAAAAGCCATCACTAATAGAGTATTTAGCAACTTTCCTGGCGCATCTTTTTTCATTAAGGCTTTTTTGTTTGCCAAAACTAAGATACCTAAGGTGACTAATGGCAATACAAATACATTGAATACTTGAGAAAGTATCTGCCCTTTTATCGGGTTAAAGCCGAACACGGGAATAATAAGTGCCACTAAGCATGCGATACCTGTTATCACTTTGAACTGTGTTGATTTTGTATCTAGCTTACCCGAGCGATAATCTGCAATAAGAAGTGGGGCTATTAGCAGACAAGGAAACACGGAAGAAAGCCCTGCCGCTAGCGTCCCAAAAAAGAATACAGTCAATGCCGTTTTACCAGCTATTGGCTCAAGGGCATTCACCATGTCTAATACATGCGTAATTTTTTTCCCTTCATGAAACAGCGCACCATGAGCAACCGCCATGACCGATGCGCTAATGATGAACACCAAAATAGCGGCGACAATTGCATCTTTCTTTTGCTGCCCCTGATTTGCCATGCCCCAGCCTTTACCCTGAATAAACAAAGGGCGAGATAAAAACGTGGCAGCGGCCATTGTTGTGCCAACGAACGCCGCCACCATCATCTTGCCACCTGGTATATCGGGTATTGAAGGTACAAAGCCAGCAACGACCTCGGCAGGAAGAGGGCGTACAACAAATAACGAGAATACGAAGGAAAGCCCCATACACGATACAAACATCACCAGTATTTTTTCAAAAAGAGAGTATTTACCGATGAGCATGATGGCGTACATTATGCCAATGACTGACACTGCTATACCTAATACCAACTCGTATTTGTATTGGTTGAGTGAAGGAGAATAAAGCGCAAGCATTTCAAATATGATATTTGACGATATGCCGAGGATGCCCATTAGGGAATTCCACTGTCCGAATGTTACGCCGACTATAATCAAAATAGCGATAGCACGACCGAACTTAAGGTGTTTTTTAAATGCGTAAAGTGCCGTTTCGCCAGTGACAATAGCGTAATTACCATACGCATAAATAAGCGCGCCCGAAAACAAGCAGCTTAAAAACAAGACCCATAATAACGACATACCGTAAGTGCTACCTGCCACTATCATAGAAGTAACGCTGCCGGTTCCTATGGTATAGCCTATTGCAAAAAATGCCGGTCCGAACGCCATTAGCTTCTTAAGAATCGACAACATTGTACTACCTCTTATAATAATTTATTCGGCACACTTAAAGCTTTCACAGGCTTACGCCATGTATACGCCACCATTAATATCTAAGGTAGCGCCCGTTATGAAACCATTGTATTCAGACGCTAAAAAGGCTACGGCCCGAGCTACATCTTTAGGGTTCCCTGCCCGCTTTAACGGTATTTCACTGATGGTTTTATTGGCTGACTCGTCGGTGGTGTGGGTGGAATGAAAGCGCGTTCCTAGTATAAGGCCAGGTGTTACCGCGTTTACCCGAATACCATCGCCCGCAAGTTCAGCGGCCAAAGAGCGAGTGAATGTGAGCACCGCGCCTTTTGACGTAGAATATGCAAGCGAGCCTCCATGCCCCCCTTTTCTTCCAGCTAGAGACGACAAATTCACAATCGATGCGCCATCTTTTGCAGACTTTAAAAGGGGTAAGAGAACGCGGCTAACCATCATGGTTGAGGTAACATTCACCGCAATTACTTTTTCCCAGAACGCATTGTCTATATCGTCTAGCGTATGGCGCTCTACAAGGTCTCCGGTGTTATTCACCAAAATATCTAAAGAAGGCGTTAAGCCTAGGATGGTTTTAGCGAACTCATTCACTGTTTCTTCTTTTGTTAAATCGGCTTGAACAGGGATTATTTCTCCAACTCCCGATTCCAAGACTTCTTTTTGTAACTCTTTTACCGCGTCTTCAGAGCGGTAATAGTGAACAATGACTGTTGCGCCTTGTGATGCTAACTCGGAAGAAATGGCCCCACCAATTCCACTAGCTCCGCCCGTAACTAATGCTTTCTTGCCAGATAATGAATTCACTTTCGCTCCCACGTTTTGTCGAAAAACTTAAGTTAATAAACCGTTTTAGTACATTTTCAAATTAACATAGAGCCATGCCATGTCAACACAAAATAAACATCAAACCAACAAAAGATAAACAAAAACAAAACTATTACACTTTGGCTTTTCTATTTTTAATCAATAACTTACAACCGAAAAGCGGAGAGAAATAGCAAAATATAACGTATAGACTTTTGTCTAATTAGGGCAGATCGCCTTTGTTCAAACTCAACGAAAATAAAAAATAAGCACTATAAAACATCAACTTAAAACAATTTTCTTTAAATTGGTTATTAAAATATGAGCTTTTAAATAAAAATAATGTTGACTAAATCAAACTCAAATGTAACTTTATTGTAAACATCCTGCGGCGCGGGATTTTTTACAAACAAAAACTAAACCGGTTTAGTTAGAAAAAAAGACTTCACATGAAATTTTTAATTCGGGGTTTGTGAGGTATTAAGCGGATCAGCTTTTCGGAGAAGCGAAATGAAAAACAAATTATCTAAACTCACCCTTGCCATTTTATCTGCCTCAAGTGTTGGCTTCACGTCAGCGAGTGTTGCTCAAGAAACGCAAGAACCAGAGAAAACTAGCGATGTAGAGGTTATTGAAGTAAGAGGTATCGCCAGTAGTATTGCAGAATCGGCTCGCCTTAAGCGATACGATTCTCGTATCGTTGACGCTATCGTTGCAGAAGATATTGGGAAATTACCTGATAACAATATTGCCGAGGCGCTGCAGCGTATTACTGGTGTTTCAATAAGCCGAGAGTTTGGTGTAGGTGAATCTGTCACCATACGAGGTATTTCGCAGAACCGAGTGGAATTAAATGGACGCTCTACTTCAGGCAGTGGACGAGGGGGTATAAGTTTAGCTGATTTCCCATCTAGCTTTCTGAAAACAGTGGAAGTAGTGAAGTCACCGACTCCAGAAATGATAGAAGGTGCGTTAGGTGGAACCATTAACATGACAACGGTTAGACCGTTAGAGCTTAATGAGCCACTTGTGGCCTTCACACTCGACGGAGAATACGCTGACAAGGCGGAAAACTGGGCTCCGGTGTTTTCTGGAGCTGCAGGAACAAACTGGGATTTAGGGGATGCGGGTACTTTTGGGGCTTCGGTTTTTATGTCCTACCAAGACCGAACACTGAGAAGAGATGAATTTTTTAACCTTGTTACCCCTACCGAGTTAGATTTAGATGGCGATGGTACAAGTGATCAAGCCAATACACCTAGCGGAAATTACCTTGTTCGCAGCCAAAATACCGTAGAACAAAAAACGGAGCAGCGAGAGCGAACTGCTTATGGACTTTCGCTGCAATGGGCGCCGAAAGATACCGATGCTTTTGTTTATTTAGATATTAACACCACCGAACTTGATGGCGGGCAAGAAGCCTATTCTGTTCTTAACGACAGCAAAGACTACGGCGACCTAGTACTTGATGATGCATACGACGATGCGCAAGGTCAGCTGGAAAACTTTGGCTCAGGCAGCGTATTTGTTCAACCAAAAACCTGGGCTGACTTCACAACAAATGAGTCGACTTCTAATGCATTAGGCGGTGAATGGTTTATCACCGACAAGCTGAAGATATCCGGTGAAATTGCCTATACAAAATCTGAAAGCTTGCGCACCAAATCCGAATTTAACCTTCGCCCTATATCCCGCTCTCAATATGAAGAAGATGGAACAATTACTGAACACCTATTTACCATCACCATGAGCGGTGAAGGTGACCAGGTTCCTGGGATTGCTTTTTCCGACCCGGATGCGTTATTAGATCCGAATAATCTCGCAATTAGGCAGTTTACACACCAACGCTATTATGAAGAAAATGAAGAAACTGCCATTCGCTTTGATGCTGAATATATTGAGCCTTTTTCTAACTTAAGCTTTTTAACTAAGATTAAAGCAGGTGTTCGCACTACCGATAGAGACTATGAATTAGACAGGTTTGATCTTAGAAACAACGGTAGTGAACTTAAAAACCTTCAAACCAGCGTATCTTATGATGGTGTTGTTACCCCGACATGGGTCGATGAATTCAACGAAGCCTTTGGCGGCTTTAAAGAAATTAACCACAGCAATTCCTTCGATCAAAGCGGAATTGCCGGTAACAATGCACTTACCCACTATTATGTTTATGACGGGGCCGCCTTAGCCTATGATATCAATGGTACATACGACCGAGTTCAGCAAATGCTGGAAGGTAGCAATATGGCGTTAACTGGCTCGTTAGATGATAACATGGTCAGAAATACGGGCTCCTACGCGCAGATTAACGAAGAAACTCAAGCCCTATATGCGCAGTTTCACTTAGACTTTGACGCTTTAACCGCTGTGGTAGGTGCTCGTTACGTTAAAACTGACTTAACCTCAAACACCTTTGAACAAAGCGGTGAGTACGACTATTCAGATTTCTTACCCAGCCTGAACGTCACGTACACACTCACCGACGATACAATACTGCGATTCGCCGCGGCTAAAGTAATGAGACGACCTGAGTTTGGAGAATTAAGCCCCGCACTTAGCATTGATAATTCACTAGTAACCGGTACACAAGGCTCTTATCAGCTAGACCCGTATCGAGTGACCCAGTACGATTTTTCTGCTGAACACTACTTTGGCGAAGGTGGCATGGTGTCAGCTGCCATCTTTTACAAAGACGTAGAATCATTCACCGTAGCAAGCAGCTCTTGTGTAGCAGATCCAGACACGGTAGAGGGGCAGAATGTTACTGAATACGTCAACGTATGCTTGCTCGACACGGCTGGTGTTAGCCAAGCTGATGTGAATTATGTAACAGGTGACCAAGACCTTGCCTACGTTGAGGCCCAGCGCGATGCAGGCCTAACCGGTATTGTTATTGATACTGACGTAAATGGAGGTAGCGGTGAGGTTGCAGGGGTAGAGCTTGCCTATCAACAGCAGTTTAGCTTTCTTCCTGGCATGTGGTCTGGCTTAGGCATTAGCACAAACTATACGTATGCAGATAGCGAACAGCCTGATGGCAACCCCTTACTAGATATTTCTAATCACACTTTCAATGGTCAAATTTATTGGGAGCACGCTGGCTTCCAAGTTCGTCTAGCGTATAACTGGCGTGACAAGTATCTTGATTCACAAGATGAAAAACGGGTTCGTCCTGTTGGGGCACTAGCTACAGGCATTTACAATAGAACTAACCCAGACGAGCCGTTCTTTGATCCAACCCTTGGCAATAACTATCGCGATGCACGGGGTCAGTTCGATTTCTCTGCAAGCTATGATGTGAACGAGAACATCACATTGGTCGCTAACGCGGTAAACCTTACGGCTGAACCTTACACCCAGGTTTCCGAACTCGACAGCATTTGGCTTTACAGCGAATCTGATCGTCGCTTTACCCTTGGAGTTCGCGGGCGCTGGTAAGAAGCGCACCGCCTCTAATAATAGCGCTGTAGTGTGCTGCAGCGCTATTTTCTCTATCCCAATCTATATTTAATATCCTAGGTTAATTCTATGAAAACAAGAACGCCATTGGTGGCGGCTAACATCCTAATTGCCTTCACTCTTGTAGGATGCAACGACAAATCAGTACTCGAAGAAGATACTTCCATAAAAGTACCCGGTGATAAATTCGATTTGAGTGGGTGGAATATTATGCTTCCTGTTGATGACGACGGTGATGGTGCAGCAGATCGGGTTAAAAACAGCGCACTCAAACAATATCAGCACGAAACGTTCTTTTACTTAGATGCAGATAACAATATGGTATTTGTGGCCCCTAACAAAGGCTTTACATCGCCCACATCAACAAACACCCGTAGTGAACTTAGACAAGTTTATACCAACGAAAATGGGCAAGTACCTAGTTATGAAAGCCCTCGTAATTACTTCGCGTTAACCTCCACGCCGAACAACGAAAACTTTGCTGCTATAGGCGGGCGAATGCAAGCCACACTTAAAGTTAATCACGTGTCGTTAAATGCAAAGTATGCCGATAGGCCACCCGCTTATTCCGTGGTTGTGGGGCAGATCCATGCTGCAAAATTAAATGATGAAAAAACGGAAGACGCTGGCTTTGGTTGGGGTAATGAGCCTCTTAAAATTTACTACAAAAAGTACCCTAACCACGAAACAGGAACTGTATTCTGGAACTACGAAAGAAACCTCCCCGAAAGCCACCCAGAGCGCATCGACATTGCCTATCGGGTATGGGGAGATGGTTGGAACGATGAAACAGATCCAGGTAGTGACGGCATAGCCTTAGGTGAATCCTTCAGCTACGAGATTAATGTTTATGGCGACACCATGTACCTAACGTTTTCAGCTGCAAACCACCCCACTGTTAAGCACCAGATAAACCTAGCGAACAATATAGATGCTTCTGGAAATGCTGATAAGCACGACGACCCTATCGGATATAAAAACGACTGGTTGTTTTTCAAAGTTGGGGCGTATAACCAATGTAGCACAAAGGATGCGCCAACGTTTCGCTATCCAGCTTGTCCCGGTACAGGGAACTGGGAAGTTGATAAAAAAGCAGGTAACTATACCAGTGTTTCATTTTCTTCTTTACAATTGGGCGACGCGGTAGCGCCTAAGTAATGCGGAAAACCATTTGATACGTAAGTAGTTAGAGAACATTAAATGAATAAAAACAAAGTAAGACTCGTTGACGTTGCGACAAAAGCCGGCGTTTCAAAAAGTACCGCATCTCAATTTTTAAACGGTCGCTTCGACTTCATGTCGTTAGATACCCGCCTTCGTTTGCAAAAAGCAGTCGAGGAATTAAATTATGTACCTAACAACATTGCGCGCAGTTTAAAAACCAATAAAACCCGAACTCTAGGGGTTATTGTTCGCGATATCGCAAGCTACTATACAAGCCAAGCAATACGAGGCATGGACGATTACTGTAAAAAGCATGGCTACGATCTGTTTATTTACAATTCTGACTTCGACCCTGCTACAGAAAAAAGCGCGCTAACAACGCTATGCCAGCTTAATGTCGATGGCGTTATTATTGCCTCCTGTGGTAACAACGCAAAGTTAATCGAAGATATTTCGAACAATACCGTGCCGGTAGTCCAGTTTCAGCTTGAACACGATGATTGCGATACGGGTATTGTTGTTGCTGATTACAAACGCGCATCGTTCGAAGCTACCGAGTACCTTATTGAACTAGGTCATAAAGATATTTGCTTTGTCACTCAGCAGTTTGAAACTGTGAAGTCACGCCAAGAGAAATATCAAGGTTTTGTTGATGCTCACAACAAGCACAATCTGCCGGTTAAGGAAGAGCTAATTCTTCATTGGAGTAGAACCGAGGGCTTAGCCGCTTCCCCAGTAGAGCTTCTTAAATCTGAATTAGCCCCTACCGCTTTTTTCACTCAACAAATTGCCATTACCGTTGATGTGTTGAAGGCGCTAGAACAAGCAAACGTTAATATTCCCGATGACGTCTCGTTATTAGGTTTTGAAGAAATACCTATGGCAGAGTTTTTCAGAGTCCCCGTAACCGTGGTAAGACAGCAACCTTACGAAATAGGCAGTGAGGCAGCTAGCATGCTATTGAACAAGATAAAAAGTGGAAAAGCCTTTAACACCCGTACCCTGGTTCCCTGTGAACTCGTACTGAGAGAATCTTGCTCTACAGCAAAGACGACAGTAAAGCTTTAAGGAGTAGATGTTTCCGCTCCTTCGTCTGATACCACCACTTTATTGTGCTCGTCCACTTTGCTAGGCGCAAGGCTCACTTCAATGTTAGTCAGCGTTGCTAATACAAATATTAAGTTAGCCTATCAACAAAGATTGTGAAAGCCTTGACTAGCTAGCACAAATCATTACCACTTGTTGTTTGAGGTATTACCAATTTACTTTATGCATAAGAGCATAAACTTGGCATACTATGCCTTTTGCTGCCTATTCACAAAGCAGTAATCCATTGTTCTGTTCTGCAAATACACTTAAGGGCGTTAGTTCTTTTTTATGCTTAGCTTTATAACCAGTACGCTTATTCCTGTATTGATCCTTCTTTTAATGGGTTGGCTGTTTTTTCGAATTAAGTGGCTTAATGAAGGGTTTATTGAAGCTGGGTCAAAGCTGGTATTTAACGTTGCGCTCCCTGCTCTACTATTCTTATCAATCGCGAGAGCTGACTTTTCCAAAGCCGCGAATCTATCTCTTATGAGCGTGGGAGTGATAGGAACACTTATAGTATTTGCTGCGCTTATGATTATCTCTCACCTGACAGTACACCCGTATAAAGCCAGAGGTGTTGTTGTGCAAGGCGGTTTTCGAGCCAATATGGGTATTATCGGCTTAGCCTATTGCGCTAACACCTATGGGCAAGAAGGCCTAGCTGTAGCGTCTGTCTACATGGGGTGTATTACGATCTTATTTAATGTACTGTCAGTGTTTGTTCTTAACTTTTATCAAGGTACGTCGCGTTCATTAATGGGCCAAGTTACCGGCATGGCGAAAAACCCGTTGATCTTATCAATTGCCGCAGCCCTGCCCTTTTCCTACTACGAATGGCAGCTTCCAGATACCCTAGTGAAAACAGGGGAGTATTTCGCTCAACTTACTCTACCACTTGCACTTATATGCACCGGTGCCTCACTGCAGTTCCGCTCTTTTTCCAGTGACTGGTTTAATATTGTGCTTAGCACAACCAGTAAATGCGTGGTATACCCAACTATATTGGTTGCGCTTGCCTATGCTTTTGGGTTTAAAGGAATGGAGCTGGGCATTGTTCTACTTCTCGCCATTTCACCAACGGCTGCGGCAAGTTATGTCATGGTTAGAAACTTAGGTGGTGATTACCGTTTAGCGGCAAGCATTATCGCAGTCAGCACATTAGCGTCTTTACCGATTACCGCCCTAGCCTTTGGGATACTAAGCAAATTACATCTGGTGTAATACATAAACTCTTTTACTGTTTCCGCGACGCTACTTTGCCAGAGTATTTTTCGCCGCTTTTAAGGTGTATAGGCATTAAGCTGCTCGTTTCAGGTAATGACGCTTAAAAACCTGCCTTACCAATTAATTAAAAAAATTTACCAAAATATTTAATTGGTCTGCTCCATTCTCTTTCCACTTCTGTTATTGTGTTTATTACAAATTGTCATTTTTAAATAACAACCTATTTACCCTACATCCGTTGTTGCCTGTTTTCATCAATGGCTATTTGATAACAAGGAAATAAATACAATGAACATCAAGAAATTTAGCCTTACCATGCTAGCTGTTGGTATCAGCCTATCTTCTTTTGCTAGCGAAGCAAAAGGTCACCCTAACCTTATCCTTACCGAACCTGGCGTAGAAAGAATGAGGGACAACCTGGGTGAAGTTCCTCTGTTTGATAAAAGTTTGGCAACCGTTAAGCAAGAAGTAGATGCCGAAATTGCAATGGGTATCGATACGCCCATTCCAAAGGATTTTTCAGGTGGCTACACCCACCAGCGCCATAAACAAAACTTCTTCATTGCGCAAAAAGCGGGCGTACTTTATCAAGTGTTAGAAGATGAAAAGTACGCTAAATATATTCGTGACATGTTGTTTCAGTATGAAGCGATGTATAAAGACTTACCTTTGCATCCGCAAGAGCGTTCGTATGCTCGCGGTAAATTATTCTGGCAATGCCTAAACGACAGCAATTGGCTGGTTTACATGAGCCAAGCTTATGATGCCATCTATGATTATCTTTCTGCTGATGAACGCAAAACACTTGAGGATAATTTATTCCGTCCGTTTGCCGATTTCATTTCATTAGAAAACCCACAATTTTTTAACCGCGTTCACAACCACAGTACCTGGGGCATTGCTGCGGTAGGCATGATTGGCCTTGTTATGAACGATGAAGAGCTAATTCAACGCGCGCTTTATGGTATTGAAGACGATGGCTTAGAAGTGGGTGGTAAAGACAACGATGGCGGCACTATTAAAGTAGAAGGTCAGCGTAAGGGCTTTTTCGCTAATTTAGAAGAGCCCTTCTCTCCTGATGGCTACTATACCGAAGGCCCTTACTATCAGCGCTATGCAATGTATCCTTTCCTAATACTTGCACTGGCGATGGAGAACAATCGTCCAGACTTAAAAGTGCTACAGCACAAAGACAATGTGTTGTTGAAAGGTATCGATGCACTTCTTAATTTGTCTGACGCAGATGGCGAATTCTTCCCACTTAACGATGCTCAAAAGGGCATGTCTTACAAGAAAGCCTCTTTGGTAACTGCAGTCGATCTCGCTTACTTTTACGGAGAAAAAGATCCTCGCTTGTTAAGTGTGGTAGAGAAGCAAGGACAAGTACTTCTTCAAGAGTCGGGGCTTGAAGCCGCTATTGATATTCGAGATGGCAAAGCGGTTCCTTTTGTAAAGTCTTCCGTGAATTTAAGTGATGGCCCTAACGGTGACCAAGGCGGTGTAGGTATTTTGCGTTATGGTAATGAAGACCTAACGCTTGTGTTTAAGTATGCCGCTCAGGGTTTAAGTCACGGTCACTACGATAAGTTGTCGTTCTCTTTATATGAAAAAGGTGAGGAAGTTCTGCAAGATTATGGTCTAGCTCGCTTTGTGAATATAGGTCAAAAAGGCGGTGGTAACTATCTAAAAGAAAACACCACATGGGCTAAAACAACTATTGCGCATAATACCCTATCAATAAATGGCACAAAGCATTTTGATGGGAAGTATGAGGTTGCCAGCCAGCATCACTCTGAGCTTTTCACTTTTGACGCAGAAAATGACAATGTAAAAGTGGTTAGTGCAACAGAAGAAAATGCCTACCCGGGTACGTTAATGCACCGCACAATGGCGGTAATCAAAGACGAAAACTTTGAAAAGCCGTTTGTACTAGACATTTTACGCGTTGATTCTGATAAGAAAAATCAATACGACCTGCCCTTCTATTACATGGGTCAGATAATCGATAAGAACTTTACTCACGAAACGCCTAACACGCTATCACCATTTGGTGATGAAAATGGCTATCAACATTTATTTGTAGAGGGCAAGGGTAACGCGAGTGAAGGCAATACTAAGTTCCAATGGCTTCAGCATGGCAAGTACTACACGTTGACTACGGTTACTGACGCTGAAGACGAGGTGTATTTGACTCGCATCGGCGCAAACGATCCAGACTTTAACCTGCGCCGTGATGCAGCTATTACGCTAAGACGAAACGATACCCAAGACACTTTGTTTGTTTCTGTAGTAGAACCTCATGGTTCATACAGCCCAGTGAGTGAATCGTCGATAAACTCAAGAAGCAGTATCAAAAACCTTGAAGTCGTTTTAGATAGCGACGCGTACACTGGTGTGCGTATTACCGACGTAAAGGGCGGTACACAGCTTTTTATTATTGCTAACAGCAATAATGACAACAGTGCAAAACACAAAGTTGACATTAACGGTGAGAGCTTTAGCTGGGTTGGCCCTTACTTTTATAAGTAATATGTACTTTAAAATTACACTGATGTAACCCGAAACAAAGCCTCGCAAGAGGCTTTGTTTGTTTTAAACCCTAGTTTTCTACTTTTACGTTTTCACGCGTTTGAGATCAGCACCGTTTATACCAGCACGCGTAGATAATTACCCACCCAACAGGCGCTGGCAAGTTTCCTAGCGAAGCGTGGGAATGCAGGAATGGTATTACTTATCAATAGCACTCGCTAAAAGGGGCTAGCTAATGGCTATATTTTTTTAAAGAAAGCCTGCACCTATAAAAGTTGAATCACCTTTACTTAAACTGATCATTTTATCTTTAATAACCGTTCTATAATATTTTTACTATACTGGCTCTAGCTGCTATTAACTGATCGCACATATAATTTTTTAGAAAGTTGTGAATGTCTAAAATCACTGATGTTCGCCAAACTACTCAGCTTAAATGGATTTAATCGAATTACATGTCACAACTTTTTCAGACACTACAGGCAAGAGTTATTATTCTAATTTCTATGATTGCCATACCCGGTTTCATTGGCATCTCCTACGACGCATACGTTGAAAGAGAGCAAGCAATAAAAGCTGCGGTTAGCCAAGCAGTAAACACAACAAAAACACACTCTAAAATACAATCGAACCTTATTGAAGAAACGCGATATTTTCTAAAGAATTTGGCGCAGTTCGACGCAGTGCAGCAGCCTAGTTCACCACAGTGCAGTCGCTTCCTTGCTAACGTGCTCAAAGTAAACAGTAATTATGTCAATCTAGGTGTTCCAAAGGCAGATGGCCAATTGTTATGTAATGCCCGAGAATTAAAAAGTTCGGTGAACGTTTACGACCGACCTTATATACAACACGCTATCGCCACCCGTAAATTTTCGATCAGCGAATTTCAAATAGACAGGGCTACAAATTTAACTAGTATTAATTTTGCCTACCCCGTCATAAATCAAAAACAGGGCAATTTAGTAGGGTTGGTTGTAGCTGTTATATCTCTAGATTGGTGGAATGAGATACTCTCTGAGTCTTATCTTCCTGATGATACGGTTGCATTTATAACTGATAGTGAAAACAAAATTGTAGCAGCATTCCCCACCAGACAAGAACTAATAGGCACACAGCTAGAGATAGAGGGAAAGATTAAGGGAAATAAGAGCGCATATACAAACGCAGCATTAAATAACACTGTTTTTATGAGTGAAGGCCCTTATCAACGCGTTTATGTAACACACCCGCTATTTGATGATGGGAAGCATATCAACATCACCATTGGTATTCCGCTGAAAGAAACGTTTGAAGCAATTGATACCAGATTAATGACAACCACTCTCATATTGGCGTTGATCGTTTTATTTTTTGTCGGTGTTTTAGTATGGCTAATTCGCAAAAATGTTTTGATACCCATAAAAACGCTTTTGAAGTCGACTACAGCGTTGGCCGAAGGTAAAGAGGTTGATGAGATATCGACAAAGGGCAGTATAGAGCTAAGAAAGCTACAGCTACGTTTTGCACAGATGGCTAGAACGCGCCTAGATGCTGAAAAACAACTTATTGATAGTCAAAATTCACTGCAGGAAAGTCGAGATATCTTAGCAAGTCATATTGAAAACACACCTTTAGGGTGCGTAACTTGGGATACTGACTTCATCTGCACTGATTGGAACAAATCGGCTGAATTGATCTTTGGCTATAGCAAGGAAGAAGCTATAGGTAAGCATGCCTCGGAGCTTGTGGTTCCAATTGAATTACGTAATGAAATAAATGACGTATTCGAAATACTAGTTGAGGGCAAAAAAACTGTTCGTAGAGTAAACGATAACCTCACTCGTTTGCTCGAAACAATCACTTGCGAATGGTACAGCACCCCTATCTTAGACTTCTCTGGCAAAGTAATTAGCGTCGTTTCATTAGTTCAAGACATTACTGTAAACAAACGCTTAGAAGATAAATTAAAGTTATCAGCCAGTGTCTTCTCTCACGCCCGAGAAGGCATCTTTATTACCGATAGTGAATCGAACATTATAGATGTAAACAAAACCTTTGAAGAGATAACCGGCTACTCGCGAAACGAGGTAATAGGCAACAAGCCCAGTATGTTTAAATCTGGAAAGCAGTCTCCGGAATTTTACGAGAACCTATGGAAGTCAATAATCAATGACGGCTATTGGGCAGGAGAAGTTTGGAACAAGAGAAAAAACCACGAAATATATGCTCAATTACTAACGGTTAGTGCAGTAAGAGATGATGACGGCACCATCAAAAACTATATCGCTATTTTTAGCGATATTTCCGAAACAAAAGAACAGCAATATCGTCTTGAGCAGATGGCTCACTACGATGTGTTGACTAATTTACCTAACCGCACTTTACTCGCTGAACGTTTGGATAGTGCACTTAAACATTGCCAGACAAATGAACGTTACGCCGCTGTTGTATTACTTGATTTAGACGGGTTCAAAGAAATAAACGATACGTTTGGGCACAGTGTAGGAGACGAGCTTCTCATTACATTGGCTCATCGCTTCAAAAGCACGCTAAACCAAGGAGATACCATTTCCCGTTTTGGTGGAGATGAGTTTGTAGCAGTACTTACTAATTTAAAGCAAGCCCAAGACTTTGGGCCTACTGTAAAGAACATGCTTAAAGCAGCTTCAACCCCAGTTAAATATGGTGAAAATGAACTTAAAGTCTCAGCAAGCATTGGATTAACCGTCTACCCTACCGACGATACCGATGCTGAACAGCTGATTAGACATGCAGACCAAGCGATGTACTTAGCGAAACAGAAAGGTAAAAACTGTTTCCACCTTTTCGATATCGAGTCAGAAGATGCGATTAAAACTCGCCACGAAATAATAAAAAGTATTGAGAACGCTCTTAAAAATAATGAGTTTGAACTTTATTACCAACCAAAAGTGAATATGCGCACTGGAACAATTGTTGGCGCAGAAGCGTTGATTCGCTGGCAGCATCCAATACGCGGGCTTCTCTCTCCGGCAGAGTTTTTACCCTTTATCGAAAATCATTCGCTTAGTATTGACGTTGGCGAATGGGTTATCGAAGAATCGCTGCGGCAGCATTACCAATGGAAACAATTGGGCATAGACATAAAAATTAGCGTGAACATTTCTGCATTGCAGATACAGCAAAGAAACTTCCCTACTCGTTTAAAGAATTTGCTTTCAAAAGTACCCGAAACACCACCTAAAGCAATTCAGTTAGAAGTACTTGAAACCAGCAAGCTATCTAATATCAAAAATGTGTCTGAGATTATGGAAGACTGTGTAAATCTCGGTGTTACCTTTGCCATTGATGATTTCGGAACGGGTTACTCGTCTTTAACTTACTTAAGACGCCTGCCCGCCGAGGTGATCAAAATAGACCAGTCGTTCGTTCGCGATATGTTAGAAGACTTAGAAGATAAAACGATTGTTATCGGTGTAATAGCCTTGGCCAATTCATTTAACCGTAGTGTTATTGCTGAAGGTGTGGAAACTGTTGCCCATGGAGCATCATTATTAACACTAGGTTGTGAACTTGCGCAGGGTTTCGGCGTAGCACGCCCTATGCCCCCCAAAGCTCTGCCTACTTGGGTGGAGCAATGGGAAACAAAGGAAGAGTGGAAATAAGCTTAAGAAGTACCTTCAATATTGTGAGGTATTAGTACTGAGCTTAGTTAAATGGTGTAAACAACGTTGGATAAAGGCCAGGGAGCTCGCGCCAGTGCTCGATCACCGGTACGCCTTTAAATGCACTTGATACTCCCCCTTCTAAATGACTCGCCCCCGTGTATTTCACTACCGACATTCCGGCACTTAACGCACCCTCAATGCCTGCATCTGAATCCTCTATCACTAAACACTTTTCAGGTGGAACCCGCATTTTTTTAGCAGCAAGAAGAAAAATATCGGGCGCAGGTTTTCCCCGTGTTACCTCTGCGCTAGTAGTTACATACCCATTAAAAACCGTTTCTAGCGCCGTTGTTTTTAAAGAAAATGAGACCCGTTCAGGATGACTACTGGTCGCAATACATTTTCTTACTACAAGGCGCTGTAAGATAGTCTCTAGGCCAGGTGTGGGAATAAGCTCTTCAGCGAACACCGCTAGAAGCGCTGTTAAATAATCATCCCTAAACGCTACGGGGAGGCTGATATTAAAATCTTCGGCTATTTGCGCTTTTGCAGAATCATAACTTTTACCTAAAAAGTGCTTATCAAAGTAATCGTCATCTATTTTTACGCCAAGGTCATGCAGCATAGAGATAAGTACGCGCTTGCACAAAATCTCGCTGTCAATAAGTACTCCATCACAGTCAAAAATAACCAACTCTATATCGGCATTTGTTACTGTTGGCTTTTTCTGCTCCATAATAATTCCTTGCTTAGTCTAACCATCTTTAGAAGGTATGCCTTCATACCTTGCTACGATTACTGGCTAAATTGCGTTTTTAAAACGTTTTACTTTTGTAATTTCTTTTAGTTGAGCGCTAATGCTTTAACTGCAAAGAAGTACACTATTAGTTAACGTTGGGAACCTAATAGTGTACTTGGAATGCACTCATCAAAGCCTTGCGTATCGCACTGCAACAATGCCATTAATGCAATCAATACAATTAAGCTGCCGAAGATGACGTTTTTTCTCCCCAAGACAACTCGGGGATGGTTACGCCATCTTTGTCGAAGTGCATGATTTTCTCTTGCGCGGCCGTTAGGTTAATGGTGTCGCCGTAAGCGACTTTACAATCCCCGTCGGCTTTCACTGTTAGCGTACCGATACCCTCTACATGAACATGTAAGAAAGTCTCAGACCCGAGGTGCTCAATAACCCCAACTCTACCGGTCCACAGCCCTTTTTCTTCGGTAATTCTAAAGTGCTCTGGGCGCACACCTAAGCTACACGTCGGGTCACCTGCTTTGGTATCTACACTAATAAAGTTCATTTTTGGCGAACCGATAAAGCCTGCAACAAATTGATTTACTGGCTTTTGGTAAAGCTCTAAAGGCGTACCCACTTGTTCAATAATACCGCCATTAAATACCGCAATACGGTCGGCCATGGTCATGGCTTCAACTTGATCGTGGGTAACATAAATCATGGTGGTATCTAAGCTTTTATGAAGTTCAGATATTTCTAGGCGCATATTAACGCGAAGTGATGCATCTAAGTTCGACAGCGGCTCATCGAACAAGAACGCTGAAGGCTGACGTACTATAGCACGTCCGATAGCAACACGCTGGCGCTGACCGCCCGAAAGTTGACCCGGTTTGCGGTCAAGGTAATCGGTAAGGTTTAGCATTTTCGCCGCTTTTTCAATTTTCTGTTCAATAATTGCAGGGTCTACTTTCGCCTGTTTTAGTGGAAACGCAATGTTGTTACGCACCGACATATGAGGGTAAAGGGCGTAAGACTGGAACACCATAGCCAAACCCCGCTGTGCTGGCGGCATGTCTGTCGCATCTTGATTATCGATTTCGATAGTACCGCTTGTAGTATCTTCAAGGCCGGCAATCATGCGAAGTAAGGTTGACTTACCGCAACCCGACGGCCCAACGAATACAATAAATTCACCATCTCGAATTTCTAAGTCCAACGGCTTAATCACGTTAACGTCGCCGAAGCTTTTTGTTACTTGTTTTAAGGTAATACTTCCCATTTTGAAGCTCTCCTATTTAACTGCGCCGAAGCTTAAGCCGCGCACTAACTGTTTCTGACTAAACCAACCAAGAATAAGAATTGGTACCACGGCCATCACGGATGCAGCCGATAGTTTTGCGTAAAATAACCCCTCTGGGCTTGAGTAACTGGCAATAAACGCGGTAAGGGGCGCTGCGTTAGCTGCAGTAAGAATGAGGGTCCAGAATGCTTCGTTCCACGCCAAGATAACGTTCAACAGCAATGTTGACGCAATGCCTGGCAGCGCTATCGGCAACAGCACCTGAAAGATCTCTTGTTTTATTCCTGCGCCATCCATGCGTGCCGCTTCTAAGATTTCGTTAGGGATTTCTCTAAAGTAGGTATAAAGCATCCACACCATAATAGGCAGGTTGATAAGCGTCATTACGATGACCAAACCAATGCGTGTATCCAGTAATCCAAAATCGCGAAATAGCAGGTAAATAGGAATTAACACGCCCACAGGAGGAAGCATCTTGGTAGAGAGCATCCACATAAGTAGGTTCTTTGTGCGCTTAGTTTGAACGAACGCCATGGACCAAGCAGCTGGGATTGCAATAAGCAGCCCAAGAAGACTAGCCCCAAGCGAAATCACAACGGAATTCATAAAATGGTCGAAATAAGGAGACCGAGAAAGCACCTCTGCATAGTTCTCTAAGGTCCAATCAAACATAAACAAACTAGGCGAAGCAGAAATGGCTTCTGACTCTGTTTTAAAGCTTGTAATAATCGTCCAAAGAATGGGGAAGAAAATCATCCCGCTTACTGTCCACGCCGCAAGGGTGTAGATAAGTTTTGATTTATTCGTATCTTTAATCGCCATCACTTATCCCTCTAAGTTCTTGCCAATAAGGCGCATTAGGAAAATAGCAACAATATTGGCAATGACCACTGCCACAATGCCGCCTGCAGAACCACCGCCTACATCAAACTGAAGAAGCGACTGGGTATAAATAAGGTAAGTAATGTTGGTCGAAGAATATCCAGGGCCACCGCTGGTCGTCACAAGGATTTCAGCGAAAATCGATAATAAGAAAATCGTTTCAATTAGAATTACTGCCGTGACCGCACGAGAAAGGTGGGGCAACACAATATAAACAAACTTGCTCCATGGACCTGCACCATCAAGATCTGCCGCTTCTAGCTGTTCGCGGTCAAGCGATTGAATAGCCGTAAGCAAAATCAGTGCTGCAAACGGTAGCCACTGCCACGACACGATGATAATAATTGATAGCAAAGGTAGTTCAGCAAAAAAGTCGATAGGCGTTACGCCAATAAACTCAGCAAAGTGGGCAAACAGACCATTTACTGGGTTCATGAACATGTTTTTCCATACCAGCGCCGATACCGTAGGCATAACGAAAAATGGCGCAAGTACCATAATGCGTACGTAGTTTCGCCCCCATATTGCCTGGTCTAATAAAACCGCTAAGCCAATTCCGCCACAAATAGTGATAAACAACACACCGCCTACTAGCAACAGGGTGTTAAAAAATGACTCGATAAACGCGGGGTCAGTTAAAAAGAACTCGTAGTTGAGAAAGCCGATAAATTCGTTATCGCCCGGCATAAGCAAGTTATAGTCTAATACCGAGAAATAAAGGGTCATGCATAAAGGCACGATCATCCATGCTAAAAGCAAAGAGACCGAAGGGAAAAGCATGATTTTGGCTAAAGTACGAGATTGTGTGGTCGCCATGACTAGCCCTCTTATAATTATTAAATGGGAAAGTGCAATAAAGCACTTTCCCTGTGGTTAACGCTGTCTATTTTGGGTAGCGTGCTTTGCGCATAGCGCGCTCAACTAAACGCTGTGAGCTTTGCAGTGCTTGGTCTACCGTCATTCGGCCGGTTAACGCGGCGCTAAACTGCTGACCTACTGCGGTACCAATACCTTGGAACTCAGGAATTGCCACAAACTGAATACCTACGTAGGGCACAGGCTCTACCGTTGGGTTCTTAGGATCTGCTGAATTAATCGAATCTAGGGTAATTTGTGCAAACGGTGCGGCTTCTAAATAAGCGTCGTTCTCATACAATGAGGTACGTGTGCCCGGAGGTACATTTGCCCAACCTTTTTTATCTGCAACTAAGTTTGAATAGCCCTTTGATGTTGCCCAGCTGATGAACTTCATCGCCGCATCGGTTTTCTTACTGCTTGAAGGAATAGCTAAAGTCCAAGCCCATAGCCAATTACCGCGTTTACCTAAACCGTTATCAGGAGCAAGCGCGAAGCCTACTTTGTCGGCAACTTCAGAGTCTTTTTCGTTAGTAACAAAGCCACCCGCTACGGTAGCGTCAATCCACATGCCGCATTTACCGGTTTGGAACAGAGCCAAGTTCTCGTTAAAACCATTGGCTGAAGCGCCAGGAGGACCGTATTTTTCCATTACATCTACGTAGTACTCTAAGGTGTCCTTCCACGCTTTAGAATCGAACTGCGGCTTCCAATTTTCGTCGAACCAGCGAGCACCAAAAGAGTTAGACATTGATGTTAATAGCGCAATGTTTTCGCCCCACCCAGCTTTACCGCGAAGACAAATGCCGTATACCCCGGCGTCTTTATCTGTCATCGCTGCAGCAGCTTCTTTGATAAAGCTCCACGTAGGCGCTTTTGGCATTTCTAAGCCCGCTTTTTCCATTAGGTCGGTGCGATACATCACCATAGAACTTTCACCGTAAAACGGCGCAGCATAGAGCTTATCGTCTACTGAAAGGCCACTGCGAATAGCAGGTAATAAATCGTCAATATCGTAATCGTCGCCTAGCCCGTTAAGTTCGGTAAGCCAGCCTTGCTTGCCCCAAATTGGTACTTCATAAGTGCCAATTGTCATTACATCGTATTGCCCACCGCTAGTAGCAACGTCAGTAGTAACGCGCTGGCGAAGAATGTTCTCTTCTAGCGTAACCCATTTAAGGTCAATATCAGGGTGCTGCTTTTCAAACTCGCTGCTAAGCGACTTCATGGTGATCATGTCGCCATTATTTACGGTAGCGATAGTGATAGTTTCTGCTTGCGCCGCCACATTAATGGTTAGTGCGCTGGCTATAATTAAAGATAGTTTTTTTAACATCGGGTCTCTCCCCTTTGTACTCTTATCAGATATGACTTTCCCCTCCCCGCCCAAATTTGGTTAACGCGGGGATAAGAAAATCAGAGGTATTAAAGTAAGTTAGGTGGTTAGGCAGCGAAACAACGTAGTGCCTAACCTTTTGTGTTAAAACTCGGCTAGCGATTAAAACTTGACTGAAATTTCAGACGTTAGGCCGTCGAAACCTGCGCCAATTTGGCCACCTGAATTAACGCCTTCGTCTTGGTCTACATATTCCACTTTCCAAAGGGTACGGTCGTTGATCCAATAGCCCGCAGATACCTGTAGACGAGTAACTTCATTGTCTGTTTGTTCAATAAGGTCTGACGTATTTTCAGATTCTGCATAACGTGCAGCAACATAGAGCTTTTCTGGAATAATGTACTGTTGTGCTTCTACTACCCAGTATTCAACTGATGAATCAGCTTCAATGACTTGATTAGAGTCGAATGTAGTACCCGTTGGGTCTAACACGCCTTCATTACCGAAGTAAGTGATACCGGCAACGGCATTACCGTCAACATCTGCAAAGGTGTAATCATCGGTTGCTTTACCTAGCATTAAAATAACGCTGGTTTGGTCGCTTGGCTGATACGCCAAGTTAAGCTGCATAATAGACTGATTCAAGCCAGGTAGTGCACCTACGTGAGTATCACGTTCGCTTGAGGCAGACGCAGAAAAGTTATAGTTTTCACCATCACCAAAACGATAGTTCGTAGTAGTAACGCCATCTAAGCTGGCAAGGCCGTTTTCGAATACAAGTTGATCGCCTTGATTAGCATTGAAGAAGTTAAGTCCGGCTTTAAAACCACCTTCAAATTCCAAGGTACCTTGCAAGCGGTAGTTGTAGCCGCGATCTTCTTGGAAAGCTTCACCAAAGCTTGACGTAGTCATGTGACCCGCCACGTTGTATGAACGAAGAATGCCGCTATCGAATGTTTCGGTGTAGCTTAGCTGAATACCGTTTTCGGCAGTGGCGTAGTCGTTAATGCCGTTACCGATAAGTGCGTTGCCTTGGTTGTCCGCACCGTCTTGAAAACCTTTAAACTGGAAAGGAGAAGCACCTATGTTGCCCACGCGTAAAATAAGGCTAGCGTTCTCTTTTTCATAGCCAGTCAAACCAAGCATATCAAACTCGACACCGGCAAAATCTTGGTGGAATGAGAAGTCTCTATCGCCATTATTACCGAAGTCGTTTGGCTCTTCTGCAATATCAATATCGGCAGTTATGTTTTCGGTAATTTTGAACTTGAACATTAAGTTAACGCGAAGACGCCCGAAACCGTCAGACTGGGTTTCATCTTCTGGACGGAACGCACCATCTTTGGCTTGGATAGCTTGATAATTCTGCATAGCTAAGAAGTTAACTTGCACTCTGCCATCAAGAAATTCATTGGGTTCACTAGGTGGTACGTACATCGGCTTTTCTTGGCTTAGCTCTTGCGCCATACCTAACGTTGGCACAGTGGCAGCCATTACTGCGGCAGCAATCAAACTTAAAGATGCTCGTTTAGCGCACTGAGTTGATTGCGTCACGTGTTTCGTTGTATCTAGTCCCATTGTGAACCCTCTATTATTCTTTCGTAATTGTGTGGAGTGTAATTTTTGAAGAGTCTTCGTATCTTGGAGAAATCGGGAAAAACATCACTAAAACCCAAATGCTCACACAAAGATCAAATGCTCAACATGTGAGAATATGACCACCGTTTGTTATCCCCGTCAACCAAAAATTTAACAAGTTTTTATCAAGATATAGCAACAAGACGATAAACACTTGATATAGAAGCACTTTAATTTGTTAACTTTAATTGTAAATTTTATAAATTTAATAAAAAGTAAAATCACTTTTTACACACTCTTACCTTTAAAGGCTATCAAAATGGTTATTTTTGATTACAAATAATGAAAAAATAAAGTAAGGATAATCAAAAGAACACAGCAAGAGCATTTGCGCCATATTGAGATTGTCGGGAAGCATCGCTAAATTTTGTACTGTTGTCGTATCTAGGCGAGGATGAGTGGGTAGATAAAAGCGGGTATGCCATACTGGGCTCGTTCCGCTCTTGAACCGGCCAGAAGGTGATTTATGCTCAAAAATGTAAAAGTATTGCTAATTCATGGCATGCTGTCATTGCTACTCTTTTCACACGTCTCTCTTGCACTGGGAACTAACGCCAATTCGCTAGCCCGCCCCAAATTTGATAAACGTTTGAGCACAGTGGAATATCCATTCGATGTAAAAATGTTTAGCTTCTCTTCACAGGGGATCGATCTTGAAATGGCTTATATGTTTTTGCCACCTAAAAAAGACAGGCCGGTTGTAACACTTTTTCACGGCAAAAATTTCAACGGTTCGTATTGGGAAAGTACAGCTCGCCTTCTGCATAGTCAGGGCTATGGTGTGCTTATACCCGACCAAATAGGCTTTGGAAAATCGTCTAAACCCACACAATATCAGTACAGTTTTGCCACGCTTGCAAACAATACGCGACAACTAATGCAGTCTTTAAACATCGAAAAAAGTATTATTGTAGGGCACTCCATGGGCGGTATGTTGGCTACGCGATTTGCATTGCTTTCTCCAGACACAAGCGAAAGCCTTATTTTGATAAACCCCATAGGTTTAGAAAACTACTTGCTGTATGAAAGTTACACCGACATCGAAACGGTATACCAAAGTGAGCTTAAAAAAACGCCAGATATGATCGTTAATTATCAAACAAAAAACTATTATGATGGGGCGTGGAACAACACATATGCTGAGCATGCCGAGTTTTTACAAGGGTGGATAAACGGCCCAGACTGGGAAATGCTAGCACGGGTTAATGCGCTGACCTACGATATGATATTTACACAGCCGGTTATTGAAGAGTTTGATAGTTTAACCCTGCCAACCACACTAATATTAGGTACCCGTGATCGCACAGCGCCTGGCCGTGCTAACAAACATAACGACGTAAATAGAGAATTAGGTCGCTACGACAGACTAGGCAAGGAAGTAAAAGCACGTAACTCAAACATCCATGTTGTTGAATTAGAAGGGTTAGGCCACTTGCCTCACATTGAAGCTTTTGAGCGCTTTAAGGTGCCATTTTTAAACGCATTGCATGACTAATTTCTGCATGGTCATTTGTTTCTAAAAAACCGATGGTAAATTTCTGGGGCGCGTTTAGGTATTTTTCTTTGCCTTTGCGCCCAAATCCGAAAACGGTCATGACCGCCATATAAGGGCGTTATTTAACGCCCTGGAATACCAGCTTTTGAACTCGTCTACCCGTATTAACTTCAGTGGTATACAGGTTTCCTTCGCTATCGGTATCAATACTGTGTAGCCATATAAATTGGCCTGGATAGCGACCGTTCTTACCTATCGAGCCTAGCTTTTCATGAGATTTTCTATCGTAAATCCAAATACGCCCGTTCATCATGTCAGCAACGTATAAGTATTTTCCATCGGGTGAAAATGCCACATCAGTTGCTGTACCTAGCCCCCCAGTCTCTGGTCGTACGGCAAAGTTTTTTACAAAGCGGATATCACCGTTTTTCTCCCGTTTAAATATCTGAAGACGGTTGTTTCGACGATCGCAAACATAGATAAACCCGTCGCTGTCTTGATTTATACAATGCACGATATTCCCAAATAACGGGTTTTCCGGGTCTATTCCCTGCTTTTGCGGCTGAGTAGCTTGGGACTGATCAAAATCTCCTTCACGAGTGGGCCCTAATGGCTTTTCTCCATAAGCACCAAGCACGTGAGTCGCCTTCTCTTTCTCAACATCAAAACTTGCTATGCGCGCATTGATATAGCCATCGGCAATCACTAACTCGTTGTGTGTACTGTCCATGAACATATCTGCGGGATTACCCAATGTATGCAGGTCCATATTGCCGTTGGTCTGCCCTCGCCTACCTATGCCTTTCACAAACTCGCCATCAAAAGTGAATCCCACAGACACATGGTCATCTTTGCCATTGCCAGCTAACCAAACCGTGTCATTCTTATCAACAAATAGCCCGTGAACGTTTACCGGCCATTGGTTTACGCCGTCTATCGTGGGTGCGTTGCTTTCGCCGCCCCATGCTGTAGCTACCTCGCCATCGGGCGTAAAGCGAATAACGTGGGGCGCTGGTTCACAACACACTGCGGTGGGTGGCGTTGCAACAAGCCCTGTATCGGTTTTGCCCAGAGAGTTGGGACGCTGCAATACCCACACGTGATCATATTTATCGATAGAAAGACCCGACACCTGCCCGAGCATCCAGGTTTCTGGCAACGATGGCCAGCTTGCATCAACGCTAAACCGAGGCAGGGGCTTGTTATCTATCGGGTAAGTGGCCATAGGGATAAGCGGCGTTTTATTTTCTGATAATGCAGCGCTTTCTATTGTTTCGGTACCCACTGATGGAGACATGGCTTGTGAGGTATTAGCGAAGGTTAAATTGCTAAAAAAAGATGCAGCAGTTAGTACAGTAACACAAACAGCATTTGGATGTATTCTGGTCATAGGGCTTTCCATAAAGGCATGATCGGCAAAGGGTAAACACGTCTAGTATGCTGCAAGTCCGCAAAGCTAATTGCAATAAAAAGCGCCAGCTTGTATGAGTTTTAAGCTAAACTGAAAAGCATTTTCACCCGTTGACTAGATGAAGAAAATTCACCCTACCTCGATAGGATGAATTCAATTTTCAAAAAATATCTTCTTCTAAAGAATAGAAGCGCTTCTGTATTTAACGGAAGATACGTATTTCAGGACGGCACACACTAGCTATTATAAGGGCGACTAAAACGACGACTAATTCCCTAGGCGACTGGTAAACTGCCCTACCGCATCAACAACTTCTTTAGCCCCGCCTTGAATTTGCTCGATGACTTCACCTGCTTCTTTCGCGTAATTAAGACCAGATTGCGCTTTTTCATCACCCTCGTTAACAAGGTCTACCGCGTCTGTCGCCAGTGTCTGATTATGTTTAACCACATTGATAATTTCTTCCGTGGCTTCTGTAGTACGCGACGCTAACTGGCGCACTTCGTCCGCAACAACCGCGAAGCCTCGGCCTTGATCACCGGCACGTGCTGCCTCAATAGCAGCGTTTAAAGCAAGTAAGTTAGTCTGTTCTGCAATAGCACTAATGCTGCCTATGATTGTGGCAATTTGTTGAGACTGAGCGTCTAAGGCGTTAATCCCTTCTTTTGCTCGGTCCATTTGCTGCGATAGTGAGGACATTTCAGAAAGTAGTTCCCGAATGACTTCTGTGCCTCGTGACGCAATTTGATCGGTGTTGTTAGAAGAGTGGTAGGCGATATCGGCTGCACTGGAAACCGCATTTTCGCGCGCTACTTGCTCAGTAATATCAGTAGCTAGTTTAACCACTTTATACATGCGACCGTGAGAATCACAAATAGGGTTATAAGTCGCCTCTAACCAAAAGCTGTTGCCATGGGCATCAAAACGTTCAAAGCGCCCTGCAACGAATTCGCCACGGGCTAGGCGATCCCAAAAATTTTTGTATTCCATGGAATTAGCGTATTCAGTATCGCAGAATATTCTATGATGCTTACCCTTTATGTCGTTCAAACTGTATTTAACGGTTTTCAAAAAGGCTTCATTAGCGTCTTGAATTACACCATTGAGATCGAACTCGATCGCCGCATTAGATTTGTGTAAAGCTGCTACTAAATCTTCGTGCTCTTTCGACTTAGCAATGGTGCGCGTAAGGTCATTAAGGTTTACCGAAAATTTATGTATGTTGCCATTAATATCGAAAATAGGCTCTACTACACCACGCAGCCACGCCTCTTCTCCGTTTTCACGTACAAACTCTATTGCTCCCCAGTAGTGAACGCGCCGCTCTATAGCATCTTTTAACTTTTTAAAATGAGGAGTGTTCCGTGCAATTTCAGGAACAAATTCAAAAAAGCGTTTACCTTTCACTTGAGACAATGAGTAACCTAGTTCCTCTTCGAACATCCCGTTAACTGCGTCTATTTCACCACGCTCGTTTAGGCGAAGAAAAATCATATCTTCACGTAACCCGTCTCGCACTTGCTTGAGTATGTGTAGTTCCTCTTTAAGTGCTTCGTTTTCTTTAATTAAGTGTTTATTGAACATAGGATCTTCCCTGACAGAGAATGGCAGTAATATAATTCGTATCGGCAGTTAATAAGCTTGCCTTAACTATAATTTGATAAATGTATGCAAGATTCACAAAGCGTGATGCTTAACTTTGCTTTTCAACAATATCGTATAACCTAGCTTAGTCATGCAATAAATATAGCCTAGACCACATTCATCACTTACGGTAAACCCAATCAGCTTTTTTCGCTTCTCCCCTATTTTTTCACATATCTACCTAGTAAAAGATAGTAGAAAAACGTCTAATTTTTTACTCGAGAAACCTTGAACGATATTGTGCAACGTTATCTATAAGCCACTTGGTGAATACTTGGAAACGGGCCTGTGAATGAGTTTCTTTATGTGTAGCCAACCAAAACGTACGCTTGATATGAATCTCATTCTCAATGAGTCTAACTAAGCCTGGCTGAGTTTCAGCCATAAATTTAGGCAGAATGCCTACTCCTGCGCCATTTACAAGCATTTGATACTGAGCATTAATACTGGTGCTGCGAAGCGCACTTAATTGTGACAGCGCGGTCTCCTCAATGAACTTCAATTGTGGGGCATAAACCAAATCGGGCACATAGCTCACTAGATTAAACGCGGTAAGGTCTTTTAATGTTTTTGGTTTGTTGTTGCTGATAAGAGACTGATGGGTATAAAGATAAAGATTATAGTCAGTCAGCTTCTGGGTAACCAGTAAGCCTTTGCTAGGTTTTTCCAGTAAGATAGCCATATCAGCTTCCCGTTTATTGAGGTTTAAAAAACCACTGGTTGCTACTAGCTCAATACTTATCCCTGGATACTGCTTTTTAAAATCGGGGAGTAATGGCGCCAAAAACCAACTGCCGAAGCCTTCAGAAACGCTTACTCTAATCGTGCCCGCTAAATGTGAACGTTCATCACCTAATTCATTTTGCGCCTCTAAAAAATAGTGCTCCGCTTTTTCGATATAAGTTACTAACTCACTACCATGGGTGGTGAGCACATATCCCTTTTTAGTTAGCTCGAACAACTTGCAATTTAATGAGTCCTCCAGTTTTTTTACACGACGAATTAACGTTGTAGGGTCTACCTTTAAGCCTTTAGCTGCAATAGCTACACGACCATTTCTTGCTAATCCAAGAAACAAGCGCATGTCATCCCAATTCACCCAAACACCTGCATTTTTACAGCACCATACTGCAAGTATATGTATTGCCTTTGCAAACACAAGGTTTCAATATTGTTAAAAATTACAGGAGCTATGTCATGAGAAAGATTGTTCACTTTATTGCAGGTAAAGATTTTGAGGATAGCAGCGAAAATACTGCGTCAGTATTTGCGCCTAACACAGGTGAAGTACAGGCTGAAGTAAGCTTGGCTAACGCTTCAACTTTGGCCTATGCAATTGAAACAGCCCAAGCTGCACAGGTTGAGTGGGCAGCAACAAATCCTCAACGACGCGCTCGTGTTATGTTCAAGTTTAAAGAATTAGTTGAAGCAAACCGCGACCGCTTAGCGGCACTATTATCAAGCGAGCACGGTAAAGTGTTGGTTGATGCGCAAGGTGATATTCAGCGCGGCCTTGAAGTTATCGAGTTTGCCTGTGGTATCCCTCATGCGCAAAAAGGTGAATATACTGAAGGCGCAGGCCCAGGAATCGATGTGTACTCCATGCGCCAAGCACTTGGTGTAGTGGCAGGTATTACGCCATTTAACTTCCCGGCCATGATCCCGATGTGGATGTTCGGTGTGGCAATTGCCTGCGGTAACGCGTTCATTTTAAAGCCATCAGAGCGCGATCCGTCAGTACCTGTTGAACTGGCAAAGCTTATGATTGAAGCCGGCCTTCCAGCAGGTGTCCTTAACGTTGTACACGGTAACAAAGAAGTGGTTGACGGTATTTTAGATCATCAAACTATCAAGGCTGTGAGTTTTGTAGGCTCTTCTGATATCGCTAACTACGTTTACGAGCGCGGCGCACGCGCAGGTAAGCGCGTTCAGGCAATGGGTGGCGCGAAAAACCATGGCATTGTAATGCCTGATGCAGATTTGGATCAGGTGGTAACCGACCTGGTAGGTGCTGCATACGGCAGTGCCGGTGAGCGCTGTATGGCGCTACCTGTAGTAGTGCCTGTAGGCGATGAAACAGCTGAAAAACTGAAAGCCAAGCTTATTCCGGCTATTAAAGACATTATGGTAAGTCATAGTGAAGATCCCAACGCTCATTATGGCCCTGTGGTTACTGCTGCTCACAAAGAGCGCGTTGAAGGCTATATCGACCTTTGCATAGAAGAAGGCGCTGAGCTTGTTTACGACGGTAGAACCAGTCAAATCCCAGACGACAGTCAAGGCTACTTCATCGGCCCAACGTTCTTTGACCACGTGACCAAAGACATGCGTTCATACCAAGAAGAGATTTTTGGTCCAGTGCTTCAAATGGTGCGAGCGAAAGATTTCAACGAAGCAGTTAACTTAGCAAGCGACCACCAATACGGTAATGGCGTTGCTATGTACACCCGTAACGGCCATGCGGCGCGCGAATTTGCGCAACGTGTAAACGTGGGCATGGTAGGGATTAATGTACCTATTCCTGTGCCAGTTGCTTACCACACCTTTGGGGGCTGGAAGCGCTCTGCATTTGGTGATACCAACCAGCACGGTATGGAAGGGGTGAAATTCTGGACAAAGGTTAAGACTATTACGCAGCGCTGGCCTGATGGCTCAGATTCGAACGACAACGCCTTTGTTATTCCAACTATGGGCTAAACCAGGAGACGATTATGACTACAGTTGCATTTATTGGCCTAGGTAATATGGGCTCAGGGATGGCAGATAACCTGGTTAAGAACGATTACAACGTATTGGCCTTTGACTTAAGCGAAGCGGCGCTGACCAAAGCCAAAGAAGCAGGCTGCACTATTTCGAAAAGTACAGAGCAAGCTGCTGCTGAGGCCGAGATCGTTATCACTATGTTACCAGCAGGCAAGCACGTAAAAGATATCTATTCAAATCAAATCCTGAATTCTGTCCGAGAAGGCACCTTGCTTATTGACTGCTCCACCATCGACGTAGAAACGGCGAAGAGTGTGTCCGAACTGGCAGAGAAAAAAGGCCTTAAAATGCTGGATGCGCCGGTTTCTGGTGGTGTTGCAGCGGCTGCAGGCGGCACGCTTACGTTTATGGTGGGTGGCGATGCTGACGCATTCGACAAAGCGCAAGGCGTACTTAGCGCAATGGGCAAAAAAATTGTTCATGCGGGCGGCCATGGTGCGGGACAAGCAGCAAAGATTTGTAACAACATGTTACTTGGCGCGACCATGATTGCGACTTGCGAGAGTTTCCAGCTTGCCCAGAAACTAGGCTTAGATGCGCAAGTGTTCTTCGATATTGCATCCAATGCTTCTGGACAGACATGGTCAATGACCACTTATTGTCCTGTAAAAGGTGTAGGGCCTCAAAGCCCAGCTGATAACGATTTTGCTGGCGGTTTCGCCTCTGCACTTATGCTTAAAGATTTAGGTCTCGCCATGCAGGGCGCGAAGGGCGTCAACGCCCAAGTACCTATGGGTGAGCTTGCTGCGAAATGGTTTGAAATGCATTGTGAAGAAGGTAATGCAGGAATGGATTTTTCTTCAATCATTAAGCGATTAGCGTAAGAAAAACCACTATTTCTCCGACGGTCACTTTCCCTCAGAAGAGGTGACCTTCTTTTTAAGCGAGTAAAGGGTTTTACTCGCTCTTTTTTTATCTTTTTCCTACATATCCCGCTTATTTTTGCGCTGTTGTTACCTTGCTAGCTCCCTTACCAAGCGGAATTTTTCCTTTGTTATTTGATGTCCCCTTTTCATCATCCAGAAGCCATTTTTAGGTGACCTATTCGTTCTCACCAGCCTAATTAAAACGAGCTGACTCGGTGTTGGGTCTACATCTTGCAAACTGGTATTTCAACGAAGAAATTTACACTGCACTAAAGGGCTAAATTTAATACATCCTTATGCAAACTAATACTTTTACAACAGTAAAAATATTATACGTTTTAATGACTTACTTAATTCATTAAGCAATTTCACTAAACACATTGGTTCTTCGAGCCTCTCATTTAAAGTAAGCGTGAAGAAGCAGTGTGTCGCTAAATTCTAACGTTCAATTTCCTAAATTCAGTAAGTAAAAATAAAAGGAACACAAAATGAAAAAGCGTATTGTTGCTGCTTCGACGGCAATTTTAGCAATTGGCTGTATTTTCACCTTTATCGACACTTCTCCTTCTCACAAAAATGAGGTAGCGACGGCGAAAACGGATACAAAACCAGTTGGTAACGGAAGCGCTGTTGAAAAGCAACGAAACGGCAAAGTGCTATCGACAGGTGTCGATACCTTCAAACCGAAAAATAAAGCCGAGTTAAAAACTCAGGCTACAACGACTATTAACGGTAAATCAGAGAAAGACACAATCGTCTGGACGACGTCAAAAGAAGGTAAAAAAGTACTTGAAGCAGAAGGTCATATCCCCGCTGATGTGACCGATGAAGCTTACATTGAGCTTGATCGTGAAGAATTAATGACGGTAGAAGTTGGCGAATACCTCGACTTATACATCCCACAGTTCGACGGCAGTTATACCGGTGAAGTTGATCACGTTGTCACCCATCCAAACGGTGATCGTACTGTAGAGGCGCATATCCCAGGTGCAGGCTCTCTCTACGCCGCCGTTATAACGCTTGGCGAAAATGCCACCTACGGAAACTTAGCCACGCCTCGCGATGTGTTTGTGCTTGAAGGCAACGATAAATACGCATGGATCGCGCCTAAGTCTTCAATGATGCAAAACCACATCGAACGCGAACCCGACAGCGAACGCCCGCTTAGCGACGACAATGCTGAAGAAGTCTTCGATCTCGGTCAAAACTAATCCCCTAGTGCCTGTTGAACTTCACGGGAAATTCAACAAGCTCAAATAAAACAACAAGAAGGATATAAAAATGAAACACACGTTTAAGTGTTTAACGGCAATGGCAGTTTCACTGCTTTGTGCAACAACAGTAACAGCAGCCACCATCGATGTGATGGTGCTTTACACCCAACCTGCTGCAAACAATGTGTCTAATATCGACACTAAAATTAACCAGTACATTTCACATGCCAACCGTGTTTATCGAAATAATGCGATAGATTTACAGTTGCGTTTAGTGGGCGCTCAGTCTTCTGCTGCTACATCTAGCGACCTACAACCCACTGAAAGTGCATTAGATTTGTTAACTGATAGCAGTGGTGTACAAAACGCACGAACCTCTAACGGCGCTGACATGGTTGTGCTTCTAGGTAACCGTGAAAACATTTATGAAGGCGGCCAATTGGCAGGCTATGTATGCGGTATTGGCTGGGTAGGCCAAGGCAACAACGGTACATTGTACTCTAGTTCGCAAAGCCGTATGTACAGCATCAGTGCTGTTGATTGCGGGTTATCTACATTCGTTCATGAGCTTGGTCACAACATGGGCTTAGGTCACTCTGTGCGCCAGGGTTCAGTTGGTGGCGTTTATAGTGACGGTATAGGACATGGCGTTGATAATAACTTCTCAACAATCATGGCTTATCCACAAGCATTTGGTAGCGCCACACAATTAGACTATTTTTCTGATCCATACTGGTCGGGCTGTAATGGTCAAGCGTGTGGTGTTGAAAATGAGTCAAATGCTTATCGTGCGGTAAACGCGGTCATCAACCAGATCGCTAACTACTATTAAGCAAATAAGCAATTAGGGGATACGAAGGGAAAGCGATAATGCTTTCCCTTCAATTTACTATCTAGTTCACCTACTTTTTGGGCTGCGTTAGCATGTCATCATAGGCATCCATTTCCCAGGGCAGTTCACCTGGACTGGTATCAAGGAAGTGCAAGTAGCTTTCAAACTGGTCCAAGATATCCTTGGCGATACTCTCCTTGTCATAGCCATAAATATCATAGGCTTGACCGCCGCGACGAAGGAACACTTCAGCGCGAAAGTACTTTTCCGACTCGTCATCTTCTGAGCGCAATTCTGCGTAACTAAAACCCGGTACTAAATATTCGGTCATTCGAATGTCGTAGATAAAGTCCATGTGATCGTGACGCTCAACAGTGAAGATCGCCCTTCCCGTTTCCTCTTCAAGCTTAACAAACGCCTCCCACTCTCGCGCTTTCAAAGCAGCTTGTACGTCTTTCATCGCCGCTATTACCGTTTTATCGATAAACTCATGCACCTCGCTTCGGCTCGGATAATCGACCATTGCAGCAAACCGGCCTTTAAGGCTAGTTGTTCGGCCATGATTTCTATTCAATGTATTCGCCGTCAAACTATTGTTTCGATAGCCCTCGATGACAAGTGCACGCCACAGACCTGCTGCAGACGCTAACATAATAAAGGCGAATGGTAAGGCACTTGCAATGGTCATCGTTTGCAGGGCATTCAGTCCACCAGCCAACAGCAATACTGCTGCTACCGTACCCTCTAAACAGGCCCAGAATATACGCTGCCAAACCGGGCTTTCTTCTTTACCACCAGAAGCAAGTGAGTCGATAACCAGCGACCCTGAGTCTGATGAGGTCACAAAAAATGTAATGATTAATAACACGGTCAAACCTGACATGATTGACGCGCCGGGTAACAAGTCGTAAAGCTTAAACAAGGCTACGGCCTCGTTCTCCTGTACATCACTAATAAGCGTTGTTACCCCTTGATTCATAATGGCGTTTAGCGCTGTATCGCCAAACACAGAAAACCAAAGGAAAGTAAACATGGTAGGCACTAGCATTACACCAAACACAAACTGCCGAATGGTTCTGCCCCGGCTTATTTTGGCAATGAACATGCCCACAAACGGCGCCCACGCAATGGTCCAGCCAAATATAAATAGGGTCCAGTTTCCAATCCAGTCACTACGACTGTAAGCTTGAAGGTTAAAAGTGCGCTCGATAATACCGTTGACATAACTCCCTGTGTTTTGCAGAAAGGTCTCTAAAATATGAACGGTTTCCCCCATGACAAAAACTGTACCCATAAGAGATACAGCCAAAAGCATGTTCAAAATAGAAAGTCGCTTGATGCCTTTATCCATTCCCGCAATAACCGATATTGTTGCGGCAATGGTTACGATAGCAATGGTGCCAACCTGCACCATTATATCAATGGGGATATCACCGGAAAGATAGTTAAGCCCCGCATTGATTTGCGTAACAGATAGTCCAAGGGTCGTGGCGATACCAAACAGTGTTCCTAGGATGGCGAAAACATCTACCGCATGACCTATCGGGCCATAAATTTTATCTCCTATCAGCGGATACAAAGCCGAACGAATAGACAACGGCAAGCCATGACGAAAAGCAAAATAGGCAAGCACCAAGCCCACTAGCCCATAAATCGCCCATATGTGGAAACCCCAGTGAAAAAACGCGATTTGCATAGCCTGCTTAGCGGCGTCAACCGTTTCAGCTGCTCCTGCAGGCGGCGAAGAATAGTGTAGTACGGGCTCTGCCACACCGAAGTAGAGAAGCGCTACGCCGTAGCCCGCAGAAAACAACATTGAGAACCACTCAGGGAAACTATATTGGGGCTCAGCATGGTCGGGCCCCAGCTTAATATTCCCCCAGCTAGATGACGCAATCGATACAATAAAGACTAAAAAGATTGCAACCGACAGCATATAGAACCAGCCGAAGCTTTCGGTGATCCATGCCAATGTACTGTTAAAAGCCTCGGCAGCAAGTTCCGGGTTACTGATTGTTCCGATAACCAGAAGCAGAATGATGGCAACGGCGGGAAGAAATACAGGAAGAAGGATGGTGGAGTTGTTTACTTGACCTTTCATAGCAAATCCCTTTTCACTTATAGGTAAGTTGAAACCCTGTGTAATGGGAACCAACTTTATACTTTCTACTTTAGAAGGTTTGAATAGGTTCAAGCTTGGTGTAAGCGTTTGAAGTCGGAACGTTCAAATTGCAACTGCGTTAACTAAATATTTTCCCCATATAGCGAGCTTTCATAGTGTTTTATTTATCTATCTTCCAGCGGCATTTAAACGCTCTCAAAAACCATACTGCTTGCCTGTCTAGGCACATACACTAATTTTGTAATAATTGGTAATTAACATAGTCCCCTTTCCAATATACACCGCTTTTCGAAAGATATTTGTTTGGGATTGATGTGAATACGTTATCTAAAGTACACGCTGTTAGTTTTGCTGGTGAACAAGAAAATGAGATAGCCTCCCCTCGCAAAGGATTGCCAAAGGCGAAAGTGCCCGATAGAAAGTCAGATTTTTCTTCGTTTTATCATATGCATTGGGAGGGATTGTGCGCTTTCTTAAGAAAAACCTTTGGTTCAGGTCCTCCAGACCCTGAGGATGTAGCGCAAGACGCGTTTTACCAGCTGGCAAAGATGAAATCTCGCGCGCATATTGAAAACCCTAAGGCGTTTCTATACAAAATTTCAATTAACCTAACACTGCGTTCTTTGAAATCAGATAGATGGATTGCGAACGTTGTACCCGGTAACGACGAATCGTTTGAAGCAGAGTTACTGTCACTATCTGAGCCCGATAAAATCTTGCATTCACAGCAAGCTTTGCAGCAACTAGGGGCTTTGTTTTGCACTTTGTCGGAAAAGCAAAAATACATCGTAAGTGCAAGCCGACTTGAAGGCCAAACCTATCAACAAATATCTGACGATACTGGATGGAGTATAGCCGATATATGTCGGCAACTTAACAGTGCATTGGTTATCCTCGCAAGCTCAGTAAATGCTAATGATTGATTATGTCTTAGTGAAAAACTAACAAAGAGACAAAACGTGAAACAGAATTCAAACGTCACCCACCTTAATGTTGAAAAGTCTATCGATGAACAAGCCATTCATTGGTTTACTTTAATGAATGATGAAGACTTAGCACATCAAAATCAGGAAGCATTTACCAAATGGTACACGCAATCCGTACTTCATCGGAACGCATTTAAAGCTATCGCCAAAATGTGGGATAAAACAGGTTTTACTGATGACATTATTGCATATGAGACCGAACAAAACTCAGCATTGGCTACTGACAAACCAAGGCAACTTGAGCATACAAAGCTGTTCAGAAAAGTTGGTGCTCTCGTAGCGTTCGCCGCGACCTTAGTTATTACAGTAGTTACTCTGCTAAATAAACAGGACCCATCGTTTTCTCAACCCAGCCAAGTCTTTGCTTACTCTACGACAACAGCGGAAATAAAGCGTATTACGTTGCCTGATGGCAGCAAACTCACTCTTGGTCCTACAAGTAGTGTTTCGTATACGGAGCTAGATAAAACCCGTTCTATTGAACTGAGTCAAGGAAGAGCATTTTTTGATGTTGTCTCGATATTCAATAAACCTTTCATAGTAAGTAGTGGTGTTAATACTGTAGAAGTGACAGGCACTGCATTTGAAGTAGATGTAAATAACTTCAAAAAAACCACTCGGGTAAGTGTTGTAGAGGGTAGTGTTAAAGTCTCAGGTAAAGATGCAGACAAAGAATCTGTGTTTCTATCCCATGGACAGCGTATCTCTGCACCACTTACTGGAGGCCCTATGACGGCCATAACGACTTTTACAGATAAAGAAGCCCTCGCATGGATGGACAATAAACTCATTTTTAATAATACCCCCATTACAGAGTTTATGTATCGAATACAACCCTACGTAGAACAGACCATCTCTCTTGAAGGCTTTAATTCTGATGCTGTTACCATCAATACAATAGTTACCCCCTCCAATGTTCATACATTGCTTGATTCTTTGCCTGCAGCTTATCCGCTAGAAATGGTAAGAACAAGTAGCACGATTACATTTACTTATTCGGAAAATTAACAGCTAGCGGTGCTTTTTTGAATGCAAAAGTACCGCAAACATTTCAGTTACATTCATGAAGGTTTTGTGAAACCTGACATAATTCTGAAAAAGATTCTCTCTTTTTGTCTCTTTGTTCACGACAGTCGACTGCAACACACTTAATTTGAACTCAACCGGCAGTAAACCACTGACCGTACCGGAGAATATGAAATGACATCGTCGCGTTGTGTAAAGAAACATTTGTTAGCTTTTTCCATTTGTACAGCTTTGTCACTAAACACCGCTGCAATTGCGGCAGCCCAAGAAAGCATAAGCGTTGAACTTGAACCAGCTCCTTTGGCATCAGCGCTAAACCAACTTTCATTCAAGTCGGGCATTGTGATCATCGCACCTGGGCGACTGGTCAATAATATTAAAGCTCCTGCGCTAAATGGGAATTATGATATAGATGAAGCGCTTGAAAAATTGCTTTTCAATTCCGGCTTAGAGGCTGTTAAACAAGCCAACGGGGCGTTTGTGATAAAAAAACGTGGACTCCAAACACCTCTCAATCCAAAAGATACTTCTGACACTGACACCCCTATCGATGAAATAGTGGTTTCGGCTACAAAGCGTGACACCAATTTAATGGATGTATCTGCGGCTGTTTCTGTCTTAAATACACAGCAGATTCAAGATGCGGGGGTCACTGATTTTAAAGGCTTAGTAGACGCACTTCCAGGCATTTCAATTAACTCTGCATTTGGCGGAGCCAACAATAGTTTCATTACAATTCGTGGTATTGGGGGAGCTGATGACTACAAACCTAATGGCAACCCCTCTGTCGCATTACATGTTGACGGTATCTACCAAACGTCTAATGCTTATCTTGGCATGCCTTTGTTCGACTTAGAGCGAATTGAAGTCCTTAAGGGCCCTCAAGGAACACTTTACGGACGCAACACAACAGCGGGGGTCATTAACGCCATTACAAAGCGTCCTACAGAAGAATTCGAAGGCTATGCCAGCGTAGAGTATGGTAGTTACGAGTATACGCAGGGTGAAGCTGCATTTGGCGGAAGCGTTTCTGATAATTTAAAGGTACGTATCGCTACCAAGTTTGAGCAAGGTGGTGGCTACATGGACGGCAAGGGAGCGGGCCTGTTCGCAGGTTATGTGCCAGAAGGATTTGAAGGTGTAATTCCAGCCGTGAACGATCCGGGAGAGCGGGACGGATTTGGGGATAAGGACCTATTTGCCTTTCGCGCAACTGGTGTTTATGCCTTTCAGGCCAACACTGACTTGACCTTGCGCTATTTCATGAGCTCAGATAATGGCGACACACTCCAATACGATCGTATTGCTTTGGAAAATGAGACAGGCTCTGGTATAAGCAGAAATGCAGGAGAAAACGACGACCCATATGCTTTTTACGCGGATGAGTACTATCGACACACTATAGATATCGAAGGTATAAATGGAGAATTAGCACATCAAATAGATGCTGATTTAAACGTAAACGTGCTATTTGGCTATCAAGAAAGTGAGCGTGTTATGGGAGGAAATGGTGATGGGACCTCATTTCCTCGCTACAAATATGCATTTGATGAAACACTTGATCAGTCCTCTTTAGAAGTTCGCTTCAGTGATAGTCAAGGAGGAGACATTGATTGGATCGCCGGGATCTTCTATGTCAGCGATTCAGTAGACTTCGTAAGCGATTGGACAAGCTTTGCAGTTCGCTCTCAATACACCTCTCCGTATAGCCAGACTAGAAACAGCTTTGCTACGTTTGCCAATATTGATTGGTTTGTAAGCAACAACCTGAAACTATCTGCAGGCATTCGTTATACTCAAGATACCGCTAAGTTTTCGGGCTACAACCAAGACTTAGATCCTTGGGGAACTTCTATTTATGAAGACGTATTCAACTCCCCTGGCCTTTTTTCTTGGGACAGAGATTTTGACGACAATAATGTCTCCGGTAAGCTAACCGCCCAATACTACCTTTCTGATAACCTAAATATTTTTGCCTCTATCGGCAACGGATACAGAGCAGGGGGTTTTGATGGTACATCAATATTCTCTTTAGAAGAGACTGAGCCATTTGACTCTGAAACCGTAGACTCATTTGAACTAGGACTGCGTTATACAGATGAGACCTTAAGTGCTAGCGTCGACTTATTTGCTTACGATTTTGAAGAAATGCAAGCAACTACTCGACTTTCAAATGACACCAATGGACGAACAAATGTTGGAGCGGCTGAAGTTCGTGGTGCAGAAGCTTCCATCAACGCCCAGCTGTTTAGCAATGGCAACCAACAATTAACGCTCAATTCATCTGTCACCTACCTCGATACAGAAATTACGGAGTTTTCATCTAACCGTGTTGATGATGTGCAAAATACAGTTGGAGACCCGTTACCCGGCTCACCCGAGCTATCATATTCAATCTCGCTCAATCATAGTATTTTCGTTGCAACTAACCGGTTACTCTCTACTCGTCTGACTTATACCTACCACGACGAAGAAACTAACCGACTGAATGCAGGAGCTGGCAATACGGTGCCTGATTACGGCTTGCTTAATATCAATATGGACCTTGAGTTGGGTAACGGGTTTACCGCATTTGCATATGGTAGAAACATTACTGATGAAGAATATTTCCTAGAACTCAATGCAGGTGCTCGTCTTGTTGGTGCTCCAGCAACATACGGCGTAGGCGTTCGCACTACCTTCTAGTCTAATGCAGGCATCTGCAGGTTGCAGGTGCCTGCCCACAAGAGGCATTGATATGAAGCATCTCGTGCTTATACTATTTCTTAGTTGCATACCTACGATAGCACTTGCTAGTACACCATTTTGGCAGCAAGCAAGCGAATACCCTGACAGAGTTATACTTAATCCTACCCAACTTCCTAGTGAGAGCTTTTCTGTTAATTGGCGCACGTCGGATGAAGTTGAAGTTACGGTTGCCCAAATTGCACCTGTTACATCAGCCGCCAGATTCGATTTGGGTGCAAAGACCTACAAAGCAAAAACGCAGCGCGCTGAATTGCGCAGAGGAAACTTAAGACCTTCTAACGTTCATGAGCAATCTAAAGACAATGTTAGTCAAGAGAGAGCTCAATATCACTACAACACGCACCTCGCTGACGTTGCATATCACGAAGTTACATTTGAAAACTTAAGACCAAATACGCGTTACGCGTATAGAGTACGAGGAGGCTTAGGCAAATGGTCTGAATGGTATATGACGAAAACGGCCGATATACCCTCCTCTTCAGCTACACGATTTCTGTATTTTTCAGACGCACAAAATGGCATGCGCGAACAGTTTCCAGCGCTATTGAGAAAGGGCTTTAAGGCTATGCCTGATGCAGATTTTGCTCTTTATACTGGCGATCTTGTAGATCATGGTGCTAGGGACTTAGAATGGGCGCAGTGGTTTTCAGCGGGCCAGTTCATACACGCAGAAATTCCTGTAGTCCCCGTGGTTGGAAATCATGAGTTTGCCTATCATCATTTACCCGATAGTGAAAAACGATGGGCTTTAAGCCGCTTTTGGCAAGATCAGTTTAAGCTTCCGTCCTCACCAGAGTTATCAAATCAATTACAAGAAACTGCTTATACTTTGCATTACCCTAATACCGACGTATTCATTGTTAATACGGAAATCAGGCACAACGAAACGGCATTCGCAATGCAAACAAAATGGCTAAGACAGACACTTAGTGAAAGTAAAGCAAAATGGAAAATTATCGCCTTTCACCACCCAATATTTTCAAACTGTGGAATGCCAATAAATAGTCCGGGACAAGACGAGCCCGCTGTTCGCAGTGCTTTATTGCCATTGATAACAGAATTCAAAGTTGATCTGGTTTTACAAGGACACGATCACGCGTACTCTAGAGGAAGTATAAAAAACGAGCAGGGTACACATGTAAATAGTGTTTTTGTTACGGCAAGTAGCAGTCCTAAAGCTTATCCACTAAAGAGTACGCGATGGGATGAATACGAAGAATTCAATGTTACGTTAGAAAGAGTCGGAGAAAATACGCCGACTTACCAAACTATAGAAGTACACGAGAGTACCCTTACCTATCGCTCATATACTCTAACAGGAGAACTTTACGATGCTTTCGATATCGAAAAAACAGATTATGGCAATACTATGACGTTTCCCTATGATCTTATGAAGGAGCGGCTTTTCAGCAATACCGAACCTTACAAACACCACAACTCACTCTACTAGTTGGTCATTTTATCTAGAGGCTGATTTGACCTTAACGCCAACACTTAATAATGTTGGCGTTTAGATGGAATTAGTAGTCATAAATTGCCATTCTAAGGCTACTAATTCCCAATGTTAAAGTTTGAGTAGAGTTATTTGCTTTTAGTGATGTCCACCACAACAGCCACCTTCATGCTCAGCCCAGTTTTTGAGTTTGGTGGTTTTACCTATGCCCGGGTTGAAGCTATTGGTTGGGTCAAGTTCGCGATAGAAGTTCTTAAGTGCGTCTTTGGCAAAGTACTCATGACCCACATTATGCTCTGCAGGATACTCAGCACTTCTAGCATCAAAGGTTTCTAGAATTTTGCCTTTTAGCACTTTCGCGTCGGCGCCTTTCTTCAATACATAGTTTTGATGCATAACGTGGCAAAACAAATGACCATAATACAGTTTGGTATCTATCTGATCGTCTATTTCTTTTGGTAGTACTTCAAACCAATCAGGATCGTTTCGGCGAAGCGCAACGTCTATGGTCATCATGGCACCCACTTCTTTGCTGTGCATTACGTGGTAGCGACCTATTGCTCCACCGGCAACAAAACGGTGTAAAATCGCTTTATCTGCTTCTTCCTCGGTACACTCAAAGTAGCTGCCTTCATTAGTTTTGAAAAACTCATCTAGGTAGGCTTTGGCTTCATCTACCCCGTCGTTGCTCATTTCCAAAATCCAGTGATGCTGATATTTGTCCCTAAACTCTTCCATGCGCTTGGGTAAGTGATTAGGAAAAATATAGCTCATGTACTGCATAACGCGGTCTGACATTTTATTAGGTAAAAAACCTAACTTGTCGGTAAATGCATCGAATTTGCGCTTAAACGCAAACAGCTTTGGAATGAACTTCGCCCCAAGCTTACTGATAACGATAAACATATCTTTGCCGTACTTTTTCGACACGTCATAGCAATCGCGGTGAAGGTATTCACCCGAGTCAGGCAAATTCTTAAAGGTTGAAAGAATGTCGCGACGCACTTTTGTAAATACAGCAGCGTCGTTTGAGCCTACATAAAATACTTGTTTCTTTTCGGGAATCGGAAAGGTGTCCAGCCTTACTGCAAACACAGCAAGTTTACCTGCACAGCCTGAGGCCTCATGAAGTCGCCTGCCGTCATTGTTAAAACGCGATGGCGTATTAGAGTCAACGTCTCGTACGCGCTCATCATATTCATTATCTGAGGCGCGAGCGTCGGGGTGCTGAACATCAGTTTCTTTATAACGCTTGTTTTCAAGGTTATCTAAAATCTCTTCTGGTTCGCTACCTAGGTTAATGCCAAGGTTGTTTACCAAAGATAACTTGCCGCTGGCATCAATTTGCGCAAAAAGAGCAAGCTCGGTATAGGCTGGGCCTCTTTTTACTAAAGCGCCGCCTGAGTTGTTGCATATACCACCCACGATAGATGCACCAATGCACGATGAACCGATAACCGAATGTGGTTCTCGGCCATACGGCGCAAGCGTTTCTTCCAATCCAAATAGGGTACTGCCAGCTAAACCTACAATTTGTTTACCATTGTCCACCAGCTGAATTTCATCAATGCGCATGGTGCTTATAATAACGAGAGGTCTATCGTAATCTTTACCGTCTGGTGTAGAACCACCCGTTAACCCTGTATTTGCCGCCTGCATAATTACCGCAACATCGGCTTCAACACAAAGTTTCAAAATGCGCCAAATTTCAACCAATGTTCCCGGTCTTACAACCGCGAGCGCTTCACCTGCGCCAAAGCGAAACCCTTTGGTATATGGCTGCTTTTTCGCTTTATCAGTTAACAAATAGGCTTGCCCTACTACATCGCGCATAGATGCAATCAAAGACTGAGTGTCAACATTTACGGTCATGGTTCTCTCTGTGTGTTGAAGTTTTGGAAGGATTAGCTTGGTGATGAACTATACACTAACGTCATTATTAACAAAGGGGGCAAACGTTTTTTATAGAGATAATTTACTTATATTTAATTCGCCGAGCACTTAAGAAAAACGGCTATTCTTAAGCAAAATTAATATAAGCTTTTCACTGTTACATTTTGTTACGCTTTGGCGCCGCAACTAAGACCACAGGAGTATTGTAAAGCTATTGTATAGTTCGTAAGGTTGATGTACACGAAAAGGAGCTTTCATGTCACACCAAGCGTTCGTTTTAACAAGAAGTAGTTTCTCGGAAAATACTAAAAAGGATGGAGCTTACGAACGATTCCTTAGTATTTTGCCATCGTGTGGATTTAACGTTACAACTGGCGCTATCCACCCGCCTAGAAGCGTACTCAACAACACTTATACCTTCTTTATTGATGCACAGTATTGTGACCCTGCCGCCATGTTTAGCTTGCCGGTCGTTAACGATTATCCTGAATTAAACAAAGTGATTTTCAACGTGCCGGAAAGTAACATCGACTTTCATTACGCGGCACTTCAACACGGTATCAATGGGGTGTTTCATATCGAAGATAGTTTGGAATTGTTAGTTAGAGGTGTTCAGCAGGTTCAGGCAGGTAACAAATGGTTTAGTCGCGAAATTATGAGCCGCTATATTGATGCTAATCTAGTGCCAAAAACTAAGCCCGTTGCTGCGCTTCAGTCGTCGACTACAGTCCTAACCAAACGAGAATTGGCCATTACACGCAAAATTGCCGACGGTGCACAGAACCAAGAAATTGCAGATTGCTTGCATATCAGTGTGAATACGGTGAAAACACACGTATACAGCATATTCAGGAAAACAGAATGCAGAAATAGGGTTGAACTTATCAAATGGTTCGATCATCAGTTTAGTCAGCCCCAACAGGTAAGCTACTAAACTGACGAGCAATTAAATTAAAACACTGTATGGCGCTTACGCTTTGGCGCGCCATACTCCTTTCTCCATTCCTTGTAATACTAATTCACTCACCGCTTTCTCTATGCTTTGCTTAACGCATTCAAACATGGGTTCGTTGGTGGTGTACCCCGTTTCAGCTTCAAGCAAACGCTTTAGCGAAACGTACCTAAACAATCCCGCTCTCACCTCTTGGCTAAGTACTTTTTTAGATGTTGAAACCGATACCAGTACTTGACCCGTTCTCACGTCAACGGCGCGCATATAGATAGAAATTTGATCTTCTCTAAACAACTCGCTCGCGCCAACACCAAAGTATTCAACGCCAGCCCCACCAGTACGAATATTGGTGTCGTAGCTAATTATGCCGCCTTCTATAATAATTCTAGCAGTCGTAAGTGGCGGTAAATCGCCCCCGTTTTTTTCGTCGGCCCGGATAATTTTTCTTTCAGTAAGAATATTTTGTAGCCCTTCGCGCTCAACTGGCAAAAACCACGATGTTTCACTTAGGGTTTGTACAAGGATAGACGTAGCCCCCTGTGTCACTGCAGTTGAAAAAGAGCTCGCTCCCGTACTCGGTTTGTATTGCCCAGTTTGATCCCTAAACGCGTACACAGATACCGGTATTTGCCCCATGGGGGCTGGTAAACTTTTTACTTCAGAGAGGGTGGCGCTATCTTTGATAATATCCGCAGCAGTAGTATCAGGCGGGAGTGTATTTGTAATAGATTGACACCCTGCTAGCGCCATTACCAATATTAAAAAAACGGTACTTCTCATGTGCTTCCCTACCCAAACCGTGGAATTTCTACGACAGTAACTTCACCTGTCAATAAATTAGTAATATTCACAACAATGCTGTCAGGGTTGCTTGTTATTAGCTCTACCTGAAAGTCTCCACTTACAAAAATGCTATCTTGGTTAAAAATACTGTCTATCGGATTGCCATCTTCATCGTACTCTTGCTCACCAAAGGCGATATCTGTAATTTCACGAACAATGCGATTTATATAGGCTCGTTCTAGTGATTCTTGAAGCCGCTCATCGTAGGAGCGTTCGCTTAATGATGCAGTGTGCGCGTTTTGTGAATTTGCCTTGCTTAATAAAAATGAACCATTGAGTGGGTTGCCACCAAAAGACGGATTTATTGGCTCATAAACCAATTCAGTTGCCAGCGTTATTGCAGGCGCAACTAGCGTCGCCACTGTAAGCGCTGCAATTACAATTTTTTTCTTCATTACCATTCGTCCCCTGCTAAATCTGGGCTTCTACTGTCTATACTCGCATTGGCTACCGCGTCTAATACCAAAAAGATAGCTTGCTGTACTTTCTCATCTATCGGAACTTGCCTACGACCCATATAAGTTTGATACACCACTTTATTGTCATAAATTACTGAAAGTAGCGTTCCGGCTTGAGGCACTATGATTTCTTTAACTACTAAGTTTTTACCTGAGCTGTCGGGAACTTCCCGCCAATATTGACTAATTCGCGAAGCAAATTCGTGACCCTGGCGGCTTATACTGTTATCGAGCAGTAGCCCGCCTAAGCGAATTTCTTCCGCGTGAACCGGAGAAAAGAGCACACTTAAAACTAGTGTGAGAAAAGAGAGATGATGCAAATACTTCATTTTATTGAATTGAGCCGGGCTAACGCCCGGCTATTCATTCTGTACTTTAGTACATTTACATCTGAACGACGGTCGCTACGTTGTAATCACCAACTTGCGTAACACTTACCGTGCCGCCGTTGCCAGTTATACTACCCGTAACTAAATTGTCGTTACCCATTTGCGTTACTTCAAAGGTATTCATATCGCCTGAAATAACAAATTGTCCACCCGTCTCATCTGTTACCCAGTTTCCAACACCTTCTTGCATAACACTAACTACGTTGTCGTCACCATTAACAAGCAAATCGAGTAGATTAAGCTCACCTGTTTGCGACACCATAATTTCGTTGTAGCTTGAAGTAACGCTGCTAGCTAACTCAACTGATGCCGTGTTTTCAATACCCTCTTGCGACATTTCGATGATATTGCCATCCGCATAGTAAGTGGCATCTCCAATACCTGCTTGAGCTAACGCCAAGTTCGCATCGCCATCTTGTTCGATTTCAACGGTGTTTAAAATGCCATCAAAGTTTACTGTGCTGATTTCGTTGGCATCACCCACCTGAGTTAAATCGAACTCATTAAATATACCAATTACCCCTGCGTAAGCGGTGTTACCCTCTCCCACTTGGTTAATTTCGAAAGTATTCGCTTGCCCACCGACGGTTTCTACCGTAGCAAGGTTTACATCGCCAATTTGGTCAATGTTGACTTCATTACCCGAACCTTCGAACACGCCTGTAGTAATTTCATTGCCGTCGCCGTCTTGTTCGAACTCAAGCACATTAGCATCGCCAACCATGGTCCAACCGATAACGTTCTGGTCGCCATCCTGATCAATTTCAACTTCATTATCAGACCCGATTACGGTTAAATCTGAAATGTTGTAGTAACCATCCTGAATAACATCAATTACGTTAGCATCGCCGCTCAGTTCGCGAACATAGGATTCGTGCCAGTCACCGCTTTGTTCTACAAAAATCGTATTGTCGTTACCAGAAATCGCATTATTAGCCCAGTTACCACCATCGCCTTGATACACAGATAGCATATTGCCGCTACCCACAATGCTGTTTATCGAGCGATTAAAGATAAAGCCAAACGGGCCGCCGTCACCCAATTGAACAAGTGAAACCGTGTTGTCGTCACCCTCAACTACAAAATCTGCTGTGCTACTTAGGCTATCTTGCTCTGATTCTAAAAAATTGCCGTTGCCAGTCACACTTGCAAAAAAGGTGTTACCTGATTGCATTTGCGATGCAAGCACTTCGTTAGCGTCACCGGTTACCTCTACAACAATCGCGTTAAGGTCACCTTCCTGGCTTAACACTGACTCATTACCTACTTCGTTTCCCTCTGGTGCCGTTTGGGTTAGCGTAATTTCATTGCCTTCTGCCGCAGCTACAAAATCTGCTGTGGCATTAAAGTCTACCGTTTTAGTCACAGGCACTTCCTGAGCTGATGCCCACCCTGACGCTGCAACTAAAAGCAATGCACTAGCTATTTTTGTTTTTTTCATTTTCACGTTGTCTCCCTATGGCAATCACATCATTCTTGATATTGTGTGATGTTAATTACCATTTCGTTCCCTATCTGATAAACAGTGAAAGACTGCTCACCTAATTGATTGACATTGGCAACATTGTCGAACCCATCTTGAATAATTTCGAAATAGTTGTTGTTGTTTTGCTGCAGCAAATTCACAACGTTGCCTTCACCAAGTTGAGTGATGATAGCTTCGTTATTACTGCCGTTTTGAACAACGTTCGATAGGTTGGCGCCGTTGCCGCTTTGGATAATGTTAGTTATGTTATTCAGCCCAAACTGACTGACAGCAATGAAGACCGTTTCATCGTCTATCGTAATAGCTTGAGCATTCAGACTCATTGAAAGAGAAGATTCCACCATGTCGGAGCTTGTTGATAAATCAGACTGTTGGGCATAGACAGAAGAGTTGACGGTTAGAAGACCACACACCGCTGAAGCTAAAAGCGCATTGGCTTTTAATGCTTTTACGTTTTTAGTGCATTGGTATTTTTTAACCTTTAGTTTCTTGTCCATGAGAACGACTGCTTCCTTGATTAACAACAAAGGTGACCCTTCTATAAAACGCCTTAAAAGCGAGAGAATCCATCACCATTAAGTTGTATTTATTACATTCGAAATAACATCAGCATCCGTTTCATTAGCATTCTTGCGGTTAAAGCTAATACCTTAGTGCTAGTTTTGTTCAAAAATCACACTCCAAAAAATTATTGGTAAGACCTCTTGGCTAATTTAGGAGGCAACGCTTCGTTTGGGTACGCTGTCTAATAATTAAGTACCACTTCACTTATTATTTATAGTAATGACCTAGTGGTTAAGTTGTATTTTTGTACTAATTTTTGCGTTAAGGGTGGCAGGTTTTCTAAATTGCGTTATAAGTTTTAATCGTTAGTTATATCAGACCGAATGAGAAGGTTTCGTGATTAAAGCATTATTGCTAATTATGGAATCTAACTATGAAAACAAAGCCTTTTAAAACAGGCCTTTCAGCACTGTCATTAGCCCTACTTCCGCTAATGGCTTCTAGCCACGCACATGCCGCGAAAGCCGAAATTTTCGATGACAGCGTTATCGTTGTGTACAAAGAAAATGTGAGCAAAGCGGAAAAAATGCGCGCTCGTTCATCAGTGGGCGCAAGAATCAGTGACGCTAATCGTGATGAAGTTGATGATCGATTCGCCAACCTTCTAAATGGCCGCATTGCCAAACTTCAACTTCGTGGAAAATCGGTTAAAGACGCCATTGAAACTTTGAAGAAAAACCCAGCGGTTAAAATTGCCGAGCCAAACTTTTTATATCGCAAAGCATTAATTCCTAACGACCCGTCTTACGGTGACCTGTGGGGGTTGGATAATACCGGACAAGCAGGCGGCACCGCTGATGTAGATATTGATGCACCAGAAGCATGGGAAATTACAACAGGTGATAGCGATGTAGTGATAGGTGTTATCGATACCGGCGTTGATTACAACCATGAAGACCTTGCAGATAATGCATGGGTAAACCCAGGTGAAATCGCCGGCAACGGCATTGATGATGATGGCAACGGCTACATTGATGACGTTTACGGAATTGATACAGCAAACGGTGATACCGACCCTATGGACGATGATTCTCATGGTACGCACGTAGCTGGAACTATTGGTGCTGTGGGCGGAAACGGTATAGGTGTAGTTGGCGTAAACCACGATGTGTCTATCGCTGCCTGTAAGTTCCTAGGTGCAGATGGAACGGGTTCAACCGCTGGAGCTATCGAATGTATTGATTACTTCACCGACCTAAAAGAAAACCGTGGCGTCAACGTAAAAGCTACGAACAACAGCTGGGGCGGAGGCGGCTACAGTGAAGCGCTAGAGACCGCTATTGAAGTGGCTGGCCAAGCTGGAATTTTGTTTGTTGCTGCAGCAGGTAACTCTGGTTCAGACAATGACAACGTCGACAACTATCCGTCTAACTATGTCACTACAACAAACAGTTTATTGGCAGTTGCAAGTCACACTCGAACTGACGGCGATAGCGGCTATTCATACGGTCTGGAAACGGTGGATATTGCAGCGCCAGGTACAGCTATTTTATCTACTATACCCGGTGACGGCTATGCCGCATACTCTGGTACATCAATGGCTACGCCACATGTTGCGGGTGCAGCGGCTCTTGTATGGTCATTAAACCCAGAGCTTACACCGTCAGAAATGAAAGAGCTGTTAATGACTACCGGTGAAACTAGTCTTTGGGCTGACGGTCGCACAGTTTCAGGCAACCGTCTTAATGTGCTAAATGCATTAGAGGAAGCTGATCCAACGCCTGGCTTTAAGTTGGGCATCACACCAGGCTCAGCGGAAATTGAAGCAGGTGAAGCTTATACTTTCACTATTGAAGTTGGCTCAATTGCTGGCTACGAAGAAGAAGTACAGCTTTCTCTTGCCGAAGAAAGTGACATTGCTTATTTAAGTGCTAACACGGCAATGCCTGGCGACTCCGTTACGCTTACAGTGGAAACCTCTGAGGATACGCCTTGGGGCGCTTATAGCTTTATCGTTAATGGTGTAAGTGGTGATATTGAGAAGTCTAAATCTGCTAGCCTTTACGTTTACCCGCAAGGGCTAAATGAGTTCCCTTACGCATATTCAGGCGATGCTGTACCTACGTTACCGAACGAAGAAGATCCAGATGATGTGGGCGTTGATCTCGTGATCAATGTACCGGATGACTTAACGGTATTTGGCATGCAAGCGTCGGTAGACATCACGCATACATATAGTGGTGACCTAGTACTATCACTTACTTCCCCTCAAGGGACAACTACCGTTCTGCGTCAAAACCAAGGTGGCGGTACAGATGATATCGTTGAGAGCTATAACACTGATGCCTTTAACGGTGAAGTGGCTACTGGCGATTGGACCTTGAACGTGCTTGATACCTTCAACGGAGATAACGGTACCGTTAACACATGGAGCCTAGTAGTCACCGGTATTGGTGAAGTAGGGCCAACACCGCCAAATTCTGCATTTACTTACGACGCTTCAGGTCTATCAGTGAGCTTTACTAACTATAGTAATGACGTTAATGAGGACATTGTTAGCTACAGCTGGGACTTCGGTGATGGTGCAACTTCAACAGAAGAAAATCCAACTCATGTTTACGCAAGTACAGGTGCCTATGATGTAACCCTTACGGTTACTGACTCTGAAGGCCAAACTGGCATTTCGACAGAGACAGTGTCGGTTTCAGACAGCAATATTGTTGCCGAAATTGACCGCGCTATGCTTTCTCGCTTCGGCTCTCTACGTGTAGATTTATCTTACAGCGGCTCAATGGCTGATACTGTAATGATTTATCGCAATGGTGAACTACTTGAAGAAGTAAGCAATACTGGTCGTTATCGCGATAGAAGCCGTGGCGTTCAGCCTGGCGAATATACCTATATGGTGTGTGATGAAACGTCTGCGTGTTCAGCGCCAGTAACGGTAAACCTTTAATACCGCGTTTGGTATTGCTATTACACGCAAAGTAGTTCTTAGCATCTAGCATTTAGCATTTAGCATGCTAAACACTAAAACTTAAGTAACTGCCGGCCATGGATAGGCCGGCTTTTTTTATGCAAAAAATTGAATACACCGCCAATCTAAGCCATCGGCTTATTCCCTATAAGCCAAATACAACGTAAACTTTATGCATTAAGATAATAATTAGATTTTTCCATGCACATACTCCTCATTGACGACCATGAGATTGTAAGGGACGGCATTAAAACTCTTATCGAGCAAGAGTATGGCTGGCACGTCGCTTACGCTGTAAGTTCATTAAGCGCACTCCCCTCCTTCGCGTCTTTAGACGACATAGATGTAGCAGTTTTGGACATTTCCTTAGCTCAAGAAAATGGTTTTGACACGCTTATCAAAATTAAGAAAGAGGCCCCATTTGTAAAATGCTTGATGCTAAGCATGTACGATCACGTGGGTTATATTAGTAAAGCGCTTGAGCTTGGCGCCGATGGCTACGTTACAAAAAGTGCCGCCACAAAAGAGTTAATGGACGCCCTTGAGTCACTAGAAAAAGATGAAAACTATCTAAGTTCAGATATCAGTAAAAAATTAGCGTTTGGCGATAAGCGTCTGACCTCCATTCTCACCGAAAGAGAAAAGGAAGTTTTTTTGCTACTAGCTAAAGGTTTCCAACCTAAACAAATTGCCTATCACATAGATACTGCGCCAAAGACAGTCATGGTTCACAGAACTAATATTTACAAAAAGCTGAATGTTACGTCTCAATTTGGCTTGCTTCGCATAGCATTAGAAACCGGATACTTAGATGTATCTGACGTCATCTATGACGACACCCTAGTCAAAGCGGATTAATGAATATCACGCGGTATATCAACACTACCTATTTACAGATGGGTTTGATATATACCGGTCTATTTCACAGCGTATGGCTATTTAGCACCCAGTTTGAAATTATATCAGGCACTGTGAGTTGGTATTTACCCGCTGGCGTTCGCTTGGCCGCCTTTTTGTTATTACCGTTAGCAAGCTGGCCCTTGTTGCTTTTTTCAGAAAAATTAACCCACTTCATTTTATTCCACCCAGGGGGCGTTCTTGATAACACCGCCTTTTTAAGCGGAAGTGTCGGCTGGTATTTAGTGCACTTGTTCATATCACCCGCAGTAGTTTGTGGGTGTGTTTATGTCTTTAGGCGCCGCTTTGCAGCACCTTATATCGATAATGTCCGCAGTACCCTTGCTACCTTGGCATTCGGCGTGCTGATAAGCGTAGCGCTAGGCGCTGTGTTTCTCGGCAGAAGAGCTATTGAAGTACAAACTGACCTAGCGTCTTTTCTTTCTATTTTGTTCGATTTCTCTCTTGGTGACTTTGTAGGAATTATCGTTCTTTGCCCCCTTCTATTTGCGCTATACACTCGCCAGTACGTTAATAAAAATGAATCAACACTGTTTATAACCGTGGGAACATGGTTACTTACTTTAGTTTTCAGTAGTTATCTCTATTCTCAAAATATTAATATCAGCTATCAAATTAAGTACCTCGCGGTATTTCCGGCCCTCTTCTTATCGTATCGCTATGCTGTGTTCGGTAGTGCGCTATCTTGTTTGTTTATTGGTATTACAGCGTTTGTAGTAGCCAGTCAGAGCGCTTTACCTCCCATTGAACATCAATTTTATATTTTAGCGCTATGCGTAAGTTGTCTCATTCTAGGGTCTTCTATCAACCAGTCGAGTAAGTTGAATAAAAAACTGGCCCGAAACAACGAAGACCTTGAAATTGCAGTACAAAACACACAAGCCCTCGCTGCCAAGCTAGTGGCATTACAAGAGGATGAAAGAAAGCGTTTATCTCGCGATCTGCACGACGATTTTGGCCACCGCATCGTCGATTTAAAACTTCAGTTATCATTGATTGACACAACCAGAGACCACGACATATTGATCAGCAAAATAGATGCTTTGTACCAGGCAATGAAAAAGAGCCTAGGCGGTTTACGCCCCTCCGGCATCGACACTCTTCCCATCGAGAGCGTGATTGAACGCTCCGACATCATAACTACGCTAAAGCGCGCAAAAATAAATTTTTCATTCAATCTTAGCGGTACGCCTATTAATTTTAATCCCGAGCAAAAAATACACATTTATAGGATAGTTCAGGAGGCGGTAACTAATAGCATCAAGTACGCTAACGCGAAGACACTTTCTATTGATATTTCCTATGAGTCCCAAAGTGCAACATTCACTGTAGCTGATGATGGTGCGGGTATACCCGACACCATAGAAGGTACAGTTGACGCTAAGCCCACACTCGGCCTGCTTTCCATGAAAGAGCGCGCTAAGTTGATAGATGGAACACTTGATATAACTAGTTTTACCCCATCAGGGACTGTGGTTCGCCTTTCTATCCCCACCTACAACATTCAATAACACTTTTTATAAACTGAACTAAGATGAAAAATTGGACTTACCAATAAACGTAATAAAGACTTCACTTTTCGCGCTTTACTGATCCTTACCGACGCTATAAGCGCCCTCTTTCCAAAAACAATAAAACCCTCTAATTTTCATAATATTAAACGTAAAAAAAGGTTGGAACACCTGTACCGTTAAACAGAAATTCATAAAACAATGACAAAAAACACACAAAACAGGTAGACCAATTAATTTTATTAACCTAAGATTGGTTATACACAATGTAATACAACACAAAGAGTTATTGTTATGACGAAGAAAGTAGCACTGGTAACTGGAGCAACAGGCGGCATCGGATTTGAAGTTGCTAAACGACTTGGCCAAGACGGTTTCACTGTTGTTTTAAATGGCATTGAAGACGATAAGGGCGCAGAGCGTGTAAAAGAGCTTAGCGACTTAGGTATTGAAGCAGAATACTATGGCTTTGACGTTACAAGCGATGAAGCAGTTGATAAAAACGTAAAAGCGATTGGCGATAAATACGGCAAGATCGACGCCGTCATTAATAACGCCGGCGGCCTTGGCGGACGCAGCCCAATGGAAGAAATGACAACAGAGTTTTACCGCTTTGTTATGGCACTGAACCTTGATAGTGCGTTCTTCGTTTCTCGTGCAGCTATTCCTTACTTAAAGAAATCTGACAGTGGCTCTATCGTAAATTACACATCTAATGCTGGTTGGAACGCTGGTGGCCCTGGTGCGGGTATCTATGGTGTTTCAAAAGGTGCGGTACATACTTTGACCCGTGCACTTGCTAAAGAACTTGCACCAGCAGGTATTCGTGTAAATGCTGTTTCTCCTGGCACCATTGATACGCCTTTCCATGCGCAAATTAAAGCGACTAAGCCAGAAGTATTTGCTTCTTGGAAAGATAACATCATGCTTGGTCGCCTAGGGCAGCCTGAAGAGGTTGCGTCTGTAGTGTCTTTCTTGGTAAGTGAAGATGCGTCATTTATTACTGCTGAAACCGTTCAAATTGGTGGCGGTCAGGCACTAGGGATTTAATCGTCACGATGTTTCCTGATAAACCACTTACAGAAGACGACCTGAAAACGCTTTCGAATACCCTGGTTAACGCACGCAAGCAAGCCACTGTATTAGAAACTTTTCCAGGTGATGTTCCGACAACTTTGGACGCGGCCTACCGCGTTCAAGACATGTCGCTTGAACAGTGGAACGACGAGATCACCGGCTGGAAAGTAGGCATGGTGATCCCCGAACTTCGCGATCAGATGGGCGCAGAGCGCTTAATGGGCCCAATCTTTAAAAAGGTTACCCATTTCATCGGTCGTTCCCATGCAAACGATGAATTTGTTGAGCTAGAAGTCTACGCTGGCGGTATGGTTGCTGTTGAAGCCGAACTGGTATTTGAACTGGGAGAAGAAATTACGCCCGGCTCAATTGATACCAAGGGTCCGTTAAAGCACCTAATCAAAGCTGTGTATGCTGGTGTCGAGATAGCCAGTAGCCCTGTTATTGATTTAAATAGCTATGGCCCCACTGCCATCATCAGTGACTTTGGTGTAAACCAAGGAATGGTAATTGGTGCCCCTATAGCGTCGTGGGATACAGTGATTGAGAATATGCAGACATCTGTGTTCATTAATAAAGATCACATTAATACTGCACCATCGAACAACGTATTACGCGGGCCTATGGCGGCTGTTGCTTATTTAATTGACCAAGCTGCAGCGCGCAATATTACCCTTCCAAAAGGCTGTATGATTTGTTCAGGCGCTATTACTGGCGTACATGACACGGTGGCTGGTGCCACATCTACAGTCACTTTCGAGGGTGTTGGAAATATCAACATGAAGCTGATTCCTGTATCAGCTTAAACCGACCTGCTAAAGCGGTAGTTTACTACGGTCAATTACCGCTTTTCTCTTTGCTTTTTATGCTACATTGTTGTTGATTTAACTACTATTTTGACCATTGTATGCAAAACACTTTCTTTAAACGTCAAGCCCAGTTGATTAAGCACAGCTTAGCCATAGCTACTTTTATAGCCGCTTTCTCTATTCTAAATGGCTGTGTCAGCACCCAGAATGAAAACCCTTATACTTACGCCCCTTCTTCGTCACCTTATCAAGACGTGGTTAACGCGCAGCAACGAGCTGTGGAGGAAAGCAAGCTGCTTCTGGTTGTCCTGGGAGCACAGTGGTGCCATGACAGCACAGGCTTAGCTGAGCGCTTTGCAACAAAGGAAATGGATCTTATTCTACGCGCCCATTATGAAACCGTGTTTGTTGACGTAGGAACGCTTGAAGACAGAAGAAATATAACCGAGCGATTCAACTATCCGATTTACTACGCCACGCCAACTGTGATGGTTGTAGAGCCTAAAACCAGTGCATTGTTAAACAGAACGACGATGGATATTTGGGGGCGGGCCGATAGCATCCCTTTATCAGAGTACATAACGTACTTTTCCCGTTTTCCCGCTATGACTACTGCGCAAAAAGCCCCATTCATTAATTGGAAAGCAACAGATGAAGAAGCCGCCTATAACAAAGAGCAGGCAATTAGGCTTCAAAGCGCGTATGACAAGCTTGGGCCCCTGCTTGCACAAGATTTACAAGGCGATACTCCAGAAGGGCTTAATCAGCTATGGAGAGAAACCAAAGGCTTTCGTACTGAGCTACAACAGACACTCATTAAACGTGCTGAACTCTCGCTAGACGCTGAGAATAGCAACGGAGTAAACACCACGCCGGCGCTGCGCCATTACAACCCGTTTTCATGGGAACATAACTAAAACATTAGTTTTTAAGGAACATCAAAAAAGGGCCTTTTATACAAAGGCCCTTTATCAATCAACTATCATTTTACTGATAATAATATAATTTTTTACGCTTCAGCACTGTTTGAAGCCCTATTACTAGTCGAACTGGTCGACTGGCTATTTCTACGCTTAGCAGGTCGTCTAGCAGTACCTTCGCTTCCTGATTGTCTTTGTCCTTTAGGTTTACCGCCGCCACTGTTACGTGTATTTGGCTTGCCCCCGTGAGGGCTACCATTTCCACTACGGTTGCCCTGTCGTTGTCCCGCTTTCTTATTACCGCCAGTTGAGTTGCCTGCACCGCTATCACCCTGAGATGCTTTTGGTTTTTTCGGTTTTTTGGGCTTTTTCGGCTTAGAAAGCGTGGTAACAGGTACAGCTTGCTGAGGCTCAAAACCTTCAAGGGTTTTGCGAGGGAGCAGCTTTTGAATGAGTGTTTCGATATCTTTTAGGTTCTGTAATTCTTCGGCAGAAGCGAAAGACCAAGCTTGTCCGCTCGCACCAGCGCGCCCAGTACGACCGATTCTGTGAACGTAGTCAGCCGCTGTGTTCGGCAAATCCAGGTTCACCACTATCGGCAGTTCGCTGATATCTATGCCGCGTGCAGCGATATCGGTCGCCACCAGAACTCTAATCTCGCCACTTTTAAAATCAGCAAGGGCTTTGGTTCTTGCCCCCTGACTTTTGTTTCCGTGGATGGCGGCACTTGGAATTTTCGAGCGGCTCAGCTTTTCCGCAATTCGGTTGGCGCCATGCTTGGTACGGCTGAAAACTAATACTTGCTGCCACTTTTGCTGCTTAATCAAACAAATTAGCGCGGTCGTCTTTTTAGACTTATCAATAGTCACCAAGTGTTGCTCGACAGCGTCCACCGTTGTATTAGCAGGGGCGGTAGAAATACTTACAGGATCACGAGTTATCGTTTTCGCCAGTGCCGTAATCTCATCAGAAAACGTAGCTGAGAAAAGTAGGCTCTGACGCTCCTGTGGCAATAGTTTCAACACCTTTTTAATGTCGTGGATAAAGCCCATATCAAGCATTCTATCGGCTTCATCTAATACCAATACCTCAAGCTGTGAAAACTTCACAGCGTTTTGCTGATACAAATCGAGCAATCGTCCAGGGGTAGCAATTAGTACGTCCACGCCCTTACGAAGCTTCATCATTTGAGGGTTTATGCCCACCCCACCGAATACGACGGCGGTCTTTAATGGCAAAAATTCACTAAACGCTCGAATGCTTTCTTCTACCTGAGCAGCAAGCTCACGAGTAGGTGTTAGGATAAGCGCGCGAACATTATTGCCAGATACTGGCGTGCCAGACATTAATCTTTGTAAAATAGGAAGTCCAAATCCCGCGGTTTTCCCTGTTCCCGTTTGCGCAGCCGCCAGCACATCCTTTCCTTGCAATACTTCTGGTATTGCCTTTTCCTGGATCGGTGATGGCGTACTAAATCCTCGTTTTTCAATAGCTTTTAACAAGGGTTCAGCGAGCCCTAATTGGGTAAATGACATTAATAAACTCCTGTCATAGGTATTTATAAAAAGTTGCTAACCGCGAAGGTATAAGCGTTAGTGCTTTATTGCTAACCGTGGGGGGTTATAGATTACTGGGAAAACCTAAAGAGACACGCCATTGCCAACTTGGCTTATTGGTGTTTGACATCAAGAAAAGAACGTAGGTGTTTACTCTTACAAATTGCGCGTGGAGTCTACCACTAAACACCTTAGGCCACCAGCGCATTTTTTGTTCAAAAGACACCTAAATAAAACATGGCCCTACCCCTTCATACAATTTCAATCTAATTACTAATTAAGAAATGACGTAAACCGTCTATACTAAATTTGTGAATAAGTGACGGCCCTTTCCTACATTTTATTCAAAGTCGTTACTGCCGGTCCATACAACTTAAAAGAGCATTTTTTGAAAAGTCTTAGGTCAGAGATATCCTTCAATACGCTTGCATCTATTTCAATAGTTAGTGCCCTAATCATAGGCTTGTCCATTTATGTCTACGAAAAGCTTTATATTGAGTTTGTCTCAGAAGAAGTTGATGCATTAGGCGTTAACATGGCCGTCGATCTTATTGATTATATCGAAGAGCCTGCCGGCAGTTTTAACCAAACGGAAATTCTGCTTCGTTTAGATGAGTATGAATACGCTGAAGCGGCTTATATTTTCAGTAGTGACGGTACGCTTTTAAATATTTATATAGGCCCCGCCGGCTTTAAAGACGGCCCTAATAATCTTCAAGAAGTAAGCCCCCTATCTCCCGAGCATCCTAATTTTGACCGCAACATAGCAAGCTTACCACTAGGATTACATCGCACTTCTAATAAAGTAATTATGGTAAAAACGGTAGGCGAAGACATTTACCCAATGGGAAAACTAGCGCTGCTGTTTAACCTTGAAGAAGCATTAAAAGTCAGCCGACAAAGATATATAATTTTGGTTACTCCTTCAGTAGCTTTTCTTATCGCTATCTCGCTAATCATATCTGCTCGAGCGCAACGTAAAGCAATGCGCCCCCTTAGTACACTGATTGAAACCATGGATAGTGTGGTAGATGACAAAACGTATGATGCTAAGGTAGAGGAAGGAGATAAGAGAGAGATGCTCGCTTTGTCTCGCGCATTCAATAATATGATGACAAACATCAAAGCGCAGTCTGAAGCTAACCGGCAAAAAACTGAGATGCTACAAAAGCAGCAGTCCCAGATGGAGCGACTTGCCAATTTCGATGCGTTAACAGGACTTCCTAATCGTCAATTTTTGATGAAGCTCTTATCAAATGAACTTACCAAAGCGCAAAAAAACAATTGTGAACTTGGTTTATTGTTCATCGATTTAGATGGTTTTAAATCGATTAACGATTCTTTTGGTCACGACACAGGGGATAGATTTCTTCTACATATTAGTTCACTAATGGAAAACGCACTCAGTGAAAGTTGTACTCTAGGGCGTTTGGGTGGCGATGAGTTTGTCGTTATCGCTCCAGATATTGACTCGCCCACCCAACTAGAAGATATAGCTAAAAAGATTGTAAATACCGTATCGAAGTCCCATACGGTCAACCAACTAAGGCTAGATTCAAGTGTCAGCATAGGGTTAGCGCTAGCAAGTAATTGCAATTATGCCGCTACCAACTTAATTACTAACGCTGACGTTGCAATGTACAAGGCTAAGGACAATGGTAAAGCAAGATATGTGTGGTTTACCGATGAAATGTTAGCGCATACGCAACGTAAAGTTCTTATTTCTACCCGAATCACTGATGCACTTGAAAACGATGCTTTTTATCTCAGCTATCAAGCTAAGGTGGATGCAAATAAAAACGTCATTGGGCTTGAAACCTTACTTCGTTGGCACGATGAGGTGTTAGGTCAGGTGTCCCCTGCTGAGTTTATTCCCATTGCAGAACAAACCGATAAGATTTCACTAATAAGCCTTTGGGTATTAAAGCAACTTAGCCATGAATCGCCCATGCTAATAAAAGCCTTTGGAAGTCATATTACTTTATCAGTGAACTTAAGCACCCATGACTTAAATAATCACAATGTCACACACTATATTCTCAATGAGCTAAATACCGGAAGGCTCCCAGCGTCGAACTTAGAGATTGAGATTACAGAATCAGCTTATATGAATAGCTTTAATGTGGCTAATGCGTTCTTTGAATCGCTTAAAAAGCTGGGTTGTAAACTTGCACTGGATGATTTTGGAACGGGCTATTCTTCCCTTAGTTATCTAACTCAGTTTGATATAGATACGCTCAAAATAGACCGAAGCTTTATCAATAATATAGGCGCTTCTAAGCAGTCAGAAATGATCACTAAGACCATAATTGAAATGGCTAAGAGTTTAAACTTCTCTGTTTGCGCAGAGGGCGTGGAAACGCAAGAACAAGCTAACTTTTTAACCAGCCATGGATGTAACATGCTACAAGGCTTTCTTTATAGTAAACCCCTTCCCATGCTGGACTTAATTCACAGCTTTTCGGTGAAGACACAACAATCCTAGGCCTTATAACCATTTAAGGACTTCGATAAACAACCCGAATATTCTCTGGTAGCTCTGTGTCGGCTGGGACATACCCGATAGCGCCATCATTATTACTAACGTAAGTTATCAGAGCATCCAAACTGTTAAATTCGACCGGCGGAGTTTGGCGTCCACTGAAGCGCATTTGGGCCCAATAGGATTGAATACGCGACTCTGGTAAAGCAATAATTTTTGCATTGAATACAGCGCGTATTCTAATCCCTGGGCTCAAGGCGACCGGGTCCAAAACATAGTTTTTGATTGTTCCGCTGCTCATGAAGAGGTTGCGAACTTCCCCCTTTGTAAGCGAGAAAGCTTTATCAGCAACATTAGCAACAACCCAAACTCCTTCCTGTGCTATGGCAATTCGAGAGCTTATAAGAATTAGAAAAAAGAGCGTATATTTTCGCATTAAAATATCCACTCTACCGCCACTTGATACAAGGTAGCGTTTCTATCGAAGGCGTTGTCTTTTACTTCATAGAACGATGTTCTGCCTTCTTTACCATCAAGAATCGACAGCTCAGCTTTAAGTGCAATATTGGTTTTTACATCCCACCTTGCGCCAAGAGTCCAAGTATCAAGATCATCCGTCGGAAAAAAGCTATTTAGCTGCTCAACTGCAAAATAAAGCTGATCGAGTTCAGGCGACACACCTACAGGTATTACATTGTCGATGGTATTGAGGGATTGTCTGGATGAAGCATAAGTTAAGTGTAAAAGAACCTCATCAAGATAGTAGCCATATGAAACATAAAAACTTTCTAAATTCGCAAGTACATCGATATCAGACGAGACCTTCATCCACTCACCGCTTACATACCAACTAAGCGTGTCATAGCTGGCACCCAGTAAAAAAGAGCCCGCGCGATCGTTAATATCAAACTGTTCAGCTATAGAGTCAAAACCAGCAGCTCTAAGCCCCTGTAAAAATGGGGCAATTTCATCAATGGTAGTTTTGACTTTGGGGGCATTGATAGTGGCTGTTCTTAATTGCAACCCACCGTAGTTCACTTCAATAACACCACCAAACATATTGTCTACTGCAACGTCTACATTGATACCGCTTGAAGCTAGCTCATCTTCATACTTTCCGTAGTAAGCCTCAAAATCTACAACTACGTTGCCAAATGACCTTCTCAACCTTGCATTTCCGCCTTCATATTGAGAGAACAAATAGCTGCTATAGAGTTGCTGTGGAGCATTAATCCATGGGTAAGCAAACCCAACATCAATAACATCAGAATACTTTAAAAAAGGCGTGCGCAACCGGCCCACATTAATTTGAAAACTTTCACTAGGTGCGTAGGTTAAATACAACCACTCTATACCTGACTCTCTATCGTCGTCGGTATGCAAGAGAAATTGAGCTGAAGCGGAGAACGATGATGAGTAAGTATAGTCAGCCTGCAAAGCTATAAGTGATTTTTCAGAAAAGCTTATGCTGTCGTCATACCCTTCATAAGTAGCTTTTTTTGTATCAAGTTGACCTGCAACCGCCCTTGCAAAACCTGAAAACTCAAGTTCACCGGCACGGCTTTCGGCAACAGACAAGAGTAGAGCGGCTGCAATGGTGAAAGGCAGCACTATCAATTTGATCATAGTCACGTTTTCATTCTAATTGTATAAAGCTAGCGCCACTGCGTTGTATGCGCGAACTATTTCACTAATGATAGCTCGGTTAAGTTATAACACCAATTAATACGCTGAAAAATCAAAAAGCTGGAGAATGTGCCAGCTTTTTGAGGACTGAAAATTAGGAAGGTGACGGGTTCGTTACACTTGCGAACATGCCTCTGTGATGAGGTTCCACTGTTTATCTGCTACCCATTGAGGTTTCGCAACCCAAGTACCGCCTGCCGCAAACACATTACCTAGCGACAGATAGTCGTTGAAATTTTCTGGCGACACGCCTCCCGTTGGGCAGAACTTTGTATCTTTAAATAATCCACCTACCGCTTTCAGGAAAGACGCACCACCTGACAAAGATGCTGGAAACAGCTTCATTTCTCTGAATCCGTGTTCCCGTGCTAACACGATATCTGATACATTCGATACACCCGGCAGCACAGGTAAACCAGAGTCTACCAGCATAGTCAGCAGGCGCTCGGTTACCGCAGGCGTCACGATAAAATCCGCTCCAGCATTGATAGCGGCATCTAAAGATGCTTTATCGATTACGGTACCAGCGCTAACAATCATCTCTGGCATCGCTTCTTTAATAGCTGTGATGCATTTCGCTGAATTTTCCGAACGCAATACAACTTCAACGGTGTTAAGGCCCGCAGCTGACATTGCTTTAGCAATGGCCACACCGTCTTCTACATTATCGGCTTGAATGATTGGGAGCAGGGTTTGGCCGCCCATAATGTCTGATATTTTTTTCATGGTTTGTCTCTTGTAATACGAGGGGCGGATGCCCTTATAAGTTCGATATAGTGTTTTATTTAGTATTCGAATACTTCGCTTTAAGTTACTTAAGCGATAGATGCCACTAGGTCTGCATAAGCTTTTTTATCTACAATGGCGCCAGGGTGCTGAATCACAAAACCTGCACATTTAGCGGCTTTGTTTACGCAGGCCTCAGGGCTTTCGCCCGTAAGATACGCCCCAAGAAAAACACCGTTAAAAGCGTCGCCAGCAGAGGTAGTGTCAACAACATTAGTAACAGGGGTTAGCCCTACTTCTGAAACCTCTCCCTTTTCATCAACTAGTGTTACAGCGCTGGCGCCATTTTTAATAACGAGCTGCTTAAATGAGAAAGGCGCTAAAAAGTTTATGATCTCTTCCACCGTTTCAAACCCATATAAGAAGTTAAAGTCTTCTAATCCAGGTAATGCGACATCAGCGATTTCAAACGCTTTTTCATACAATGCAGTGGCATCATCCCTACCCTTCCAGAGGGCTGGTCGATGATTCATATCAAAAACAATTTTGGTTCCACTTTCTTTAAGTTTTGCAAGTAAACGCCAAAACTTCGGTAAGTCTTCAGTATTTAAAATAGCGAGCGAAATACCTGAAAATAGCACTAAGTCTAAGGCAGTCATGGAAGCTTTATCGTCATCAGTAAGCTGAGACATCAAGCACTTCGCGGCAGAATCATTGCGCCAGTATGTAAAAGAGCGCTCGCCTTCTGCATCGGTATAAATTTTATAAAGCCCAATATGTTTGTCTGGGTGGGTAAACAGGAAGCGTGTATTAATCGACTCGCTTTGCGCAAAGTCGAGCATTTCCTTTGACAATGCGTCACTACCTACTGCACTGACAAAATAGCTATCTAATTGAGGAAACGTGCGCTTTAAATAAACGGCAGAATTGAAGGTGTCGCCAGCAAACCCTTCTTCTAATACACCGTTTACTTTTTTAAGCTCAGCCATGCACTCACCAATAAAACCAACTCTCATATCATCCACCCTACGAACTCGTAGTCTTTAATTTTTACTGTAATTACTTTTCGTTGCATAAGTTGCGCGCTAGTTTGAGCATCTTTACTCAGGGCAGCGACATTCGTCTTTCGCTTTTAAGAAATCGACAATGTCGATGCCTTTTGTATTTTTAAATGTATTGCCGCTATGCGATGTTTGCGGCTCTCCAACAGTATGTTCAATTTTGACCGGCGCACTTGCGTTGAACTCATTATTTTTAATCTGTGTTTTTTGTACGCCGTGAAGAAAGATGCTTGCTTTACGCTTGTTTCTTTTACCCAAACCTACATTCGTTAACACGTTTTTAGCTATCGTTACCTTGGGCCCAAAAGTACTCTCGTCGGTGCCACCGCGATAGATAAGTGCTAGTGCACCTTTGACATCGCTAAATGTGTTGTTTTCTAAATTCAACACTTCAACGTTGTAGATACCTAAATCATCTTTTTCTTTATTTAACGCCAGTACGTGACCTGAGACAGTGTCAAATTGGCTATTAGTGATAGATAACAAAGTCGCAAAGCTTCGGGCGCCTGCTGAAAAGAAGTGATAGCTATGATTTATGTCTAGGTCAGTTACTGTCACCTTATCCATAGTGAATCGGTAATTAGTTAGCATGCCCCACTTTTTAGTGCGGATGAATGTATTTCCAGCCGCATCTGGCGCATCACTGCCTGAAAGCGTTATGCCTTCAATTTCCAGTGACCCATTATCACTTATTTCAAAAAGAGCAGAGCGCTGGGGACGGATAATGACTTTTGCGTTTTTGCTTGCTTTTACAGAAAGAGTTTTAGTTATCTTAACGATTTTTTGCTCGCTATAGACGCCATCATTAAGTATGAGAACGTCGCCATCTTTCGCTTTAGCTACCGCTTCAAAAAGCGAATTTACACCTGGCTCTACAGTAATTTCATCTCCTGAACCAAACGGCGTTTCGTACTCTTTTTTCTGATACCAACTTGGCCCTACCTCTGCTTTTTCAAGCGGTTTAACACTGTCGTCAGCCCCTACTTTCATCTCCTTAAGAGAAATACTGTTCGATGAAGATAGCTGTATATCGCTTCGTTTCGTAAAACCTTTTTCAATTTGACTCTCTACGCTGTAGTTAGCCACATTGTTTGTAAATGCTATACCGCTAATGTCATCAAAAAAGCTAAATGTAGTAGGCACCGTTTTAGCGATAACAAGGTTGTTAGCAAAAACGCTATCTACAGGTGGCGCTGAACGTTCTTCGTCTGCTCCTGCAGCCAATTGAATGTGCGACACGTCAATGAAAGTATTGTGGTGTATGTTGGCATTCTTTACTTGGTGATAGCGGTTTTGAGGTGAGTTGGGCACGCCATTCATTACTGTAAACCCACTGCCAAAGCGGTAGCCAGTAAGTCCTTTAAACACGTTATTTGCTACTTCTTGATCAGCATTAATTACACGTACCCCACCCGTGTTAGGAACACCATTTCCTAAAAACACGTTATTGGTAATTGTGTTACCGTTTCCATGCCTTAGCGTTAGCGTACCGCGAGATTCAATGAAGGTATTGCCGTGAAGTACGTTACCGCCTGATTTAACGCTGATAATTTCTACTTCGCCGTTACACCGGTCAAACACATTGTTTTCGACTCGGGTAAAAGAGTTTTCAAGTGAATAATGGCTGGTACCAATTCTTAAGGTTTCTCCACCATTTGAGCCTAACTCAGGTCGATAGCCAAAATAATTGTTGTCTATCTTGTGATAGTTTTCGACGCTATCCTTTGAATCTAACCTTACTGCTACAGTTACGCCTCGGTTTCGCTTGCCTGCTAAGTACGAACTATCTAGCCTATTGTGTTTTCCATACAGCGCTATCCAATAGTCACTTTCAAATTTGTCTGGCTTAGAATAGTCTTCAATAACGACTTCAGTGACGCGGGTATAATTCGCAAGTTCGTTTTTACTTGTTCTGTAGCTAATTACTGAACCTGATGGAGAGTAGCCGTCTTTAAATACAAGCCCAGATACAATTAAGTGGTTTCCCGCAATAGATAGGTTTGATTGGCCGGAGAGAATAACACCGCCTTTGCTTTGCGCTCTCAGTGTAATCGGCTCTTGTTCACTTCCTTGCGCCTTGAACTTAATTTCGAAATCATGGTAGGTACCATTTTTTAGTACGATATCATCGCCAGGGGCAACTTTCTTTAACGCGTTGAGGTAGCTTTTTTTAGAGTCAACTAAGTAGTCTTCGGCGTATGCCGCTGTATTAAACGCCAAGAGAGTAATAATTCCGATCGCTGACTTACAGACATTTGCTACTTTCATACATTCCCCATTTCGCTGGCAAGGTCTGCGGTGATATCTACCGCGATAGTGCTACTGACCTTGCTAAATCGTATAAATCGCACATAAATTGCCAATCTTCTTTTGCAAAAACGCAATTATGCTGTTATTTATTTGTTACTGACTGTTTTAGAATCTAACCAATAAACAGACCAAAAACAACCAATTTATTTTACCAATAACAATAAAATGTATTACCAATTGCAAGAGCTTTTCTGCTCATAGAGTGCTTCAACGCACAGTGCTCGGGACTTTGCGCTTTATGCTAGTTTCGATATACAATGGTCAGATAGAATTAATTTACCAATTGTCTCTTCTTTTTAGGTAAGCAACAGGCAAACAAGGGCTGTAAATATGAAGACTCGTCGTCTCTTCTGGAGCATAGTTGAAAAACTTGAAGCGCTAATCGATCAAGGAATTTATCCTGAAGGTAGCCGCTTACCCGCAGAAAGGGAGCTCGCGGAGACGTATAACGTTAGTCGCCCTACTATCCGTGAAGCCATTATCGCGCTGGAAGTACGAGAGCGTGTAGAAGTAAAAACCGGTTCAGGTGTATATGTCTTGCATCAGAAAAAACAAGGCCAAGCCACCAAGCCGATCAGCGCATTCGAGCTTACTCAGGCGCGAGCGCTTGTTGAAGGTGAAGCTGCCGCGCTTGCGGCCGCAACTATTTCAGATGAAGAATTAGAAGCACTGAAACAGACCCTGGTTGAGATGCAGACTCCGCAAAAAGCGGACGAGGCGGACCAGCGCTTCCATCAGATCATTTCTCAAGCGACACGCAATAACGCCATTATGCTTTCAGTTGAAAATTTATGGGAATTGAGAAGAACTGTCCCTCAGGTTATATCAGCCTATAGCGATGTATGCTCACAAGGCGAAGAGCAAAGGCTTAGAGAGCATACGCTTATCTATGATGCCATTGCTAGCAAAGATACTGCAGGTGCAAGACGAGCAATGCATCAGCACTTTAACCGCCTTATCAACGCCCTTTTTGATGCGAGCGAAGCAAAAGCATTAGAAGAGATAAAACGTAAAACTGATGAAACCCGTGGGCTCTACTCTATCGCTCATCTAAGACAGTAGTTACGACTACGTACTTTTCTTGTTACAAAATAAAACAGGCTTCTTATTTCTAAGAAGCCTGTTTGCTTTGTAGGGTACTCTTGAGAGTAACTGTTTTTATTATTTTTGCTTTAAAGCGCAAAACAAAAACTACGGTTTGCCATTAAGTTTACACTCTTCAACATGCCGATTTTCGTATAAGCGCATAGATAAGCTAGTCCACACTCTGCTTAAACAAGCAGCAGAAAACAAATTCATATTACAATTCGGCCTTACCAGATGTCAACCAATTATTATTACCAATATTTGAAGATTTCAATTTTTCTATCTAGTCGACAAAAATCATTCAGTAAAAATATTATCTTTGCTCGAGTCACTTACTGTAAAAAAAATATAAAAAACATTTAATTTCAGTAAATTAGACAGACTCGTTATCCATCACTTTATGTCTAAAAGGCTAAATCGCGTGGTGTCTCCCCTTAATTCGCTATAGAAAACCGCCAAAATCTGTATGACCAGTGGTGAATAAACAATCGATACATGTTGATTCAGTGAAAAAAGCTTTACCCTAGCTAGTATTAAAGATAAAAAGCGCGCAGGAACTCCACGCTCTAGTAACAACATCCGCACTTACATTGCGCGATAAACAAATGAAGTAGAACACATGAATGTTGATAGTTTAACTCAGCACTTAGAAGAGAAGTTAGCCATAGTCAAAGCATCGGTGGTGTCTGATAGCTTCGTTATTCAGCTTACGACTATTGTTGTGATTTATTGCTGTGCTTATCTACTTGCTAAGCAAGTAAAAAAGCCGTTTAAGCTTATGCGAGAAAAGCCAAAAAATGGTGCTCATACCATGAGCGGCCTTCTGTACAACCTTGGTGAGGCACTTTTTCCGCTTATAACCATAAGTACGCTGAAGATTACTACTGTATTAGGTGCGCAATTTCAGTTTGATGCATGGCTATTAGAAATAGCTGTTGTTGTCGCATTGATGCTATTTGTAAGCTCTTTAATTAAAGGCTTTGTTGAGAACAGCACAATAGCCGCTTTTATGCGCTGGGTGGGCCTTCCCATCTTGTTTTTACATCTTATCGGCTTACTACCGCTAATTACCTCGGCACTAGAATCGATAGCTATATCTGTAGGCAATGTTGAAGTTTCTGCTTACGGCGTTACTCGAGTACTCCTGTTCGGCGCTTTGTTATTTTGGCTAGGGCGAAGCTCTAATGCTATTGGACAAGATATCATTAGAAATCAAAAGTCTCTTGATGTGTCTACGAAGGAAGTGTTCGCTAAGCTATTTGAAGTTGCGCTTTTCTGTATTGTATTTCTCCTATTGCTTAACGTTATGGGGATCAACCTTACAGCGCTAGCTGTGTTCGGCGGGGCTTTGGGTGTGGGCTTGGGTCTGGGGCTTCAATCCATCGCCTCAAACTTTATATCGGGTATTATTATTCTGTTGGACAAATCGTTGACTGTTGGCGATTACGTTGAACTGGAAGACGGGCAGAAAGGTATTGTTAGAGAGTTTAAGATGCGCTACGCCGTATTAGAGACTTTTGATGGCAAAGATATTCTGGTACCGAACGAAAAATTTATTAGCTCTTTGCTGATAAACTGGACGCATAAAAATCAAAAGCAGCGTTATCGTATTGATTTTTCAGTTGCCTATAAAACCGATATACGCGCGCTGGTAGAAATCATCAAAGAAGCGGTATCAGAGCACCCGCAAGTGATCAGTGGCGACAATATCCCTTTTGAAGAACTACCGGACTGTGAAATAGACAGTTTTGGCGACTCAGGCGTAAACATGTTTGTCGAGTTTTGGATGGAGGGTGTAGACGATGGCAAGAATCGCGTGGGAGGTGACTTGCTACTTACTGTCTTTGAAACACTGCGTGAGCACGATATTGAAATCCCTTTCCCTCAACGAGAAGTTCGGGTTATCAACGAGCAAAGTATTGGTATCCGAAATACCACGCCATAGGCTTAGAACGAATATTAATTAGTGCATGATAAAACCGTACCTTCGCGCTCGTTAGAACCTGGCGCGGAGAGTATCCCACTGCCACTCTTGGGCAAACAGGCCAAGCGTGTGAGCAAACTTTTTATAGTCTTCTTTACCCATTGCCGACGCTACCGTTTTCAACTGAGATTTTGCCTTTATAGCTTTAACCTGAAGTAACTCTAACCGCTTATCCGCACTTGAATCGAAGTTCTCGCTAATGATGGCATTCGCCTTATCGGTAGCCTCCCATGCGGTGATCACATAACCCACAAGCTTAATGTAAACCCCGACCATTCCTTTTCTTTCGAAAATGTTCTCAAACATAGAGCCAGATAACAATTTATGAAAGCTTGCTTCTGTCTCGAAGGCAACGAATGACTCCGCGTTTTTGAGTTCTTCTAACACATTGTGCAGAAGTTTTATGTGAGCGGCGGAATTAATAGCATTGTCATTTAATGCATTAATATCCTCACTTAGCATTTCTAAGTTTACCAAGGTACGTTGAAGGCTAGCCATCGCGATATTTGTCTGTTGAGGCAAAAAGTAAAGATTCAGTGTATCGAAATAAAGAAAGCTTTGCGACGCTCCCAAGGCCATTTTAGCAACATTAACAATTTATAAAGTAACTGTGAGTTCAGCGTAGAAAAAGGGCGCCGAAGCGCCCTTTTAAACTTTGATACTATCGCTAAGAAGTTCGCGATAGCAGACTCGCTCTATCTATTTACCTATTTACCTAGGCTGGCATTTAGGTCGTAACGTAAGTCGAAGCGGTCTAGCGTCATCACTTTAGTCCATGCATCCACAAAGTCTTCAACAAAACGTTTCTTCGCATTGTCGTAAGCATAAACTTCGGCTACAGCACGTAACTCGCTGTTTGAACCAAAGATGAGGTCTACAGGTGTACCTGTGTACATAACTTCACCAGTGCTTCTGTTCACACCTTCATATACCGATGGGTTATCAGTTTTTCTCCACTTAACACCCATATCAAGTAGGGTTACGAAGAAATCGTTATTAAGCGTGCCTACTTTGTCAGTGAATACACCGTGTTTGGCATCACCTACGTTAGCCCCTAGTGAACGTAACCCGCCTAATAATACGGTCATTTCAGGTACAGTCAGGTTCAGTTGATCAGCCTTGTCTACCAACATGTCAGTCGGCGAACGATAGCTGGCTTCAGCGTTGTAGTAGTTTCTAAACGCATCAGCTGTCGGCTCTAGTAAAGAGAAAGAGTTAACGTCTGTCTGCTCTTGGGTTGCATCTGTACGACCTGGTACTACAGGTACAGTTACTTCAACACCCGCGTCAGCCGCTGCTTTTTCGATAGCTGCTGCACCACCAATAACAATCAAATCGGCAAGTGACACTTTCTTCTTAGAGAACATGCGCGAGTTGTAGTCTTCCTGTAGTTCTTTAAGCTTAGACACTACTGCTTTTACTGTCTCTGGCTCATTAGCTTCCCAACTCATTTGTGGCTCTAGCGCAATACGTGCACCATTTGCACCACCACGCAAGTCAGAAGCACGGAAACTTGCCGCCGCTGCCCACGCTGTTTTTACAAGCTGCTGAACCGTTAGACCACTTTCTAAGATGTCTGCTTTAAGCTTTTTAACGTCTTTATCAGAGATCGTTTTGTAGTCAGCTTTAGGCACAGGATCTTGCCAGATAAAGTTTTCTTCTGGGATATCGTTACCTAGGTAACGTGCTTTTGGTCCCATATCACGGTGTGTTAGCTTAAACCATGCTTTAGCGAATGCCGTTTGATACTCTTTAGGGTCAGCCAAAAAGCGTTCGGCAATTTTGCGATACTCAGGGTCATACTTAAGCGCAAGGTCAGCAGTGGTCATTACAGGAGGGTTTCTCTTACCTTCCACGTGTGCATCTGGCACTGACTTGTGAAGCGATTCATCAGTAGGAACCCACTGAATAGCACCAGCTGGACTACGGGTTTGCTTCCACTCAAAACCAAGTAGGTTTTGAAGGTATAAGCTTGTCCATTTAGTCGGCAATTGTGTCCACGCCCCTTCTAAACCACTGGTAACTGTGTCTTCAGCATTGCCTTTTCCACAGTTATTTTTCCAGCCTAGTCCCTGCTCTTCTAAGCCTGCGCCACCTGGCTCAGCTTCTAGACAATCAGCAGGCTTGTGTGCTCCGTGCATTTTACCGAATGTATGACCACCAGCGATTAGCGCTACAGTCTCTTCATCGTTCATCGCCATGCGACTGAATGCAGTGCGAATGTTTTTCGCAGATCCCATTGGATCAGGTACACCTTTAGGACCTTCAGGGTTAACATATATTAGGCCCATGTGCGTAGCACCCAGTGGACGCTGAAGCTTGCCGTCGCGCTCTTCACGGTCACTAGCTAGCATTTCTACTTCCGGACCCCAATACACCATATCAGGTTCCCAATCGTCGGTACGACCACCAGCAAAGCCATAGGTATCGAAACCCATATTTTCCATACCCACAGTACCGGCAAGGATCATCAAGTCGCCCCAAGATAAACTTTCACCGTATTTTTGTTTGATTGGCCATAGTAAGCGACGAGCTTTATCTAGGTTGCCATTGTCCGGCCAGCTGTTTAATGGGTCAAAACGCATTTGGCCGCCATCACCGCCACCGCGGCCGTCTAAAGTACGGTAGGTACCTGCGCTGTGCCAAGAAAGACGAATAAAGAAAGGACCGTAATTGCCAAAGTCTGCAGGCCACCAATCTTGAGACGTAGTAAGCAGCTCGTTTATGTCTTTTTTGACTTCATCAAGGTCAAGTTTGGCAAAAGCTTCAGCGTAGCTAAAATCTTCGCCTAGCGGGTTGGAACGGTTGTCGTGATCTCGAAGCGCAGAGAGATCAAGTTGATCAGGCCACCAAAACTGATTCGTCTTCGCTTGGAAAGCTTTAGTCATCCCTGTGCCTTTAGCACCAGCGGGCTTACTGATCTGATCATTAGCAATAGCACCTGATGCGCCTAGCGAAAGCGCCACTAGTGCCGATAACGTAGTTTTTTTAAACCTATTTAAAGTCATGGTCTTTTCCCATCTGAGTTTGTTTTAGTTATCAAGCGATAAGCACTTGAAGTGCCGCCACCTGTTAACATTTTGTTTACCTCATAAGCTGTTAAAAGATAGACACGCTTACGCAATATTTACAGTTGATAAAATGGATTCAAGTGATTGGAAAATCCAATTAAAATAAACCTAATAAATTTCAGCAACTTAAGGACCTTCTCTATTGGCAGCGCTATTAGTGATTAGAATATAGTCGAAGTATTTCTAGTCGCAACGCGTATTTATGAATCTCTTTCAGACTCTAGGAAAAATTTTCTTATGGTGTTTGGCAGTGGTTTTTAATACAAATCTAAAATGCATAAATAACAAACAATTATGCGATCACGCCTGTAAATTTTGCTTTAGTTTGAAATGAATACTGAAATTTCTACCATGGCACAGCAGTTGAAACAGAAAGTGTGTAATCAGGACACGTCGGCTTCAAATAAGAAGTCGATGAATTATTAAGAAGTAATGAGGATGAACTTATGAAAAACACACTTAAAACACTTACTGGACTAGCTACTGTTGCCTCTATCAGCGCGATGGCATCGTTCGGCGCACACGCTCAGTCAAATCAAATTGAAGCAAAAGACAGTGGTTTTTATGTAGGTGGTAATTACGGTTACCTGCGCGTTGAAGGCGAAGATGATTTCGATGACGACAAAGACGTATGGCAAGGTCTTGTAGGCTACAAGTTTAACGAATGGGTCGCTATTGAAGGTGGCTATATCGATTTTGGTGACTACGGTAACGATATTGCAGGTGCTGAGACAGATGGTTATACAGCCGCTATTAAAGGTATCCTTCCGCTAACCGAACGCTTCTCTCTTTATGCTAAAGCAGGTCAGCTATGGTCTGAAACAGAATACAACTTTGCGGGTGTTTCACGTGATAACGATGACGAAAGCCTTTTCGTGGGTGCTGGTCTAAGTTATGCGGTTACTAGCAACTTCCTAGTGAACGCCGAGTACACTGTATACGATACAGAACTAGACGCAGACGAAGCGTTTGATGATATCGACGACACGGACTTTGAAACCGATCTTAAGCAAGCGAGCATCGGTGTAGAATATCGCTTCTAAGGTTAAAATACCGCTTCTAAATAGAAGACTTACCCAAATCTAAATTTCTATATTAATAAGCAGAGCCTGCGTTTTTCACGCAGGCTTTCTTTTACCCCAATATCAACTCTCTGCCTTTGTTAGAAATTGGTTACTGTTCCTACTTTAACTGGAACATTTTCTAATGACCTACTTCGCGCAACGTAAGGCGATACTAGCAAGCAAACAGTTTGTTAATGCAATATACATTGCAATATTTGAGTTCAGTTAAACTGATAACGATGAAACTTCCTAGGTTGTGAAAATCTTACACTTTACTACACACCTCACATAATGCCCTCCGCTAAAAAAACAAATATCTCTTTATAAATCAAGCCATTGAAATTATTAGAAAGTAACCACTAGCAGGTATGAATTCTGCAACCTCACTTTTAGATTAATAAAATGAATAGCAGGTACAAAACATGCAATCAGGCAAAAGTATATTCCAACCAGGTCAAAACTGTTGGGTAGAGAACAAAGCTCGCTTCTCTACTCCTTTGATAGATTGCGGAAACTATTACAAAGCCTTGCATAGCTCAATTGTTAAAGCCAAACACAGTATTTTTATTGTTGGTTGGGATATAGACAGTCGCATTCGGTTGTTACGTGGTGACGATGAAGCTAACAGCGAAGCACCGAGTGTTATCAGTGACCTGCTCAAATGGAAAGCAGAGCAAAACCCAGACATCAAAATTTACTTATTGCGCTGGGATTCTTCCTTGGCCTTCTTCGCTCAACGTGAAATGTGGGCAAAAGAAGTGTGGGAAGAGAAAACGCCTGACAATGTTCAAACAGAGCTTGACGATACCATTCCAATGGGCGGCAGCCAACATCAAAAAATTGTAGTTATTGATGACGAACTTGTTTTTTCAGGCGGTATGGATGTTTCGACTAACCGTTGGGATACCCGAGACCACCCCGTGGTATCCGAGGAAAGAGATGGTCCCGATGGCGAGTATGGTCCGTTACACGATGTTCAAATGGTTTCAAGCGGACCTGTTGTTGCTGATTTTGCACAACTTGTCAGGTGGAGATGGCAGCGAGTAGCTGAAGACACCCCTATTGATATTCGTGAAGATGCGCGTATTGATGAAAATGCGCCTTTGCCTGAAGCATGGCCAGAAGACTACCCTCCACTTTTTGAAAACGTTGAGTGTGCACTTGCTCGAACCATTCCATTTATGGATGAAGCAGAGCCAGCGCAAGAAGTACGTCATATGCTGCTTGACCTAATTGGCGAAGCAGAATCGATTATCTATATCGAAAATCAGTTCACGACTCGTCAAGAAATCGCTGAAGCGATTAATAAGCAACTTAAGTTAAAGCCAAATCTTTCCGTTGTTATTGTTAGTTCTTACGAACCTAAAGGTAAGTTTGAATGTGAGGCGTTTTGGGCTAGCCGTATTGAGTTCAAAGCGATTTTGGAAAAAGGCATAGACCCCAAGCGAGTAAAGCTGACTTACTCTTCAATAGAAGACATGCAGGGGCGAAAAGCATACAAACGCATTCACTCTAAGGTGATGACCATTGATAACAAGTACCTTGTTATTGGGTCTTCAAACCTAAGTAACCGTTCAATGACCCTCGACACTGAAATTGATACGATTTTGTTCGGCAATAGTAAAGACAACCAAGCGTGTATAGAGCAAGTGAGAAACGACCTACTTGCTGAGCATACAGGTCGTGATATAGATGCGATGCCGGAGATATTTAACAGCCAATACCCTGTAGAAGCATTGATGCAAGATCAAATAGCACATGGTTATGTGCTTACCGAAGTTCGCGACGAAGTATTTACAGAGCACTCGGTTAAAAATGTATTTCGCGCCTTATCAGACCCTGAAGAACCACTTATTTCAGTACCTACATTTGATGGTGACGCGCTACCTGCTCGTAACCCAAAGCGTCGCAGCATAATGATTTTAATTGGCATTGCCATTATTGCGGTACTTGGCGGGCTGATGTTTTGGGCAAGCCAGTCAATCCCATGGTTAAGCTCAGACAGCATCAACGCCTTTTTAGAAAAAAGTAGAGGCACTTATTTTGCCCTTCCAACTGTTTTGCTCGTGTATGTAGTCGGCGGCGTTTTGTTCTTCCCGGTAACCGTACTATCTCTGGCAGTAGCCGCTATTTTTGGTCCAATTTGGGGGCCTATTTACGGCATTATGGGCGCGCTAATGAGTTCAGCAATTATGTTTGGTATCGGCAAGCTATCGGGTAACGCTGGGCTTAGAAAGATTGGTGGGCCAAAGGTTGCCGCAGTGGATGAAAAGTTGAAACGCAGTGGTGTAGTGGGCGTAGCAGCCATTCGAATGTTGCCGATTGCACCATTTAGTTTGGTAAATTTGGTCGCGGGAATTTCATCTATAGGCATTTTTCAATTCTTGGTAGGTACGTTTTTAGGCATGTTCCCTCCAATGATAGCCAAAGGCCTTGTTGGCGATTCCATTGCGCAAATTTGGCAGAATCCATCCGTAAAAACTATTAGCTACCTAGTGGGAGGCATTATTTTATGGGGCTTGATGATTTGGGGGTCGCAAAAATTCGCGCGCTACTATCAAGCTCGAAAAGAGGCTAATACCGACACGGAAGAAGGCAGTAACAACTGTAAGGATGAGTCTGAAAAATGTGCCGCATAGTTACCTACAATATCCATAGCGGAGTTGGCAGGGATAAGAAGCACGACTATAAACGTATTGGGCAGTTTCTTGCGAACAGCGGTGCTGACGTAGTTTTGCTTCAAGAAATGGATACGCGCCCTCCCGAACGAGATACAGCGCAAGATGTGAAAGATATCTGCGCTGGCAATACGTTTAAATTGATTCCCTCCCCAGCAATTAGAGAATCTGATGGGTGGTATGGCAATGCAATTTTGACCCGTTTTGATGTGTTGGAACACGACACCATAGATGTGAGTCAAACAGGTCGACAGCCAAGAAACGTGCAGATTGTTGAGTTAAAGACTGAGAAAACGCCTCTGACGGTGGTGAATACTCACAAAGGGCTTAAGAAACTTGAGCGTCGTTCGCAGTTTTCTCTGCTCCACGAGCACTTGTCGCGGCGTTTAAAAGAAAAACAAACGCCGCTATTTCTAGCAGGTGATTTTAACGAATGGCAGTTTTTTTCAAAGGCCTTTAAAGCATTAAATGATTTACTATTGCAACAGAAAATTGGTGCCACGTTTCCTAGCAACTTCCCTGTATTTTCTCTCGATCGCGTCTGGGTAACTGAAGATATTAAGGTAAAGTCATGTAGGAAACTAAAGAACGAAAAAACTAAGGTGTTATCCGATCATTTACCCGTATTGGTAGATATTGTTCTACCTGAAGCGTAAGCGAAAATGCTATTTTCAATAAATGAAAAGTGGGATTTTCTCGATTATGCTGATTTCGCTACAAAGGATGACGCCGCAAACTCTAGGGTACCGCACCAATGTTTGAGCGCATTCTCCTTTGCTACCACTTTTCGAATGATATCGATAATTTGCTGATATTCGTGCGTAGCTTTTCTCTGTTTGTTTGTAGCAGCTAGCACAGTTCGATGCATTTCAGGCTGGGTAATTTTTAGGGTAGAAACTAGCCCTGATTCTCTTAAATGAAAAATAGCTGAAGTGGGTAATATCATTACCCCTTCCCCTTGCATTACTTGCCTTAACCCTGTCATTAACTGCCCAGAATATGCAAGATCATGCTTAAGGCTCACTCCTGTAGCTTTCTCGTAATCAGCAATAAGCTGTCCAAGTGCATCTTTGTTTCCGGGCGATAAAAGAGGTAGTTCACTTATTTCCCAGAATTTTATCATTGATTTATCTTTAAGCTTGGCGTATTCGGGATAAGCTGGGGAACCAGTAAAAACGAGATGTAGCTCTTCTTGAATAAGAGGGGTCACGCTCATAAATTTAGGTTCTATGGCCTGCTGGTAGGTTAAAGCAATATCTACCTGTTTTGATTCGAGCCAATCGTTGATGGTGTATGAAGGCCCAGTACTGATCTCTACTTTCAACGCTTTATGATTACTCGTTATTTCAGTTAATAACGGCAGGGAAAGTACGTTGCCAATTGACGGAAGCATTCCTATTTTTATTACTTTTTGCTGTTCTCCCTGAAATGCTTGCAACGCTGTTTTCACGTTGTCAATTTCACCCATTATTTTCTCTGCGTGTTTGTAAAATACTTCTCCAGCGGGCGTTAAGCTTATACCCGAAAAACTTCGTTCTAGCAGCGTTGCTTTGACTTCTCGCTCCAAGCTTGCAAGTTGCTGACTAATAGCAGGCTGAGCAATATCTAAGGCTCTTGCTGCTGCAGCAATACTGCCTCGCTGTACTGTGGTTATAAAGTAATGTAGCTGTTTAGAGTGCACTTAACCCCCTTTTGGAAGGCAATAGAGAATAGCCCAGCGTAACTGCATCTGAAGTCAGCAAGGTATATGCCATTCCAATAGGTTATATGAAGCAAAAATGTAAATAAAAGCGCCCACAGACGGGTTAAAAAAATCTCACATCAGATGCTACTTAAGTCTAATATCAAGAAAACCGTGAGTTTCCGAAGGGGTCAATATTTTTCTTATACCCCTGAATATTCTTCTTTCTTCCACCAGCGGCAAAGAGTTTTTAGCCTAGTCCCTGTACACGAGTTACACAATAACAATTACAAGATGTGTATGCATCAATGTGGTGCTCGTGCGTGCCTAGAAAGAGTGCAGATCCAAATAATCCGCATTCATAAATTAAGTAGCAATAAGCACGATTGGGAACACTAATGAATCAAAAGAAACTCCACACTGCAGTACGTTACGCACTTACCGGATTAACCCTTTTCACTACCTCAATGCTCGTACAGGCGCAAGAAGCCAGCGAAGAAACTACAGAAGCTAAAGATTTAGAGCGTATAGCCGTTGTTGGCGCTCGTGGTGCGCCGCGCTCAGTAACAAGTTCGCCCGTTCCCGTTGACGTGTTAACCGCAGAAGACGTTGAAGCCGTTGCGTTTACCGACATGAACAACGTTCTAATGACCCTTGTACCTTCCTATTCTGTTGGCAGACAGCCTATCTCAGACGGCGGCACCTTTATTCGTCCAGCGACGCTTCGAGGCATGCCCACAGACAAAACCTTGGTTTTGGTGAACTCTAAACGCCGTCACAGAGCAGCGCTTGTTTCAATTGGTGGCTCTGGTACTCAGGGCCCAGATATCGCAACTATTCCTACAGCAGCAATCCAAAGTGTTGAGGTGTTGCGAGACGGTGCGGCAGCTCAGTATGGTTCGGATGCCATCGCAGGGGTAATTAACTTCCAACTTAAAAACAATACTGAGGGCGGCTCTTTCACCATTGATTATGGTAGCTACTATGAAGGTGATGGCGACCAGATTACCGTTACAGGAAACAAAGGTTTCGCCCTTGGTGACGATGGATTCTTCAGCATTTCAGCCGAATACTCAGATAGTGAAGCGACCTATAGAGGCGAACAATATTGTGAACCATGGTTCTGTGTAGACGAACAATCAGCCGAGTACATCGCTGATGCTACCGCTATGGCCAACAGTGTGCATGGTTCAGACGTAGTACAACCATGGGGGCAACCTAATACCAGCGGAAAACGCGTCTTTTTCAACGCGGGTTACGCGCTAAGCGCTGAAGCTGAACTCTATGCCTTTGGTAACTATTCTGAAAGCGAAGGTGACGGGTCTTTCTACTATCGCTACCCTGGCAACGGGACTATTGAAGATATCCGTCTTGAAGACGGTTCTATTTGGAATCCTACAGAGTTTTTCCCTGGCGGGTTTACACCGCGTTTCTTTGGTGATGTCACTGATTATTCAATGGTGGGTGGCATAAAGGGCATGTCGGGTGATCTTACTTACGATATCAGTGGTCGTTACGGCAACAACGAAATTTCTTACACGCTAGCAAATACCATTAACCCTTCTATGGGCAATGAGTCGCCTACATCGTTTGAGCCCGGCGATTTAACTAACGAAGAAACACAAATTCAAGCTGATTTCACCTACGACCTGAGTGAGTACGTACTCGCTTTTGGGGCTAGCTATCTAGACGAATCTTATGAAATTTCTGAAGGAGAGGTAAGCTCATATTTTGCAGGCCCTTACGCTACCTCTGACCCGTATGGCTTTTGTGACGGAACTACCGCTACTGCCGAAGGACTGGCCGTTATCGCAAACGGTTCGACATTAAATTGTGCTGACCCAGATGATGCTGTCTATACAGTAGTTGGCGTAGGTTCTAACGGTTTCCCGGGTTACTCACCTGACTATTCAGGTTCATATGAACGTGATTCTTATGCGGTGTACACAGACATTTCGGGAGACATTACTGACGAGCTATTTGCCCAAGCAGCATTACGCTATGAGGACTACTCAGATTTTGGCTCTGAGATAGTTTACAAAGTCGCGGCATTTTATCAATTAAACGACGATGTAGGTTTTAGATCTTCATTTGGTACAGGCTTTAGAGCGCCAACTCCAGGCCAGCAGGGTACAACTAACGTATCAACTCGCCTGCCTGATGGTTTCCCTGTAGCTACGGGCTTATTCCCAGCTGGCGGCGATGTAGCACAAGCACTGGGAGCAGAAGAGCTTTCACCTGAAAAGTCGACCAACTTCACGTTAGGTATGACGGCTAACTATGGTGACTTAACTCTTACCGTAGACTATTACAATATCAAATTAGAGGACCGACTATACTCTGTATCCACACGTGATGTCTCAACAACAGTGGTAACCGACCCAGATGCTGATGGTTATGATGCTTACCAAAATTACTTAGCCCTTGCTGGAGCAAACGTGTCGGGCGCAGAGTCAATCGGTGGTGTTTTCTTCTTCCAGAACGCATTCGATACAGTGACAGAGGGCTTGGATGTCGTAGCTACATACAAGATGGAATCCAAGTATGGCTCAACCGTTTTAACCGGCTCGGTTAACTATAATAAAACTGAGTTTGACTCTGACCCCAGCGAATATCTAGACGCAGAAGATCAGTTCGATTTTGAAAATAGCCGACCTGAAATGCGCGGTGTGTTCTCAGTCACTCATAGCTATGACGTATGGTCAGCAGTTGCTCGTCTAAGCTATTACGGCGAATACGAAAACGCGGGGAGCGATGATGGTGTGGATCCAACAAGCATTCAAACCTTCGGCGACGAATTTATGTTTGATATCGAAGGCTCTTACCTAATTAGCGAAAACCTTACGCTTTCAGTGGGTGTCAGAAATCTATTTGATAACTACCCAGATCTGAGTACTAACGGTGACGCATGTTGTGGCGAGCTGTATGACTCTGGCTCGATAGTCGACTGGCAGGGTGGGTACTATTACACACGGTTAGCTGCTCGTTTCTAACCCGGGTTAACAAACACCGGCGCAAGCCGGTGTTTGCGTTTTTAAATAACTGTATATAAGTAAAACTTAAAAGGTCATTCAATGTTTAAAGCTGTATTGTGTGGGGTAGAAAACTGATGGAAATAGAACTACTGTGGTTTGTAGTTACCTTGTGTATAACCGGTGCCATTGCTGGTATTACCGCAGGTCTATTCGGCAATGGTGGAGGCTTTGTTGTTGTTCCTGCCCTACTCGCTGTTTTTCCTTTCTTTACTCCCCCTTCTGAATCACTAGTGAAAGTTGCAATAGGCACATCATTGGCATCAATTGTCGTATCTAGCGCGCGTTCTGTTATGGCGCACCGAGCCAAAGGCGCCGTTGATTTTGACATCCTTAAGTCTTGGAGTATTTGGCTTATTCTTGGTGTTGGCGGAGGCTTATTAATAGCGAATAACTCTAGTGCGAATGGCTTAACCGTAGTATTCGCCGCAGGTGTACTGCTTTACTCTGTATATTTTCTTTTCCCTGAATTTGTTGTACGTCCCGGCCTTGTTTTCGATATGCCTAAAGGCATAGGCAAAGCGGTACTAGCATTTGTATTGGGCGGCTTCTCTGCGTTACTTGGTATAGGGGGTGGCACGCCAACCGTCATAACAATGGTGATGTGCCAACGCACTATTCAGCAAGCTGTTGCCACCGCTGCCGGCGTTGGCTTCCTCATAGGTCTTCCAGGAGCTATCGGCTTTCTATTTATGAAGCATCCAGACACGGCTGCTCTTCCTGTTGGCACTATTGGATACATCAACATTCCAGCGCTCATCGCTATCAGTATAGGCGCAATTTTTACTGCACCTATCGGAGCGAAGATGGCGCATAACTTTAGTGAAAAAAAGCTAAAGCGATTGTTTGGCATTTATCTCGTCATTGTTTCAAGCGCAATGTTCTATAAAGCCATTTAAAATAAAAGGAGAATATCTGTGAGTTATAACCGTTCAAGACGTTTATTTTTAGGTGGCTCGGTAGCAGCATCAGCCATAGGAGCAACAGGTTTTAGCAACTTGGTTAGCGCTCAATCTTCAAGTGCTGCAGCAAATGAGGCGGCATCGGTAATTTATGGCCCAAAACCTGGCGTAGCGAAACTAAACGCTAACGAAAACCCATTCGGCCCTAGCCCCAAAGCGCTGGATGCCATTGCTCAAGCCTCTGCTCAAGGTGGTGCTTATTACGCTTATCCAGCAGCTATGACCCTGTTAGATATGATAGCCGAGCGTCATGGCATTACCCGCAAGAATATTTCACTAAGCGCAGGGTCTAGCCCAATTCTTTCCTACGCAGCCGTTGCTGCCAGTAAAAACGGTAAGATTCTTGGTCCGGATCTTTTTTGGGACACCACTTCAAAAGCACCTGAGAAACAAGGTGCGCCTGAAATAGTAAGAATTGCTAATACAGCAGATCTCGACATTGACCTTGACGCCATGTATGCCGCTATTGATGACTCTATCGGTATGGTACATATCTGTAACCCTAACAACCCCACGGGTAAAGTGCTTGACCCAGATAAACTTCGCGAATTTTGTATCAAAGCCTCTAAAAAGACACTTGTTTTAGTTGACGAAGCCTATAACGAACTCATCGAGGAGCCACCAAAGCATTCAATGATCCCACTTGTTAAAGCTGGTCACAATGTCATCGTAGCGAGAACCTTCTCGAAGATTTATGGTTTAGCGGGTATGCGAGTAGGCTATCTTATTGCTTCTGAAGAAAATACTGAATGGATTAATCGCTATGGTATGGGTGGCTACACATTGAATCAAGCAGGCCTCGCCGCTGCCATCGCCAGCTACAATGACGATGCCTTTTTAACGTTTTCTAAAGAAAAAATTTATGAAGGTAAATCTATAGTTATGGACGCCGTTAAGGCTAACGGTTTGACAGCTCTGCCCTCTAGTACTAACTTTATTTTTGTTAATCTTGGTGATGGCAATGCCGAGTATTTTCGACAAGCTATGGCTGAAAAAGACGTACTTATCCGAGGCATTTATCGTACTTACAATAATTGGTCTCGTGTAAGCATGGGCAAAATAGCTGACGTTAAACGTTATGTCGATGCAATGCCAGCTGCGTTAGAAAAAATGCAGGCAATGCAAAAAGGCTAAAAACATAGGGGCATGTGTCAGCTCAGATACATGCCTAGCGCTCTTCTTTCCCCCCCTAAGCACCAGCCTTCTAATTCAACTAAAAGTCTAATACGCACAAAAGTCACCTTTGTCATATACTCAATTCTGTAAGTTCTCATGTAGAGCATGACTGCAATAATATTTTCAAAGGTATTGTTGCAGTAACGCAAAAGTTGCACATACTTTACTAAAAAGGCATCACGTTAAATGCCATTCAAGGAGGCTGTAAATGTCACTTTCTGTACTAGTTGCTGATGATTCCAAGTTGTCGAGGCGTAGTGTTATACGCTCGCTTCCCGAAGATTTAGAATACGAGATAACTGAAGCAACAAACGGACAAGAGGCAATAAATGCTCTCTGCGAAAACGAATTTGCGCTCATTCTTTTAGATCTTACCATGCCCGAGGTAGACGGCGTTGGCGTGTTAGAGCATTTACATGAAAAGTCTAACATGCCAAACGTTATTGTAATAAGTGCTGATTTTCAGCCGGAAAAGCAAAAAATTGTAATGTCTTTAGGCGCTAAGCGTTTTCTTCGCAAGCCTTTAGATAAAGAAGAGTTGGCCATGGCACTGTTTGAGCTGGGGTATCTATGAGTATCGTACTACCACTGGATGAAGAGCAAAGAGATGCCCTTCAAGAACTGCTAAATATTTCGATGGGGCAAGCCGCGAACTCGCTCGCTCAACTTATTGAAACGAAAATCGACATTTCTATACCTAAAATTTCAGCCGTCACGCCAACTCAGCTCTACAGCCTTTTATTTGAAACAGAAGATGCCTTTTATACCCGTCAGTCTTTCTTAGGCGATGTGCACGGTGAAGTCATGTCCGTGCTGTCACAAGCAGGTTTGAGTGAAGTTGCTACTTTAATGGATTACGACGAGCCGTTAAGTAAGGAAGATATTCAAGAAATCATTCTGGAGCTTTGCAATATCTTAGCGGGCGCATGTTTAGCTGGCCTTTCTGATCAGTTAGAGCTTACCACCAACTTGAACATGCCTACGTTGTTTTTACCCGAGAAAGCGAACTTTGATGAGCTACAGTGGCAGCATAGCTTGGTGATGGAAGTACAGTTCGTTATCGCAATTTCCTCATTTAGCATGCGCGTTGTGTTTTGTTTGGACGATGAATCTCTTGCTCGCATGAAAAACACATTGGATGAGTTACTCGCATAATGTTTGAACAGCTGGTAGGTAAGTTACCTGTCGGAATTGGTGTAGTCGATGAAAGCTTTAACGTCGTTTATCTCAACGACTTCTTTTTAGATCGCCTCCCTCACAAAATGCGCGACTGTTATAAAGACACGCCTGTGGTTGAGTTGTTTCAAGGGCAAGGTAAGTTCCTTAAGCGTAGGCTAAAGTCGGTATTCGTATTACAGCACCCAAGCTTTAGCTATTGGGAGCAAAGACCACATATATTTCCGTTCAAAAGCTCTCGGCCTATTACGGGCGAAGAGACGCAGATGTACCAAAATATGGAAATTTTGCCTATTAAAGATAAAAAAACCGGGCAGCGTTTAGCCTGTATATTCTTGCAAGATGTAACCGCCCAAGCGAGCTATTTCAGAGCCCAGCAAAAACTTTCCGAAGCCCTAAAAAAAGAGCACGAAGCGCAGCGAAAGCTCATTCGCAAACTCGATACCGCCCAAAGCCAGCTTATTCAAGCTGAAAAGATGGCCTCTACCGGACAACTTGCAGCAGGTATAGCTCATGAAATTAACAATCCAATTGGCTTTGTAAATGCTAACCTCAATACGCTAGATCAATACGCATCGCACCTTCTTGCGATTTGTGACGGTGTGAAAGGGCAAATTGAGCTCTTTAATGATGAGCTTAAGGAACAAATAGATGCTTTATTTGAGTCGAATCACTATGACCTACTGAAAGACGATATCACCGAGCTAATTGCAGAGTCTACTGAAGGGCTTACACGGGTAAAAGATATTGTCGAGAACCTTAAAAACTTCTCACTAGAAACTGCCGAAGGGATGCAAACAGTAGATATATGCGCCATATGTAATCAGCTAATCACGCTCATCTCCGCTCAATACAGCGCTCCCCTATATAAAATTGAATGTGAGCAAGAAAAGGTTGAGGTTATGGGGAATCCAGGGCCGTTGAAACAAGCCCTGATGAACGTAGTGATAAACGCTGCGCAAGCGATAGATGATAAAGGCTTTATAAAACTCACCGTCATTGATGCCGCTGATTCAGTAACAATTAAAATACTGGACTCAGGCTGTGGCATTCCAACAAAACACTTAAAACGCGTGTTCGAACCTTTTTTTACCACCAAACCTGAAGGTCAAGGTCAAGGACTGGGCCTTTCTGTGGCTTACACCGCCATAGAACAACACCAGGGTAAAATATCTATTAGCAGTAAAGAAGCAAAAGGCACTGTCGTAGAGATTACCATACCTAAAGCCCCGGCAGCGCCAGTTCCCTCAAGCGAGGAAAGTGAAACGGAAGACTCTCAGACAGTTTAGATACTCATTGTTATGCAATGATAAAAAATACCTATTAGCGCCTTGAGTCATTAAGCTATTAATCTTCTTCAGCCCGCTAGTTTACTCGCTTCGCACACCTTAAATATATACACACCGTCCTCATTTAGTGTCCGCGAAATATCCCCTTCATTTATTAAGTAATTAAGGTGAGACAGACACTCCGCTACAGCGAACACCATGTTACGGCTTGAAAGTTTGCGCTTGAACATAACGGGTAATAGCTCGACTACCGTTTGAGGTTTCTGACAAGCGTTTAATAAGGCTTTAAGGTGCTCTTGGTGATGTGCAATGAGCGAGTCTACACGCTCGTGAAGACCAATAAAGGGAAGTTTGTGTGCGGGTAACACGGTTGTATTTTTCGGCAAGCTTTTAAATTGGGGCAAGGTGTTCAGGTAATCAGCTAAAGTATTGGCGTCAGGCTCCGTTGAATAAGCACCGATATTGGGTGTGATGATCGGTAGAATGTGATCGCCAGAGATAAGAATATTTTTCTTTTCATTGTAAAGGCAGGCGTGTTCGGGAGAGTGGCCGCGCCCAATCATAATCACCCATTCATTATCGCCAAGCGATAATGTCATGCCATGCTTTAAACGGGTATAGCTTATGGGAAGTGGAGAGACAACACTGCTGTAACCATTACCCTCGCCAGAGGTCAGCTTTGCAATCATAGATTCATCAAGTCCTACCCGTTGGTAATACTGTACATCCCTTGCGTTAGTAGCGCCGTTTCTGCCTGCTGCGAAGGCTCTGGCAGTGAAATACTCGGTTTGGGTCATATAAAAAGGTACGTTATATGTATCGGCTATCCAACCTGCTAACCCCACGTGATCTGGATGTAAATGCGTAACAATGACACCAACAATTGGTGCATCTAATTGTTCAAATATACGCTTCCAAAGCGATTTGGTAGTAGATGTTCCAATGCCAGTATCAATTACCACCCAGCCGCCTTCATCGCGAATTAAGTACAGGTTTATATGATCGAGTTCAAATGGAAGGGGCATAGTTAGCCAAAGTACGCCATCGGCTACTTCAATTAGCTCGCCCGGTTCTACCTGTTTGTCGTATAGATACTCCATATCGCCCTCACCTTTTCTAGCCTGCATCTTTTAATATTCACTGAGTCGTCCCACGGTTTCCAATGGCTGCTAAAGTAGCGTAGTTACGATCGCCTTATATTGATAAAACTGTAAGTCGATAAAGCATTACTCGATAATGCTTGTGCGTAAACTCAGCAGTATCTTATTTGTTTGATACCTTCGTTTTCTTGCAAGATAATTAGTACAAGTCTCGTTCTAACTCGCTCTGTTAACAAAAACAAACATATCTGTCGAATAGAGATCTATAGGAGTTGGTGATAACAAACGCTATACTATGGTTGTTGAAGTTGATAGCCCACGTATTTTGTACCTTTTGCGCTTTTCACTGGATGCGTAAAATGCTGGTTATAGGTGGTTATAAAAATTCGATCAGCGTCCATGCACTTAGGGCTTCCCTAATACATTGACACCTTTAAAGAAGCGGTTAGTAAAAACAAATTCATGTCAACCCCAGTAATACAGCAAGGGTTCATACTCAACAAAAGTACGTTTACCCAGCGAGGCAAAGTATATGTTGAACTCTGGGTCAAAACCGCCAATAACACCGCTAGATTAATATCGTCGCCTCAAAACCCCACTTGCTTTGTGCCCCTTGAACAATGTGCTGCATTGCGCGACATTGCTGGCCGCATTCCAGCTAAGATCATTATTTCAGAAGATGGTTTTTACACACTAGAGCAAGTACCTGTTGCTACGGTTAAAACTGCCACTGAATCGCAAATGCATCAGCTTCGTCAACGCGCTCAAGAGCAAAGTATTGTATTGTATGAAGCCGATATTCGGGTGGCCGATCGCTATCTAATGGAGCGCTTTGTGTATGGCGCAGTGGAATTCGTTACTCCACAAGTTGTCGATGATACGTCACAACTTGTTATAGAAAATGCGCAGATTAGGCCCTGCCATTTCAGAACTACTTTTACATCGTTAAGTATAGATATTGAGTGTAATGAACACGAAGAGCTGTTCAGCATTGCACTCGCAGGCGAAGGAAAAAGTGTAGTGCTGCTTGTTTGCCCACCGAGTTTTATTGGGCAGACATTACAGGAGCAAGAAGACAGTCCATACACGCTCATTACGGTTGGATCTGAGAAAGAACTGCTAGAAGCCTTTTTTTCACACCTTACCTCCTACGACCCAGACATTATTTTGGGTTGGAATGTTAAGCAATTCGATATGGCTGTGCTCGCCCGCCGTGCTAAGTCAAATTCGCTCAATTATGCTATTGGCCGCCATGGCCGAGAGGCTTCAGTAAGACAGTGGGAAGATCAGACACTCGTTGATGTACCTGGACGATGCGTGATTGATGGTATCGAAGCACTTAAAACCATGACTTATCAGTTTGAGTCCTTCTCCCTTGACCATGTTTCTGAAGAACTACTTGGTGAAAATAAGCTTATTCAAGCTGCCGATAAACTTGAAGCGATAAAACACCTTTATCATAGCGATCCTGTTGCACTCGCGAACTACAACTTTAAAGACACTGAACTAGTAAACCGTATTCAGGATAAAACCCAGTTTATTGATTTTCTGGCTTTGCGCAGCATTCTTACCGGCTTAGATATGAGCCGACCGGGAGGCTCGGTAGCGGCGTTTTTAAACGTCTATTTGCCCAAGTTACACCGCAAGTCTTATGTCGCTGGAGTGAGGCCTGAAAATGGCGGTTTAGCTAGCCCTGGCGGTTATGTCATGCGCTCCCAACCTGGCTTGTACAAAGATGTTTTAGTACTCGATTTTAAAAGCCTATACCCTTCTATTATTCGAACGTTCAAAATCGACCCGTTAGGGCTTGCAGAAGGACTTAAGTCTCCTGATACGGCAATAGAGGGGTTTAAGGGCGCAGTATTTAGTCGTGAATCTCACTTTCTGCCATCCATCATTGAAAACTTATGGCTTCAGCGCGACGAAGCAAAAAAACAGAAAGACGCACCTCGCTCTCAGGCGATTAAGATATTAATGAACTCCTTCTATGGAGTACTTGGTAGCGGAGGCTGTCCTTTTTACGATCCTCGTCTTGCGAGTTCAATTACATTGCGGGGGCATGAGATCATGCAAACCACCGCGAGTTGGATTGAAGAATTGGGCTATACAGTTATCTACGGTGATACCGATTCAACTTTTGTGCATGTTGAAGGAAATACTGCACTAGGTACACCTTCTGAAACAGGTCGCGAGCTTGCCAAAATTATTAACCAAAAATGGACTGAGTTACTTAAGCGTCAGTTCGACATTGATTGCCATTTGGAGATTGAGTTCGAATCTCACTTTTCTACCTTCTTTATGCCAACAATTCGTGGCTCTTCTGAAGGTAGTAAAAAACGCTACGCAGGGATGAAAGACGGTGAGCTTATCTTTAAAGGTCTAGAGAACGTGCGTTCGGATTGGACAGTGCTTGCTAAAGAATTCCAATACGAATTATACAGAAGAGTCTTTACTAATGAACCTGTAAAGCAGTACATCAATAAAACGCTAAACGCAGTAAAAGCGGGAAAGATGGATGAAGAGTTGGTCTATAAAAAGCGACTCAGAAAACCACTTTCTTCGTATGTGAAATCTCTTCCCCCTCACGTTAAAGCGGCGAGACGGGCCGACAAATTATTTGAAGAACAGGGTTTACCACTTCGCTACCAATCTAATACTTCCATAGCCTATGTCATTACCGTTCAAGGGCCGCAAACGGTGGAAACAATCTCTGCGCCGCTTGACTATGACCACTATATAGAGAAACAGATAAAACCCATTGCTGACAGTATATTGCCAATGATATCCCTTAGCTTTGAACGCATAGCTAACGCTCAACTTTCCTTATTTTAATTATGTTTATCTGTATGAAGATCTTTCAGGCTTCGTGACAAATTAACAAAAGCATTACACTCTGAATCTATTTCCAACTTTAGCTATTGCAAGTATTTTCAATAACTTAGCTCGTTGGCACGACAAGTGAATAAGATATTTGTGAGTAGCTAAATAGGTTTGTGCGAAGTATTAACTTCAATCAACATGCGTTCAATTTAGTGATTAGGGCAATTGATAGCCCGTGTTCGCAAAGAGAAACAGAAGGAATTTGATTATGAAGATCACAAAGTTAAGTATGATTACTAGTGCTGTTGTTGCAGCTACACTTTCTGCGTCAGCATTCGCAGGGCATCATGAAGAAAAAATTTCTAAGAGCTTTAATGCGCTCGATCAAGATGGTAATGGCTACATAGTCGGTTCAGAATCGTCAGGTACAATCGACAGTAAATTAGTATCTAAAATGGATACTGACGGCGACAGTATGGTTAGCCGCGCAGAATTTAATTCATTTGTTGATGAAAAGCCATCTATGTTCAGTGATGAGGTTATCACGCAGGTAAAAACTGAAGGTACAACAGACGCTGTACTAACTGAAGAAGGCAATCCAGCACTTTTTTCTAAAGCTGATAACGAAATGATTTCAGAAAAGAATAAAGAGTTGCGTACTGAGATGTCTGCAACGGCCAATACTAAGTTCACTAAAATCGATATGGATAGCGATGGTAAGATTAGTGAGAAAGAACTAGAAATGGCCGACGTTGAAGGCGACTTTGACTCAATGGATGAAGACGGAGATTCGTACATAACTCGTATGGAATACCGTACCTATTTTGAAGAGATTGAATCAGAATAGTTAAATTAAGTAATTCATAGTATTCCCAACTATGTAGCCCCGCTTAAAGTGCGGGGCTTTTTTATTTTCCCTCAAACAATACAACCCCACGAAGTTCACCAGTTCGCCCCCCTAATAAATGGTCTGCGACGAAACGCTAATTTTTTTCGTTAAACAGCACCGTATACGACCAACATCTTGTCGACAAAACGCATTTGCAACCATATTGTTAATAAAGGTTAAACATTTTGTTTACACAATTGCGCATCCTGTAATTAGCGCAAAGGTCGCTATTGTGTACTTCGATTTCAAAATCATGATGGCGATTATCCAAAATTACATTTAAATCATATGCGTACGCGCATGGAGGCAAGGAATAATGGAATCAAATACACAGTTAAACACTGTATTTCCACTTCAAAAAAGTGAGTTTAGCGGTCCTAGTGATGCTGAACTTACATCACTCACAATAGGTCAATACTTCAAAAAGGTTGTCGACAATTATGGCGATAACCCAGCGATCATCGTAAAACATCAAAGTATTCACTGGACCTATCAGCAATACTGGCATGAAGTAGAACGTGTGGCCTGTGGTTTACTTGCCAATGGCGTAGAGCCAGGTGATCGAGTTGGCATATGGTCCCCCAATAACATCGAGTGGTCACTTGTACAAATGGCCACGGCAAGAATTGGCGCGATCATGGTATGTCTTAACCCAGCTTACCGCCCAGATGAATTAGCCTTTGCTATTAACAATGTCGGGGTAAAGCACTTGGTGATGGCACAGTCTTTTAAACACTCAAATTACATCGCCATTTTGAAAGAACTAGCTCCGGAACTAGATTCTGACGAACAGAGTCAAACGGACGCGGCGCTATCGCTCTCGAAGCTCCCTTCTCTTAAACACGTATATACTATCGGTGAAACGTCTGTAGACGGCTTACAGGCATTTTCAAAACTGCAAGTAGAACCTACTGAAGCTTTAAAATCGCAGTTAAAAGACATAGAAAGAACGCTGAATGCTGATGATAACATCAACATTCAATTTACCTCAGGCACAACGGGTAACCCTAAAGGCGCAACGCTCACTCATCGTAATATATTAAATAATGGTTTATTAGTATCAGAAGCTATGAGATTTACGCACCAAGACAAGCTTTGTATTCCCGTACCGCTCTATCATTGCTTTGGAATGGTGTTGGGCAACTTAGTCTGTTTAGCATCTGGTGCATGCGCAGTATTTCCTGGGGAGTCTTTTGACCCTGAACAAACGCTTCGCACAGTAGAAGAAGAAAAGTGTACAGGCTTGCACGGCGTGCCTACCATGTTCATCGCCGAGCTAGAGCTTCCTAACTTTGGAGGCTTCGATTTATCGAGCTTGAGAACTGGCGTTATGGCAGGAAGTACATGTCCTGAGGAACTAATGCGTAAAGTTCATAGTGAGTTTCATATGACCGAAGTCGTTATAGGTTACGGTCAAACAGAATGCAGCCCTATCAATCATATTACCGATATTGATTCACCATTTGAAAAACAGGTTAAAACAGTCGGCCGAGCTATGCCTCATACCGAAGTAAAAATTATCGACGCACAAGGCAGTACTGTTCCAATCGGAGAGCCAGGTGAGATTTGTGCAAGAGGCTATTGCGTAATGAAAGGTTATTGGGGAGATGAAGCTAAAACTAAAGCTACCATAGACGACGAAGGTTGGCTTCATTCTGGCGATCTAGGCGAAATGGACGAAGAAGGCTATGTCACTATAGTAGGCAGAATAAAAGACATGATCATTCGCGGGGGCGAAAATATTTATCCACGAGAAATCGAAGAGGTGCTGTACCAACATGACGATGTATCCGACGCAGCTGTGTTCGGCATACCCGATAATAAGTATGGCGAGCAAGTGTGCCTTTGGATAAAAGCAAAGGACAGTAGGCATATAGATGAAGAGCAAATACGAGACTACTTAAAATCAAAACTTGCCTACTTTAAAGTGCCTAAATACATTAGTGTAGTAAAAGAGTACCCAATGACAGTAACAGGCAAGCTACAGAAGTTTAAAATGCGTGAACACATGATAGAAACGCTAAAAAGACAATCCCTACAAACCGAAGCATAACCCTGAGGTAAACAATGGGGTTAGAATTGTAACTCTGACCCATTATTTTTCTTTGCTGCAGAAAGCAAAAAACCCGCCGTTAGGCGGGTTCTTCTTTATGGGACCTGGCAGTGTCCTACTCTCACATGGGGAAACCCCACACTACCATCGGCGCTAATACGTTTCACTTCTGAGTTCGGGATGGTCTGGGCCGACATGTCGGTCAGGTGGTACCGTATCGCTAT
>NZ_JADOEK010000029.1:0-2931 GCF_027563165.1 Alteromonas sp. PRIM-21 | reverse complement strand
CGACATAACTTAGACAGAAGTCAAAAGGCTGTTTGGGGTTGTATGGTTAAGTGACGAAGCGTATACGGTGGATGCCTTGGCAGTTAGAGGCGATGAAGGACGTGTAAGTCTGCGAAAAGCTGTGGTGAGCCGACAAAATGCATTTGAGCCACAGATGTCCGAATGGGGAAACCCACCTATTTATAGGTATCGTTGCATGAATACATAGTGTAACGAGGCGAACGAGGGGAACTGAAACATCTAAGTACCCTTAGGAAAAGAAATCAATTGAGATTCCCCTAGTAGCGGCGAGCGAACGGGGAGCAGCCCTTAAGCTGTATTGAATGTAGTGGAATCCTTTGGGAAGAGGAGCGATACAAGGTGATAGCCCTGTACACGACGCAATCTTTACAGTGAAATCGAGTAGGTCGGGACACGTGTTATCTTGACTGAATATGGGGGGACCATCCTCCAAGGCTAAATACTCCTAACTGACCGATAGTGAACCAGTACCGTGAGGGAAAGGCGAAAAGAACCCCTGTGAGGGGAGTGAAATAGAACCTGAAACCGTATACGTACAAGCAGTGGGAGCCCTTCGGGGTGACTGCGTACCTTTTGTATAATGGGTCAGCGACTTATATTTAGTAGCAAGGTTAAGCGAATAGCGGAGCCGTAGCGAAAGCGAGTGTTAACTGCGCGTTTAGTTGCTAGGTATAGACCCGAAACCCGGTGATCTAGCCATGAGCAGGTTGAAGGTTGAGTAACATCAACTGGAGGACCGAACCCACTGACGTTGAAAAGTCAGGGGATGACTTGTGGCTGGGGGTGAAAGGCCAATCAAACCGGGAGATAGCTGGTTCTCCCCGAAATCTATTTAGGTAGAGCCTCGGACGAATTCCATTGGGGGTAGAGCACTGTTAAGGCTAGGGGGTCATCCCGACTTACCAACCCTTTGCAAACTCCGAATACCAATGAGAACTATCCGGGAGACACACGGCGGGTGCTAACGTCCGTCGTGGAGAGGGAAACAACCCAGACCGCCAGCTAAGGTCCCAAAATATTGCTAAGTGGGAAACGATGTGGGAAGGCATAGACAGCTAGGAGGTTGGCTTAGAAGCAGCCACCCTTTAAAGAAAGCGTAATAGCTCACTAGTCGAGTCGGCCTGCGCGGAAGATGTAACGGGGCTAAGCAATATACCGAAGCTGCGGCAGCATGTTTACATGCTGGGTAGGGGAGCGTTGTGTAAGTGGATGAAGGTGAGTTGTAAAGCTTGCTGGACATATCACAAGTGCGAATGCTGACATGAGTAACGATAATGGGAGTGAAAAACTCCCACGCCGGAAGACCAAGGTTTCCTGTCCCATGCTAATCAGGGCAGGGTAAGTCGGCCCCTAAGGCGAGGCAGAAATGCGTAGTCGATGGGAAACGGGTTAATATTCCCGTACTTATATAATCAGTGATGGAGGGACGGAGAAGGCTAGGCAAGCTTGGCGTTGGTTGTCCAAGTGAAAGTGCGTAGGCTGAAGACTTAGGTAAATCCGGGTTTTCAAGGCCGAGACACGAGACGAGCTCCCAAGGGAGTGAAGTTGTTGATGCCCTGCTTCCAGGAAAAGCTTCTAAACTTATGATTATATGAACCGTACCCCAAACCGACACAGGTGGTCAGGTAGAGAATACTAAGGCGCTTGAGAGAACTCGGGTGAAGGAACTCGGCAAAATTGTACCGTAACTTCGGGAGAAGGTACGCCTCTGTTTGTGAACACTTCGCGTGGTAAGCAAGTGGAGGCCGCAGTGACCAGGTGGCTGGGACTGTTTATTAAAAACACAGCACTCTGCAAACTCGTAAGAGGACGTATAGGGTGTGACACCTGCCCGGTGCCGGAAGGTTAATTGATGGGGTTAGTCCTCGGACGAAGCTCTTGATCGAAGCCCCGGTAAACGGCGGCCGTAACTATAACGGTCCTAAGGTAGCGAAATTCCTTGTCGGGTAAGTTCCGACCTGCACGAATGGTGTAACCATGGCCACGCTGTCTCCACCCGAGACTCAGTGAAATTGAAATCGCAGTGAAGATGCTGTGTACCCGCACCTAGACGGAAAGACCCCGTGAACCTTTACTACAGCTTGGCACTGAACATTGAACCTACATGTGTAGGATAGGTGGGAGGCTTTGAAGCACAGTCGCTAGATTGTGTGGAGCCGTCCTTGAAATACCACCCTTGTATGTTTGATGTTCTAACATAGGTCCCTAATCGGGATTGTGGACAGTGTCTGGTGGGTAGTTTGACTGGGGCGGTCTCCTCCCAAATAGTAACGGAGGAGCACGAAGGTTAGCTAATCACGGTCGGACATCGTGAGGTTAGTGCAATGGCATAAGCTAGCTTAACTGCGAGACAGACACGTCGAGCAGGTACGAAAGTAGGTCATAGTGATCCGGTGGTTCTGTATGGAAGGGCCATCGCTCAACGGATAAAAGGTACTCCGGGGATAACAGGCTGATACCGCCCAAGAGTTCATATCGACGGCGGTGTTTGGCACCTCGATGTCGGCTCATCACATCCTGGGGCTGAAGTCGGTCCCAAGGGTATGGCTGTTCGCCATTTAAAGTGGTACGCGAGCTGGGTTTAGAACGTCGTGAGACAGTTCGGTCCCTATCTGGTGTGGGCGTTGGATGATTGATGGGAGCTGCTCCTAGTACGAGAGGACCGGAGTGGACGAACCGCTGGTGTTCGGGTTGTGATGCCAATCGCATTGCCCGGTAGCTATGTTCGGAACGGATAACCGCTGAAAGCATCTAAGCGGGAAGCCGGCCCAAAGATGAGTCATCCCTGAACTTTAAGTTCTGGAAGGGTTGTTATAGACGATGACGTTGATAGGCAGGGTGTGGAAGCGTTGTAAGGCGTTAAGCTAACCTGTACTAATTGCCCGAGAGGCTTAACCATACAACGCCCAA
>NZ_JADOEK010000028.1:0-4411 GCF_027563165.1 Alteromonas sp. PRIM-21 | reverse complement strand
GGTTCTGGCGACTGGATTATAACGAAGAAAGAACACATGAAAGTCTGGGTAACCTGCCTCCGGCAGCTTACCGAGCAAAACTAGAAAACTCTAATTTAGTACTGTCTCACTAAAGGGGAAGTGGACAGCTTCAGTTGGCCTTGACGAAGGCTTAAATAGCGAAACTTGAAACCCTTCTTCAATGCTACTAAAGATTCGGGGTAACGTAGTAAAGTCAGCTGTTGGAAAATCCCACTGCATTCGCCCATCAACCATTTGTGCAGAAAATATGTCTTTGTTGTACAACAAATCTTCGAAAAGTTTGAAATCCTGATTATTTGGCGACTCCTCTAATATACGGTTGGCAGTGGCACACCAATTTTTAAGAGTCTTATTAGGCAATAGCTTAATAAAAAGCGTTAATTTTTAAACTCGTTCCAATCGCTTATTTTTTTGCGATATACCATTGTGCTTGTTCGCTTTATCAGTCAAAGACAAATCGACGAATTCTTTTATGCGCTTCCTATCTAAGCATACATCTTCCAACATCAAATCGATGGATTCGTCACCACCAATTACAGTTACAAGCCTAATAAAGTTTTGCTTTAACCCATTATCAATAAAGTCCTTATCTAGAGCCTCCAAAGACGTGATTTCAGCTTCCATCCAATAGCATTCGGTACTCGATGGAATTCCGTAATTCATTTTAAGGATTTCGGCCTGCTCCACCGTGAGTTGCCTCATTCCCTTTCTCAACTCAGATATGGGAGATGATGGTAAATCCAACTCTTTTGAAACCTGACCAGGACTAGAAATATTGCAGGCGTGAACAACCTAGTGTCTAGAGGTTTGTTTATTCAGCTTGTTGTTAGAACTATTCATATGTCTCTCCTTTACCGACACCCAGAGAATATAAAGAAATCGATTACAATAAAAGGATGCTTCGTGCAATCTAGACAAAGGCTATTCATTAAGCTGTTATGTGCGTTGAGTACACTTTTACGGAACATTGGAGATGTAATATTTGCGGTATTCGTAATACACCTGACCACTCAATTTGAACCCTATCCTTCGTACCCGTTTTTGGATATTCGCGGCTATCTGACCATACTACTCATCTATCTTTTGTCACTGGCATGTCACATCAGTGCTGACAAATTGAAAAAGAGCAAATTGTTTTTTTTATTATCTGCATGAATAAAGAACTCTCTTCAATTTTAGCCATTACGTAATTGACGTTTGGAACTGAAAAATGGTCGAAAATCAAACATAGGGAGAAAGTCTGTTTTTCATAATTTCTGGGCAACTTACAACTACAACTCCATTCATTCTAAATGCTCCATACTAGCCATAATTTAGTCGCTTATGAGTTCTTTGTGTAAACTATCAATTTTAGAGTCTGTTAAGCTTGCAACATAGTCTTTCGCTTGTATTATGTCGGCTGTAGGGGTTGCTTTTGTTATCCTATCTGAACTCCCAATCATCCTATCTAATGGTAGAAACCCTAACCACTTTTTATTAATGATCTGATTTTTATGTTTATGTTCATAGAATCTCATATACTTTGAACCTCTAACCTTAATATATTCAGTTCGAAAGTATTCATCTATATGCTCAGGAAACAAAGCAAGCAATAAAGTCAATTCGGTAACTTTTTTGGCTGCCCTCATATTCGATGAGAGAACTCTTGTATTTGAGTGAAGAAGTCCCGCTTGAAGTTTCTCCCAAATTTCATTCATATCATCTTGTATTAGCTGACTATGGCATACGACATAATCACCTGCACTTCGGACACACTTATCTGTTGTATTTTTGAGTCTGAAAAGTCTTTTAGAGGTTTCGGAGATAACATCTTCCATTAAAAGACGAATTATCGAGGGTCGTTGCTGAATAAACATAGAGAGCAAGGAGGAGTTTCGAACATCTTCTCTTAAGTCAATTGGTGGGCGATGAAACATTTTGCAAGATAACAAATGCTCTAATTTAAGTATTCCCAGTGCAATGCCGTCTTCAATATCAGAAATTAAGTAAGATATTTTGTCTGCGGCTCTAATTGCTTGGCCTTCTAGATGACAATGCTCATTACAGATATGTATATCGACACTGCCTTCTTCTCCATTGTATTTGCTGTTTTTGTAGACGTTTTCGAAACTCATTCCGTGTCCACTATGACAAAATGTATGTTTGAATATGCTCTCGCAAACTTCCTTGGTTAAGTTAAGACCTGTCGAATTTGAATATGAACTATTTTGATATGCCCCCTCTAAGTACCAAACCACATCAACACCATGTTCATAATGATTAAAACCGCATTCAAAGCCTAATGTTCGCATTAAGCAATCCAATGCGGTCTCGCCTGCATGCCCGAAAGGAGTGTGTCCGATATCATGAGCCAAAGCACCAGCTTCAATTAGGTTGGCGTCTAAACCAAAGGAATCGCCAATTGTCCTCGCCAATTGCATCACTTCTATACTATGTGCAAGCCGTTGTCTTAGTTGAGAATTTTCGTCAACTGGAAACAATTGAGTCTTGTCTGATAGTTTCTTAAAACCGGAAGACCAGATTACTCTATCTCGGTCTCTTTGAAATTCAATCCTATAGCCATCAGACTTCATTTTGTCAGGCCTCGTAGCCTCTTGAGTTGCAAAATCACTTAATTTATCTTTTAACTCGTTGAATAATTTGGCTGGTGTCTTTCTAAAACCCTCTTGATAGTTCCAAATACCAGTTATGTCAGAAATAGACTGCACCTTTTTGCTGATAATTTTTACTTTTTCATTTCGCTGAGACGCTATTATCTGTGATGTTTCAAGTATGTTTTTACCAGCTGACCAATTTGCAAGTATGCCTTCCATCAATTGAATATCTTCAACGGCAAATGCTTTTTTTTCGGAAGTCCATAGATTAAAAGGCTCATGCTTGACTTGTCTACTAAAGGTTCTACTAAAACCTTCAATTTCATCAATCACGATTCCGTGGTCTATTGATTCATCGGAGATAAACACCCTAAATATAGTCTCTTGATTTTTATAGGAAAAAGCCTTGACTGCACAACTTTTTAATACTTGATTCTCATAAATTTTTTCACCGCTACTCTCGAAGATCAACAAATCACCACTCCTCCATGGTAAATTCACATTGTTCTTTAGTTTGTCTTTTAAAACATTTTCTTCGAATTTTGGAATTATGTACTTACAAGCCGAACTTTCTAATGAGAGAATTTTGTGTCCTTTTTCGAACAAACTCTTTAACAGCCTTTCCCGTTCTTGAGAGGCAGTTTCTCTAGTAAGTTCCTTAGGAATAGCGCAGAAAACGATTCCACCTTTGCCACAAAGTTCAATGCTCCTATTAATAAACCGATATAGATGTTCTTCGTACCATGGTGGGTCGAGGAAAACTGCCCCAAAACCAGTTAAGTCTTGAGGTAGTTCTAATGCTGCGTCATATTCAAATGCACTAAAGCTTTCTTTTAAGTCTGGGTATGCCCCACAGAAAGTTTTTCTGAATAGCTCAATGACATCTTTGTCTATATCTAAAAGAGTCACAGGCTGGTTTCTACTCGCTAAAACAGAAGCAATTGTTGGAGCACCAAGTACAGCTACTTTATTAACTCCTAGTTCCAGTATTTTTGTAGCTATCGTTTCCTGTGAAGAAAGAGTGAACCACCATTGAAAATGTAAAGGGTTGGCAGCTGGTAGTCTATGGAAAAACTTTTCTTTATAGGCCTCTTGTAAATATTTTGTGCTATCAACTTCAAGCCCAGTTTTTTCTGGTGGGTTGTCTACCGTATTCTTGATATCCTCAAAAATACTTTCGATGAGCAATGGATCAGCCCCGTCACTTCTTTTCACTATTTCTGAAAAGTCTGTGATACCACTTGATAAGAGCGCCTTAACTTTTGCTTTCAACTTATTTTGGTAACTACTGTCCATATCCATGTTTGTCCTTATCTTTAATTAGCTATAACGTGTCTAGTGTGCTAGGTGTTGCAAGTTCTTCTATACAAAACATTTATTTGAAACGGCGCAGACAGTCGCCTGTAGGTCTCTACAACTACCTTAAGCTCCTAATTAAATGAATTTTTTAAGTTCATTGAGACATTGTATTACTGTAGATTTCTTAATTTCAGATTCATTTAAAAGTGACTAAAGCGTGTCGAAACCATTCCTGTGATCTTTTGACACGATAAATTGTTCCGGTGATAGTTTCACCTTTTTTTATGAAGTTTTTTCCAGCCAGAAACAAGCTTAAGTGCAACCGTGGCTAGCTGTGAAGCAGTCAACCCAGAGCATACTAGTAACTCAACTATTTCTTCAGCATCAATTATGTCAGACTATAAGAACACATAACCATTTTTATTTTATCAATAGCAATGGCTTTAAAACTCGAACCTCTTGAATTTCCTTAAATATCTTCTGATGCCCTATCAATT
>NZ_JADOEK010000027.1:0-6428 GCF_027563165.1 Alteromonas sp. PRIM-21 | reverse complement strand
CCCTGACCTTTAAGGTCTGGAAGGGTTGTTATAGACGATGACGTTGATAGGCAGGGTGTGGAAGCGTTGTAAGGCGTTAAGCTAACCTGTACTAATTGCCCGAGAGGCTTAACCATACAACGCCCAAAAAGCTTTAGGCTTTTGGAAGTGTTGTAGACAAGCTAAAGTAAGCAAGTAAGAGTAAAAAGCAGTTACTCACTGATTGAATTGATATCCAGTTTTCCGATTTGTTAGTTATTAAGCAACGATGATTAAACATGCTCCTGAGAGTACTGTTTGTCCTCCTTGCGCAGAAGTCATGATAAAAAGCATCATGATTCTGCACTAAAAGTTTTTCCTGGCAGCCATAGCGATACGGTACCACCTGATCCCATTCCGAACTCAGAAGTGAAACGTATTAGCGCCGATGGTAGTGTGGGGCTTCCCCATGTGAGAGTAGGACACTGCCAGGTCCCATTAAGAAAAACCCGCCTAACGGCGGGTTTTTTGCTTTCTGCACTACAGTAAAATAATGGGGTCAGAGTACATTAATCCCATTCCTCCCCCAGCAAAACTTCAATAAGGGGTCAGAGTACTTTATTCCCACCGTACCAACACACATGAATATGGGGTCGAAGTACCTTATTACTATCAAGATAAGAACGCGGTTATACGCTTATCACCAAAACCGAATATTCAGAGAAATATACTCTCGCTTTTATTCAAAGGAAAAATGTACTCTGACCCCATTGTTTAAACTATTCTCAACCTTTCCTCGCCAATACGCTGTTTCTATAACGGAATACGTTCATTAATTAATAAAAATTTATTTAAAATACTTTTAAGCTGTGCTTTAGCCTGTCTATACTCGATTGCTCGGCGAGTTCAATATTCTTAACTTAGAAGTAAAAGGGCGGGTACCACATGAGTGATTATTGGTCTGACTATTGGAAAGTAGGTCATCTAAGTTCTTTTGCGCAAGCCAGTAAAGATAACTATTCGGGAGAAATTGCTTCGTTTTGGGAAGAATTTCTTCGTGACTACAATCACTCCCATTGCAATATAGTAGATATAGGTTGCGGTAACGGAGCGCTAACGGACTTGGCGCTAAACAAGTTTAAGTACACTCAACCCAACTTTATAGGTGTAGATGCCGCTAAACTGAGTATTCCTAAGCACTTGTTGCAAGAGAGGGTACGCTTCTACCAAAATACGCGAGCAGAAAGCCTGCCGTTAGAAAGCCATACTATAGATATTGCTATTTCACAATTTGGCTTTGAATATACAGATATGGGTAAAGTCTTAGAAGAACTATCACGCACTCTGAAATTAGGCGGGAAGGTTTGCTTTGTAATACATCATAAAGATTCAATAATTGTTAAGCCCAATGCATTAATTCGCCAGGCCGTGGATGAAGTTATGGTAAAAAACGGCCCTTTCGATCTGTTATCCATGTTGGTCAATTCTATTCACAAGACTGGTAAAAATAACCCCAATGCTGAAAAGTACCGTCATTCGTTGAACACGCAAATACAACAGTTATCTCATTCTAATAAATTCGGATTATACGGAACTGGGTTTCCAGATTTGCTTAAAAATACAATGTCTTCTTCGTCGATCAACTTTAAGTCGCGAAAGAACAAACTCAAAAACTTTCGCAGCGAAATGAAAACACTTGCTAAACGACTAGATAATTTACTTTCAGTTGCATTAGACAGCGATCGAATAGACGGTCTATTAATGTCTATGTCTGAATTAGGTTTTACCAATGTAAGTCAAACACCATTACGCCAAGAGAACGAGCTTCTTGGAGTGTCGATACGAGCGAATTTAATTTTGCCGTCCTAAGGTAGTAAATGTACTCTGACCCCAATATTTTGATAAATTCGGATTATACGGAACTGGGTTTCCAGATCTGCTTAAAAATACAATGTCTTCTTCGTCGACAGACTTTAAGTCGCGAAAGAACAAACTCAAAAACTTCCGCAGCGAAATGAAAACACTTGCTAAACGACTAGATAATTTACTTTCAGTTGCATTAGACAGTGATCGAATAGACAGTCTATTAATGTCTATGTCTGAATTAGGTTTTACCAATGTAAGTCAAACACCATTACGCCAAGAGAACGAGCTTCTTGGAGTGTCGATACGAGCGAATTTAATTTTGCCGTCCTAAGGTAGTAAATGTACTCTGACCCCAATATTTTGTGCTAAATCGGTAGTTCGCTAGTAAATATAAGTATGAAGATTATCTACTTTATTATTTTTATACTGCTCACGGAGTTCTACTCCGCCTTTGCATTTGCAAATAGCGCTAAGAAACATTGTGATATTACTCTGGGGGAGCTTGCTTGGAAAAACAGGGTTTTAATCTACAATGCGCAAAGCAAGGCTGAATTGGACGATCTTTATGCATTCGCTGAATATGAACAGGTCTCCCTCACTGAAAGGAAGCTAGTGGTGATAGGTATAGTAGAACAACAACCTGTTATTGTTTTTGGTTACCCTAAATGTCATATCTCTCTTAATAAGCAAAACCCAAAAACTAAAGTAACGCTTATAGGGCTAGATAGTACAGTTAAAGCTAAATATAGCTCATTCGATAGCGATCTTATTTACAGTACGATTGATAAAATGCCTATGAGAAAAACAGAACTAGGGCGTTACTAAGTACGACTTTTAAAGAAACGCTACTCCGAATAGAGTGGTAGCGCTATAAATATCTTTAGGAGCAAAAAACTTACAGCATAGCAGCTGAGTTATTTGCATGTTTGCGCTTTTATTTGGCGCGTCGTTACCCTACCATTAGCGGATTGTTCGCAGTTCGTAAAATTCTATGCCTTCACTACAAGCTTACAGCACATTTGGCCTTTCAGCATCGTGTGATTCTATCCAGTCGTTTACCGATGTCGCTTCATTTCTATCTACCTTTAATACCTATAAAAATGAAACTAACAAAGCTATTTATATATTAGGTGGTGGAAGCAACTCGATTTTTACCGAGGATTTTGACGGTACGATCCTGGTAAACGAAATAAAAGGCATTAGTCACTTCGATACTGAAAGCCATCACTATTTACGGGTAGGAGCAGGCGAAAACTGGCATGACTTTGTAACTCTCTGTATGAAAGAGAAGTGGTATGGGTTTGAGAACTTAGCGTTAATACCTGGTTCGGTTGGCGCTTGTCCTATTCAGAATATTGGTGCCTATGGTGTAGAGGTTAATTCGTTAATCGACAAGGTGGAATGTGTATTTCTTGAAACCGGCGAACAGGTGTTGCTAAGCAATGAAGACTGTCAGTTCGGTTATAGAGATAGTGTGTTCAAACATGCACTAGCCAATAAAGTACTTATCACTCATGTAAACTTTAAATTACCCAAGCAATACGAGCTTAAAACAAGTTATGGCGAATTAGCTGCACTCACCGAGCCAACACCAGAAAAGGTGTATAGTAAGGTAATTGAAATTAGAAAAAGCAAACTGCCAGATCCTAGTGAACTAGGTAATGCAGGTAGCTTTTTTAAAAATCCCGTTGTCTCAAAAGCAGTCTACGAAGCGATAGCGCAAGAATATGACTCGGTACCGCATTTTGTTGTAACCGAAAATGCTGGAAACGAACAAGAACAAATAAAAATTCCTGCTGCTTGGCTAATTGACCAAGCAGGTTTTAAAGGCAAAACGTTGAATAAAGTACGTTGCCACCCTACACAGCCATTGGTACTTACTAACATAGGTGGCGCCACCGGAAGCGATGTAATCACCATGGCGAAAAATATCATAGCAAGCGTACAGGATAAATTTGGCATACAGCTGGAACCCGAAGTACGCTTATTAGGAAACAAAGGACTTATTTCGCTATGAGACAAGCATCAAAAGCTATAAGAAAACATATACTCGCTTTGTTGTCTGACGGTCAGTTCCATTCAGGTGAAACCATTGCTCAGCAAGTTGGGCTTTCACGTACCGCAGTTGCGGGTCATATTTCCCAACTTGCCGATTGGGGTTTAGATGTATTTAAAGTAAAAGGTAAAGGCTACCGATTAGAACGAGGTTTTCCATTGTTAAGCGCTGACAGCATTAAACGTCATTTAGGCAATACAAAACGAGCGGTTATTGATGTGGAGTCGGTTTTACCTTCCACCAATACAGAAATGAAAAAGCGTATTGCGAGCAAACGAGAAGATCTTGAAAATGGCGATGTTGTTTTTGCCGAAATTCAAACCGATGGTCGTGGGCGACACGGTCGTTCGTGGTTAGCTCCAGTTGGCGGCAGCTTAACTTTTTCTATGTATTGGTCTTTTCCTGATGGCTATCAGAGTATGGCCGGGCTTTCTTTATTAGTAGGTCTAGCTGTTTGCGATGCGCTTAAGGAATTTGGTGTCGAAGATGCTGAATTAAAATGGCCAAATGATATTTATCTGCAAGGTAAAAAGCTGGCTGGTGTACTTATTGAGGTAGAAGGGCAAATAGGTGCAACGGCGCATAGTGTTATCGGCATAGGTTTAAATGTTTGTGTTCCCGATAATCAATATGATGTTGGTCAGCCTCATAGCGATCTTGCTTCTTATTTAGGCACTATCCCTGATAGAAATGCGCTAGCAGCAGAAATAATTAAATCGCTGTGGTTTTATCTGCCCAAATTTACCCAACAAGGGTTCGGACCATTTACGGCTTACTGGGAAGCGCTCGACTTATACGCCGATAAACGCATTGTTTTACAGATGGGCGAGAAGCGTTTCTCCGGAATTGACAGGGGAGTGGACGCCAGCGGCGCACTTCTTGTTGAAACGCAAGATGGCATTACCCGATTCCACGGTGGTGAAGTTAGCCTTAGAGGCAACTAACGCTCTATTTCATAGCTGAGCAGGGGTATTTCAAAAGCTCTTGCAGTAAAAGTGCTTTGTAGTTTGCCGTTATGCTTTTTATAAAACATTTTACCTGCTCGTTTTACGCATTGCTTTGCAATTGAAACCTAAAATATGAACAACATTGAAGAAAACCACGTCATATTAGTGGATATCGGTAACACCCGAATAAAATATTCACTGCTTTGTCATGCAGAAGAAGAGCCCAATGCATGTGAAGATGCCAATTCTCTTTTCTCTTTTATCGATTCTCAGAAAAAAATTTCTCATTTATATATAGCTTCTGTGAGAAACCAGGAGCTGGTTGATGAAATATCCACCATGTGCGATGAACGAAATATTATTTTTGTAGAAAAACATACAGAGAAAGAAGCCTTCGGCATAAAAAATAGTTACGACAATGTTCAAAAAATGGGCGTGGATAGATGGCTTGCCATGGTGTGCGCGGCAGAAAAATCAAAAAAAGCATTTTTTGTTATGGATGTGGGTACAGCAATAACGGTCGATTTTGTCGTAGGTGGTCAACATTTAGGCGGTTGGATAGTGCCTGGTTTTCAAGTTATGCGTAATGCATTGGTAGCTTCTACTAAAAAAGTTTTCGCGAATGATGAAATTCCGACCACCTTTGGCGTGGGAACCGATACTGAAGATTGTGTGGCATCAGGGTGTCATGCGGCACTGTATGGTGTTTATTTGAGCGCGGTTGATTACATATCAAGCAAACAAACCGAATTTGACATTATTTTAGGGGGTGGAGACAAAAAAGTGTTTGCATTCTTAAAATCTGCTGATAACATGCGCCTCGCTCATTTGGTGATGCAGGGTCTTGCCCGCTACGCTCGAAGTGAACTTCTAAAGTGAACATCGACGTAAGTTTTTGATTAGTTGAAAAATTGGTCAAAAAAGAAAATTGAAAAATTTTCAAAAAGACACTTGCACAGAGTTAAACAATACTCTAGAATGCGCACCCACTTGATGTAGTGCCGACTTAGCTCAGTTGGTAGAGCAACTGACTTGTAATCAGTAGGTCGCCAGTTCGATTCCGGCAGTCGGCACCATCAATCTGGAGGGGTACCCAAGCGGTCAACGGGAGCAGACTGTAAATCTGCCGGCTCAGCCTTCGCAGGTTCGAATCCTGCCCCCTCCACCACTTTCTCTATGAGGTGGCCAGAGAATTAGGATTGCGGGCATCGTATAATGGCTATTACCTCAGCCTTCCAAGCTGATGATGCGGGTTCGATTCCCGCTGCCCGCTCCAAATCAGTGCTGATATAGCTCAGTTGGTAGAGCGCACCCTTGGTAAGGGTGAGGTCGGCAGTTCAAATCTGCCTATCAGCACCAGTTTATTTCTCCCCAGCTCATGTAAAATTTCTAAATTTTTTAATGTAACTTTGCTGGGATAATAGAAATGGCAAAAGAAAAGTTTGAACGTACGAAACCCCACGTAAACGTGGGCACAATCGGCCACGTTGACCACGGTAAAACTACCCTAACTGCAGCTATCACTACAGTTCTTTCTAAAACTTACGGCGGTTCTGCTCAGGCTTTCGATCAAATCGATAACGCGCCTGAAGAGAAAGCTC
>NZ_JADOEK010000026.1:0-8537 GCF_027563165.1 Alteromonas sp. PRIM-21 | reverse complement strand
GGTTCTGGCGACTGGATTATAACGAAGAAAGAACACATGAAAGTCTGGGTAACCTGCCTCCGGCAGCTTACCGAGCAAAACTAGAAAACTCTAATTTAGTACTGTCTCACTAAAGGGGAAGTGGACAATGACAGCCCGGCGGCATTAGCTAATTGCTTTGAAGGGTTTTCAACTTTTGCTTGCCAACCTCTTATCAACATCCATGATATCTGCGTTCATAAAAACTATAGAGGGCTAGGCCTTAGTCAAAAATTATTGGAAAAAGTGGAGTCGATCGCTAAGGAGCGTGGATGCTGTAAAATTACCCTTGAGGTACTGAGCAATAATGATGTTGCTAAAGCGGCGTATAAAAAATTTGGATTTAGTAGTTACGAATTAGACCCAGAGGCTGGCAGCGCTGTTTTTTGGCAAAAAGCCTTGGATGCATAATTTAGTCGTTAAATATTTCTGCTATTGTTTACTGCCTGTATCTGTGTTCGTAATTATATGAAAAAGTAAAATATCGGATATAAGCTAAACGAAAGAGGCCGAGAGGCATTGCGAATCTTAAATTTTTCTTGCTTTGCATATCTAACCTTTTTTATTACTAAAAATTAGGCTTTAGCCTCAAATCGGAACTGCGTACTAATATGGAAGCTATGAAAACAAAAGAAAATACTGAATTTGATTCGGTTAATAGTAATAAAGCGAAAAACGAAACTTTAACTACGGAGCTGCACTTCGAGTTACTCAAGCAGTACGCATGGTTTTCTTCGGCTTTATTTGGTGCAATCATCATAATGCTGCAACTAAAGGTAGTTGAAATTGGAAATGATGTTTATGTCTCCCTAGGTTGTTTAGGCTTATCCATATTCTTTTCACTTGTTGGGCAAGACTATATAGTTGACTCTTTGCTAGAAGGTAAGGATATATACAAAATAACCAAAGCCATGAAATTAATAAGGGTTACTTCTTTAATTCTTATCGGTTTGGGGCCTGGTTATTTTGTAGCATGTTTGTTGTAAAAGGCACAAATGATTACCTTTCATCCTACACAACTTTTTTAGTGAAAAGTGCAGGTATAGGCGTTACAACTAGAGTTCTTGAAAATGTATTATCAGCGTCGTTTTTTTAAACTTACTGCAATTTCTTAGATTGGTAATAGAGTCGTAGAGTTAATAAGACATACATGGAAAGTGAAATGTGGTTTGAAGATATTGAATTAGAATCTGAGAATATAAAGCTCACTACGTTAACGATGGAACATGCAGACGCTTTAGTGAACGCAGCAAACGACGGTGAATTGTGGAAACTATGGTTCACCTCTGTACCAAGCGCTGAAATTATTGATGACTATATTACGACAGCATTAGAGCAGAAAGCCAAAGGGCTATCGTTACCGTTCGTGGTTATAGACAAAGCGAGTGGAGAGGTTATTGGCTCAACACGCTTTTGTAATGCTGACCTTTTAAATCAAAGGGTCGAAATTGGTTACACTTGGTACAGCAAAAGCTATCAGAAAACATCATGCAATACCGAATGTAAGCTACTTCTTCTTACACATACTAAACAAGACAGGCATCTTTACGAATAATACTAACAATTTCCAGCGTCAAAAATCCATGGGCTCGTTTGGCTTTGCCTATTTTTAAACAACATATGTCGTTAGACATTTAGGAATTAGTCACTATGGAACAGTCAGATGTTAAAAAGTATCAAGCAGCTAGGGAAGGTTTAGTAGTATTGAAGCGATCATCACTTGCAATGCTTTTAATCAGTATCCTTTTACCGTTTTCTCATGCCCTTGGTTTTTCGCAGTATTTGATTTATATGTTTCCTGGGCTCGCTGTTTTCGTTTTCGTAAATATTTGGGTTGGATATAAGGGCGTTTCATACAAAGATCTCTTAAGCATTATTGAGCGACAAATATCTAAAGACCCTAAAGCAATTCAAAGGTTGTCACAGCGCGACACATAAGAAGCCTAATCGACTCAAACTGTGTCATTAGAAGTTCCTGTACTCATTGCCTATACAGCCGTTCTCAGCAACAAACTCGTTATACGCAGCTATGGCAGCTTTGTTTTCTTTTTTCCATCTTTCTTCTTCAACACTTTTCAACTTGTCTTTAAGTGCCTGTTCTAAGGTTGCAGATAGGTTGACTTCTAAGTCTCTAGCTTTGTGCAATAAGTCGCTGTTTAAGCTTAAATTAGCCGTTTTTTTGGGGCATGAATGTCATATAAATCTTGCATGCTATCACTCCAAATTGTTCTATATATTTAGTATGCGCATAGGGATGCGCATTACAATAAATAGGTTCTTAACAAGCCCGGAATTGTTATGTAGAGATGTATACATATAGTGCCTGTCTTACTCTCTATTAAACTGCAAAGTTAACCGAGTAATCGCATAGCATTTTGTCGTCCTTGAACCCGTTGCTGATGTTGATTCTGTGCGTATTGCTCTAGGTGAATTACTTTGCCGGCGGCGTGCTTAAAGCAGGTTTCAAACTGCGTAGTTAAAGTTAGCCAATGTTCATGTTCAATATTGAGGCGCTCTAAAATAGAAGGATATACTTAACAAGACAGGCATGTTTATTTTTGCGGCTGCAAGCGAGCAGGGCGCTGATATCGACTACGAAGCCGCACGTGAAGTGGTATATAAAATGCCGTATTCAGAGTGGAAAGAGAAGCACCAGCTTCCTACCACTGATGAGCAGTTGGAGAAATTGGCTGCTGTACTAAATAAGACAGGCATGTTTGTGTCTATTGCACAGGTGTCCGCGCGCCCTTATTTTAAAGTTAGGCACTAAATATAAATCCCATACAGCAAGCATTTAATTACGATAAGATTGCAGCGCATTGGAATAGCGATCGCTTCAATAACGACTAAATAAGACAGGCATGTTTACGTATGTTTACGTAAACTTCGAACCAGCCACAAATGTGGGCGTTACGTTTTTCAATGGAGTAAATAAAACAGTCACCTTTTTTACAACGGTATGCATTTGGTACCTGTTTTAGATGAAATAAGGAAGGCACATTCGTGCCTTACATTTTTAGGGTACAGATGAATTTTTACGATAGATTTTTAAAAAAGAACCTCTCGGAGGTAACCTGCATACTGCAAAATTCCGGACACGAGAGCATTCTGGACCACTTGGAAGAAACTGATGACGGCTTCATTCTAAATGAGCCCCTCAATGATGTATCAGTTTTACCAACATACAAATTTGCTCTTTCATGCACATTAGCTTCGCTAGGAAACAAGACCCTTGCTTCGCAAATAATCCCAAATCCGGAAAACTTTGTCGAAGATGGTTACGGTGACAATGTATCTAGAAGTTTGGTTTCTGACTTTTTAAGCTAGGTCGGAAAACTAACATGCTAAACAAGACAGGCATTTTTCTCTACGAAGTTATAGGCCTTTGTCTGTCTCACTCTTACCTAGGAGTCTCATATTATGGCTGTGGCAAATAAACAAAAATACTTAACAAGACAGGCATGTTTGTGTGGTATTCAGAGTGGAAAGAGAAGCACCAGCTTCCTGCCACTGATGAGCAGTTGGAAAAGATGGCTGCTAGGCAGGGGAAGTAGTTTTTAGTTCGAGTGACGTTGAATTATTTGTTTTAGAAGCCAGCGGAAGCTGGCTTTTTTGTGCTCGGCTTGCGTGAAAAACACCAAAATAATATACACGTCTAATTAGTGTTTTTAATATATGAACAAAAAACGACGTTACGGTTTTTTCTTTATTTCTCTAATGGTTATGGTTTAGAGTAGAGAGAAGAAAAAAGGAGAAGTGCCCCAGAGTGGTGTGAATTAGCGTGACGGTCTGGGGGACGAGTAAGCTGTTATAGCTCAATTTGAAATCTAGGAAGTTATGGATAATTTTTTCGTATATCACAACGAGATGAAAGTCGGTAAATCCGTATTGGATTTGGGAAACCTAGAAGCTTTTACGAATAAAAATGTATCAGGAAGCAAAAGCGGAGTTGCTTGGGTTATTAGCGGAGTTGGCAAGCGCAGTCCAAAAAGATACTTTGCATCAATGGCTTTTGTAATAGACACAGAAAAAACTGGCTCAGCTCCGATAGCAGGCTTTAACAACTCTATCTCAGGGAAAAAGGGTATAATTCTTAAAAAACCAGTTGATGTTACTGGTCAGGCTTGGCTCAGAGCACTAAATAAACAGACTGCTAATTTTGTTCAAGGCTTTTCGAAAATTTCAGATCCAGTGATCATTAGCGAATTCGAAAATATCTTTTCTTTACATGGGTTCAAGCCATAACAAACCGCTGTAGTCGGTCGCAAGCTCCCTGGGACAATAACACACGGGCTCCAGTCGCTTCGCTCCTAATTTTAGCCCACGTGTTATTGCCCCTAAGCGGGGTGTTAGGTGCCTGTTCAAACTAATAAGGATGTTATGAAAAATAAAATTATATTTACGACCTCACTGCTCTGTCTGTCTCTTGCAGCTTGTAGCAAGCAAGCTCAGATGAAAACTAATTTCTTTATTCAACAAAACAGCATTTCTGAATTCACTATTCCGGAGCTCTTAGAAAACCTAGATTCGTTACCAAACCAAATAAATGGCTGCGATGTTAGTCATCATAAAGCAACAGATGAACTGTTTGTACAGTGCTCTAAAAAAGGGTTCAATTATACAAATAAGCAAGTCAGTTCAGCACTCTCAGGAGCCCTCGGCTTCAGCAGCACAGAGCAATTCGGGCAATATAATTTTAGATGGAAGACGGGTGCAGCTTCTTGTTCAATTGCAATAGAAGAAGATAATGATATTTTTGAGCTTTGGTGTGGCAAAGGCACCTAACAAGCCAATAAACGTACTCACTACGTTCGCTGGGACGCATACACGCAAGGCGGCTGCGCCATTATGCCCCACATGTCTGCGCCCGTTATTGAAAAGTTAGGTTTCAAAAGGAATTTATATGCATTTTAATGGAGATTTTCATAGGTTTAAGTGTCTACAAGACTTCATAGCTTATAAATCAATGCATAATCTAGTATCGAATACGTCAGCAATAAAAGCTTACTTCGAGTCAATGACATTGCACTCTACGGGAGAGCCCTCGCTGGAAGAGCATACTCGAAAATACTTATCAGACTCAATGAAGGAAGATATAGAAAGTTCGATAAATCATTTCGGTGGACTTACTGTCATTGGATTGTGTACATGTTTTGAAGTTGCAGCTAAAGATTTCTTCAAGGCGTTTTTTCTTACAAAACCTAAAAGCATGCACGATTATCTCGAGCACAAGACAATGCAAGGTAGCGTTGCGTTCGATGATATTACGAACTCTGACTCCTTAGGTGATCTTCTCGCGGTTCTAACTGATCGCGCTGCAAGTAGGGCAACTAAAGGACATTTTAGCGAAGTAATGAGGCGAGTATCAAAAGTCAGTAAATACAAACTCGATAAAGATGTATCTAAAAGCCTTGATCAGCTACAAAGGTTAAGGAATAAAATTGCTCATGAAAAATATGATCAGAGCTGGGATGTACCTACCATCGAAAAATTTGAAAATGTTGTAGGTAAAGGGGTAGAGGAATTGTGCAAAGCCGCTAGTTCGAACGACATTCCAGGAAGTTACACGTGCATAAACCCACCAACTCTGTATGTAGATGATGATGGTGACGTCAGCATGTTAATCAACATTGAAACCTAACAATCACATTAAGTTGCTCGCTGGCTCGCTGGGACAGTAATACGTGGGCTCTGTCGCTTCGCTCGGATTTTAGCCCACGTGTTACTGCCCCTTATGTGGGTGTTAGCATCCACGGAGAATTTAATGGATAAACGGACTTTACTAGGTTTAATAATCACCATAGTGTTTATAGGTGTTGTGGGCGCTTATAGCTATTTAAACGTTGCAGCGCTTATTTCACTGAAGCCAAACGAAGTTGGCGACCTAATAGCTGGCATAGGTTCAATTATGGCACTTTTCTGGTTGATAATTGGTTACTTTCAACAAGGACAAGAACTTAAGGAAAATACACTTGCACTTAAGCAACAAGAGGCTCAACTTCTTGAACAAGCTAATCAAACCAAAGAGCTCGCTATTTTTGCAAAAGCTCAAGCCGAAGCAATGAGATCCCTAGCAAAAGCGACGGAAGCTTCTGTGGGCCACGACAAAGCACTTGCTACTTACACAAAAGCTTCAAACGAGCTATCAAGAAAACTCATTCAGGCTTCAGAGAAAAATGCCAAATCAACCAACGACTTAGTAAAATCAATTAACTCTGCTGCTGGCAAAATATCGCGCAGGTAAAAGCTAACAAAACACTAAAGTCACTCGCTGGGACGCTAACACATGGGCTGCGTCACTACGTTCCTAATTTTAGCCCATGTATTATCGCCCCTTAGTGGGCTGTTAGTTTTTTAGGGAGAAATCGTGACTCTTTCAGTAGAAAGCACTAAACAAGACAGGCATCTTTACGAAAAATACTAACAATCGCCAGCAACAAAAATCCATGGGCTCGCTGTTTTCGTTTTCGTAAATATTTGGGTTGGATATAAGGGCGTTTCATACAAAGATCTCTTAAGCATTATTGAGCGACAAATATCTGAAGACCCTAAAGCAATTCAAAGGTTGTCACGGCGCGACACATAAGAAGCCTAATACACTTACTTAACAAGACAGGCATGTTTGTGTCTATTGCACAGGTGTCCGCGCGCTCTTATTTTAAAGTTAGGCACTAAATATGAATCCCATACAGCAAGCATCTAATTAGAAACAAGACAGGCATCTTTACGAAGAATACTAACAATCGCCAGCAACAAAAATCCATGGGTTCGTTTGGCTTTGCCCATTTTTAAACAACATATGTCGTTAGACATTTAGGAATTAGTCACTATGGAACAGTCAGATGTTAAAAAGTATCAAGCTGCTAGGGAAGGTTTAGTAGTATTGAAGCGATCATCACTTGCAATGCTTTTAATCAGTATCCTTTTACCGTTTTCTCATGCTCTTGGTTTTTCGCAGTATTTGATTTATATGTTTCCTGGGCTCGCTGTTTTCGTTTTCGTAAATATTTGGGTCGGATATAAGGGCGTTTCATACAAAGATCTCTTAAGCATTATTGAGCGACAAATATCCCAAGACCCAAAAGCAATTCAAAGGTTGTCACAGCGCGACACATAAGAAGCCCAATCGACTCAAACCGTGCCACTAGAAGTTCCTGTACTCATCACCTATACAGCCGTTCTCAGCAACAAACTCGTTATACGCAGCTATGGCAGCTTTGTTTTCTTTTTTCCACCTTTCTTCTTCAACACTTTTCAACTTGTCTTTAAGTGCCTGTCTTACTCTCTATTAAACTGCAAAGTTACCCGAGTAATCGCATAGCATTTTGTCGGCCCTGAACCCGTTGCTGATGTTGATTCTGTGCGTATTGCTCTAGGTGAGTTACTTTGCCGGCGGCGTGCTTAAAGCAGGTTTCAAACTGCGTAGTTAAAGTTAGCCAATGTTCATGTTCAATATTGAGACGCTCTAAAATAGAGGGTAGGTGATGCTCAACCTTGCCGCGCTTGTTTGGGTGAATATATCGGCTGGTTATATCTACAAGCTGTAAGTAGTCTGGAAGAGTAAAAGGTAAACCGTGTGGCATCTCTTGCCTTGGATTGCCTGCAAAAGGCATAAGTCGTTTAGGTGTTTTGCCTACCTTAGCTGCGTTAATTCGGTATTTAATGCTGGTATACTCTGATGTTTCAGGTGTTTTTGCCATCTTTGCTCGTACTGGGTTTAAATCAACATAAGCCATACAGGCGGCAAGGGCTGACTCATCCAATAGCGCTTGAGATTTAAACCGTCCTTCCCAAAAATGGCCCGTGCAGTCGTCTTCTTTATTAGCAGCCCTAGCAATATATTCATTCAGTGCACGCATAAACCAGCTGATATCAAATAGCCTTTTACGCCATACTTCAGCCGTTAACTCCACCGCTTTAATTTGAATTTCATGTAAATCTTTACGCGAATCTGGTGACATGTAGCGCTGCGAGAGTAATGTGCCTTTGTACAGTTTATGCCAACGTTGAATCACATCTTCTGTACTCAGTGCGTCTGCCTTCTCTTTGTTTACGTGTAATACCAGGTGCGTATGATTGCTCATTACTGCATAAGCACATACATCAATGGCGAACACCTCACTTAAAACATGAATACGGTCTTCTACCCATTGGCGACGATGTTCAAAGCTTTTACCGTTCTCCACGCCGCATAAGAAAGCACGACGAACACAGCGGGAAATACAGTGATAATAGGGCGTATCCGATAAACTAATTTGTGACTTTCGGGCTTTAGGCATAGTGTCCTGTCTCTAATTAAATCGCTTACTAGTTTGGATAGGAATTTAGATTGAGGAAAGTGTACGAGGGGACAGTTTGGTATTTTTCTAGTTATGCCTGTCTTGTTTATTCGACCGACTGATCACTAAAGACATCATGTTACAAATTGGTTAAAGCTTTTAGCTTAAAAGTTGACTAAACTAAATTAAGTAAGACAGGCATCTTTATTTTAGGCATTTAAAAGGAGAGTTTAAATGAAT
>NZ_JADOEK010000025.1:0-8945 GCF_027563165.1 Alteromonas sp. PRIM-21 | reverse complement strand
TGGGAGCGCGGCGGCTTATAACAAACGCATTAAATCGCTCGCAGGCTCGCTGGGACGCTAACACATGGGCTGCGTCACTTCGTTCCTATTTTAGCCCATGTGTTATCGCCCTTTATGCGGGTGTTATACGCTACTGGAATTCTTTATTAATGAGCACTAAACAAGGAATAGTTCTGTTATTAATAGCTGCGTCAATAGCTGTATTAACCGCTTTCGCTCACCTATCCTGTATCTTTTTGGGGCCTCAGTGCTTTGAGACTCAAATGGCTCCAGTCAGCGTAATTGAATCGGCTAAAGCAGGAACACTTTTGGCACCGCTGGGTACGATCGTGGTTTCGGCAATATTTATCGTTTTTGGCTGTTACGCTCTGTCGGGCGCTACACTCATTCGCAGACTTCCGTTACTCAGTTTTGGCATATATGCAATTGCTGCTGCGTGTATTATACGTGGCATTATGCCAATTCAACTCTGGATGAGGCACCCACACAAGGTAACTGACACTGTTTTAATTGTGGGTGTTGTATGGCTACTTGTTGGGCTATGCTATCTCTTTGGGTACAAGGCAGTTAATGGCAAACGCGTATAACAACCCAATCAACACACTCACTTCGTTCGCTGGGACGCATACACGTGGGGCGGCTGCGCCATTATGCCCCACATGTCTGCGCCCGTTATTGGAAAGTTAGGTGACAAGTGGAAAGTCTTAGAACAATTCTTTTTTTATGTGGCGCTCTCTCTTATTTGTATTTTTTATATAAATACGTCAATGCACTCGACCTAGTTTGCAAAGAGTTAAAGTCGCAAGGCAATTTAAAGGTTTTTGGTATAACGGTAGAGCCGACAAAGTTCATTTTACTTGCAACTCCCAAGCTGACTTTTACATTAATAAGCCGCTCGTATATGAAAGGTCGCCTAAGTAATTCGAGTTTTGTGTGCGCTCATAATTTGGCAAGGAAATACTTTTTAGCTATGGCTTTCTCTGCGTTTTCTTCGTTTTTGTTGTTAGTTTTGCTCAAGGATGTTTGAGGTGTCACCTAACAACTCAATAAACTCGCTCACTTCTTTCGCTGGGACGCATACACGCAGGGCGGCTTCGCCATTATGCCCTACGTGCTTGCGCCCGTTATTGAAAAGTTAGGCGTCATTTACTTCCAGCATAAAAAAGTGGCTTCAGTCGTGACATTCCAGCATTAAGGTTGTTTCATTAGGTTGTCTTTACAGCTTGCTTTTTCGGTAGTTCCAACGACTTTAGCAACGAGCTTTTCATCAGCATCGTAACGCCAACATTCAGCATAACAAGTTGTCTTAGCTCGCTCTTTTCTCAAGCATCACCCTTAACATCTGGCTTTTCGCACAGGGTTGTTTTATCTTAAATTCAATAATTTAAACACGCGGTCTAATTGGCTAGTGGTGGCAGCAAAGCTGCGTACTTTACTTTGTACGCCTAACAAAACGCTGTTGGCACTCCCTCCGGTCGCTGGGACGCTAACACGTGGGCTGGCTCGCTTCGCTCGGATTTTAGCCCACGTGCTAGCGCCCCAAAGCTTAGCGTTATATGCCTGGGGGAGTAATTGATGCATAGCTATTTTTTATATGCCTTAATAGGCATAGCAATTCTTTTGAATTTATTAGTTTCAATTTATTTGTCGCGTAGAGACGATTTGGATAACTTTCAAAAAATAGCTCAAATTTTAATAATTTGGCTGATTCCATATTTTGCATCCATTGGATTGTGGCTCTGGTGTAAAAGTGTCGATTCAGAGACGAAGAAAATACACAAAGAGTTCGGCGGGGGGTGGAATAGTAGTGGAGGGCTGGGCACTTTCTAAAAGCGCAAAAAGGTTTTTCAAATTAGTGACGGCATATAACAAACCAATCAACACACTCACTACGTTCGCTGGGACGCATACACGCGGGGCGGCTTCGCCATTATGCCCCCCACATGTCTGCGCCCGTTATTGGAAAGTTAGGCGTCATTTACTTACAGCATTAAAAAGTGGGTTCAGCCATGATATTAAAGCGTCAAGGTTGTTTCGTTAGGTTGTCTTTACAGCTTGCTTCTTCGGTTGTTTCAACGGCTTTAGCAACGCGCTTTTCATCAGCTTCGCAACACCAACATTCAACACTACAAGTTGTCTAAACTCGCTCTTTTATCCAGCGTTACCGTTAACATCTGGCTTTTCGCACAGGGTTGTTTTATCTTAAATTCAATAATTTAATCACGCGGTCTATTTGGCATGTGGTGGCAGCAAAGCTGCGTACTTTCAGTTGTACGCCTAACAAAACGCTGTTGGCACTCCCTTCGGTCGCTGGGACGCTAACATGTGGGCTGCTCACTTCGTTCGGATTTTAGCCCACGTGCTAGCGCCCCAAAGCTTAGCGTTAGGCGTCATTTACTTACAGCATTAAAAAGTAGGCTCAGCCGTGACATTACAGCTTCAGGCTGTTTCGCTAGGTTGTCTTTACAGCTTGCTTTTTCGGTAGTTCAAACGGCTTTGATAACGTGCTTTTTTCGACACCGCAACGCCAAAATCCGACATCACCAGCTTTCTAAACTCGTTCTTTTATCCACCAATGTCGTTAACATCTGGCATTTCGCACAGGGTTGTTTTATCTTAAATTCAATAATGTTAACAGGCGGTCTATTTGGCTAGTGGTGGCAGCAAAGCTGCGTACGTTCCTTTGTACGCCTAACAAAACGCTGTTGGCACTCCCTTCGGTCGCTGGGACGCTAACACGTGGGCTGGCTCGCTTCGCTCGGATTTTAGCCCACGTGCTAGCGCCCCAAAGCTTAGCGTTAAGCCCCACTAGAAAGGATTCATGATGTTTTACAAATTATTACCTATATGTTTATTACTGCTTTGCCTCGGTGTCTCAGCCGATGAACTTATCCCAACTAAATCTGGAATGTATGATGTCGGAGGTTTTAGTCTCTATTTGGAATGCTATGAAAATGAAAAACCAAAATTAATACTCGAACAAGGGTTCGGTCGTTCTGGCTCTGATGGCGTCTGGTTAAATAATATTAAAGAACTCAAAGATCAATATAGTGTCTGTCTTTATGATCGTTCAGGTCTAGGAAAAAGCGAAAAAGGGCCGGTTCCTTTTACTGTCAACGATAACGTTAGACGCCTACGTTCTCTTTTATCTGCTGCAAATATAAATCCACCATATTATTTCGCCGGAGGCTCTTACGCTTCGTATATTATTACTGCGTACAATAACCTTTACCCAGATGAAGTGTTAGGTGCTGTGTTTATCGCTCCTCCTACTCTCGGGTACTTTTACACGATGGGAACTCGTTGGCCGCAAGGCTTTGAAACCGATAACCAAGAGTTGAAACGTTACATGGAATTTGAACAAAGTGTTTTAAACCCAATGTTCGAACGTGTGCCGGAAAACGTTGATCATATGAAAAGCTACCAACAACTATCAAACTCAAATGATTTTGGCTCTAAACCGATTATTGTCATCCGCTCAAAACAATCCGAAGAACCCTATGATCCTCCTTTTGTTCCTGACGTGATTGCGGAAAGAATGGAATCATTAGAACAGGGCGCAGAAAACTATTTCAAATCACTTTCAAGTGATGTCGAAATCATTTACTCGGAGTCAGAAAAACATCATTTACACATTTCAGACCCAGAGCTAGTAGTATCAAAAATACAGGGGTTGGCAAAGTAGTGGGGCTTAACAAAACGCTTAAGTCACTCCCTTCGGTCGCTGGGACGCATACACGCGGGGCGGCTTCGCCATTATGCCCCACGTATCTGCGCCCCTTAGCTTAAAGTTACCCCCTAAAAAGGATTTTCCATGGATACAGGTTTTCTAATTCTTTTAATATCTTGCTTAAGTGGCTTTATATATTTAATCATTGGCTATTTACTTACCTTTAAGCAAAAAGCGGATGTACTTAACGGCATCGATTTTTCTAAAATTGCCGACCTACATGCTTTCTGCAATTTCGTAGGCAATAGCTTTTTATTATCTGGTGTAGTACAAATCTTAATTGGGTTGTTGGCTTATTTAGCTTATTTAAACCTTTTGCTGTTCGTAGCTATTTATGTTGTCTTCGCGACATTGCCCATTGTTAATGTCCTCAGAGCTATGCGCAAATTTCAAAAAAGTGCTTCGTAAGCAGAGCGTGGCTAACAAGCCAATAAACGCACTCACTTCGTTCGCTGGGACGCATACACGCGGGGCGGCTTCGCCATTATGCCCCACATGTCTGCGCCCGTTATTGGAAAGTTATGTTCTAGTATGAATAACCAAGCTCAAGTTGATTTGTTTAAAAGTCGTTGTCGGTCATCTTTTGGCACTGTAGCCCAAGAGTATGATCTTAAGGAGTGTATCGTTTGTGGCGGTACTTATATCAACCCGTTTGAAGTTAGGTTTAAGAATCCGCATATTTTTATTGGGTTTGAGGGCATCCACTGGGGCTTTGGCCTTCTAACAACATTTGGTGCAACAAAGTTAAATGAGCCATTTACAATAGAGCAGGCCATTTGTTATTTGGATGGCTTGGAGAAGTTGCGAGAACGAGATGCACATAGAACATCTGGTTACGAGAAGATCCTTGCTCTTGATATAGACTTTATTACTCAAAACCTCTCCTTCTTTCTTGAAGGCGGGTTCAACTCGGTCACTTCAGAATTAAACAAAACTGAAGTAGTACTCAGGAAGTTTTACGGTCGAACATAACAATCACATTAAGTCGCTCGCGGGCTCGCTGGGACAGTAACACATGGGCTCTGTCGCTTCGCTCGGATTTTAGCCCATGTGTTACTGCCCCTTATGTGGGTGTTATGCATCAAAGTGAAATTATGAACCGTAACCCTATTCCTTCTGACCCATTTAATAGGCAATATATTTATAAGGGCGTAGTGTTTCATTGGTCACTGGCTACTGGTTTCGTTTATCTAATTTGCTTAGCTATCAGCAAAGCTAGCCCCATTAGCATAGTGTTGCTTATTCCATCTAGTGTCGTTCTTTTTTTATGCATCAATGGTATTGCTAACGACTTTGAGTTTAAAACCCTTTACAAAAAGCTGGGCTGGTATAGGAAATACACTATTGTTACTTTCTTATTAGGAGTCTTATTTGGTATTTTATGCGTTTTTGAGGCTAGCTCAGATTTCGCCGTCATTATCGCTTTTCCTGTTTTCGCCAATGGATTGTTTTTGTGGCCGTTGGTAACAACTAATACATATGTAAAAAACTACACTAGGTTGTTTGGGGTTTTTGATGCATAACAACCCAATCAACACACTCACTGCGTTCGCTGGGACGCATACACGCGGGGCGGCTGCGCCATTATGCCCCACATGCCTGCGCCCGTTATTGGAAAGTTATATTTCACCAAGGCAACTTGAAGCTAATGCTTTCTGAAGAAGATAGAAAAGAATTCAATAAGTATGCTGGCAATGACTGGACCAAAAGGAAAGTCTTTGGCCGAGAAACAAGATTATTCCTTTTGAAGCTTACTCCCTGTTTTGCTCTAGCGTACTGGATTTATACTTGGTGGGAAGCTGGAGTAATTCCAAGCAGAAAGGGAAATCCGCCAGTACATTATATCCATGAACCAGATATGTTTTTATTGTATTTTTGCAGCGCTAGTTCTGCTTTAGTGCTTTTGGTTTTATATTTAGCTCTAAACTATTTTGCTGCACTTCGCACTCATTGTTTAAAGTGAAATATAACAAGTCAATTAACGCACTCACTTCGTTCGCTGGGACGCATACACGCAGGGCGGCTTCGCCATTATGCCCTACGTGCCTGCGCCCGTTATTGAAAAGTTAGGCGTCATTTACTTACAGCATAAAAAGTGGGTTTAACCGTGACAATCCGACTTCAAGGCTGTTTCACTAGGTCGTCTTTGCAGCTAACTTTCTCGGTTGTTTCAACGGCTTTGGCAACGTGCTTTTCATCAATACCGCAACGCCAACATTCAACACTACAAGTTGTCTAAACTCGCTCTTTTATCCAGCATTGCCGTTAACATCTGGCATTTCGCACAGGGTTGTTTTATCTTAATTTCAACAATTTAAATAAGTGGCCTTATCGGCTAGTGGTGGCAGCAAAGCTGCGTACTTTTCTTTGTACGCCTAACAAAACGCTGTTGGCACTCCCTTCGGTCGCTGGGACGCTAACACGTGGGCTGGCTCGCTTCGCTCGGATTTTAGCCCACGCGCTAGCGCCCCAAAGCTTAGCGTTAGGCGTCATTTACTTGCAGCATTAAAAAGTAGGTTCAGCCGTGACATTCCTGCATCAAGGTTGTTTCGCTAGGTTGTCTTTACAGCTTGCTTTTTCGGTAGTTTCAACGGCTTTGGCAACGTGCTTTTCATCAACACCGCAACGCCAACATTCTGCATCACCGCTTTTCTAAACTCGCTCCTTTATCCAGCGATGTCGTTAACATCTGGCATTTCGCACAGGGTTGTTTTATCTTAATTTCAATAATTTAAATAAGTGGCCTTATCGGCTAGTGGTGGCAGCAAAGCTGCGTACTTTCCTTTGTACGCCTAACAAAACGCTGTTGGCACTCCCTTCGGTCGCTGGGACGCTAACACGTGGGCTGGCTCGCTTCGCTCGGATTTTAGCCCACGTGCTAGCGCCCCAAAGCTTAGCGTTATATGCCAGAGAAGTTATGAACGACGATAAAATTGCAGAATTAAAACTTCAGCGTGCAGTTGAACACTTCAAGTCAGTAATTCAAATGGCAGAGCTTGCTTTGAAAAGCTCAATTATGATTAATGGCGGCGCAGCGGTAGCATTGTTAACATTCGTTGGCAATTCGAAAGCAGAGGATAAAACTTTCTTGGTTTACTCTCTTTTTGCGTTTTCTCTAGGTGTACTGTTTGGTGCAATAAGTGCACTGTTAGCGTACCTAGCTCAAAATCATTTTATGGAACAGATAAATAACAACGAATCGCCAAGCGACAATCAAGCCCATAAAATATCAGCTATCGGAGCCATTTCATTGTCATATCTTGCATTTTTCATTGGTATTTTATTAGCCTCGCAAGGTGTTAGTAACTAATGGCATATAACAAAAAAATTAAGTCACTCACTTCGTTCGCTGGGACGCATACACGCGGGGCGGCTTCGCCATTATGCCCCACATGCCTGCGCCCCTTATTTAAAAGTTAGGCGTCATTTACTTACAGCATTAAAATGTGGGTTAAATCGTGACATTCCGGCATCAAGGCTGTTTCGCTAGGTTGTATTAGCGGCAAGCTTTCCCGGTTGTTTTAACGGCTTTAACAACGTGCTTTTCATAAACACCGCAACGCCAACATTTAACATCACCAGTCTTCTAAACTCGCTCTTTTATTCAGCAATGTCCTTAACATCTGGCATTTCGCACAGGGTTGTTTTATCTTAAATTCAATAATTTAAACACGCGGTCTAATTGGCTAGTGGTGGCAGCAAAGCTGCGTACGTTCCTTTGTACGCCTAACAAAACGCTGTTGGCACTCCCTCCGGTCGCTGGGACGCTAACACGTGGGCTGACTCACTTCGTTCGGATTTTAGCCCACGTGCTAGCGCCCCAAAGCTTAGCGTTATATGCTTGTGGTAGCTTGAAAAATGGAAGTATTTAATAGCAGAAAATGGATGTATTGTGGTGCTGTGCTTGTTATACCTACAGCTGCTCTTTTTAAATCACTTATAGAGTGGGCCGTTCCGCTATATTTAGTAGCAATTTTATTAATTTTTCTCGACCCCTATTTTAAAGAATTACGGTCTCAACAGGCTTCAGCTAATAGATACATAATTGTTATTTTGTCTTCTGGTCTTGTTGCTGGGATTATTTCAAATGTATTTCCACAAGCACATGCATGGCTTGTATCTGGTTGGTTTTTATTTTTTGTAGTGTATGGTTGGCCAATAGCAACAAAGATAGATCGTAATAATGGCTCTTAAAAACAGCGCATATAACAACCCAATCAACACACTCACTGCGTTCGCTGGGACGCATACACGCGGGGCGGCTTCGCCATTATGCCCCACATGTCTGCGCCCGTTATTGGAAAGTTAGGTTTCTCTATTGAATAAAAAAGGATTTTTTGTGAAGAAACGCGTATTGATTTTGCTTCTATTACTTTTGCCGTTGGTTGGTTGTGACCAATTTTCAAAGGTACAAGCCGTTAATTACCTAATGGGCTCACAACCGATTTCGTACCTTAATGGCTTTTTAGTTCTTACTTATCATGAAAACCCCGGGGCTTTCTTAAGCTTGGGCGCTTCACTGCCGCATGAAACTCGAACTATCATTTTTAGTGCGTTTGTTACTTTATTCTTGTTAGCAGTATTTGCCTATCTTTGCCTTAAGCCCTTATCCAATGCGAGTTTTATTGTCGGCACACTAATCCTAGCTGGCGGCATTGGCAACGTTTACGATAGGCTAACAAACACTGGGCGCGTAATAGATTTTGTTTTACTTCAGCTGGGACCACTGCATACTGGGGTTTTTAACTTAGCAGATGTTTTTATAATGCTGGGTGTATTCTTGGCTGCCTTCTTTTCTACAAAATGGGGTAAAAACCTAACAAACAAATTAAGCCGTTCCCGTTGGTCACTGGGACGCTAACACGCAGGGCCGCTTCGCTATTATGCCCTACGCGTTATCGCCCCTTATTTAAAAGTTAGGCGTCATTTACTTACAGCATTAAAATGTGGGTTAAATTGTGACATTCCGGCATCAAGGCTGTTTCGCTAGGTTGTATTAGCGGCAAGCTTTCCCGGTTGTTTTAACGGCTTTAGCAACGCGCTTTTCTTAAACACCGCAACGCCAACATTCAACATCACCACTTTTCTAAACTCGCTCTTTTATCCAGCATTGCCGTTAACATCTGGCATTTCGCACAGGGTTGTTTTATCTTAATTTCAACAATTTAAATAAGTGGCCTTATCGGCTAGTGGTGGCAGCAAAGCTGCGTACTTT
>NZ_JADOEK010000024.1:0-15548 GCF_027563165.1 Alteromonas sp. PRIM-21 | reverse complement strand
TTCAACTTGGTCTACAACTGCCAATTTAAAAGCGAGAGAATAATCTCGTTGAGTTCTTTTACTATCTGATTTCATAACACTCTCCAAATTAAGTTTGAAAAGTGTCAACGCTATTTAGGATGGGTCAACGCATTTAAAAAAGCCCCTTGAAAGGGGCTTTTTTGTAGGTAATAACTCATTAAACGGCGTAGTATTAAAAATACTGACCTTTCGATGGTTTTTTATTCTAATTAGCCCTTGCATAGTAATTAATCACCTTATATAATGCGCGCCCTTTTAAACGGAAACGGGAAGCCGATTGAGCAAATAATCTCTGTATTTGCGAGGCGTTAGACCCAAACAAGAGAGCATGTAAAATGGCTAAAAAAGTAAGCGGTATTATCAAGCTTCAGGTTGCAGCTGGCGCAGCTAACCCAAGTCCACCGGTTGGTCCTGCACTAGGTCAGCACGGTGTTAACATCATGGAATTCTGTAAGGCTTTCAACGCGAAAACTGAAAGTCTTGAGAAAGGCGCTCCAGTTCCAGTAGAAATTACTGTATACGAAGATCGCTCTTTCACATTCGAAACTAAGACTCCTCCTGCGTCTTACCTGCTTAAGAAAGCAGCGGGCATCAAGAGTGGTTCTGGCCGTCCTAACACTGAAAAAGTGGGTAAAGTTACTCGCGCTCAGTTGGAAGAGATTGCTAAAACTAAAGAGCCAGACCTTACTGCAGCTGATCTAGATGCAGCGGTACGCACTATCGCGGGTTCTGCTCGCTCAATGGGCTTGAACGTAGAGGACTAATCGAATGGCTAAATTAACTAAACGCGCTCGCCTAATCCGCGACAAAGTTGACTCTACTAAAGAGTACGAAATCAACGAAGCAGTAGCGCTTCTTAAAGAACTAGCAACTGCTAAGTTCGCAGAAAGCGTTGACGTATCTGTAAACCTTGGTATCGATGCGAAGAAATCTGACCAAAACGTTCGTGGTGCAACTGTACTACCTAACGGTACTGGTAAAGACGTTCGCGTTGCAGTATTCACTCAAGGTGCAAATGCTGAAGCAGCGAAAGAAGCTGGTGCAGACATCGTTGGTATGGACGACTTAGCTGAGCAAGTTAAGAAAGGCGAAATGAACTTTGACGTAGTAGTTGCTAGCCCAGACGCGATGCGTGTTGTTGGTCAACTAGGTCAAATCTTAGGTCCACGTGGCCTTATGCCTAACCCTAAAACTGGCACTGTAACGCCTGACGTTGCAACTGCAGTTAAGAACGCTAAAGCTGGTCAGGTACGCTACCGTAACGATAAGAACGGTATCATCCACGCTAGCATTGGTAAGATTGCGTTCGAAGCGAACCAAATTCAAGAAAACCTTGAAGCGCTACTTGAAGCACTGAAGAAAGCTAAGCCTTCTTCTGCTAAAGGTACATACATCAAGAAGATCAGCCTAAGCACTACAATGGGTGCTGGTGTTGCTCTTGATAAGGCTTCTGTAGGTCTTTAATTTCGCTGAGCTTAGGCTCATCGAAATCTCTTAAAGGTTATGGGTTGGAGCTGTGATAATTAGCAGTGCTAATAAGCAGCTCCCGTCCAAGACCGCAGGTGCGGTGTGGTGAAAGAGGTAAGAGAACTTTCACAGTCAACACACTGCTTAATACAACAACCTGCGCAGACGGTGGTTTGACTCAGACTCTCTGGGGTAACAAACACCGTAGAGCGGTATCAACCATGAGGGTTGGTATCAATCTGTGAACCCTGATGGCGTGAGTAGGTACCTACACACAAAATCAGATACAAAGAGGTGAACTCAGTGGCACTAGGTTTAGCAGCAAAAAAAGAGATCGTAGCAGAAGTTTCTGAAGTTGCGTCTCGCGCTCTATCCGTAGCCGTTGCTGAATACCGTGGGATGGAAGTTGCAGAACTGACTGAACTACGTGTTAAAGCTCGTGAGCAAGGCGTATACCTAAAGGTTGTACGTAACACTCTTGCAAAGCGTGCTCTAGCAGACAGTCAATTTGCAGACTTAGACAGCGCCCTAACTGGCCCGCTTATCTATGGTTTCTCTATCGACGCACCAGGCGGTGCGGCACGTCTTTTCAAAGACTTCGGTAAGACTAACGATAAGCTTAAAGTTACAGCACTATCTATTGGTAGCGGTCTTCTTGGTCCAGAGAAATTGGACGCAGTTGCAGCACTACCTACCCGCGACGAAGCGCTTGCGAAACTACTTGCAACCTTCAAAGCACCAGTTGGGAAATTCGTTCAAACAATCAACGAAGTTCCTGGCAAGTTTGTGCGCGTATTGGCGGCGGTCAAAGACACCAAGTAATTGGCGTTTTTGGCATATTGATTTTTTTAACATTTTATACCCAGGAGTTTAGAGAACATGGCTCTAACTAAAGAAGATATCTTAAACGCAATCGCTGAAATGCCGGTAATGGAACTGGTAGAACTAATTGAAGCGGCTGAAGAGAAATTCAACGTATCTGCTGCAGCTGCTGTTGCTGTTGCTGGTCCAGCTGCTGGCGGCGACGCTGCTGCTGCAGAAGAAAAGACTGAATTCGACGTTGTAATGACTTCATTCGGTGGCAACAAAGTTGCAGTTATCAAAGCAGTTCGCGGCGCGACTGGCCTAGGTCTTAAAGAAGCTAAAGAAGTAGTTGAGTCTGCTCCTAAAGCTATCAAAGAAGGCGTAAGCAAAGATGAAGCTGAAGCACTTAAGAAAGAGCTTGAAGAAGCTGGTGCAGAAGTAGAAATCAAGTAATCTGACCTAGTCAGATTATTGCCTGAGACGGCAAGGCTGGTGGTTTTTTGAACCACCAGCCTTTTTGCGCTGTATAGTGTGTAGAAACTAACCCTTGGTTACACTACTTAAAGCGCCATTCGGAAATACCCATAAAAAGCATAAAAATCCAACAAGTTAACTAATAATTGGTTAAATTTTGTTGTATGCTGGTGTATCTGCCCGAAAAAGGGTTGTGGAAGTTTGTTGCTTAGTGCGCCATTTGAAACGCAGCTTTTAGCCCATAGCACGCGTTTTAAAGCATTTTGCAGCAGGTTGGGTCATAAATCAGCAGGCTGAGGAACCCATGGTTTACTCTTATAGCGAAAAGAAACGTATCCGTAAGGATTTTGGCAAACGCCCACAGGTACTGGAAATTCCATACCTTCTTTCAATTCAGCTTGATTCTTTCAAAAAGTTTATTGAGACCGATCCGGAAGCTCAATACGGTTTGGAAGCAGCATTTCGTTCCGTTTTTCCAATTAAAAGCTACTCAGGTAGTTCAGAGCTTCAATATGTAAGCTACCGCCTGGGAGAGCCAGTTTTCGACGTTAAAGAATGTCAAATTCGTGGCGTAACTTTCTCTGCTCCGTTAAGAGTAAAACTACGGTTAGTGTTGTTCGATAAAGACGCTGCCCCAGGTACCGTAAAAGATATTAAAGAACAAGAAGTGTACATGGGCGAGATCCCATTGATGACTGAGAACGGTACGTTCGTTATCAATGGTACTGAGCGTGTTATCGTGTCACAGCTACACCGTTCACCTGGTGTATTCTTTGATCACGACAAAGGTAAAACCCACTCGTCAGGTAAAGTGCTTTATAACGCACGTGTAATTCCTTACCGTGGTTCGTGGTTAGACTTCGAGTTTGACCCGAAAGATAACCTGTTTGTACGTATTGACCGTCGTCGTAAATTGCCTGCAACTATTATCTTGCGCGCACTTGAAATGACGTCTGAAGAAATCCTTGATACTTTCTTCGACAAAGTTGGCATACGTATCAACAAAGACAAGTTGATGATGGAAGTGGTTCCAGATCGCCTTCGTGGTGAAACTGCTGCATTTGACATCATTGACGGTGAAGGCAACGTTGTTGTTGAAACTGGTCGTCGTATCTCAGCACGTCATACTCGTGCACTAGAGAAAGCAGGTCTTACTGAGCTAGAAGTTCCAGCTGATTATCTAATTGGCCGCGTATACGCTGCTACTTACGTAAACGAAGACACTGGCGAAGTTATTGTAAGCGCGAACGAAGAACTTACCCTTGAGAACCTAGCGGCGCTAAGCCAAGCGGGTATCAAAGAGTTCGAAACGCTTTACATCAACGAACTTGACCACGGTTCATATATTTCAGATACACTTCGTATCGACTCTTCAACTAACCGCTTAGAAGCACTAGTTGAAATTTACCGTATGATGCGCCCTGGTGAGCCACCAACAAAAGACGCTGCAGAAACCTTGTTCGATAACTTGTTCTTCTCTGACGAACGTTACGACCTATCTTCTGTTGGCCGCATGAAGTTCAACCGCCGTCTAGGCCGTGAAGAGCTTATTGGTTCAGGCACGTTAGATAAAGAAGACATTATTTCTGTAATGAAGCAGCTAATAATGATTCGTGACGGTAAAGACGAAGTAGATGATATCGATCACCTAGGTAACCGTCGTATCCGTTCTGTTGGTGAAATGGCAGAGAACCAATTCCGCGTTGGTCTTGTACGTGTAGAACGTGCAGTTAAAGAGCGTCTAAGCTTAGGCGACCTAGACAACGTAATGCCACAGGACCTAATTAACGCTAAGCCTATCTCGGCTGCGGTTAAAGAGTTCTTCGGTTCATCTCAGCTTTCTCAGTTCATGGACCAAAACAACCCGCTATCAGAAGTAACGCACAAGCGTCGTATTTCTGCATTAGGCCCGGGTGGTCTTACACGTGAACGTGCAGGCTTCGAGGTTCGAGACGTACACCCAACTCACTATGGTCGTCTATGTCCAATCGAAACGCCGGAAGGCCCGAACATCGGTCTAATTAACTCATTGGCAAGCTTTGCGCGCACCAATGACTTCGGTTTCCTTGAAACACCTTTCCGTCGCATTGTTGACGGTGTGGTAACAGACGAAATCGATTACTTATCTGCAATTGAAGAAGGTCAATTCGCAATCGCTCAGGCTAACATTGCGCTGACTGAGAATGGCGAGTTGGTAGACGACCTAATTCCATGTCGTCACCGCGGTGAAACTACTTTGATGCCAACTGAAGACATCAAATACATGGACGTTTCACCACAGCAAATCGTTTCAATTGCTGCGAGCATTATTCCATTCCTAGAGCACGATGATGCAAACCGTGCACTTATGGGTGCGAACATGCAACGTCAGGCAGTACCTACATTGCGCGCTGATAAGCCGCTAGTTGGTACCGGTATGGAAAGAACTATCGCGGTTGACTCAGGTGTTACTGTAGTTGCTAAGCGCGGTGGTGTGGTTGATTATGTTGATGCCAGCCGTATCGTAATTAAAGTAGACGAAGATGAAATGCTTCCAGGTGAAGCGGGTATCGATATCTACAACCTGACTAAATACACGCGTTCTAACCAGAACACTTGTATCAATCAGAAGCCTACCTGTAGTGTTGGCGACCCGATTGTTACTGGTGACGTGCTAGCTGACGGTCCTTCAACAGACTTAGGTGACCTGGCACTTGGTCAGAACATGCGTATCGCGTTCATGCCGTGGAATGGTTACAACTTCGAGGATTCAATCCTTATTTCTGAGCGTGTAGCACAGGAAGACCGATTCACTACAATCCACATTCAAGAGCTTAGCTGTATCGCTCGTGATACTAAGCTTGGGCCAGAAGAAATTTCTTCTGATATCCCGAACGTGGGTGAATCTGCACTAAGCAAGCTTGATGAATCAGGTGTTGTTTACATTGGTGCGGAAGTGAAAGGCGGTGACATCCTAGTAGGTAAAGTAACGCCTAAAGGTGAAACTCAGCTTACGCCAGAAGAGAAACTACTACGTGCAATCTTCGGTGAAAAAGCGTCTGACGTTAAAGATACGTCTCTACGTGTACCTAACTCTGTTCACGGTACTGTAATTGACGTTCAAGTATTTACCCGTGACGGTGTAGAGAAAGACAAGCGCGCGCTAGAAATCGAAGACATGCAGCTACGTCAGGTTAAGAAAGACCTTACTGATGAGTTCGAAATTCTAGCTGACGGTATCTTTGCCCGTGCGCAAACTGCACTTCTACGTGCTGGTGTTGACCAAGCTAAGCTTGACAGCCTACCGCGTGAAAAGTGGTTTGAAATTGCACTTAACAGCGAAGATGCACAGCTAGAGCTAGACCAAATCGCAGATCAGCACGCTGAAATTAAAGCGGACTTCGATAAGAAGTTTGAAACTAAGCGTCGTAAGATCACACAAGGCGATGACCTAGCGCCTGGCGTACTTAAGATTGTTAAGGTTTACCTTGCGGTTAAGCGTCACATCCAACCGGGTGACAAAATGGCCGGACGTCACGGTAACAAAGGTGTTATCTCGACTATCCAGCCTGTAGAAGACATGCCATACGATGCTAACGGTACGCCGGTAGATATCGTTCTTAACCCACTAGGTGTACCGTCTCGTATGAACATCGGTCAGATCCTAGAAACTCACTTGGGTATGGCTGCACACGGTCTTGGTGTGAAGATTGATCGCATGATTAAAGAGCAGCGCGAGCTGGCTGAACTACGTGACTTCTTGAAGAAGGTGTACGAGCTTGGTGAGAATCACCAGGAAGTTGACATCGATAGCTTCACAGACCACGAAGTTCGTCGTCTAGCGGAAAACCTTCGTAAGGGTGTTCCAGTAGCAACACCTGTGTTCGACGGTGCTCGTGAATCTGAAATCAAAGAAATGCTGAAGCTTGCTGATATTCCAGAAAGCGGTCAGATTTCATTGTTCGACGGTCGTACCGGTCGCGAGTTTGAGCGTCCAGTAACGGTTGGTTACATGTACATGCTGAAACTGAACCACTTAGTAGACGACAAGATGCACGCGCGTTCTACTGGTTCTTACAGCCTTGTTACACAGCAGCCTCTTGGTGGTAAAGCACAGTTTGGTGGTCAGCGCTTCGGTGAGATGGAAGTGTGGGCACTTGAAGCATACGGTGCAGCATATACCCTTCAGGAAATGCTTACTGTTAAGTCAGATGACGTTAACGGCCGTACCAAGATGTACAAGAACATCGTCGATGGCGACCACAGAATGGAACCTGGCATGCCAGAATCATTCAACGTACTACTTAAAGAAATTCGCTCGTTGGGTATCAACATCGAGCTTGAAGAAAAGTAATACGGCAATCGCCGCGTAATGTTATGAGATGGCCCGGCGCTTGCGCCGGGTTCTAGAGACTGACTCCGCTGGGAGAGTAATGTGAAAGACTTATTAAAGTTTCTAAAGCAACAAAACAAGACTGAAGAATTCGATAATATTCGAATCGGTCTGTCTTCACCTGACATGATTCGTTCATGGTCATTCGGTGAAGTTAAAAAGCCTGAAACAATTAACTACCGTACGTTCAAGCCTGAGCGTGACGGTCTGTTCTGTGCGCGTATCTTTGGTCCGGTTAAAGACTACGAATGTCTTTGCGGTAAGTACAAGCGCCTTAAGCACCGCGGTGTTATCTGTGAGAAGTGTGGCGTTGAAGTTACACTGACTAAAGTACGTCGTGAGCGTATGGGTCACATCGAGCTAGCTAGCCCGGTTGCGCACATCTGGTTCCTTAAATCACTTCCGTCTCGTATCGGCCTTATGCTTGATATGACACTTCGTGATATTGAACGTGTACTTTACTTTGAATCATACGTGGTTACAGAACCAGGTATGACTACACTTGAGCGTAGCCAACTTCTTAACGAAGAAGAGTACTTGGATGCACTTGAAGAGCACGGTGACGAGTTTGAAGCGAAGATGGGTGCTGAGGCAGTATTCGATCTTCTAACAGTACTTGACGTAGACGCAGATGTTGCGGCTATGCGTGAAGAGCTGCCTTCAATTAACTCTGAAACCAAACGTAAGAAGATTACTAAGCGTCTGAAATTGCTTGAGTCATTCCAACAATCTGGCAACAAGCCAGAGTGGATGATCATGACGGTTCTTCCGGTACTTCCGCCAGATTTACGTCCTCTAGTACCACTAGATGGCGGCCGTTTTGCAACGTCTGACCTTAACGACCTATACCGTCGTGTAATCAACCGTAACAACCGTCTTAAGCGTCTTCTAGACCTAGCTGCTCCAGACATTATCGTACGCAACGAAAAGCGTATGCTTCAAGAGTCTGTAGATGCGCTTCTAGATAATGGACGTCGTGGTCGTGCGATTACCGGTTCTAACAAGCGTCCACTTAAGTCGCTTGCAGACATGATCAAAGGTAAGCAAGGTCGTTTCCGTCAAAACCTTCTTGGTAAGCGTGTTGACTACTCTGGCCGTTCTGTAATTACCGTTGGTCCAACGCTACGTCTTCACCAGTGTGGTCTTCCTAAGAAGATGGCACTAGAGCTATTCAAGCCGTTTATCTACGGTAAGCTTGAAGGTCGTGGTCTTGCGACAACAATCAAAGCTGCTAAGAAGCTAGTAGAGCGCGAAGCACCAGAGGTTTGGGACGTACTAGATGACGTTATCCGCGAACACCCGGTACTACTTAACCGTGCACCTACACTTCACCGTTTGGGTATCCAAGCATTCGAACCAACATTAATCGAAGGTAAAGCGATTCAGCTTCACCCGCTAGTGTGTGCGGCGTACAACGCCGACTTCGATGGTGACCAAATGGCGGTACACGTACCGTTGACAATCGAAGCACAGCTAGAAGCACGTGCACTTATGATGTCAACGAACAACATCCTGTCACCAGCGAACGGTGAGCCAATTATCGTACCTTCACAGGACGTTGTATTAGGTCTTTATTACCTAACGCGTGACAAAGTAAACGGCTTAGGCGAAGGCATGGTGTTTACCAGCCCGAATGAAGCAGAAAAAGCGTACCGTACAGGTAATGCTGAGCTTCACTCTCGCGTTAAAGTACGTATTACTGAATATGACATCGATGAAGATGGCAACAAAACTGAGAAAGTAACCCTAACTGACACTACTGTTGGTCGTGCGATTTTCTCATTGATCCTTCCAAAGGGTCTGCCATTTGAAATCATCAACCAAGCGATGGGCAAGAAGCAAATTTCAAAACTATTGAATGCTTGTTACCGTACGCTAGGTCTGAAAGACACAGTAATTGCTGCTGACCAAATCATGTATACCGGTTTCCACTACGCGATGATCGCGGGTGCGTCTGTTGGTATCGACGATATGGTTATCCCTGCTGCTAAGAAAGAAATTATCGACGCGGCGGAAGCAGAAGTTATCGAAATTCAGGAACAGTTCCAAAACGGTCTTGTTACCGCGGGTGAGCGTTACAACAAAGTTATCGATATCTGGTCAAATGCCAACGAAAAAGTTGCTAAGGCCATGATGGATAACCTTAAGACTGACATCGTAATTAACCGCGATGGCGAAGAAGAAGAGCAATCATCATTTAACTCAGTTTACATGATGGCCGACTCGGGTGCTCGTGGTAGTGCCGCTCAGATTCGTCAGCTTGCAGGTATGCGTGGTCTGATGGCTAAGCCAGATGGCTCAATCATCGAAACCCCAATTACGGCGAACTTCCGTGAAGGTCTGAACGTACTACAGTACTTCATCTCAACTCACGGTGCTCGTAAAGGTCTAGCGGATACCGCACTTAAGACAGCTAACTCGGGTTACCTAACACGTCGTCTAGTAGACGTTGCACAAGACTTGGTAATCACTAACGACGACTGTGGCACATTCGAAGGTGTTCAAATGACACCACTAATCGAAGGTGGTGACGTTGTTGAGCCGCTACGCGAGCGTGTACTAGGTCGTGTGGTAGCAGAAGACGTACTTAAGCCAGGTACTGACGAAGTACTAGTTGAGCGTAATGTTCTTCTAGACGAAGCGTTAGTAGATATGCTTGAAGCCAACTCAGTTGACCAAATAATGGTTCGCTCGGTAATCACTTGTGACAACGACTTCGGTGTTTGTGCTAAGTGTTACGGTCGTGACCTTGCACGTGGTCATATGGTGGGTAGCGGTGAATCGGTTGGTGTTATTGCAGCACAGTCAATCGGTGAACCAGGTACACAGCTTACCATGCGTACGTTCCACATCGGTGGTGCGGCATCAAGAGCATCTGCTGAGAACAGCGTACAAGTTAAAACAGCGGGTAGCCTTAAGCTACACAACGCGAAATTCGTACGTAACTCTGAAGGTAAAGTGGTTATTGTTTCTCGTTCAACAGAGCTTACTGTTATCGACGAGCAAGGCCGTGAGAAAGAGCGCTATAAAGTACCTTACGGTGCTGTACTTAGCGTGGATGACGGTGCATCAATTGCAGCTGGCGACGTTGTTGCTAACTGGGATCCGCATAGTCACCCAATCATCACTGAACGTGCAGCTAAGATTAGCTTCGCAGACATTGATGACTCTAACACCGAAATGCAGCAAGACGAGCTTACTGGTCTAACACGTATCGTTGTTAAAGACCTTGCGAAAGTTAATGCGAAAGAGCCTAAGCTTATCCTTGAGAGCGATGAGTTCGGTCTTCAGGAAATTCGTCTTCCAAGCTTTACCACAATTGAAGCGTCAGAAGGCAAAGTGGCTAACGAAGGTGACGTGCTAGCACGTATTCCTCAAGAAAGCTCGAAGACTCGTGATATCACCGGTGGTCTACCGCGCGTTGCGGACCTATTTGAAGCACGTAAGCCTAAAGAGCCTGCAATCCTTGCAGAAATCTCAGGTACTATCGGCTTCGGTAAAGAGACCAAAGGTAAGAAGCGTCTTGTAATCACGCCTGCTGAAGGTGATGCATACGAAGAGATGATTCCTAAGTGGCGTCAGCTTAACGTGTTCGAAGGTGAGAAAGTGGAAAAAGGCGAAGTTATCGCCGATGGTCCAGAGTCTCCACACGATATCCTACGTCTACGTGGTATCTCAGCAGTAGCAAACTACATCGTGAACGAAGTTCAGGAAGTATACCGTCTACAGGGTGTTAAGATTAACGATAAGCACATCGAAGTAGTTATCCGTCAGATGCTACGTAAGTGCATTATCACTAATCCAGGCGATACGCAGTTCCTTGAAGGCGAACAGGTTGAAGTATCGAACGTTAAAGTGGCGAACCGTGAAATTGAAAAACACGGTAAGATCCCTGCGCAGTACGAAACACAGCTGCTTGGTATCACTAAAGCGTCACTGTCTACTGAGTCGTTTATCTCAGCGGCATCGTTCCAAGAAACAACACGTGTTCTAACTGAAGCTGCAGTTCAAGGTAAAGAAGATGACCTACGCGGTCTGAAAGAAAACGTAATCGTTGGTCGTCTAATTCCAGCGGGTACCGGTTTCGCTTACCACGAACGCCGTGCACAGCGTCGCAAAGAGCAAATCGAAGAAATGTCAGTTTCTGCTGCTGAAGCAGAACAGGCACTAACCGAAGCGCTTAATGCAGGTGCAGACGAAGATACTGCCGAATAAGGCAAGATCATAGGAGTACGTTAACGTACTCCTAACAATTCGGCAGTCAAGTTGTACAGATTGCAGATAAATTATCTGCTTAAGCTTTGTACACCTTGACAGTCAGAGCGATGATCTTTAATATTCCGCGACCCGATTTTGGATAGCCATCAAATGGCTCGATAAACGGTCGCGGTTTTTCGTATCAGCGCTCAGTGAATATTGACGAGCACAATGTTCACAAACAAGCGCGATTAATAGATTAATCGCATTAATATGGACCCAGTCGCAGTGATTGGGTTTTCGTAGTTTTTAATCAGGAGCTAGTTAATGGCAACAGTTAACCAGTTAGTGCGCAAGCCGCGTAGAAAGCCCGTTGAAAAAAGCAACGTAGCTGCTCTACAAGCTTGTCCACAAAGACGTGGTGTATGTACTCGTGTATATACTACTACGCCTAAGAAACCAAACTCTGCACTACGTAAAGTATGTCGTGTACGTCTAACTAACGGTTTTGAAGTTTCTTCATACATCGGTGGTGAAGGTCACAACCTACAAGAGCACAGTGTAGTACTTATCCGTGGTGGTCGTGTTAAAGATCTACCAGGTGTTCGTTATCACACAGTTCGCGGTACTCTTGACTGCGCAGGTGTAAACGATCGTAGACAAGCCCGTTCTAAGTACGGCGCGAAGAAGCCTAAGTCTTAACGGTTCTCCGTTAGTAAGGCCAAACTGAAGTTTAAGAGTTTTGGGTTTTCCCTGAATTCATACGGAGAATAGAAAATGCCAAGAAGAAGAGTCGTAGGTCAACGTAAAATCCTACCAGAGCCAAAATTTGGTTCACAACTGCTTGCGAAATTCATGAATGTCGTAATGCTCGACGGCAAAAAGTCAGTCGCTGAAAGAATCGTTTACGGTGCGCTTGATATTGTTGCTGAAAAAACCGGCAAAGCACACCTAGATATCTTCGAGGAAGCGCTTGATAACATCCGCCCAACAGTAGAGGTTAAGTCTCGTCGTGTTGGTGGTTCAACTTATCAGGTTCCAGTTGAAGTACGTCCAGTTCGTCGTAACGCGCTAGGTATGCGTTGGATGGTAGAAGCTGCACGTAAACGTGGCGAAAAGTCTATGGCACAACGCCTAGCGGCTGAAATGCTAGACGCAGCAGATAATAAAGGTTCAGCGGTTAAGAAACGTGAAGACGTTCACCGTATGGCCGAAGCAAACAAAGCGTTTGCTCACTACCGTTGGTAATCAACGTTATTTAACTGAGAGAGATTTATGCCTCGTAAGACCTCGATTGAGCGTTATCGCAATATTGGTATTGTGGCTCACGTGGACGCGGGTAAAACCACGACCACAGAGCGAGTCCTGTTTTATACAGGGCTGTCTCACAAAATCGGTGAAGTGCACGATGGTGCTGCTACCATGGACTGGATGGAGCAAGAGCAGGAGCGTGGTATCACTATCACGTCTGCTGCAACGACTTGTTTCTGGTCTGGTATGGAGCAACAGTTCGATCAGCACAGAATTAACATCATCGACACCCCTGGACACGTAGACTTTACTATTGAAGTAGAGCGATCATTACGTGTACTAGACGGTGCAGTAGTTGTTTTCTGTGGGTCTTCTGGGGTAGAACCTCAATCAGAGACAGTCTGGCGACAGGCTGACAAATATGAAGTGCCACGCCTAGTGTTCGTTAATAAAATGGACCGGGCTGGCGCTGATTTTGAGCGCGTTGTGGGGCAAATCCGCAAGCGTTTAGGCGCAAACTGTGTTCCGATTCAAATCAACATGGGCGCTGAAGAGAATTTCCATGGCGTCATCGACCTTGTGAAGATGAAAGCCATCAACTGGAATGAAGACGACATGGGTATGACATTTACCTATGAAGACATTCCGGCTGAATATCTTGATACCGCTGAGCAGTATCGTACCGAGATGATCGAAGCGGCTGCAGAAGCGTCTGATGAGCTGATGGATAAGTATTTAGAAGGCGAAGAGCTGACTGAAGAAGAAATCCGTTTAGGCCTTCGTACGCGTACACTGAACAACGAAATTGTTCTTGCCACTTGTGGCAGTGCCTTCAAAAACAAAGGTGTTCAGGCAGTACTAGACTCTGTAATTCATTATTTACCGTCTCCAACTGAAGTTAAAGCCATTACAGGTGTGCTTGACGATAAAGACGAGACTGAAGCAGAGCGTCATTCGAGCGACGATGAGCCGTTCTCAGCACTAGCATTTAAAATAGCAACTGACCCATTTGTGGGCACGTTGACCTTTTTCCGCTGTTACTCAGGTGTAGTTAATACAGGCGATACTGTATATAACCCAGTAAAAGGTAAACGTGAGCGATTCGGGCGTATCGTGCAAATGCACGCAAAAGACCGCGAAGAGCTTAAAGAAGTACGCGCAGGTGACATTGCCGCCGCTATCGGCCTTAAAGATGTTACCACTGGTGATACGCTTTGCGATCCTAATAACGTTATTACGTTAGAGCGTATGGAGTTCCCAGACCCTGTTATTTCAATAGCAGTAGAGCCTAAATCTCAGGCTGACCAAGAAAAAATGGCTATTGCTTTAGGCAAACTTGCGGCAGAAGATCCATCGTTTAAAGTTAAAACTGATGATGAGACGGGTCAGACAATTATCTCGGGTATGGGTGAACTTCACCTTGATATCATTGTCGACCGCATGAAGCGCGAATTTAAAGTTGAATGTAACGTAGGTAACCCACAGGTTGCTTATCGCGAAACCCTTCGTAAATCTGTTGAAGTGGAAGGGAAGTTCGTTCGTCAGTCAGGCGGCCGAGGCCAATTTGGTCATGTATGGTTACGCATTGAGCCTCAGGAAGAAGGTTCAGGCTACGAATTTGTGAACGAAATCGTCGGTGGTGTTGTACCAAAAGAGTTCATTCCAGCGGTCGATAAAGGAATTCAGGAGCAGATGCGAAGTGGTGTTCTTGCAGGGTTTCCGGTACTAGATGTAAAGGTTACTTTGTTTGATGGTTCTTACCACGATGTTGACTCTTCTGAAATGGCGTTTAAGATCGCCGGCTCTATGGGTTTCAAAAAAGGCGCCGCAGAAGCAAATCCGGTGTTGCTTGAACCCACAATGAAAGTTGAAGTGACTACTCCAGAAGACTGGATGGGTGATGTAGTTGGTGACATTAATCGTCGCCGCGGCATGATCGAAGGTATGGAAGATGGCGTAGCAGGTGTTAAAATAATACGTGCAAAAGTGCCGCTTTCAGAAATGTTTGGCTACGCAACTGATTTGCGTTCACAAACACAAGGTCGTGCTTCATACTCAATGGAGTTCTTCAATTATTCTGAGGCGCCTAACAATGTGGCGCAGGCTATTATTGAATCTAGAATTTAATCTAAATGAAGGTTCGGTCCGGTCTATTGGTGGGTCGGACTTTTAACTTAGGAAACGAGAAAAATGGCAAAAGAAAAGTTTGAACGTACGAAACCCCACGTAAACGTGGGTACAATCGGCCACGTTGACCACGGTAAAACTACCCTAACTGCAGCTATCACTACAGTTCTTTCTAAAACTTACGGCGGTTCTGCTCAGGCTTTCGATCAAATCGATAACGCGCCTGAAGAGAAAGCTCGTGGTATCACCATTTCTACTTCACACGTAGAATATGACACTCCTACTCGTCACTACGCACACGTAGACTGCCCAGGACACGCTGATTACGTTAAAAACATGATCACTGGTGCTGCTCAGATGGACGGTGGTATCCTAGTAGTAGCTGCGACTGACGGCCCTATGCCTCAGACTCGTGAGCACATCCTACTTGGTCGTCAGGTTGGTATCCCTTACATCATCGTATTCATGAACAAGTGTGACATGGTTGATGATGAAGAGCTTCTAGAGCTAGTAGAAATGGAAGTTCGTGAACTTCTTAACGAATACGAATTCCCAGGTGATGACCTACCAGTTATCCAAGGTTCAGCTCTTAAGGCGCTTGAAGGCGACGCAGAGTGGGAAAAGAAAATCATCGAGCTTGGTGAAGCGCTTGATTCATACATCCCAGAGCCAGAGCGTGCAATCGACAAGCCGTTCATCCTTCCAATCGAAGACGTATTCTCAATCTCAGGCCGTGGTACTGTTGTAACAGGTCGTGTTGAGCAAGGTATCATCAAGGTTGGTGAAGAAGTAGAAATCGTAGGTATCAAAGACACTACTAAGACTACTTGTACTG